>JBDTMZ010000097.1:0-16267 GCA_039934035.1 Candidatus Solibacter sp. | reverse complement strand
CTGACGAAGTGTTTCTTTACTGCATCCAACCAGATTTTCAATGATCTGTGCTCAACCACTACCACATCGAAATATGGCAACAATTGGCAGGCCTCGAAACTTGTTAGGTTCGTTGCTCGCGCGTCGATTACATTCAACGGGAGCGAACCAGAAAATTTCGCTTGATTGCTTTCGACCAGAATTTCGGTCGGTTGCTATCGGCTGACTTCCCTAGATTAACAAACGAATGAGGGCTTAGCAACGCTTGCACAAAAAAACTTCGATCGGGCCCATCAAGATTCTTTGTTGTCAGCGACTTCGCCGAGTAACTTTTCTTCCACCGGTTCGCCGCCGCCCCGCAGATATACCGTCCGCGTGGGGTAGGGGATTCCAATACCCTCCGCACGAAAACGGCGTAACACCCGTCTTCTCAACTCGTTACGGACTGGACCCTGACTTGCATACTCGCTGACGTGAAAATTCGCGGTGAAGCAAATCCCAGCCTCGCCAAAGCCCGGCTCGAACGCCACGGACGGCGCCGGCTCGGGGAGCATTCCCGGCACGTCCCCTGCCGCCTGAGCCAGCACGTCGCCCAGGATGCGCTCGACCACGTCCGGATCGCAATCATACCCCACGGTGACGGGGAAATTCGCAGCCATGCGTTTCTCCGGCAGGTTGAAATTGGTCACGATCGCCTGCGCCAATTTGGCGTTGGGCACGATGATCAGATTATTCGCCGTCGCCCGCATCGTCGTGGAGCGCCACCCAATGTCCGCGACGTAGCCTTCCTCGCCGCTGTTCAACTTAATGTAATCGCCCAGCCGCACCTGCCCGGCCACCGCCACATAGAAGCCGCCGAACAGGTTGGACAGCGTGTCCTGCAACGCCAGAGCGACCGCCAAACCTCCAACGCCCAAAGCCGTCAGCATTGGCGTGATCGACACGTTGAAATGATTGAGGATGATCAGCATGCCGAGAATCAGCACGCCGATCTGCGCCAGGTTCTGAGTGAGGGTGGTGACCGGCATGGTCCCGGGAAACTGAGAGCCCTGGTAGCGCACCAGATTTCCCGCCACCCGCATCGACATGAGGGTCAGCGACCCGATCCATAACACCAACAAAATACTGGCGATCGGGGCGGTGACGCGGGCCGGCAGGTCTGACCCCTGGAAGGCGAGATGCGCCGCCAGAATCAGCGCCCAAATCCAGGTAGGACCGCGCAGCGCCTCGTAAGTCACGAGTCCAGCCCTGCTCCCCGTGCGCGCATTCCACGCCTTCAGCGCGCGCAGCACGAACCGGCGGACCAGCCAGCAGGCCAGAAAAGTCACGCCGAAGATGACCAGCGGAATCACCACTTCCATCGGATCGCTCATGACGATTTGCCGGAACCGCGGCAATGCGCTTCTCATGACATCAGAGTCGCACACGAAAGCAGCCTGCACGAAACCCGCCTGCACGAAAGCGTGGTGCGGCGCGTCACTCTGGCGTGGGGATACGTTTAGCCATAGCTTGGCTTTGCCTGGCGGCCTCTCTGGCCGCTCAAGGGCCCTCGGCCAACGACCTGTACATCCGCGGACGCCGCGCCGAACGCGCCGGTCACATGGCGGAAGCGTATATTCTCTACGCCCAGGCGGCCGCGATGTCCCCGAACAACAAAACCTACTGGCAGCGCAGCCAGGCGGTGCGCACCCGCGCCGCCCTGGAAGCCAAAGTCGTACCGCCCGTCGATGCCAGCGCATCCGGCGATGACGACGCCGAGGCCATTGCCGCGCCGGACATCCCGATCGCCACTCCGGAACTAATCGCGGAGACCCGCAAGCTGCTGCCCCCTCCGGAATTGCAGGCGTTGCCGGGAAAACAATCCGTCGACCTGCGCGGCGATTCCAAAGCGCTCTTCGAAAAGGTCGCCAAAGCGTTCGGGCTGGATTGCCTCTTCGATGACGATTATCAGGCCGGCCAGCCTATCCATTTTCAACTTGCCGATGCGGATTACCGGGATGCGCTTCACGGGCTGGAAGCGGCCACCAGCAGTTTCCTGGTTCCGCTCACGAAGAAGATCTTCCTGGTGGTGAAAGACACGCCGCAGAAGCGCACCGAGCGCGAGCCGGTAGCCGCCATTTCCCTGCACCTCCCCGAAGCTACCAACCCGCAGGATTTCAACTCGATCGTCACCGCCGTGCAGCAGGCGTTCGCCATCGAAAAAGTGGCCTTCGACACGCAGAACAACAGCGTGATTCTGCGCGACCGCGTCTCCAAAGTGATACCCGCCCGCCTGATGTTCGAAGATTTATCGGCGCCGCGCGCTCAAGTAGGCATGGAGCTCAAATTTCTTGAAGTCAGCCGCAACGACGCCCTCACCTACGGCGTGGACCTGGCCAACACTTTCAGCATCAATCCGCTGAAGAAGATCTTCACCCTGGCCGAACTGGCGCGTTCGTTCTCGACCTCAGGCCTGTACAGCATCACCATTCTGAATTCCGCGCTGGTCGCCAAGATGAGCAACTCATCCGGAAAACTGCTGATCCAAGCCGAATTACGTTCCATCGACAATCAGACCGCCACCTTTCATGTGGGGGACCGCTATCCGATTCTCACCGCCGGCTATTACGGCCCATCGAGCTTTACCCAGGGCTCAACGCCGTATGCGCCACCGCCTTCGTTCACTTTTGAGGATTTGGGTTTCAACCTCAAGCTCACACCGACGGTGCATGGCGATGAGTCGGTCACCCTGGACATCGATTCCGAATTCAAGGTCCTGGCGGGGACCTCCTTCAACGGCATACCGGTAATCTCCAGCCGAGCGGTCAAGAATAAAGCCGACGTACGCTTCGGGGAATGGGCCGTCGTCGCCGGACTGATGGGAGCATCCCAGGCGCGCACGCTGGCTGGCGTGGCCGGATTCAGCCGGATTCCCTACCTGGGGCCGCTCACCAGCCTGCACACCAAGGACGGCAACGAAGGACAGGTGCTGCTTCTGATACGCCCGCATCTGATCACCATGCCGCCGTCCGCGGAATCCAGCCACACCTTCCGCATGGGCAGCGACAACCGCCCACTCACTCCGCTATAAGCGCGGCGTCGTCAGCACGCCGCTTCTTTCCCCGCCATCCTACATGGCGGCGATGAAACAGCCAGTCATTTCAATGGCAGGATTCATCGCCTGTTACCCTGAAATCGATGTCCCGAATGCTCGACGAAATCCGGCAGCAGCCGGACGCGTTGGAACGTACGCTATCCAGGGAATTGCGCGCGGTCGAGAAGTTCAAAAAGCTGGTGGAAAAGAAACCGCCGCGGCTGATCGTTTTGGTGGCGCGCGGCACCAGCGATAATGCCGCCCTGTTCGGCCGGTATCTGCTCGAAATCACCACCGGAATTCCCGTTTCGCTGGCCGCGCCATCGATCACCACGCTTTATGGTGCACGCCTCGATTATCGCGACGCGCTGGTGGTCGGCATCTCGCAATCGGGCGAATCCACGGATACCAACCTGGTACTGGAGCGCGCGCGGCAGCAGGGAGCGCTAACGCTAGGGATCACGAACGAAGCGGGCAGCGCCATGGCGCGCATCGCCGAGCACGTTTTCCTGGTGCGCGCCGGACGCGAAAAGAGCGTGGCTGCCACCAAGACGTACACCGGCCAGATGCTCATGATGTACATGCTGGCCCATGCGCTGGGCGGCGGGGTCGGCATGGAAGACCTGCGGCGCATTCCGGAGGCCGCGCGCGCGGCCCTGACGCTCGAGCCCGAGATCAGAGCACTGGCCGAGCGGTATCGCTTCATGCGGCACGCCGTAGTTGTGGGACGCGGCCTGAACTATTCGAATGCGTTCGAAATGGCGTTAAAGCTGATGGAGACGTGCTACGTGGTGGCCGAACGCTTCTCGTCGGCGGATTTCCTGCATGGTCCCATCGCGCTGGTGGAACAGAATTTTCCGGTGTTTGCCTTCGCTCCCCCCGGAACGACCTGGCCTTCGATCGGAGAGACGCTCGCCAAATTGCAGGGTTTGCAGGCGGAAATCGTCGCGATTACCGATTCGGGGAATCGAGAGGTGGCTGGGTGCGCCACACGGGTCATCCGTTTGCCCCGGCGCGTGAAGGAAACGCTGACACCGATTCCGTACATCATTCCGGCGCAGATCTTCGCAGCATGTCTCGCAGAGCACAAGGGGCTCGATCCGGATAAGCCTCGCACGCTTACGAAAGTGACGCTGACGATGTAAGAAGTTTTCAGTCGTCAGTTTTCAGTTATCAGTTTTTCAGTCGCCAGACTCGGGACATCCTGCGCCGGGTTGAACATCCAGTGCGTTTCGACCGTGCGCCAAGGTCCCGCCTTCAGACGCATACAACGGCCGAGTTCGGCTGTCCGGTATCAACCCTGCGTACCCAAACTGAAAACTGACTACTGAAAACTGACTACTGAAAACTGCCGACTAATCTGGGATGCTGGAACCAATGCGCCCCAACCGCCGTCAGATTCTCGGCGCCCTCCTCGCCGCCGCCGCGCCGCAGTCCTTCGCACAGCAGGCGCCGACCATCCCGGGCAAACGTCCCATGATCCTCCACAACGACCGTCCGGAGGACCTGGAAACTCCCGTCCAATATTTCGATTCCTGGCTCACACCCATCGACGCCTTTTTCGTCCGTCAGCACCTTCCCCGCCCCGCCGCCGTCGCCCCCGCCGATTACCGCATCACGCTGAACGGCCTGGTCAGCAAGCCGCTGCAACTCACTCTCGCCGACCTGCAAAAACTGCCGCAGCACACCGTACCTGCCACGCTCGAATGCACGGGCAACGGGCGCGCCTTCTTCACTCCCAAACTCCCCGGCATTCAATGGGGGCGCGGCGCCGTGGGCAACGCCGAGTGGACCGGGCCGCGACTCTCCGACGTGCTGAAACTCGCCGGACTCGCTGCCAGCGCCAGCTTCCTCGAAATCGACGGCGCCGACAACGGCGTCCTGCAGACGCCCGATTTCGTGCGCAGCATGCCCAGGGAAAAGGCGCTCCATCCCGCCACTCTGCTGGCCCTCAAAATGAATGGCGAGACGCCTGAGATCCACGGCCTCCCCGTGCGCCTGATCGTGCCCGGCTGGGACGGGACCAGTTGGGTCAAATGGGTGGTGCGCCTCACGGCCACGGCCAAAGAGAGCGGTGGATTCTTCATGAATCCCGGCTATCGCTACCCGAAGTACGCGCTGCCGCCCGGCACCCCCGCGCGTCCCGCGGAATTGGATGTGATCGAAGGCATGCTGGTGAAATCGACGCTGACGTTCCCCGAGGACCAGAGTAAAGCGCCGCTCGGAGCGATGACGATTCGCGGGTTTGCGTGGGCCGGCGAGAACGCCATCGAGCGCGTCGAGGTCTCGACGGACGGCGGCGCGCGCTGGCAAAACGCAACGCTTTCTCCCCAGAAGCTCCCGTTTGCCTGGCGCCTGTTCACTTTGCCATGGACCCCGAAGGACCCGGGATACTATTCGATCCTCTCGCGCGCCACCGACACCGCCGGCCGCGTGCAACCGGTGGTGCCGGCGTGGAACCCATCGGGCTACTTGTGGAACGGCATCGACCGCGTCGGTGTCACCGTGGAGAAAGCATGATGCGCGCCGTACTGCTGGTTTTCGCTGCCGTCCGGCTGGCCGCCGCGGCCGACCAGGCCGTCATTGAGAAAGGGAAGCAGGAAGAGCAGCGCGCCTGCCTTCCGTGCCATAGTTTGCGCATCATCCACACCAATCGCCTGAGCCGCGCCGCGTGGAATCGCGAACTGGACAAAATGGCCGGATGGGGCACGAAGATCAGCGATCGGGAAGCGCTGCTCGAATATCTGGTCGCGACCTATGGTGACGACAAGCCGGTGTCCCCGCCTGCCATGAGTGCCGACGGGCGCGGTAAGCAGTAAATCGGATGTAAACTTCCGCTCCCCGGGTGTCGCCCGATTGCGGGCGGGCGTCTCCATCGATATGCTGGTCAGCATGATCAAACTCGTGCTTTTGGGCCTGGCAATAGGAGCCATGGCGTTTGCCGCTTCGAGCGTTTACGATTTCACCTTGAATTCCATCGATGGCGCACCGACGCCGCTATCTTCTTACAAAGGAAAGGTAGTTCTTCTGGTGAACGTGGCCAGCAAATGCGGGTATACCCCCCAATACGCGGGACTGGAAAAGCTTTACGAGAAGTACAAAGACCAGGGCTTTGTCATCGTGGGCGTTCCGGCCAACAACTTTGGCGCGCAGGAACCGGGCTCGAACGAGGAAATCAAGACGTTTTGCAGCCGAAACTACAACGTTACGTTCCCGTTGATGAGCAAGGTCTCGGTGAAGGGCGCCGACACCACGCCGCTTTATCAATATCTGACCGATAAGAATTCCAAGACCGGCGGCGACATCAAATGGAACTTCACCAAGTTCCTGGTCGACAAAAAGGGTAATGTTATCAACAGATTCGAGTCGGCCGTCACGCCCGAAGCGGCGGATCTGACGAAGGCTGTGGAAAACGCGCTGGCACAATAGCGCTTTTGATTACTAAAAATCGCGAAATTTCACGGTCGAATTGGAACCTCCCTGCGTCTATATATGCAGACGCCAATGGAGGAACCGATGCACCCCGCGCTCGCGCGACTTCGCGCCAAGACCGATCACGAACTCAGCATTCTCATAGCAAAGCAATTCCGACGCTCCCGTAAGCTGGCCAGCCGCGGCGCATACCGCGATGCGGCCAGAAGTTTTCTTGCCGCCCGCGACCTGCTGCAGGTGGCCAACCTTACCGCGTCCGAGCGAGCCGAGCTCGAGGCCCTGATGGCCGAAGTGCGCCTGACCGTCGAACTCCCCGTGGGCGCGGTAGCCTAAAGCTGCCGCGTACCCCGCACCCCTACTGGGCCGCCTTCTTCGGAGGCGCCACCACCGCCGGCACGTTCTCATCCCGAACCAACCGATTGAACGCAGCGAGTTCCGCGCCCAGCAGCGCGTCGAGCTTTTTGAGCTGTGCGTTCACCTGCGTCGCCAAATCCTCGTAAACCATGTACGCTTGCTGCGTCGGCTGATTGTCCGAACTCTGCACCACGCTCAGCACGTGCGCAAGCTTGTTGTTCAGCTTGATCGGGAAGTTGAGCGGATCCTGGCTGGAACGAAGCTTAGTCTGATAGAGAGCTTCTTCCACCTCGGTCAGCTTCTGGCGGAGCGCCTTGGCCGCTTCGGCGACGTTCTTGGAATCGCGTTTCGCGTACTCGTCCAACTGCTTGCGCAATTCCCTAATGCGGATCACCGCGTCGTTGGTCTCGCTCAGTTTGTCGCGCACCTGCAGAGAAAGCGAAAGTTGCCGCGCGTATTCGTCCGCGGTTGTGTCGAGCCGGGGATCTTTCTTCACCTCAAAGGTCTGCGTCTGCGTCTTGCCGTCCACCGTCAACCGCACCGAGTATTTACCCGGCGGCACACGCGGACCCGCCGTGCTGCCCGCCCAAAGGATCATTCCAGGGAATACCGTGGCATCCGGGTAGCGCAGGTTCCACACGTATCGATTCATGCCCTGCTGTGCGTTCAGGCGAGCTGCCGGCGCCGCGCGGGGAGCCTCGTCGTCGTCATCCCCGGACGCGGTCTGCGGGCGCGGCGCTTCGGCCGTCGAAAACTGATTCACCGGTTTGCCGGCGGAATCGAGAAGGTCCAGCGTGACCGTGCCTTGCGGGTTGGCCTTCAAATAGAACTGCACCACAACGCCGCCGGGCGGATTCTCTCCAGCCGCCCCGCCGCCGCGACCGCCACGTCCACCGGCGCCGAAACGATACGTATCGCGCGGCTGGAAGAGCTTGGCTTCCTCCGTCTCGGCGTGGAAGCCGTTCAACTGGTAAAGCATGCCGACATCGTCGAGCACCCAGAAGGAACGCCCTTCGGTGCCGATCACGAGTTCCTTTTCGCGCTTGTGGAACTGCAGGTCGGTGATCGGAGTGACGGGCAGATTCAACTGAAAGCTGCGCCAGTTTCCGCCGTCATCAAACGACAAGTAGAGTCCCGTCTCGGTGCCCGCCACCAGCAGTCCTTTGCGATTGGGATCTTCGCGCACCACGCGCGTGAAGGCACTTTCGGCGATTCCGTTGACGATCTTCTTCCAGGTCTTCCCGAAATCAGCCGTCTTGTAAAGGTACGGCCGGAAATCGTCCTGCTGGTAATTCGTGGCGGCGACATAGGCCGTGCCTGCGTCGTGGGACGAAGCGTCGATCGAATTGATGCGAATCCACTCCGGCATTCCGGGCGGAGTGACATTCGTCCAGTTCTTCCCGCCATCGCGCGTCACGTACACCAGGCCATCGTCAGACCCGGTCCAGATCACGCCCTTCGTCACCGGCGATTCCATCAGCGTGAAGATCGTGCCATAGTATTCGACGCTGGTATTGTCCTGCGTGATGGGACCCCCCGAACTGCCCATTTTCGATTTGTCGTTGCGCGTCAGGTCGGGACTGAGGGCTTCCCAGTTCTGCCCCTCGTTGAGAGTACGCAGCAGCATCTGGGAGCCGGCGTAGAGCACCTTGGGATCGTGCAGGGAAAAGGCGATCGGGAAGCTCCACTGGAAACGATACTTCATGGCCTCCACGCCGTAGCCCATGGGATTGTCCGGCCACGGATTAATGTTGCGGCTCTGGCCGGTGCGTTTGTCCTGCCGCGTCAGCAGGCCGTCGTACGAACCGGCATACACGATCTGGGAATTGCGCGGGTCCGGCGCGATCCAGCCGCTTTCGCCGCCGCCCACGTCGTACCAATCGTCCGAGGTGATCGCGCTGCCTGTCGTACGGCTGGCGATGCGCACGGTGCTGTTGTCCTGCTGCGCACCGTAGATGTGATACGGAAAGTCCTGGTCGAGCGTCACCCGGTAAAACTGCGCGGTAGGCTGGTTGTCAAGGGTCGACCAGGTGCGGCCGCCATCGTGAGTGACCGCGGCGCCGCCATCGTTGGCTTCGATCATCGTCTTGGGATCCGCCGGCGCGATCCACAAATCGTGATTGTCGGAATGCGGCGTCCCGATCGGGTTGAAGGTCCGGCCGCCGTCGATCGATTTGAACATGCCGACATTCAGGGCGTACACGGTGTCGACGTTCTTGGGATCGGCATAGATGTGGGTGTAGTACCAGGCGCGCTGCCGCAGGTTGGCGGCTTCGTTCACGCGGGTCCAGTTGCGCCCGCCGTTGTCGGAACGAAACAGTCCGCCATCCGCCGCTTCCACCATCGCCCAGATGTGCTCCGGATTCACGGGCGAAATGGCGAGACCGATCTTCCCCAGCACACCCTTCGGCAATCCCGGCGCCCGCGAAATTTCGCTCCAGGTGTCGCCGCCATCGGTACTCTTGAAGATGCCGCTCCCGGGTCCGCCGCTGTCCATGCGCCACGGCTTACGGCTGATTTCCCAGGTGGCAGCGTAGAGCACGCGGGGATTAGAGGGGTCCATTGCCAGGTCCACGGCGCCGGCTGTGCTGGTTCGCTTCAGCACCTGCTTCCAGGTTGTGCCTCCGTCGGAACTGCGATAGACACCGCGCATTTCATTGGGTCCCCAGAGGTGTCCCACCGCGGCCACATAGACGAGGTTCGCGTCCTTGGGGTCCACCACCACGGCGCCAATGTGATAACTTTCCTGCAGTCCCACGTTTCGCCAGGTATGTCCTGCGTCGACGGACTTGTAGACACCGTCGCCGTGCGTGGCGTTGCCGCGTACGCAGGCTTCCCCCATGCCCGCGTAGATCACGTTGGGGTCGGAATCGGCAACCGCCAGCGCGCCCACTGAACCGGTTTTGAGTTGCCCGTCCGAAACCGGCAGCCAGTTCACTCCGCTGTCGGTGGTTTTGAAGACGCCGCCGCCGACCGCGCCAAAATAGAACGTGTCGGGCTGCGAAGGCACTCCAGCCACAGCCACCGAGCGGCCGCCGCGAAACGGGCCGATCTGCCGGAAACGCAGGGAGTTGATCGGGTCTGTGGGTTGAGCGGACAACAGGAGCGGCAGGCAAACCAGCCACGCGATTCGAAGGGACCTCATAAGTTCGCATCGTAGCAGAGGTCGGGGATGATGATGGATCGCCCTCCTCAGAACGGGTGCGGCCCTTTCACCATAGGCGCACTCTGCGTTACCCTAAACCTTCTAAGGACAAAACATTGCCAAAGGCTAAAATCAGCGCGCTCGGCTGCTATACCCCTCCGCGCGTGCTCACCAATCAAGACCTGGAAAAGATGGTCGATACCAATGACCAGTGGATCATGGAGCGCACCGGGATTCGCGAGCGCCACATTGCCGCCCCGGAAATGGCGACCTCCGACATGGCCATTGAAGCCGCAAAGTGCGCGCTGGCGCACCGCGGCATCGACGCGACCGAGCTCAACGCGATCATCGTCTGCACGGTCACTCCGGACCATATGTTCCCCTCCACCGCGTGCCTGGTACAGCACGGCATAGGCGCCAAGGGCGCGTGGGGCTTCGACTTGATTGCGGCCTGCTCGGGCTTCCTTTACGGGCTCACCGTGGGTGCGCACCTGATAGGCGCCGGGACGCACAAGAAGGTGCTGGTGATCGGCGCCGACACCATGAGCCGGATCATCGATTACACCGACCGCTCCACCTGCATACTATTCGGCGATGGCGCCGGAGCTATGCTGCTCGAAGCACCGGCCAACGGCGATGGCGAAACGGGATTTATCGATTTTCTGGGCGAAGTGGACGGCTCCGGAGGCGAGTTCTTGCGTATGCCTGCCGGCGGAAGCCGTCAGCCCGCTTCTCACGAGACCGTCGATCAGCGGTTGCACTACGTACACCAGGAAGGCGCGCAGGTGTTTAAGTACGCGTCGCGGCGCATGTTCGAAGTTTGCCGCGAGTTGCTGGAGCGCAATCAGATCAATATCGAAGAGGTGGCGTTGATGATTCCCCACCAGGCCAATATCCGGATCATCAAAGCGGCCGGAGATCGTCTGGGAATCCCGCCCGAGCGCGTGATGGTCAACATCGAGCGTTATGGCAATACCACTGCCGGCACGCTGCCGCTGGCCACTCGCGATGCCATTGCCGAAGGCCGCCTGAAGAAGGGCGACATCGTGCTCTTCGCCGCGGTCGGCGCGGGCTATACGGTAGGCGCCTCTCTCTGGCGCTGGGCGTTCTAAGGCGTAGGACAGCGTCCTCGCCTGTCCACTTCCTGACCCAGGAAATAACTCCCGACGAGACTCGCACTTATTCCGAGCGTTCTTTCAGCCTCAGGCCGGTACTCTTGCCGCGCGGCATGTCCAACTGGAGAATTCCGCCGCGGTCCGCCGTGTCCTCGAAGACTTCTTCGTCGTCGATCTCGATCTGATACTTGCGCCCCGGCTGCAGCCCGAGGACAAATACCGCGTCCTCATCGTCCAGCTTCAAGTCGAATTTGCGAGTCCGCTGCGCAAAGCAGATCATGGCTTCCTTCAAGGAAACAGGCGCCGCATTCAATTGCGGATTCAGCATGGCGACCGTGCCCTGCGTGAACATTTGCATCGCCCCCTCGAAATAGCCAAACCACTCCGCGTCGTCATCCCAACTGGAGCGCACGAACAGCTTCCCGAGGGCCGGGTTGTGATAGATCAGGGGAACGTGGAAGTAGCTGAGCCCCGGTTGATAGGGATTGGCCCAAAGGAATTCGTACGGCGTGCCGAAGGTGCCGCGCAACATAAAATGATCGTGCATCAGCCAGCCCTGCAATACCTGCGTTTCCGCCGCGTTCACGTCCAAGGCCACCATCGCCATTTCGGCGACGCGCGAGAGGGCGGCGGCACGCAGATCCGGATCGCCCTCTTTGGCGGTGGCGCCGATGCGGTATTCATTATCCGGCCCCGGGAAGATGGCCGGGTAGTGGCTGATCAGGTGTTCAATGGGGAAATCCTTGAAGTACTGCGGTATGGACTCGCGCAAATCGATATTTGTGTTGTCGCGAACCGCATGCAGGATCTCCCACAAGGGATAAGCGTCGTCGCGCGTGATCAGGTTCTTTCCGGCTTTGATGCCCGGCACGATCTGCTTATCCCACCATTGCCTGACCGTCGCTTCCAGCGCCTTCTGCGGCGCCTGCGGCGTATGGTCGTAGAGTACGATCGCGGCAAAGGTCCGCGCACGAACAGCGTTCAGGGAAGTATCGGTGGCCACCAGCGGCCGGGTCAGGCGCGTCGTAAGGTCGCGCCGCTGGGAATCGGTAAGCAGTGATTCGCACCAGTCGTAGACCAGCGCCTGCTGGCGCACGTCCGCCGCGGGACTCAAGGCCCAGGCGATCGCCTTCTTTCCAAACTCCTGATTCCCGGAAACTTGGAAGTAGAGAGCCCAGGCGAGGCCTGGCTCGGGCATGGGTGCCCCCCCCACTACCAGGGTCTCGAGCTGCTGCCAGCGTGGACTGGAACGCTCGCGTTCGCGCTTCAGCAGCCGGAGCCGCTGCGGACGCAGGAAGAGCCTGGGATGCTCGGTGCTCACGGTCACCGGTTCGTCAGTTGTTTGGGCCTGCACCATTATGCTGAGACAACAGAAAATGGCGGCTAGCCCGAGTTTGGCCCTCATCTACCTGATTGTGTCATAGCGACACAGCCCCTGCCCACCCGCAATACAAGCCGGCACATGTCGGCTTGCAGAAAATACTGACAACAAAGTAGGTTAAACCAATTGACAGATGGTTGTCCGATTGCTATTTCTAGTGGTGAATTGGCGAAGTACTTTCAAACCTGCCCTCTGCTTTAACAGACGGTTGGAAGAAGAGTGGGCCGACGAAGACAGCGTGCTTGCGGGAGCCGATGTTTGCAAGAGTTTTAGCTCACCATTCTTTCACCTGTGGTTATCGCAGAGGGGTTTTTTTAGCAAATACGTTCTTCTACAGTCTCTCCGGGGATCACTGTAGCGGTAGTTGTCTGGCGTTTCTGGTAAGGAAAATTTAGGACGCGGACCTGACCAGGAATCGACAAGTTTCATTCCAGAGAGCCCGACGCCGGATCCCAGCCCAACCTGGGCAAAACCGCATCGCACTCAATCCAGCAGGCCTTCGGATTGGGTCGATGCGGTTTTTCTTTGGTGGCTAGAAACTGAGCGTGCCGGTGCGAGGCTCTTCTTCCGGGTTTGGAAGATAGAGAGTCTTGCAGCGTTCGCAGCGGTAAATCTCGGCATCCGCGCCAAACTTCTGTTTGACTTCGTCGCCAAAGAAATACCAGCGCTTCAAGTGACCGGCGCAGAGCTTCGCCTTCTCGTCTTGCTCGCTGCAGGCACGCATCCGGGGCGTGCGCAGTTTCACTTTGGTGCCGTCACTCAGCGTGTCCACCACCTCGGAAACCGGCATGACCTTGTCGGAGGCCGAATATTTTGGATTGGCCATAATTGAACGTTGAGTATAACAGGAAGATTGCCGGCCGCATCGGTCAGCGCAAGCCACGCCCGCTCACCAGATAAACCGCAAAACTGCCGAGCCAGTGCCCGCCCTCGTAATGCTCGCTTTTGATGCTGTCGAGTCCGGCGGCCCGCAGGGTGGCCGCGAGCGCCGCCAGCGTCTTACGGCGAGGGGCGGATGCGGGAAGCTGCGACACGATGCCGTCCAGCATCCAGGCACGGCTCAAGTTGAGGCCCGCCAGATGGTACGCCTTGCCATCGGTCACATCGCTGACCTTGGTGGGCTCCAATTCCAGGCTCGGCAGGAACGCGCCGAACCACCGGGCAAACTCGCCGGCGGGCAGAACGCGGCGCATCAGGTCGGCTTCCGCTAAGCATGGGGAAAGAAAGTCCTCCCCGGACGGCTCGTAGGCGAGCGGACAGGCTTTGTCTTTGAAGTAGTAATCGCGCGTGCGGGATTCCAGCAGACGGCCGAATTCCGTGTTGCCGGTGGTGCGCGCGTAGTCCAGCATCAGGCCGAGCGAGAAGGCCGTATTGTTGTGCTCGCCCGTGCGTATGGGGTGCTGGAGTTTGGGCAGCCAATCGCTGATCCGCGCGATCGCAGCCTGCTCCAGCGGCAGCAGCGAGGCCGACCACTGGCGCGCGTCCGCATCGTCAAACTCCTTCAATTCAGCGGCGAGCTGGAGCAGCCACGCGAGTCCGTACGGGCGTTCGAAAGTATTCCGCCCGGAGGCATTCAAATAGGCCGCTTCCTGCGCAATGTTGGCGGGCGTAAGGCTCTGCGCGACCGCACGCCGGGCATCCGCGGCAAAGGGAGCTTGCGGGAAGAGTCGTGCCAGGCGAACCAGCAGCCAGTGGCCATGCACGGAAGAATGCCAGTCGTAGCAGCCATAGAAGGCGGGCGTGAGTTCCCGCGGCGACTTTACGTCGGCGTCGGAGTTCAGGGAGTGCGCGATCTTGTTGGGGTATGGCTTATGTACGCAATCCAGCGCCAGCGCGGCGAACCGGGAGGCCTGCGCCTGATCGAAATCGGAATTCGCCATGAGGACTCCGCAAACCGTAAGCGATAGCGTCAAAAAGCGAAGCATGGGGGATAGATATACTCTACCTCCGTGACTCGCCCCCGGACCGCGTGTGCTTTCGCGCCGCCGTTCCGGATGGGCCGACTGCGCCCTGCCACAGCCTATTCGCGGGTCAGTTCGAAGCCGCGTTCCGGGATGCTGCAGTGGAATGCCTGCGATTCGTGGCCGTGCAGCCGGAAGATCTGCACCACGTGATCGCATACGCTCTCGCAGCCACGCTCAAAGAAGACCAGGATCGAGGGCCCGGCGCCGCTCAGCGTGCAACCCAGCAGGCCGGGAGCGCGCAGGCGGAGGATTTCGTGCAGACCGGGCACCAGCGCTTCGCGGTACGGCTGGTGGAAGCGGTCTTCCACCGCGGCCGGGAAAACCGACGTGGTGCCGGTCGCCAGGGCGGCGATGAGCAGGGCGGCGCGCTGGACGTTGAAGACGGCGTCCTCGCGGCTGTAACCCGAGGGCAACACGGCGCGCGCTTTCGAGGTCGGCAGATCGAAATCGGGGACTACGATGGCCAGGTCCAGATTCTGGGGCAGCGGCAGACGCACGGCGCGCGTCACGCCGCCGGAATCGATTGCGCTGGCCACGATCGAACCCAGGGTACAAGGCGCGACATTGTCGGGATGGCCTTCCAGCCGCGCGGCCTCGTCCAGAATCCGCAACGGCTTCCAACCCAGATCCAGCAGCTCATCGGCAATCACCACGCCGGCAGTCAGTGCCGCGGCGCTGGAGCCCATGCCTTTGCCGAGAGGGATGTCGTTGTGGATGTGCAGTTCGATCGGCGGCATGGTTTTGCCGAGGGATTGCGCCACCGAGAGCGCCGTCTGCCAGATCAGGTTGTCGGGCGTGGCCGGGATGCTGGCGGCGTCCCGCCCTTCCGCCTGGATGGAAAGCGTCTCGCTGCGGCGGAAGCGGCACGTCAGGTAGACGCCCAGCGCCAGGCCAAGCGCGTCGAAGCCGGGCCCCAGATTAGCGCTGGAGGCCGGCACCCGCAGATGGAACCACCGATCCGAATCAGACTGCATTTTTCCCAAGTTGCGACTACGCGCCAGACCACGGGCGACACACCCGCGCTATACAGAAGCACTACACACAAGCGTTACACACGAACGCCGCGGTTCTCAGGGGAGAGCCGCGGCGCATTGCTGGCAAACCGTGGACTAGCGAATCTCCAGGATGTCCTTTTCCTTGGCCTTGAAGGCAGCGTCGATCTTGCCCATGTAGGTATCGGTCATCTTCTGGATTTCGTCGTGCGCGCGCTTATCGTCGTCCTCCGTGATCTTCTTTTCCTTGGACAGTTTCTTTACATTCTCATTGCCATCGCGCCGGATGTTGCGGACCGCGACGCGGTGATGTTCGGCCACACCGTGGAGCTTCTTGACCATCTCTTTGCGCCGCTCTTCGGTGAGCGGTGGAATGGGCAGGCGAATGATCTTGCCGTCGTTGCCGGGATTCAACCCGAGATCGCTGGTGCGAATGACTTTTTCGATGAGACCGATCTGGGAGACATCCCACGGTTGGATGGTGATCAGATTCGGCTCCGGGACGTGCAGGTTGGCAACCTGATTGAGCGGCGTGGGAGTGCCGTAGTAGTCCACCCGGATGTTGTCGAGTAGGCCGAGGGACGCCCGCCCCGTCCGAATCGAGGACATTTCATGCTGCAGGTCCGCGACCGCTTTTTCCATTCTGGTTTTGATGCTCGCCTCGATCTCTTTCACCGAGGTGAACGTTGAACCACTGGGTGCTGCAGGCTGTTCTGTCTTCATAGCGAAGTATCTCCGTAACTGGTTACGGCTAATGAATCACAGTGCCGATGGTTTCACCCATCGACATACGCATTATATTGCCTATCGTGTTCAAATTGAAAACGATGAT
>JBDTMZ010000096.1:0-139684 GCA_039934035.1 Candidatus Solibacter sp. | reverse complement strand
TCAATCGTCCTGCTGAATCCGGGCAAATTCACCCACAAATTCCGCCGACGAGGCCAAGTTTAGGACCGCCCGGGGCGATGATCAGTTCATACTGTGGTAGCATCTTCGTTTCGCGATGGAACACCAGCTTGAAGCGATCCTTGAGCAGCGCCTGCATCATGAGCGGGATCTGGTCTCGTGCCGCACCGGCGGGGACTTTGGCATCGATGTGAAAGCGTTGCGACCCTGTCCACTTTGGGCCTCCCTCAAGCTGAAACTCGTTCAGGCGGTATGCCCCCCGAATCAGATTGTTCAACGTGGTGTTTCGCATTTGCAGACCGCCCGGCGTAGTGCGAGTGCTGGAACTGGTATCGGCGGGGTCACCCGGCTTCACGGAAATCACTTCGAATTCCACCGGCGAAGCGGGCTGCTGCTGAGCCCAGGCCGCCAGCACAGGGAGTATTACAATGGTGGCCCGCATTCTTCACCTCGTGAGTATATTATGCTCCGGCGATGCCCGCCTTGTGAACTGCCGCCAGAAGTTGCATAAACGGGCGGTCACGCGCTCCCTCCGAATCGCCGGTACACGACTAGAGCCTGTGGCACCCATGGCGTGTTGCATTCCGGTCAGCCGAAAGTAGGTGCTGTACACGCTCACGTTGAACCTGATTGTTCGCGGTTCTACTCGCGCGATGGAGACAGACATTACTCATGAGTTCACCTAAAGACGAGCGCTGCACTGGAGACTAGCGCTCGAACCACTTGGACTCAATCCCGCTACTACCGGAATGAGAGGATAGCGAGCGATGGCTGGTTCGGCGCACGATAACCCAAAATATCGGTAGGAGCGGCGGGGCATTCTCCGAGTGGTGCGTGATCCGACCGGGAGCACCCGGAATGGATCGAAAACATTGATAAACGCTAGGCGTCAAGTCGCGATCAATCTGTTTTCAAGCCTCTTCCAGCTTGCGAATTTCGAATATGACGGACTCGGACGTACTCCGCTAGTGTATCCTGAACACGCCCATCCGTCAGAACACCGCCGACCTCTTACGGGCTGCTGATCGGAATGTTCTACGCACCCATTACAGAACATCACTCGGCCGACAAACTGGAAGCATCGAACGGTCACTTCATCGTTGTAAAGTCAGCCCCGATGCGAACGAGCCAGGAGGGTCGGTCGAGTCTATTTCGAGATCATGTTTCGCCTGCCCGCGCCAAACGTACCGCGATGGGCCGACGGTTCGGGAGCGAAGATTGGAACGGCCCGAAATGGGATGCGAGTGAACCCGACGGGCGCCCCAGAATATCGCCGTTGGGCCGCCTGGACGCCAAGGTTCACGCAATCACGAAATAAAAAACGTCGCGCGCCACTGCAGTACGCTGCGCCATTGAATTTCAAACCTGACATGGACGACGCCATTGTCGGAGGGCGCCACGTTGAGAACCGACATCGTCGCAGCGCCCATGAACGGATAATCAAGCGGCGATCCCCCGAGTTCGCAGATGGACACTTCCACGCGCGAATGGCGGTTAATGATGTTGGTCCCGAACGGAAATGCGATGTCAAAAGTTCCCCACCCCCATCCATCCCAACTCCACACCTGCACGGGCCTGGGAGTCGCAATGGGGAAGGGGTTGTCTAGATTAGGGCCGGGGATTGTTGCCGTGCCGGGATATCTGCTACCTACCAGCGCTTTGAAATTCGGAAAGGGATCAGCAGTGTCGCCGGTGAGGTTCTTGTAAACGCCGGCAGGGGTGGTTGCTCCCGCGGCGACGATCTGGCTTTCGCTGTAGCGGAGTTGACTGAATAGATAGTAGATGAAGAGCAGTGAGCAGCCCGTAATCGCATCCGGGCCGTCATCGGTTGGGTTGATGTTATTGACAAAGTCGTTGCGCGGACTGTTCATCCATAGATTACTGTTGTCAAAATTCGGCGGCGGGAAGCCGAGTCCGTTATTCGCGAGGAGCCGGGCCGCGAGAAAACGGGACAGGCCTTCCCCGTTGCTGCCCTCGGTGTTCGTACCATACCAGCCGCGTCCCTGTTCGCGCATGAACTGCTCGGTCATTTCAGACACCAGCAGATACCGCAACATGGTTGTACTGCCGCCGAGGCCCGGGTTCAACGTCACGGAGAGATTGCCACCCCCAAGAGACCAGCTTGCGCCGCCGCCGTTCTGCGTGACCTGGACCGTGCAAGGAATCCGATAATCGAGCGGCGGATTGCCAAACAACCCCGACATCCAGTTGAAATCGCCCTCGCAGGCCTGGATCAGGGCATTGGTGCGCGCGGGTTCGGGGCCAACAGGATTGGCGGCCCCACGTTGAAGCGAACTGTCGTAGGAGAAGGAATAATGGGTGGTTGGATTACCGACCAGTCCCGTCGTAATTTGGGCCATCGTGGCTCTCTCCGTTTCCCGCCAAAACAGCGCCTATCCGATGAAGAATGTAGCGCGCCATTGTAACGAGCTCTGCCAGTTTATTTCAAAACGCACATGTAGCACCCCGTCATCGCCAGGCGCCACGTTATGTACGCGCATGCTGGCGGCGCCAATGAAGGGAAAATCGAGTTGTCCGCCGGGCGGTTGACCAAGCTCGCAGATCGAAACAATGCAGCGCGAGTGGCGGTTAATCACGTTCGTCCCGAAGGGAAATGCGATGTCAAAAGTTCCCCACCCCCATCCATCCCAGGTCCATATCTGCATGTGCTCATCTCCTTTCGAGAACCGATCAGGCGCGGCGAACCGGCCCCCCGGTCAGATATCCGCTGCCGGTCGATCTCACGTTGGCCAACTGTGGGTCCGGTTTTTCCTGTGCTAACTGCTCCGCGTCATCATGGCCGTCCCCCACAGCGCCTTCAATAATCCTGGCCGTCTTGACCGCATACTCGGGGCTGTCGGCGTCGCGGCGGATCGGCGTACCCTCGGCCACGCGCGGCCGCTCCTTGGCGGGTCCCGAAGTTCCCAGAACCTGCAATTTCATACCGCCAAATTCCATCAGTTCGGGAGCCTGCTGGAGGCTTTGTTCCCGTGCCGATGGAGCGCTGTGGACCGGCCTGCCTTCCGCCGTGCGAGCCCGGTCCTTGGGCGGCCCAGAGGTTCCGTTCAAGGACAGTTTGTTCCCGCCAAATTCAAAGGAACCGCCGACCAGGTGTTCGGTGCTTCTCAGTTCGCTGCTATGCCGTACGGATTCGTTCACGAGTTACCTCCCCACGAAAACTATGACCTAAATGATCCTCAAGCTGCGAGCATTATATTCCGGGGGTCATATGCCAGTCAACGGACCGGGCTGGAGCGTTTTTGGCGGCTAGCTGCTGAGTAACGGCGCAGCGTTTAGCAATGTTGTCTGGGTGGCGACTCGGAGATGGCCGAGATCCGCCAATCGCGCCGGTGGCGGCGTTAAGAAGGAATATCGGTAGCGATTAGCTCGCCGCGCAGGCCCGTTCGCGATCACGCTGGCGCACGAGCCGTAGCGTTTCGGCGATCGATAGACACCGGGGTCGATTAGCATCTTCAACAGCGTGGTCGCCGCCGCTACGGACCCCTGCTATAATCGCGCGGTGCATTGGCCGAACGCTGCCCGACGCGCGGCGCGGTACTCCTTGTCAAATTCCGGCTCCTTCATCCATCGCAACAAGGGGCTACGTTCCGCCACCTTTGCGCAGTGTGATGACAGGATTCAGTCTCAGACAACCCGCCGACGGCCGATTATCATGTGGTAGATAGCCAGTAAGAGGATGGCGCCGACCACAGACGCCAAGAATCCGGCGGAAGCGTCAGGGCCATACCATCCGGCCGCCCGACCCAAGAACGTGGCCAACAGCGACCCCGCGATACCGATGCAAATCGTCACGAAAAACCCTCCAGGATCCCGTCCCGGAGTCAATAATTTCGCCAATGCGCCGGCAATTAAGCCGATAAACAGCGTCCAGATCAGGTGCATTTGTTCTCTCCTCGATTAGCCTTGCTGGCGATTGGCAAGTTTCGCCAAGGTTACGGCCAGTGCTGCGCTACCTAAAGTCTTGATAAGTCCGGGGTGCTGGGAATAGATCGACCCGAGGCGGTCCACGATCGATGGATCCCGCCGCTCGGCATGCTCGGCCATCTGTTGCACGACTTGCGGCGGAATGCCCTGCGCCGCTTCGGGAGTCACCTGGCCGCCCCTAGTCATATTGGCCAGCGACCCCAGTCCTGCGCCTCCCAATAGTGACAAGAGTGTAGGGCCTGCACTCGACAGGAGTGAATTTAATACACTCGCTTTTTGGGTTCCATCCGCATTGGCGAATAATTGACCCGCCAGTTGCGGAAAAGGCGGAGTTTCGTGTGAACGGAACATATCCGCCACCGCACCTCCTAACGCCGACTGGGGGGCGGCAGCAGCCACCTGGTCGAAATGACCTTCCGCTGCCGCAGGGTTCAAATTGCCGCCGGCATACTGACTGAGAAGCCCGCCCACCGCATCCATCCAACTCATAATGTGCTCTCCTAAGCTTCGCCTTAGCATCGCGACGGCCATATTTCCAAGGACGGCCGGCGTATCCCGCGTATCCGTACTATCTCGCATGATCTCGTGGACTGATATGGCGAACAAAAGGCGACATCTGTTATCCTTCTCGCGTGAGGCAATGTCGGGTGTCCTTCCGGGATTCGGAAGGTATTGAGCACGCGGGGGACCTGGAGGCTCGGACGCTGTACGAAGCCGTCGGGCTGGCAATCGAACGTTCCGACGTTGTGAGCACGTCAAGTACGAGCCGAAGGGCCTTCACGAATTCGTGGTGGAGTCGCGGGAACCCGGTACCCAACACCGGCTGACCAGGAACATGTTCGACACATGGCTCCGCCGGCCGGGTGGATCGCCCGCCGATGTGGCACTAAAAACCAGTGCTTCATGTAGCTGGCTTCGGCTGGATACTGCAGGTTTCCCTTGGCGGCCGCTTTGCTCGCTGTAGTCCTTTTGTGGCCAGGCGCAGTGTTCAGACCTGCGCGATCCCGCCATTCGGAGTCGAGCTCGATCCCGTAGGGTGGGTCGGTGACCATGAGGGTCGGCTTTCGATCACCGAGCAGCCGAGCTACATCGTCAGCGCTGGTGGAATTGCCGCATAGGGCGCGATGATCTCCGCACAGCCACAGATCCCCAATCCGGGACATGGGATTCTCGGCAACCGGCGGCGTATCGTTGGCCCGTTCCTCGTCGGGAATCGCGAGCAGCGCGTCGATCTCCCCAGGATTGAACCCTGTGAGGCTGAGGTCGAAGTCTGCGGCGTTGAGATCCTGGAGTTCCAATCCGAGCAACTCCTCGTCCCAAGCGGCCCACGTAACCGACCGGTTAACCAGAAGCCGGAAAGCCTTCACCTGCTGGTCCGTCCACTCGTCGCAGAGGATAACGGGAATTTCCGCGATGCCGAGTTTACGCGCTGCCTTCAGCCGAAGATGCCCATCGACTACCTCGCCGTCGCTGCGCGCCAGCACCGGGATCTTGAAGCCGAACTCGCGGATGCTTCCGCACATGCGATCCACGACGGCATCGTTCTTGCGGGGATTGCGCGCGTAGAAAACGAGCTTATCGATCGGCCAAGTCTGTACTTCAGGAGGTGCAGGCGAGATAGTCATGCTGCCCACTGAATACCAGTTGCCGATTTCAGTCGTCAACAGACAAATCGAATCGCTCACTTCGTGGGAGTTCTTTGCACCGAGGGCGGCAATGATATCGGCGCGCGAGGTCTCGATCATGGCCCTTAGGCAGTATCCCCTGCCGCTCCAGACTTCGAATTCTGAGTATTGTGAGTATTGTGAGAGGCCCCATCCCGTCTGAGCGATTTGTCGGGTTTTGAATGGCAATATGTCGGGTTTGTTGTCGGGTTTTTGGAGCTACCCGACACACAATTGCTCAACGTTTTCAATAGCTTGAACCAGATTTGTCGGGTTTGTCGGGTTTTATTAGGAGGAGAGAGGCCCAAAGGATTTGGGCATTCAGAAATGACTGTTGGCGATAGTATCGCCTCGGGTGGCAGGCCGGAGTCAGAGTTTGGACTCCACTTGGACTCCAGAACGCCGCATCCAGACGGACTACCATCCGTAAGTTATAGAGGAATTTGGTCGGGCTGCCGAGATTTGAACTCGGGACCTCTTGCACCCCAAGCAAGCGCGATACCAGGCTTCGCTACAGCCCGAACTTTAGGAAAGAAACTCAGGGCGCCCTTGCCGCTTCTTGCAATTGGGGTACGCGGCGGACGTTCCCGAGCCTCTCTGAGTCTATCACGCTTAGGTGCTACATCCAATTCTCGTCACCCTCCCAACCCGCCCTCCCAAATTCCAGCGCAAACCACCCGCGGCAGGCCGGCTTGCGATCTTCCGCGCCGCCACTTGTCAATTCACGCTCCCTCACAGCAATTTTGAATTGACACGGGATTTTCCCGGTAGTATAGTCCATCTCAGTATTTTCAGTTCCTGATTGTGGGAACCTCGCTCATGGGGTAAATCGAAATTTCAGTTTTCTCAGCGTGCGCTAGCCCGTACTGGCGGTTCAGCGTAGATACGAGTAGTGTGCCTTGATGCATTCACCTCGAAATGGGCATCGCCGCGTGCGCGGTGAAGATCGGCGGATCGGCTGTAACCACAGTCTGATCACGCTGTCCGGCACACCCATCCACACACAGATCACGCCTACCACGGCGGAATCGCACCTCTACCAAACCACATCTTCAGTAAACAAATTCAAACAGCAAAAAAGTTGAGGGAGATTTAGTGATGAACCTGAAAGCCAGATTTGCGGCAGCCTTGCTAGCTGCCACTGTATGCGCTGCCACTCTATTTGCGCAATCCGAACGCGGAACCATCACCGGTACCGTTCAGGATGCTTCGAGCGCCTTCGTTCCCGGCGCCAAAGTAACACTCACAAACACGGATACGGGCGTGGTTTTTACCCTTCCATCCAATACCAGCGGCGATTTTACGGTGCCGCAATTGCCGGTAGGCAGCTACACAGTAAGGTTTGAAAAAGAAGGCTTCCGCGCGCACAGTGTCACCGGCGTGGTGCTGAACGCATCGATGACGGTCCGCGTGGACGGCAAACTCGAGGTGGGCGCGGCCACTCAATCGGTCGAAGTGTCGGCCGACGCGATTTCGGTTTCGACGGAGAACGCCAAAACCAGCACCACTGTAAACAACAAGCTTGTCGATGAATTGCCGCTGGTTGTGGGTGGCACGATGCGCAGTCCGTTCAACCTGGCGAATCTTACGCCCGAAGCAAAGGACGTGGGCGGAGTCCGTGGCTTTGTGCTGGGCGGCGGGCAAGCGGCCGGATACGGCACCAGCCTGGATGGCGTCACCGCCAATACCACGCGCGCGCTGCAGTCCGACTGGGTGGCCGTCAATGCGCCGTCGGTCGAAGCCGTGACCGAGTTCACGGTAGATACCAACGGTTTCAAGGCCGAGTATGGACAGGCAAGCGGCGGCATCATGAGCTTCGCCTCGAAGTCCGGTACGAACGACCCGCACGGCACGGCTTACGATTTCGTGCGCAACGAAGCATTCGACGCCAACAACTTCTTCAACAATGGCCGCGGCATCGCCCGCTCCAAATATAAGCAGCATGATTTCGGCGCCTCTTTGGGATCCCCCGTATGGATACCCAAAATCTACAACGGGAAGAACCGCACCTTCTTCTACTTCAGCTATGAAGCCTTCCGCAATTGGGATGGACCGACCGGTTTCGCCAGCACGGTCCCGACAGCGGAGATGTACGATGGCGACTTCCACAACTGGGTGAACCAGAGCGGCGCGTTGATCCCCATCTACAATCCGACCACCCAGACGGTGGGAGCCAACAACGTGGTCACCCGCACGCCATTCGCCGGCAACCTCATTCCGAAGACCCTCTTCGACCCCACCGTGGTAAAGGCGCTTGCCGCGTTCCGCTCCGGACCCACTCCGCTTCCCAATACGGGAGCGGCACCGGGCACTTTCAATTACGTCTCCAACAATTACATCCGTACTACCGGTGGGCAGATTCGCCCCAACACCAAGCTCAGCGTGAAGGGCGATCACAACTTCAGCCCCAAGAGCCGGATCTCCGGATACTGGGGCTATAACCGCTCCTATGCGAAGCCCAGTGCGGACGGCGCTCCCGGACTGCCCGGCTTTTTCGTGAATTACAACGACGCTTCCTACCGCTCGGATGTCTTCCGCGGCACCTGGGACTACTCCTTCAGCCCCAGCATCTTCAACCATTTCTACGGCGGCGGCAACAATTGGAAAGAGGACCACAATCCGCCGCAGAGCACCGCCAACAGCGGTATCCACTGGAAGGACAAGGTCTGCGTCCTCAACATGCCCGATTGCGACGACAACCTGGTGCAGTTCACATTCGGCAACGGCTACAGCGCCTGGGGCGGCCAGGCCAACAACGGCAGCGAGAACCTAATCAAGATGTTTGCCGACGATGTCACGATCATCAAGGGAAGGCATACCTTTAAGTTCGGCGGGCAGTACCTCAGCACGTTCTACAACGGCTACGGCCGCCAGTGCATCATGGGCTGCATCGGCTACAGTTCCAACCAGACCGCCCGGCCCCTGCCCGGTGGCGGTATCGATACCAACTTCGCCACCGGCGGCGGCAGTTCCATCGCTTCGATGCTGCTGGGCTATGCCAACAGCCGGCAGATCGATACGCTACGCTACATCGGCCAGCAGTGGCCTTCCTTCTCCGGTTTCTTCCAGGACGACTGGCGCGTAAAGCCGAACCTGATGCTGAATCTGGGTATGCGCTGGGAAACCACGCTGCCGCCGACCGGCGAAAACGACGCCTGGAGCGACTTCGATCCGACGCAGCCGAATCCGGGCGCTGGCGGGCTGAAGGGCATTCTGGTCTATGCGGGAGACTGTAAAGGTTGTGTCGGCACACGGCGCCTGGCCGATAGCTACTTTAAGGGCTTTTCCCCGCGCTTCGGGTTGGCCTACACACTTCACAGCAAGACCGTCATCCGCATGTCATACGGCCTTAGCTATGCCAACATCACCACGGTGACCGGCTCGAGCCACACCCTGGGCTTCACGCTCACCGACACCCAGAGTGACACCACGCAGGGAGTACTCCCTCGGTTTATCGTGAACCAGGGCGGACCGACCTATGTGCCGCCGCCGTTCGTCGACCCGGCGTTCGGCAATGGCCGGTCGATGCCATGGTTCCAGGGCCGTGAAGCGACGCGGCCCCCGGCATACCAGAGCTTCAACCTCTCTATCCAGCGGCAGCTTTCCAACAGCATGGTGGCAGAGGTTTCCTACAACGGAAGTCTCGGCAGCCGCCTGCAGGCTGGCTTGCTCGCATACAACGCGTTGGACCCGTCTTATCTCGCCAAGTATGGCGCCGCGGTGCTGACAGCGAGTATTACCTCTCCTACGGCCGCCGCGGCGGGCATCAAGGAACCCTTCCCGGGCTTCGCGGCTCTCTGGGGATCGGCAGCCACGGTGCGCCAGGCGCTGCGTCCGTATCCGCAATTCGGCAACATCGATACCGCCGCCGGCGGGGGCGATCATAGTGGGCACTCGGCGTATCATGCGGGCATGGTGCGCCTGGAGAAGCGCTACTCGAACGGGATTCAATTCCTGACCTCGTATGTCTTCTCCAAGATTCTTACCGATGCCGACGGCTACTGGCCGGGCGGCGCCGCAATGGATCCGTACAACCGCGGGCTGGAAAAATCCATCGGCCAGTATGACGTCACCCACAACCTGAAGTTCAGCGGCGTTTGGGAACTGCCCATCGGCAAGGGCAAACGGCTCGGCGTCAGCGGTCCGCTGAATTACGTGATTGGCGGATGGCGCGTATCGGGCGTGGCGACCTACTCTTCCGGCACGCCGAATGGTCTGGGCACCACCAACAGCCTGCCGCTGTTCGGCGGTGGCCTGCGGCCGATCATCAACACCTTCGACAACTGGCAGCCCGCTACGAAGGGCGGCAGTTTCGATCCCGCCGTGGACCGCACCATCCAGCCAGCCAGCTTCTTCCCGGCACAGCCGGCCAATACCTTCGGCAACATGACCCGGTACAATCCGAAGTTCCGGGCCTACCCGAACTACACCGAGAACTTCTCGCTGTCCAAAACGTTCGCGCTGCACGAACGGCTGCGCGTGGATCTCCGCGCCGAAATGTTCAACGCGTTCAACCGGGTCCGCTTCGGGCAGGGCTCGCTCACGATTCAGTCGCAGACGTTCGGCTTACTGAGCCAGACGGCCGGCGATCAGGCCAACACCCCGCGCCAGATGCAGTTGGCTCTCAAGCTGAATTTCTAATTTGACGCGGCATTCGACAGGGCCGGCCTTCCTCTTCGGAGGGGAGCCGGCCTTTTTCCGTTGAAGGTCAGCGGGTGGCTTTCAGCGATTAGCTTTCAGCGCTCAGCTTTCAGCCCCGCCTCCGGCGTCGCCGGATTGTATAGACTGGTGACCTTTGTGCAAGGCAGCAGTATCGTGCTTGCCAAGCGGAGAGCGGCCTGTCCGGGTGAACCCATTCTCGCGGCTGTGGTCACAGGCCAGTTCTCGGCTTTCAGCTTGGCCTTCGGTTTCGGCCACGGATCAGTCACAGCGGCCCCGGGGGCACGCAGCCACGAGTGACGCCGCCGGCCGCGCAGCGGCCGGTAGAGCTGATTGCTGAATGCTGATTGCTGAATGCTGATAGCTGCTCGCTGAATGCTGAATGCTGATCGCTGATCGCTGAAAGCTTTTCGCTGAAAGCTTTTCGCTGAAAGCTTGTTCAGAAGCGGAAGCGGAGCGTGACCTGCATGGAGCGCGGGCCTCCGGACTGAATGATGGGCGAGAGGCCGCTGCCCGGACTGCCGGTGCCTAACATGAGATTCAACATCGAAGTGGACTGGCCGAAGACCGAACTGCTGAGATATTTTACCGGGTCGGCGAAATTCGCCTGATTCAAGACGTTGAACGCTTCGAAGCGGAACTGGAGCGCCTTGGAGTCCCTGATCCGGAATTCTCGGCGCAGCGCTAGATCCACCTGTCCCATGGAGAAGCCTGGAATCGAATTGCGGCCTAACGTTCCCTGTGTGCCCGCGGGCGCGGCGAAGAAGGCCGCGCGATTCAGCCGCTTGCCTCCGGGCGCCGAGGCATCGTCGAACCACACCGGCTGATTGAGCAACTGGCTGGGGCGGAACGCATTGGCGAACGTGATGCCCTGATACTGCTCGTTGAGCAGCACCGAGATGGGGAAGCCGTTGCGCGCGCGAACCAGCGAATCGACGGCCCAGTTCCCCAGCCAGCGTGCCCCGCTCGCGGATGAGGGCGAGGGAAGGTCATAAGTGAGCGTGGCGGTGACCGAGTGGCGCAGGTCGAAATCGCTGGCGCCCCAATCGCGCGACAGGCTGGCTCCCGCTCCCGCCCACATCAGGGAGGCATCACTCGAATCGTTGTCCAGCGAATGCGCCCAGGAGTAGGAGGCCAGCGCCTGCAGCCCGTGCATGACGCGGCGGCGATATTGCACCTGGAGTCCGTGATAGGCAGACCTCCCGTGATTGGTGGTCAGGGCGAACAGCGCCGTTTCGGTATTGCCCGGCCCGCCCACCTCGCGTCGAATCAGGCGCCGTCCGATGGAGCCGACATAGCCGGCGGAAAGAAAATCGCGTTCGCCTAGCGCCTGATCGAGCGTGAAGCTCCATTGGGCCAGGCGCGGGAGTTCAAGATCGGGCGAAAAGGCGTAACTCAGCAGCGAAGAGACGAAGCCGTGAATGCCGTTGGTGAACTTCGTGATATTGAAGGGACCGCTATTGATCAGGTCGGTGGCGATGCTGAGACTGGAATCGTAGAAGATGCCGCCTCCGGCGCGAACCACCGTGCCTCCATTCTTGCGGACACGCCATGCGGCGCCCAGGCGCGGCGCAAAATTGCGGTAAGAGACGTTCCACAGAGAGCGGCTATTGCGGTCGAAGAATGTGCCGGTGTCGGGGTTGAGAAAAAAAGTGGAGGCCGAGGCATCGGGCGAGGGGTTGAGTTCCCAGCGCAGTCCCGGAGTGATGGTGATGCGCGGGGAGATCTGCCAGGTGTCCTGCGCCCAGAGAGAAAGCTCGCTCACCTCGGTCTCGGAATGGACGGCGTCCGAAGTGCCGAGCCATAGATTTCGCTTATCGGTCAGGGAACTGAGGTCGTCGGCGATGGCGCTGTAGACTCCGGTGGCATCGCGTCGCACGGGGACAATGCGGCGGTGGTCGGCCCCGAAGCGGAGTGTGTGCCCGCCGGCCTTCCAGGTGTTGGATTCGACGAGTTGAAACTGCCGCTGACGGCGCGTGCCTTCGTGCCCTGTCACCACCTGGCCCACGCCGCCGATGGAGAAGCGTACCAGAGCGTTGCAAGTCCCGCCGGCGGGAAACAGATACGACGTCATGGGCTCGAGATCGCAGCCGGAGGAACTGGCCTGCCCGGCGCGCGCCCAACTGGATTCGGCTTGGGCGAACGATTCGTTGCCCCGCATGTCTACGGTCCATCGCGCCGAGGGGCGCAGGTTGAGGCCGAGCGTGAGGCTTTGGAAACGCAGGTCGAGGCGGTTGATCTGCGTGCTGCCAAATTCGTTGAAGGAGGGCGAATCGTTGTAGCGGGCAAAAAATGTGGCACGAGAGCCGATGGCATGATCGACGCGTGCCAGGCCGCTATCCAGTTGGGAAGGGCGCACGTTCCGGCCGTTCCAGGCGGCAAGTCCGCTGCCCAGAGAGGGACCGTTCGACAACGGGTAGAGGTCGAGAGCGGGCTGCACCCAGAAGGGAGCGGCGACTCGAGCCGCGTCGGAGGGCACGGGCTGGCGCGACACGTATGATCCGCGCAGGTTCATATGCTGGTAGGCCAGAAAGAAGAAGGTGTGATTGCGGCGGATAGGCCCACCGAGGGACGGCGCGACGTCGTGCAGGCGGAGGGGGCCGCGGCGCTCGCCCGAAACGTTGGCGAACCAGTCATTGGCGGCCAGTAGTTCATGGCGGAAGCGGTACACCGCCGAACCGTGCAGTTCATTGCTGCCGGAGCGGCTGGTTAGCGCCACGTTGGCACCGGGCAGCCTCCCAATGTCGGTCAGCGAAGTGGAGGTTTGCACGCGCAACTCGTCCACGGCTTCGATGGGGAGCAGGGAATCCAGGCTGCCGAAGGCGCTCATGGCGGGCAGCACTCCCCCCGTGGTCTGAGCGGGGATTCCGCCGGCAGTCACCCCTGTATTCGCGCTGGCTCCATCCACCGTGAAATAGTTGGTGTTGGGGCGCTGTCCGTTGGCCGAAAATTGGCCCGACTCGCCACGTGTGGCGGGGGTGACGTTGGTGCCAGGGGAAAGCTCCACGATGCCCAGGACGCCGCGGCCGTTCAGGGGCAGTCGCTGAATTTCCTCGTGGAAGACCCGCGCGCCGATGGCGCCGTCTTCCTGGCCGGGAGCCAGCGCGATTCCTTCGACGGTGATGGTCTCCTGTACGGCGCCGACGCTCAGTCCGAAATTCACCTGGGCGCCTTCCAGATTGGCGACCTTGACGTTGAAGCGGATCATGGTGCGGAAGCCATCTTTGCGGACGGTGATCTTATAGAGTCCGGCTTCCAGGGCACCGGCAGTATATTCGCCTTCGGTAGCGGTTTGGGTAACACGGCGGAAGCCGCTCTCCTGATTGACGATGGTGACCGCGGCCTCGGGTACCGCGGCCTGCGAGGGGTCGAGCACCCGGCCATAAATGAAGGCGGAGCGTTGGCCCCAGACCGGAGAACCACAGACCAGGGATGCGAGTACTATGGCAATCAGGGGCCCGGAGTTCATTCGGCGGCCTACTGCACAATCGTACGACATTCATTCGGTGGATTTCCCGATCCATCCGGCAAGTGCGTGGAGTGGCACTTCGCGGGAGGTCTCGGAGGGTGGCGGGTAGGCTACTTGTCGAGGAGGCGGCGGCACTGCTCGGCGCGGGCGGTCTGCTGCGCGAGAGCGGTGAGCAACTGAGCCGAGGAATTGGTTTGGGCGCTGTCCATGGAGGCCATCCCGAGGGTGACCGCGATCGACTTTTCGGCGCGACTGGCGCTGGACAGAAGGTCTTCCGAGGCAGCCTGCCAGGTGGCGGGCTCGGGCTGGGAATCTGACCTTGCGGCGCTCACGCCCATGCCGGACAGGACGGGGTTTACGGTGTTGGCGATGCGATGCGCTTCCTTTTGAAAGGCGGCCAGATGCTCGTGGGCTAGTTTGCGCAGGGTGCGGCGGTCATCGGCCGACATCTGATTCTCGGCTTCGAGCGGGAACTGTTGGGCCAGGCGGCGCAGCGCATAGGCGCGCGTCATCGCCAAATCGGTCCAATCTAATACCGAACTGCTGAAGCGCTCGAATTGCGGCCGGCCACCGAGGCGTTCTTCAATTCGCGCCGCCTGAGTGGATTTTTCGGTGCCGGCCGCATCACGAGTCGCCGGCTCGGAAGGGGCCGGCGTGGCGCTTGCGGGGAAAACGGATTCGTTAAACCGCACCACCACATGGGGCAGGCGGTCGAGCGCGGCATGCAACTGCTGCTGCCGCTGGGGCGGGATTCCGGTGCCAGCCACCAGCACTTCGCTGCCGTCGCGCGTAATTTCCAGATCGTCACCCAAATCGGCGCCCATGCTGTGGAGTACGGACACAACCTGGAGCTCTTCGGAAAAATCCGGAGTTGCGGGCGTTTCAGGGGAGGCCGTCAAAGGACCCGGCGGCACGCCAGGTTGGCGAGGCATGCCGCCGGTGGTTCCAGCTACTGTGCTTGCGGGATAAGTTTGCTGGTCGACCAATTCCGTCAGTTCCACCCAATCGTGATTGCGAAATTCGAAGCGGCCTTCGAGCGGCTCCAGATCGGTGCTGCGCAGTTTTAGAGTGGCGCTCACCAGTTCGCTTTCCTGCGTGGTGGTCTTGATATCGTACGAATTCGGCTGGGACGCAACGGCGTCCTCGAAGTGGGCCAACTGACCACGCCAGGCGGTGTAGGACTGCGCGCTCAGCGGATCGTTCCAATCGTAATGGGCAGCCTCGAAAAGGCGGGCGAATTCGACTTCCTGCGGCTTCGGCTTGTAGGCGGCCCCCAGCACGCGGGTAACCTGGCCGGTACGGGAGGTGATGCGCAGGCGTTTGTGATTCGGGCGCGTGGCGCTACTCTTCACGGCGGCCGATACTGCACGTTGCAGCAGAGCGGCCGCTTCCACACGCGGAGTTTCGTGAAGTTGCCATACCAGCACGAAGCAGAGGGCCACTGCGAGAGCGCCCGACAGCGCCCAACGCATGCCCGACTGACGCGGGGAGAAGAGCCGCGCCAACCGGACCACCAGAGACTGTGAGGCCAGTTCTGCTTCCACCAATTCGAAATTCAGGCTGCCCCATTCCGCCGGCGGGAACGGCATCAGGGGAGCAAGCACATCCTTCCGGTACTTCACGCACTCAGTAATAATTCCTTGTAAATCTTCGACTTCGGCGCGGCACTGCCAGCAAGCGTCGAGGTGAGATTTCACTTGGCGGGCCTTGCGGCCGGGCAGTTCACCATCAACGTAAAGCAGCAGGGTGCCCTGTTCGGGGTGGCGCAGATCGAGTTTACTCATCGCGCACCTTCTTGAGCCGCAGCATGGCACGGCGCAGAAATTCCCCCACGGCACTGGCGCTGATTCCGAGCGCCGCCGCAATTTCCGGATAACGCAGGCCTTCCATGCGCAGAAACAGGACGCGGCGCTGCTGCTCGCTCAGTCCGGTTACCGCCGAATGAAAGCGCTTCATGCGCTCCCGCTCCAACAGTTCGCTTTCCGGGGTGTCCAACAAAGCCGGTCCGGCATCCCGGAGTTCCGGGTTGAAAGGCTCCTCGGAGTGTTGCCGCGCGCGGATTTTCAGACCCAGATTGTGCGCCACGCGAAAGATCCAGGCGCGCGGATTCTGAATGTCTTCCCCTTTGCGCAGAGTAGTATACAGCCGCAGAAAGACTTCCTGCGTGGCTTCCTGCGCTTGCGGCGGATACAAACCCAAGGTCAACAAATAGCGGTAAATGTCCTCCCGCGCTTCTTCGAACAGACGAGACACCTGTTCCTGAAGAGCGGTACCGGTTTGTTCCTGGCGTATCAAACCCACGAATTGTTCGTCGGACGCGAATGACGACATTCCCTCACCAGCAAAGACCCGGAGGAAATGTTTTCAACTACACCCTTGAGAGATAAATAAAAAAGAAAAATTCGCGGCCATTGAAATCAGTGTAGTTGGAACGCCCCTCCAAAGGTCTTTGGATTGAAGAATGACGGAACCCACCGTATGCATTTCCATAGTCACCTACAACAGCAGCCGTTACATCAGGCGCTGTGTGCATGCCGCCCTAGCACAGACCGGCATCAAACCCCTCGTGGTGGTGGTGGATAACGCGTCACAAGACGACACGGCAAACATCCTCAAGGAGTTCGGGGAGCGCATCCAAGTCATTTGGAATGAGCGGAATATCGGGTTTGCAGCGGCCCAGAACCAGGGGTTGGTCAGTAACCGGGCGGATTGGGCACTTACGCTGAACCCGGACCTGCTGATGGAGCCGGATTTCGTGCGGCGCCTGCTCGACGCCGCGGAACTGGATCCCGGCGCGGGGTCGATTTGCGGCAAACTGCTCTCGATCGGTGCGGGGTTCCAGCGGCTGGCGGAAGCACGAATCGATTCTACCGGCCTGTTTTTCACCCCCACGATGCGGCACTTTGACCGGGGCTGGCACCAACCGGACGACGGCGCCTACAACGAGGTGGAATACGTATTCGGGGCCTGCGCGGCGGCGGCTCTCTACCGACGCGCCATGATCGACGATATCTCGATCGATGGCGAGTTCTTCGACCCCGATTTCTTCGCCTACCGGGAAGATGCTGACCTCGCCTGGCGCGCGCAACTGCTTGGCTGGCGTTGTATTTACACGCCCGAGGCGGTGGGCTGGCACGTTCGCACCGTAGTGCCAGGGGATCGCAAATCCATCACTCCCGCCATCAACATGCATTCGGTGAAAAATCGCTTTCTGATGCGCATTAAGAATGCGACGCCGGGCCTATACCGACAATGCTGGCTGCCGATGACGGCGCGCGACCTGATGGTCATCGCCGGGTGCCTGCTGATCGAACCCCGCTCCCTGCCCGCGTTCGGCTTGCTGGCGCGGCACTGGAACGCCGCCTGGGAGCGCCGCCGGCAGATCATGGACCGCCGCCGGGTGCTCGACACGGAGTTGGCGCGCTGGTTCCGGTTCGAACTAACCGGCGAACCACTCTCCCGCAGCACGGCTCCGGAACCGGTCTCGCGAGTGCTGACGCCGGACGCGGCGTAAGAAGTAATCAGTTATCAGTCGTCAGTTGTCAGGCTCGCCACGCGCCGGAGCGCGGTTGAGTAAACTGCGACCTTTCAGCCAGCGGCTCTCGGCTGGCCACGTGGCCCCAGAGATCCAAGGCTGAAGACTGATAACTGATCACTGATAACTGATAACTGGAACTGACCACTCATCACGCTGCGTGGCAGCGTGATGCCGCATGATATGCTGAATCCGGATGTTTGGGCGACACCGTAAAGCCCGTGTTTTGTTTGGACTGTCCGACGTCCTGTTGACCACACTGGCGTTCGAGGCGGCTTACCAGACCCGTGTCCTGCTGCATCTCGAGCGTTTATTCTACCTGACGGTGGAGGGCAAGGCGCTGGTGCTCTCGTTCGCGCTGGCATCCTGGGTCGCCATGGGACTCTGGCTGGCGGTGTACGAGAAGCTCGACATCGGTAACCCACGCGTGATTCTGCGCGATGCCGCGCGTCAGTGCTTCTACGCGGCGCTCAGCCTTGTGGTCTTTGAGTACGTGTTTCGCCTGGACTTGAGCCGCTTCTTCCTGGTCCTGTTCTCCTGCTATGCGTGGGTGCTGCTGGTATTGTTCCGCCTGACCGCGGGGCGGGTGGTGGGAGTGATCCGGCGCGAATTCGCAGCGCCCCACTACGTGATGGTTGTGGGCACCGGCGAGCGTGCCATCCGCATGGCGCGCGGACTCGAAAAATCGAGCGAATATGGCATCCGCCTGCGCGGCTTTCTCGCCGAGCAGCCCGGCGCACCCGGCGAAATCCAGCTGCGCGCCCATTATAAGGTGTTGCCGATTGGCGATCTGCCATCGATTCTGCGGCAGCACGTGGTGGATGAAGTCATCTTCGCGGTGGCCAGCGAAAGCCTTTCGGAACTGGAAGAAGTTTTTCTCATGTGCGACGAGGAAGGCGTGCGTACGCGGGTCGCCGTGGACTTTTTCCCCCACGTCAACAGCTCCGTTTCCCTGGACCGGTTCGGCGAAACCCCGTTGCTCACCTTCTCCGCCGCCCCGTACGACGAGATCCGCCTGCTGCTCAAGCGCGTCACCGACGTCCTGGTAGCCGCCGCCGGCCTGATCGTGCTCTCGCCTCTCATGGTGGCGATCACGCTGCTGATCCGCCTCACTTCCCCCGGACCCGCGGTCTTCCGCCAGGTGCGCTGCGGCTTGAACGGCCGCCTTTTCCTCTTTTATAAGTTCCGTTCCATGGTGGAGAACGCCGAGGAATTGAAAAAAGATTTCGAGCACCTCAACGTACGGGGGACTGCCTTCAAGATTCCGGGCGATCCCCGCCTGACTCCGATCGGCCGTTACCTGCGTAAGTTCTCGATCGACGAGTGGCCGCAGCTGTGGAATGTCTTCCGGGGCGACATGTCGCTGGTGGGCCCGAGACCCGCCGTGCCGGGCGAGGTCGAACAATATAAGAGATGGCAGCGGCGCCGCCTGCGCATGCGCCCCGGCCTGACCTGCCTGTGGGCGATTTCCGGGCGCGACAACGTCGATTTCGAGACCTGGATGAAGATGGATATGCAGTACATCGACAACTGGTCCCTGGCGTTAGACTGGAAAATTCTGTTGCAGACCATTCCCCGCGTGCTGACCGGCCGCGGGGCGCATTGAGCCCTGACCAGGGGCGGAGAGAGACGCATGCACATTGTTCCGACGCAAGATGAAGTGGTAGCGGTACTGCGGGAGACCGGCGCTCTGCGCGACGGCCATTTCGAATATCCCAGCGGACTGCACTCTAACGAGTACCTGCAGGTCCCGCTGGCCATGCGCTACTACCAGCACCAGCGCATGCTGAGTGTGGGGTTGAGCCGTCTGCTGCGGGACAACCCGGAAATTCGGGCCATCGTGCCGGAGTTGTCGATTGTCACTCCGATGACCGGCGGATTGCCCGTCGCCTACGGCGTCACCGAGGCGTTGCGCGCCAAGCAGGTTTACTGGGCCGAACGCGAGCACGATGCCGAGGCGCTGCACTTCCGCCAGTTTCTGGAGCAGCACCCCGGCGAGCAGGTGGTGCTGGTTGACGACATCCTGCGCACTGGAAAGAAGCTGAGCGAAATGAAGCGCCTGCTGGAATCGCGCGGCGCGACTGTGGTCGGGCTGGCCGTGGTGATTTATCAGCCGACTCCGGACACGTTCGACTTCGGCAATCTGCCGCTCTATTACCTGGCGAAACTGGACGCCCGGTATTACGCCAACGCGGCGAATTGCGAACTGTGCAAGAAGGGCATGCCACTGGTCAAGGTGTGGGTCTAGCAAGCGGTCTGCGGACAGGTATGGAATAATGCGCAAAGTTGCGGGCAGGCAGTTTTTTCACTCGCAGAAAGCGCTTTGATTTTCGGAACTTAGGCGTTTAATGCCGTTTCTGCTGTATGCGAGTGCAGAATGTGACTCAATCATCACAGAGCACACGCTTACGAAGTTTTACGACCCCTTATCCACAGGGTTTTCCACCGCTCTGTGGAAAAATGGGAATTTCGGTTGCCGCCCGGAGCGATTAGGGTAGGATTGAGTAAGATGCAAAGAGCACTGTGCCTGCTGGCGCTGGGCTGCGCAACTTTGTGCGCGCAGAGCGGGGATACGGAAAAACTCGCCCCCTACTATCCCACGCCGGAAACGATCGTCGACAAGATGCTGCAACTGGGCGGCCTGAAGGCTGGCGAGAAGATGTACGACCTAGGCAGCGGCGACGGACGCATCGTGATTGTGGCTGCGCAGAAGTTCCACGCCGAAGCCATTGGCATCGAACTTGATAAAGATCTCGTCAAGCAGAGCAGTGCCAGGATCCTGAAACTGGGGCTCGACAAAAACGCCCACATCTTCAACGGCGACCTGCTGAAGCAGAACTACAGCTCGGCGGACCTGGTGACGGTATACCTGCTGCCCGACGCGGTCAACAACAAGGTGCAGCCCTTGCTGGACCGCCAGTTGAAGAAGGGCGCGCGCATCGTCGCCAAGGATTTCGATTTTAAGAACTGGACGCCGGAAAAGGTTGAGAATATTGCCGACGACGGCGAAGGCCGCAGCCATACCCTCTACCTCTATCGAAAATAGAACGTGCTGTTGACGCCACAATCAGCGTGGCCACGTTATGTTGGCTGGATACGAGTCGCATTGGCGGCCTGCGCTCCTGCAGCTACTTACTTCCTGACGCCGCCATCGGGCGGCACGCCGGCGCCCGTCTACTATGGCGTGATGGCGGCTTACCTGGTCTACGCGACCGTGGTGGCCCTGCGGGGCAAGAGCTTTACCGGCATGTTGGGACTGCTGGCTCTGTTCGGCGACACGGTATTCTTCCTGATCATGGCGAGCTACGGCATGGATCATATGCTGTGGCTGGCGAGCGCGTTCTACCTTTTCCTGCTGGGCGAGGCGCTGACCTTTTACAGTACCGTGGAAGTGGTGGTGATCGTCGCGGTGTGCACGCTGTTCTGCGCGGTGCTGCCGGAGCGCGGCGCGCCGCTGGAGCGCACCGTGATCGTATCCGGGGTAGTCGCGTGCGCCTTTGCGGTCAGCAAGCGGCAACTGCAGACGGAGGTCGAGCGCCTGCGCGAGAAGGCGGCCGATGCGGAGAAGGCCGCCGACAAGGCGCGCGAACTGGAGCGCGTACGCATAGCGAGCGATTTTCACGATGGCCCGCTGCAAAGTTTCATCAGCCTGCAGATGAGGCTGGAGATTCTGCGCAAAGTGATGGAGCGCGATCTCAACGCCGGGATGGCCGACCTCAAACAGCTGCAATCACTGGCGCAATCGCAGGTGCGCGATCTGCGCACCTTCCTGCATTCGATGCGCCCAGTGGACGTGGACGGCGCGAACCTGGTGGCCACGGCGCGGCGCGCGGCCGAGAGTTTCCAAAAGGAGAGCGGCATTCCGGTCACCTTCATTGGCACCACCTCGCCGGTCGGCCTGCCCTCGGAAATGACGCTGGAAGTCCTCCAGATGGTTCGCGAGGCGCTGCACAATGTGCAGAAGCATGCGGGGGCCACTCGCGTGGCGGTGGCCATGGAGAAGACGGATCGCGGGCTGGAGATTTCGGTGGACGACAACGGGCACGGCTTCGGTTTTGCGGGCGCGTATTCGCTCGAAGAGCTGGAACTGCTGCGCCTGGGTCCGGCAAGTTTGAAGCGGCGGGCGCGCAGCTTGAATGCCGACCTGCTGCTGGAATCCAAGCCCGGGCGTGGATCGGGCATCAGGTTCCGGATTCCACTTTAAGAACGGATTATGGCCGCCGATGAACGCCGATAAACGCCGATCAACACAGGTGTTCTATCTCATCCGCGTTCATCTGTGTTTATCGGCCGCCATTCTGCTTTCTTCCTGCGGCCGCTACGCCAGCTTCACATTGCCGGCGGCGCCCGGCGGGGACACGTCGTTGGTATTTCGCTTTCTGGCCCAACCCGACCCCGTGCTCACGCGAGGCGAGTTTCATGACGCTTTGAATCCGTCGGTGGCCGCAAACATGAATCTCTACTCCGTGTACGACGGACAGTGGCACACGGCGCTGGCCATCACGCAGGACGGCGTCCACTGGCAGCCTCAGGGAATTGTGTTGCACGCGCCCGCGGGCAGCTACATTGCGGCCAATGGCAGCGCCCTTCGCCGGAACAACCAGTTCTGGTATTGGTACGAAACCGGGACGAAGGATCGTCTTCGCATAGCTCTGGCTCAATCTCCGGACGCGCGCGTGTGGCGCAAAGAACCAGCACCCGTGCTCGACACCGGGCCCTCCGGGGCGTGGGACGAGCGCGCGGTTGCCGACCCTTACGTTGTCGAGGTGGGCGGGCGCTTCTATATGTACTACCTGGGGCAGGACCGCGCCGTGCGCCAGCGTATCGGCGCGGCGCGCAGCGACGACGGCGTGCATTGGGAAAAGCTGCGCGCCAATCCGATCGTCGATATGGACGAAGACGAGCGCGGCATCGGCGAACCGGCGGTCTGGCAATCGCACGGCTTTTACTGGATGCTCTACACGGTCCGCGATTTCAGCGAGAACCGTTATCTCCGCCTGGCGCGTTCCACCGACGGCGTGCGCTGGAGCAAGGTCGGCGTGCGCTATCGCGGCGATCAGCCGTGGAATTCCAAAGTGATCTGCGACCCCAGCGTGGTGGTGGACGGCGACCGCATTCTGGTGTGGTTCGGCGGCGGCGATGTCGCGTCGCCCGACGAAAATCTGCACGGCCAGATCGGCTTTGCTACGCTGGCCAAGTGAACGTCGGCATTACTTGCTACCCGACCTACGGCGGCAGCGGCATCGTCGCCACCGAACTCGGCATGGAATTGGCCGCGCGCGGCCATGAGGTCCATTTCATCACCTACGCGAACCCGATCCGCCTGGACCCGGAGACGCCGCGGATCCATTATCACGAGGTGGAGGTATCCAATTACCCGCTGTTCCAATACCCGCCGTATTGCCTGGCGCTGGCCGGACGCATGGCGGAAGTGGCGGAGAGCTACAACCTTGATATTCTGCACGTGCACTACGCAATTCCGCATTCCATCGCCGCCATGCTGGCGCAGCAGATGATGGCGTCGACGCGTCGCCTGCCCTACATCACCACGCTGCACGGCACGGATATTACGCTGGTGGGCGTGGACCCCTCGTACTTCGGCATCACCAAGTTCTCGATCGAGAAATCCGACGGAATCACTTCGATCAGCGAGAATCTACGCTCGCAGACGGTGGAAACGTTCGGCGTGCCGAACGAAATTCGCGTGATCCATAATTTCGTGAACTGCGACCTGTATCATCCGGACAACGAAAAAACGGGTGCCGCAGCCTATGCGCCGAAGGGCGAGAAATTGCTGATCCACCTATCCAACTTCCGGCCGGTCAAGCGAGTGCTGGATTGTATACGGATCCTCGCCGAGGTGCGCAAAAGTGTCCCGGCGCGGCTGCTCATGGCGGGCGACGGTCCCGAACGCGGGCCGGCCGAGCATCTGGCGCGTCAACTGAAGGTGGAGCAGCACGTGCTGTTTCTGGGCAAGCAGAATCACGTGGAGCGGCTGATTCCCCTGGCGCATGTGTTGTTGATGCCGAGCGAAATGGAGTCGTTCGGGCTCGCGGCCCTGGAAGCGATGGCCTGCGGCGTGGTGCCGGTGGCCACGCGGGTGGGCGGGGTACCCGAGTTGATCACGCATGGCGAAGATGGTTTCCTCGAGGCGGTGGGCGATGTCGACGCGCAGGCGGCGCGCGTGGTCGAACTGCTGCGTGATGACCAGGTCCACTGGCGCATGGCGAAGGCCGGGCGCTGGAATGCCAGCGAGCGTTTCTGCACCGATCGCATCATTCCGCAATACGAGCGCTATTACGCGGACGTGTTGAATGCTGCGCCATGACATGACGTGGCTGCTGGAGCAGTACTCCGGCGAAACGCCCGTGGCGAATCTGGTGCCGGCCGGAGGCTAGCCTCCGAACTGCGCCAGGCCCTGGGACTTTGTGGCACATGGCTCTGCCGGACTCTGCCTTGCGCCACATTTGCGAGGCGGCGCTTACATGGTGCCGTCTTTTGCGGCGTGGGTGGAACAGGCCATCGTTTTCTGTGGCCTGTTCGTGCTTCGAAGCTGGACGGACGACGAAAGACGATCGTCCTTCCCACCGTTGTAGAGTAAGTCCGAGCGTCGCTCGGGCGGACAAGCCAGGAGGCTTATCCCACCTTGTTGGCGAATTTCCAGGCGTGCTCGACGATGGTTTGCAGATCGCCGTACTGCGGTGCCCATCCCAAACGCTCGCGCAATTTTTGACTGCTTGCCACCAATGCCGGCGGATCGCCTTCCCGGCGCGGCCCGACGGTGTAGGGAACGCTTCGCCCGGTCACCTGCTCCACGGCGCGAATCATCTCCAGCACGCTGCTGCCGCTGCCCGTACCGACATTGAATTGATCGCTGGCACCGCCCTTCAGCAGGTATTCCACGGCCAGAATGTGCGCCTGCGCGAGATCGTTCACGTGAATGTAGTCGCGGATGCAGGTGCCGTCCGGCGTGGGGTAGTCGTCACCGAACACCGTAACCGGCTTCCCGGATTTGACGGCGCGCAACACCAGGGGAATCAGGTGCGTCTCGGGCTCATGCTCTTCGCCGAGGACGGCATCGGGATCGGCGCCGGACGCGTTGAAGTAGCGCAGGCAGACGCTGGTGAGGGAAGGGATCTGGTCGAACCAGCGGAGCATCGTCTCGACCATGACTTTCGATTCGCCGTACGGATTCACGGCCTGAATGGGGAAGTCTTCCAGAATCGGCGACGCATGCGGGTTGCCGTACACCGCCGCGGTGGACGAGAATACAATGTGCTTCACGCCTGCTTGCACCATCGCGTCGAGCAGGGAAAGCGTTCCGGCGACGTTGTTGGTGAAGTATTTTGCCGGTTCGCGCATGGATTCGCCCACCGCGATGAAGGCCGCAAAATGAATCACCGCATCGAACCGTTCGGCCTTCATCAGTTTGGCGAGCGCCGGCGTGTCGTGCAGGTCCAGAACGTTCAGGCGGCCTTCCGGCACGTTGTGGCGATAGCCTTTGGAGAGGTTATCCACCACCGCGACGTCGTGGCCCTGCTTCAGCAGCAGCCGTACAGTATGAGAGCCGATATACCCGGCCCCTCCGGTAACTAAGATTTTTCTTGGTATCACGTGGTCTGAACTCGATTGTATGCGGATGCGGCCGCCGCGCCAAATGGCACACGGAGCCTTATGTGAGCTCACAGACGCGAAAAGGAACGACGCGCGCTCCGTCCCGGCACTGAGAAAAGACCCATTTCCCGGCAAAGTTTGGTTTTTCGTTAGAATAAAGAGATCGTCAATTCCAGGACCCAACGCCTTGTCGCGAAAGCCTGCTCACGTCATCGCCATTTACCCGGGATCGTTCGACCCCATTACGCACGGGCATCTCGATCTTGTGGAACGCGGCTCGCGAATGTTTGACCGGCTAATCGTTTCCGTACTGCGAAACGACGCCAAACAATCGCTCTTCTCGGTAGAAGAGCGAAAGGAAATGTTGAGCGAGGTGCTGCACGTCTACCCGAATGTGGAAGTCGATGCTTTCGACGGGCTCCTGGTGGAACACGCCGCCGCCCGCGGGGCTACCGTCCTGCTGCGTGGGATTCGAGCGATTTCGGATTACGAGTACGAATTACAAATGGCGCTCATGAACCGGCGGCTCGCCCCTGAAATTGAGACCGTATTCATGATGGCGCACGAGGCCTATTCCTTCATCAGTTCCCGGCTGGTGAAAGAAGTTTTCAGTCTGGGCGGGAGCATTAGCGGGCTGGTGCCGCCGGCGGTTGAAGCGCGGCTGCACGCCCGTTTATCGAAACAAAAACTCAAGGGAGCATCCTAAGCTACATGCAAGCAGCAATCAACCCAATCGCGGAACGCATCTCCTCCATCAGTGTGTCATCCACGATGAAGGTGTCAGCCGAAGCAGACCGGCTTCGCAGCGAAGGTGTGGACGTAGTCGATTTCGGCGCCGGAGAACCGGATTTTCCCACGCCCGACAACATTAAACAGGCCGCGATTCGCGCCCTCGAACAGAATTTCACCAAGTACACCGCCGCGGGCGGCACCCTCGAACTGAAGAAAGCCATCTGCGAGCGCCACACGCAGGATTTCGGAACCGCCTACAAGCCGAATGAGTGCATGATCACCGTGGGCGGCAAACACGTCATTTTTAATCTCACGCAGGCGCTGGTAAATCCCGGCGACGAAGTCATCATCCCGGTGCCCTATTGGGTTACGTACGCGGACGTGGTCAACTACGCGGGCGGCAAGTGCGTGTTCGTCAAGACCGACGAAGCAGCGGGTTTCGCGCTTACCGCGGCCATGCTGGAACCGCACCTGACCGCGCGCACGCGCATGGTGATTATCAACTCGCCCGCCAACCCGAGCGGCGCCCTGGTGGATCGCGCGGAGTTCGAGAAGATCTTCAAACTGACCTCCGAGCGCGGCATCTACCTGATGACCGACGAGTGCTACTGCCACTTCCTTTATGACAGCGAGCGTTTCTCCATTGCCTCTATGCCGGGCGCGAAGGACACCGTGCTGGTAGCCGGTTCGCTGTCGAAGACCTACGCCATGACCGGCTGGCGCATCGGGTTTGGCCTGGTGCCCGCGCCCATCGTGCAGGCCATGACCAAACTGCAAAGCCACTCCACTTCCAACCCCACTTCGATTGCGCAGAAGGGGGCGGTGGAAGCTGTGCGCGGCCCGCAGGATTCGGTGGCCATCATGCTCGCGGAATACCGCAAGCGGCGCGATTTCGTGGTGAATCGTCTGCGCCAGATTCCCGGCGTTACGTGCAACCTGCCGCAGGGCGCGTTCTACGTGTATCCGAACGTGTCCGTGGCCTTCAACAACGGCATCACCAATACGCTGCAGTTCGCCGAGAAATTGCTGGCCGAAGCCAACGTCGCCGCGGTACCTGGCGAGGCCTTCGGTACCGACCAGCACATTCGCATTTCTTACGCAGCTTCGATGGTGGACCTGGAGCGCGGGCTCGACCGCCTGCACCAGTTCATCGTCGAATACTCGTAAGTATGCAAGCGCCCATCCGCCTCACGCCTTCTCTGCGCGAGAGGGTGTGGGGCCGCACCCGTTTGGAACCGTGGTACGCGGACGCGCCCCAGCCGATCGGCGAAGCGTGGTTTCTGAGTCCGCGCGAGCTGCCGCTGCTCGTGAAGTGGATCTTCACGAATGAGCGGCTTTCTGTTCAGGTTCATCCCGACGATGGCGAGGACGGCCCCCTCGGCAAGACGGAGATGTGGCATATTCTCGATGCCCAGCCCGGCGCGACCATCGCGATGGGCTTCCGCGAGATGTTGACGCGCGAACGCCTGCGCGAAGCCACGCGCACCGGCGAGGTGGAGCAACTGCTCCAGTGGATTCCTGTGAAGGCGGGCGAGACGTACATGATTCCCGCGCACACGGTCCATGCCATCGGAGCAGGCATCGTGCTGTGCGAGATTCAGCAGAATTCCGACGTGACGTACCGGCTGTGGGACTATGGCCGGCCGCGCGAATTGCACGTGGAGAAAGCGATTCCGATTTGCGACCTGGGCGTGCATCCGGGCGCGTCGCGCGCGTTGAAGGTTGCGGAAGGTCGCGACGAGTTGGTGCGCTCCAAGCACTTTGTCACGGAGCGTGTAGCACTACAACCCCATCAATTGCTGCTTCCCGAGCCGAAGCGCGCACAACTCTGGATCGTTCTGGAAGGCGAAGCGGAAATCGGAGGCGAGCTCGTGGGGGCGGGCGAGGTGTGGCTGCTGCCCGATGAAGGCAAGCAACCCTCGGTGACGGCCCTAACGCCATCCAGATTCCTGCGCACGTGGGCGCCTTGAACGTCGACTCTTCACCATCCTGGCGACGAAGGCTACCCGACCCCCAAATCGTTGATGTCTTCTAAGGGCGTGCCGCAGACGCGGCAGATGACGGCGCTGCAATCACCGCACACCAAGGGGTCCAACACCGGCTTGGCGCACGTCGGGCAATAAAATTCCGCGGTTTCCATGCTTCTCCCAGAGTCGGATATCCGGCGGGCCGAGACAATCGCGGCCCGGCGGATATCCGCAAAACTAGTTGCCCGCCTTGATGGAATCTACTTTCAGATTCTTCCCGGCCGCGTCCAGCGTGCCGACAACCGTCACCTTCTTGGCAGCGAACTTCTCCGGCGTGGTCTGATCGCTCAGTTCATACGACTTCTTCGCTTTGGCATCGTACAAAACGTACTTGCCCTTCATCCCCTTCACGCACTCGATGACGCACTTGGGGTCACTACCCATTTTCATGTCCTTGTGGTCGCCGTCGGCGCACATGTTATCCGTGATGACTCCGGTGTACGTCTGCGGACCGGCGGCAAACGCCATAGCGGCGGCGGCAAATACAACAGCAATCTGCTTCTTCATTGGATTCTCCCGTTCTTCTTTTCAATCTCCAGCCAGAGCTGGTTATAAGTGGATTCGTCAATCGCTTGCTTCAACTGAAAACGAAACTGCTTTTCCAAAGTCGTGATGGTCAACTCAAAGGGTCCGGCACTACTGAGGAACTGGATGTCGCGATAGCGCCAGGTGCGCGCGTCGCGCGCGGTGTCATACACCACGGCGTCCTCGCTGAACGTCAGGGTGCCTTGCGTACCCTTGGTGAGCCCGAGTTGTTTGGCGGGGAAGACGCGTCCCGCCGCTCCGGCCGGCGCACCGGCAAGAGCCACAGCCGCTACAAAGCGTCCATCGAGCTTCGCGCTCCACTGCTGCTGCAAAACCCCGGTTGGAAATTTCCCCTTGAAGGTGTACGACACGTCCTTACCCAGTTTCCAGTTGCTCCTGTCCCTGTAAGACAGAATACGGATACTCTCAGGGTACAGGGTTAGCTGCTGAATTTCCGCATACGGCCAGGTCCAGGCGTGCCCCTTCGGCCCCTGGTAGCGAATGCCGCTTTCGTCGATGGTCAGCGTGCCGCTGCAAAACTTCCGCAAGTGGTCGTGCTGCACGGGAAATTCCTGTGCCCAGGCGGCGTACGCCAACACTATACCGATTGCGCCTTTACCGATCGCCATTTCCATACCTCATAAATTGCCGGATAGACTACCAACTCCAATAAGAACGAAGTGAAGATACCGCCGATCATGGGCGCCGCGATGCGCTTCATCACATCCGCGCCGGCACCCACGCTCCACATAATCGGGGCCAGCCCCACGAACATCGTCGCCACCGTCATCACCTTGGGACGGATCCTCTTGACGGCGCCGTGCACAATCGCCTCCTGCAGGTCTGCCATCGTGTTCATGCGTCCGGCGAGGCGCTGCTCTTCGAATGCAATCTCCAGGTAGAGCAGCATGAAGACGCCGGTCTCCGCGTCCACGCCCATGAGGGCGATCAGCCCCACCCACACGCCGATGCTCATGTTGTAGCCGAGCAGGTAGAGCAGCCAGATAGCGCCGATCGCCGAGAAAGGCACCGCCAGCAGCACGATCAGCGTCTTCGCCGTCGATTTCGTATTCACGTAAAGCAGCAGGAAGATGAGGAACAGCGTCAGCGGCAGCACGAATTTCAGCCGTTCGCGCACGCGTTCCATCGCCTCGTACTGCCCGCTCCAGGCCAGCGTGTAACCCGCCGGCAGCACGACATCTTTACGCACCGCAAGCTTCGCCGCTGTGACGTAGCCGCCCACATCGCGGCCGGCCACGTCCACATACACATAGCCATTCAACATGCCGTTTTCATTGCGCAGCATGGAAGGCCCGGTGGCGAGTTTCAGAGTGGCGATTTCGGCCAGCGGGATCTGCATCTTCCCGTCCATCGCGGGCACGAGTGCGCGCGACAGACGGTCCAGATCGCTGCGCGCGTCGCGGTAGTAGCGCACGTTGATGGGGTAGCGCTCACGCCCTTCGATGGTGGTGCCGACATTGTCGCCCCCGATGGCGTTCATCACCGTCATCTGCGCATCGTCTACGCTCAGGCCATAGCGCGCCAGGCGGTCGCGCTTCAAGTCGAAGTCCAGGAAATAGCCGCCGCCCACGCGCTCGGCGAAGACGCTGCGCGTGCCGGGCACATCGGGCAGCACGGCTTCAATTTCTTTGCCGATGCGCTCCACCACGGCGAGGTCGGGCCCGTATACTTTAATGCCGACCGGCGTGCGTACGCCTGTGGTCAACATATCGATGCGGTTTTTAATGGGCATCGTCCAGGCATTGGAGACACCGGGGATCTGTAGCGCCTGGTCCATCTCCGCCGTCAGTTGTTCGGTAGAGATGTGGTCGGGAGTGATATGCGATAGCGGGGCGCGCATCCAGCGCGGCCACTGGTCGTACCATGTGGCCGTTTTACGCCACTGCGCTTTTGGCTTGAGCTGGATGATGGTTTCCATCATCGAGAACGGCGCCGGGTCGGTGGAAGTCTCCGCGCGCCCGGCTTTTCCCAGCACGCTGTCCACCTCGGGGAAGCTGCGCAGAATGCGGTCCTGTGATTGCATTAAGCGCTGCGCCTCGGTAATGGAGATTCCCGGCAACGTGGTGGGCATGAAGACCAGCGCGCCTTCGTCCAGCGGCGGCATGAACTCGCTGCCCAGCTTTTGATAGATAGGCACGGTGGCGGCGATCATGCCCAGCGCGCCCGCAATCACCAGCCACTTCCACTTCAAGCTCCAGCGCACCACGGGTTCGTACAAATGCATCAGGATCCGGCTGATGGGGTGCTTGTCTTCGGAGTGGATTTTGCCAACCAGCACCGCGTTGATCACGCGGCCCACGAAGCCCGGAATACGGAAATTGTCTTTGCGGAAGAAGAACAGGCGGAGCGCCGGGTCCAGCGTGATGGCGAGCACCGCGGCCACCACCATGGCGAAATTCTTGGTGTACGCCAGCGGCTTAAAGAGCCGCCCCTCCTGCGCCTCCAGCGTCAGCACCGGAAGAAATGACACGGCAATTACCAGCAGTGCAAAAAAGCTGGTGCCGCCGACTTCCTTCACCGCATTGACGATGGCGCGCTGATAGTCGTAGGCGCTCCATGCGGACGTGGCGCCCTCCAGCCGCTTGTGCGTTTGCTCCACCACCACAATCGCCGCGTCCACCATCGCGCCCACCGCAATCGCAATTCCGCCCAGAGACATGATGTTCGAGCTCATGCCCATGGCGTGCATCGGCACAAACGAAATCAGCACCGCGATGGGGATTGTCACGATGGGGATGATGGCGCTCGGCACGTGCCACAGAAAGATCAGAATCACCAGGCCGACCACGATCAGCTCCTCGGTCAGCGTGTGCTTCAAATTATCGATCGACGCGAGGATGAGTTCGCTGCGGTCGTAGGTGGTGACCAGCTTCATGCCCGGCGGCAGGCCCGGCTCGATCTCTTTGATCTTGGCTTTCACGCGTTCGATGACGCGCAGCGCATTCTCGCCTTGCCGCATGACGATAATGCCGGACACCACTTCGCCTTCGCCGTTCAGGTCCGCTATGCCGCGGCGCATGTCCGGACCCAGCGACACGCTGCCCACATCGCGCACCAGCACCGGCACGCCGGACGCGCTCACTGCCAGCGGCAGCTGTTCCAGATCGCTGGTGGAACGCGCGTAGCCGCGCCCTCGCACCATATACTCCCTGCCCGTAAACTCCACCAACCGCCCGCCCACATCGTTGTTGCCGGAGCGCACCGCGGCAACCACTTTCGAAATCGGCACGCCGTATGCCGCCAGCCGGTTCGGGTCCACATTGATTTGATACTGGCGCACGAAACCGCCGAGCGGGGCTACTTCCGCGACGCCAGGCACCGATTGCAGGTGATAGCGCAGGAACCAGTCCTGCGTACTGCGCTGCGCCGCCAGATTGCTGCCCTGCCCCACCAGCGCATATTGAAAGACCCAGCCTACGCCCGTGGCATCGGGACCGAGTTCGGTCTGCACGTCCTTCGGTAGGCGCGGCAGAATCTTGGAAAGATACTCCAGGGTGCGCGACCGCGCCCAGTAAATGTCGGTGCCTTCTTCGAAGATGATGTAGACGTACGAGAACCCGAAATCACTGAAGCCACGCACGTCCTTCACTTTCGGCGCGCCCAGCATGGCGCTCACAATCGGGTACGTCACCTGATCTTCCAGAATGTCGGGGCTGCGATCCCACCGCGAATAGACAATCACCTGCGTGTCGCTCAAATCCGGGATGGCGTCCATCGGGATGCGGTTCAGGCTCCACCAGCCCGCCAGCGAGGCGGCGGCCACGAACAGAAAAACCAGGAAACGATTCCGCGCCGAGAATTCAATGATGCCGTCGATCATTTGCCGGCCCCGCCCAGCGCCGTCTTCAATTGGCTCTCCGAATCGATCAGAAAATTGCCGGAAATCACGATGCGCTCACCCGCCTTCAGGCCAGCCAGGATCTCGACTTTGCCATCGCTGCGCGCGCCGGGTTTGACCTCGCGTGGCTCAAAGTAGCCCTTGCCGCGGTCCACGAAGACCACCTGCCGGTCGCCCGAATTCAGCATGGCTGTCTGCGGCACCACCAAGCGGCGCCCGCCTCCGGTCTGAAATTCCACTTCGCCGTACATGTCAGGCTTCAGCGCGAAGTCGGCATTCGGAAACTCGATGCGCACCTTGAGCGTGCGTGTGGCCGGGTCCACTTGCGGCAGGATGTAGTTCACGCGCCCGCGGAAAGTGCGACCGGGAAGGTAAGAGAGCGCGAGCGTGGCTGCAGTGCCGACCCGTATGCTACTGGCTTCGTATTCGAACACGTCGGCCACCACCCAGACCCGCGAAAGATCGGCCAGCGTGTAGAGCACGGTATCGGGCATGATGCGCTGCTTGGAAAACGCGTTGCGTTCCATAACGAAGCCGTTGATCGGTGAAGTCAGCGTCAGGCTCTTCAGCGGCACGCCTTTCGCCGTGATTTCCGCGATCTGGCCCTCGCCGATATCCCAAAGCTCCATGCGCCGTTTGGCGGCCGCCACCAGGTTCTCTGTGCTGCCCAGCATCTCGTGCACGGGGTTGCCTTCCATGTGGTGCTGCGCCTTAATGGCCAGCAGGTACTCCTGCTGCGTGGCTAGCGCCTCCGGACTATATATGGTGATCAGCGGGTCGCCCTGCTTCACCTGCTTGCCGGTGAAATCTACGAACACGTCATCGATCCAGCCTTCGAGCTTGCTGTGCACCTTCGCGACCCTGGTTTCGTCCAGCGAAACCCGCGCCACGGCCTTCACGGAACTGCTCACGGTCTCGTATTCCGCCGTGCCGTATTCCACCCCAATGAGCTGCTGCTTTTCGGGCGAGATCTGCACGCTCCCTTCGGGCATCTTATTGGCGCGGCGCTCATAGCGCGCTTCTTCGCCGGGCATGACGGGGACCAGTTTCATGCCGCAATCCGGAGCGATGCCCGGCACGTCGCTCTTATACCAGGGGTGCATCGGGTCCACATAGTAGAGCGGCTTCTTGGCAGCCGCCGCCGGCCTGGCATACCAGCGGCCGTAGCCATACCCGCCCAGCCAGGCGGCAGCCATGAAAAGCAATACCAGCACCTTCTTCATAACGTCATCCCCGTCATCTCTTCCAGGCGCGCCTGCGCCACATGGAACTTCATCAGCTCTTCGTGGTACATCAGCTCGTAATCGACCACGTTCATGAAATTGGAGAACAGCGAGAGGAAGTCCAGCGAGCCGGTCTGGTATCCGGCCATGGACGATTCCAGCGCCAGTTGCGCGCCCGGGATCACCGCCTTCTGGTACAAATCCATCAGCTTGCGAGAAGTCGCCGCTTCGCTGTACATCCCGGCGATCTGCGCGCGGATGGCGCTGCCGGTGGCCTCATAGGCGTGGCGCGCTTCACTGGCGGCAAAGGTCTTCTCGGCGATTTCGGCGTTCTGCTTGGTGCGGAAATACGCGGGCAGTTTGAAATCGACGCGGAACTGCCACATCGGGGGCATGGAGCCCTGATTGAAGTAGCCGCCCGAGATCGTGTAGTCGGGATACAGATTCTTGCGGGCCAAGGCGGTGGCTAGATCGTTGCGCTCGATCATTTTCTGATCGCGCGCGAGCATGGGAGAGTGCGTGCGGGCGTGGGCCAGCAGGTCTTCCAGAGTGACGTTGAGTTCGCCGCCTTCCATATCGTCCGGCACGTCGATCTTCCCGCCCTCCGTGCGATTGAGCAGCGCGTTGATTTCGATGGTCTTGGTATCACGCTCCTGCTGGAAGCGCAGCAACTGCGTTTGGAAGATTGCAAACTGGGTTTGAGCCTTGAAAATGTCCTGCTGCGCCGCGCGGCCCACCGAATACCGAACTTCGGAGATGCGCAGAATATTCTGCAGCAGATCCTGGTAGCGCGCCACGAATTGAATGCTGATGTTGGCGTGGTGCAGCTCGTGATAGGCCTGCTTCAGTCGTGCGACGACGTTGAGGCGGACGCTGAGATACTGCTCGTATTCGGCGGACGCCTCCCTGGCCGCGATCTCGCCGCGCAAGCCGCGTTTGCCGGGGTACGAAAGCTCCTGCGAGACCATGACGCCAATGTTCGCCATGGGTTCCTTCCCGAGACCCGCGCCCGGATACGGCGGTCCGGCGGCGGCGTAGCCCAGGGAGACCATAGGGTCGGCCAGGCTCTTTTCCTGGCTGGACCGCTGGCGCGCGCCTTCATACTTCTTTTGCGCAACCAGAATCTCGCGATTATGCAGTAACGCTTCATCCACCAGGGTTTGCAGCGATTGCGCGCACATTCCCAGGGGGAATACAAAAATGGATAGAAAGAGAAGTCTCTGCTTCATAAAGCTCCGGACTGTGCAGGCGGACTACGGCCTGCGTTCGCGTGCGGACACACGAAGCCGGGCTAAATGCGAAGGGGAAGCAGATCGGGCGGAGTGAATTGCGGCGGAAGAACTTCGGAAGACGTAACCGCTAATGGAGTCTCGATGAAGGTGGCCACCGGGACGGTCACACTCGCCAGAGCGGGCGCGCCGGACTCGACGGGGTCGGCCTTTACGAAGTTGCGCAGCCCTTGGGTCTGGCACTCGCTGGGATCGGCCTTGCCGTGCGGGCCTGCCTTCCCGTGCGGGCAGCATTGGTGTTTTTGGGCCGCCAGCAGGACCTGCGGGCACGAGAAACAATTCCCCCAAAACAGCGCCACCACTACCAGCGCCGCCATGAACGAATTGAGAACGCTCCGCATCTCAGTTCAATCATACACGAATTTCGGACTCCGGTAGCCGAATTTTTCAACACTTGGTGGAATTTAGCGGGTCTGTTCCACGGCTGGTAAACTGGGGTTCTGGTGGGACCTTTCTATAGCCGTGCCGAACTGGTGCAACAGCGGGCTCTCTGGAAGCAGCAGAGCCAGACTGTTGTGTTTACCAACGGCTGTTACGATCTGCTTCATCCCGGGCATGTTCGGCTGCTGGAACAGGCACGCAGCCTGGGAGATATTCTGATTCTGGCGCTCAATACAGATGCCAGCGTGCGCCGGATGAAGGGGCCGTCGCGGCCGATGATTCACGAAAACGAGCGGGCGGCGATGGCGCTGGCGCTTGATGCGGTGGACGCGGTGACCTTGTTCGACGAAGATACGCCGCGTGAGTTGATCGCGGAAGTGCTGCCGGATGTGCTGATCAAGGGCGCCGATTGGTCGCATTTCATTGCCGGGCGCGAGGAAGTGGAAGCGGCCGGCGGGCGTGTCCTTACAGTTGCCCTGGAACCGGGCTACTCCACCTCCAATCTTGTGGAAAGCATTAGCCAGTCCCCACCGCCGAACCGATGATTCATCCCGTTGTTCGAGATCTATTCCTCGACCTCGGCCGTCATCCGGGGTTCCAAGACGTTCTGCACCGTGTGAGTGCGGGCGGAAACGCCTCCGTCTCGGGCTTGACCACGACGGCGAAGGCGGTGTATGCCGTACTGCTGTGGCAATCAACCGGCCGGCCGCTGGCCATCGTGGTGGACGGCAACAAGCAGGCGGAAGAGCTTTCCGAGACCATCAACAGCTTCTTCCACCTGCTGGTGGCCGACGACCGGCATGGGCCGCAACTGCTTCCCGCACTGGACATTCTGCCCATGCAGAACCTGTCGCCGCACGCCGAGATCTGCGAGCAGCGGGCGATCGGGCTGTGGAGCCTGGCGACCCAGCGATCTCCCATCACCATCATTCCGGTCGCGTCCGCGTTGCTGCGAATCGAGCCGTCCGACTACTACCGCCAGTTGGCCCTGCGCCTGCGCGTGGGTGAAGAACTGCCGCTCGACGACGTGGTCGCGCACCTGGAGAGCATTGGGTACGAGCGCCGCGAACCTGTGGAAATGGTGGGCGAATACTCCGTCCGCGGCGGCATTCTGGACGTTTTCTCGGCGGAGTCGGAGAAACCGGTGCGCATCGACCTGTTTGGCGATCAGGTGGAATCGATCCGCCGCTTCGATGTGGAGTCGCAGCGCTCGGTGTTGAACGTGGAAGAAGTCCTGCTACTACCTCTGACGGAGTACCAGAAATCGCGGCCCTTGCTGGCGGAACTGCACGAACTGATGCGCGAGGCGGACATTCCGGGACGCGACTTGCCGCCGCCGGGCGAGCCGTTCGCGGGTTGGGAACTGGTGGCGCCAATGCTGCGGCCGCGGAACGCCTCGGTCTTCTCGCTGATGCAGCGCCCGACCGTGATCTGGGACGAACCGGACCAGATTCAGTCCGCCGTGAAGCGCCTCTGGACCCGACTGGAACAGATCGAACGCTCCCCGGCCTACGACCCGGACCGCATCTTCTTCCGCTGGGAGGACTTGCAGAAGCAGGCGCACGGCGGCCCGCAAGTGCTTTTCCAGCAGTTGGATATCGGCTGGTCGAATTTCGGGCACCAGGAGAGCACACACCTGGCGACCCGGCCCGCCATGACGTTTCACGGCAATATTCAGATGGCTGTGGCCGAGGCGCGCAACCTGGTAGAGGCGGGCAATAAGGTGGCGTTCTTCGCTTCTGCTACAGGGGAAGTAGAACGGCTGGCCGATATCTTTAACGAGTACGGTGTCGCCTATCAGTTGGGCCTGGAACAGTTCGAATCTACGCCCGCCTACCTGGCGCAGCGTACCTACATGGCGGGCGGTACGGCGAGTGTCTTCCTGGTGAAGGGCGCGATTGCCCACGGCACCGCGTTCCAGGATTCCAAGCTGGTCCTGTTCGGGTCTGAGGACCTGTTCGAGACCTCGGAACTGGTGTCCCGCGGTCCCTCCAGCAAGACCGCGCGCGAGACGTTTTCCGCCGACATCATCGACCTCAAGCCAGGCGATTTCGTGGTTCATTCCGAGCACGGGGTGGCACAGTACCTGGGCCTACGTGAGATCTCCAGCGGTGAAAACAAAGGCGATTACATGGTGCTCGAGTACACCGCGGGCGCCAAGCTGTACGTACCGCTCACCCGCATGGACCTGGTGCAGCGCTTCCGCGGCGCCGGGGAAGCCAAACCCGCGCTCGACCGCATGGGGGGCGCCACCTGGACCCGCACCAAAACCAAAATCAAAGCCAAAATGCGCGACATGGCCGACGAGCTGCTCAAGCTCTACGCCGGCCGCAAAATGGCGGAAGGTTTCATCTATTCCCCTGACAGCAACTGGCAGCGCGAGTTTGAAGACGCCTTTGAATTCACCCCGACACGCGATCAAATAAGCGCAGTCGCCGAGATCAAGCGGGATATGGAAAGTCCGCAGCCGATGGACCGGCTACTGTGCGGCGATGTCGGCTACGGCAAGACCGAAGTGGTGATGCGCGCAACCTTCAAGGCGCTGGGGGACGGGAAGCAGGTGGTGATCCTGGCTCCAACTACAGTTTTAGTATTTCAGCACTTTGAAACCTTCAAGCGGCGCTTCCAGCCCTTTCCCGTGCGGGTCGAGATGTTCAGCCGGTTCCGCAGCCCAAAGGAATTGAAGGCGGGTTTGACCGACTTGGCGGAGGGCAAGGTCGACGTGGCCATCGGAACGCACCGTCTACTCTCCCAAGATGTTGAATTTAAAGATCTAGGCTTGGTAATTGTGGATGAGGAGCAGCGCTTCGGGGTCAAACACAAAGAGCGCCTGAAGCACTTGAAGAAGGCGGTGGACGTGGTCACCATGAGCGCCACGCCAATCCCCCGAACACTACATATGTCGTTATTAGGACTGCGCGACATGTCCGTGATCGAGACGCCGCCCAAGGACCGGCTGGCGATCCATACCGTGGTGGCACCCTTTCAGCCGGAACTGATCCGGCAGGCGCTGGAACTGGAACTGGGGCGCGGTGGACAGGTGTACTTCCTGCACAACCGGGTAGATTCGATCTGGACGCGGGCCCACGCCATCCAGGAACTGGCTCCGACTGCCCGTATCGGGGTAGGCCACGGGCAAATGGGCGAGGCGGAACTTGAGAAAACGATGCTCATGTTCATGCGCCACGAGTACGACATCCTGGTTTGTACGACAATTATCGAAAATGGTCTGGATATCCCGCTGGCAAATACCATCATCATCGAAAATGCAGAGCGCTACGGCCTGTCCGAGCTCTACCAGTTGCGCGGCCGGGTAGGCCGTTCCAACCGCCGCGCATACGCTTATCTGCTGGTTCAGCCCGATACCGAACTTACCGAAATCGCGCGCAAACGGCTGGCGGCGCTCAAGGAATTCAGCGACTTAGGCGCCGGGTTCAAGATAGCCGCGCTGGATCTGGAACTGCGCGGCGCCGGCAACCTGCTGGGCGGGGAGCAGCACGGGCAGATCAACTCGGTGGGCTTCGACACCTACGTACGCCTGTTGGACGAAACTGTGCGCGAATTGAAGGGCGAAGAGATCGTGCCGGAGATTCGCTCGACGCTCAATCTGAGCCTCGACATACGGATCCCGCCGGAGTATATCGGGGACGAAAATCAACGTCTTCGGGCCTACCGGCAAATCGCCAACGCGACCGATGCCGAAGCGCGGGACCGTGCCGAAAAGGAACTGGAGGACCGATATGGCCCAGTGCCCGAGCCGGTGCACAATCTGATTCTCTACTCAGAGCTGAAGACTCTGGCCGAACAGATTGGGGTTGAGGCCGTCGACCGGCGCCACAACTTATTGAATGTAAAGTTCCATTCGGAAACCCGCGTGGATCCGGCGCGTCTCATGAATATCGTGAGCAAAACCCGCGGTGCGCAGTTCACTCCGGCAGGCGTATTGCTACTACCTTTGGATGGACAGACAGCGGCCGGCGAGATTCTGCGTTTTCTGGCGGATAAGCTGGCGCAGTTGCGCGCCTGAGCGGTTTGGTAAAATAGAGGACAGTTATGCTTTGTAGGTTTGTAGTACTCATTGCGTCGAGCGCGGCCCTTTGTGCCGCGGCGGACAACGTCAGAGTCGTGGAAGAGATTGCCGCGAAGGTGAACGGCGACATCATCACCCGTGGCGAACTGGCGAAGAAGCGGGTCGATCTGGAAGCCGAGGCCAAACGGCAAGGCGTCTCGGGCGCGCGCCTGACGCAGGTGGTGAACGAATACGCCGCCAACTCGCTGCGCGACGAAATCGACACGCTGCTGTTGGTGCAAAAGGGGAAGGATCTCAACATCAACGTGGACGCGGACGTGACGCGCCGGCTGGCTGAGATTCAGGTACAGCAGAAGATTTCGGATCCCGACAAGTTTCAAGCTTTCATCCGCGAAAACAGCGGCATGACGTTTGAGGACTTCAAGCAGCAGATGAAGAATCAGCTGCTGACCCAGAGCGTGGTGGGCCAGGAAGTAATGCGCAACGTCCGGGTGGCGGAAGCTGAGGCGCAGAAATACTACGAAGAACATAAAGCGGATTACATGCGCAAAGAGGCGCAGGTATTTCTCAGCCAGATTGTGATTTCGACCGAAGGCAAGACGCCGACCCAGATCGCGGTAGCCGAAAAGAAAGCCAACGATGTGGTGCAGCGCGCCAAGAAGGGCGAGAAGTTCACCGACCTGGCACGTGAAAACTCCGACGACGTGGAGACAGCGAAGAACGGCGGTCAGATCGGTGCGATGACCCAAGGGCTGATGGATAAACCGATCGAGGACTTGGTGTTCAAAGCCAAGAAGGGTTTTGTGACCGACGTAATTCGCCGCCCGAGCGGCTTTCTGATCCTGAAAGTGGACGAGCGTTTCGAAGCCGGACAAGCTGAGTTTGCAGAGGTGAAGCCGGAAATTCAGGAGCGCCTGAGCCAGGCTAAGTTGGAGAGCCGGGTACGCGTCTATCTGACGTCGCTGCGGGAAGACGCCTTTCTGGAAATCAAGGAAGGGTATGTCGATAGCGGCGCCGCGCTGGGCAAGGACACGCGTTGGAAAGACGTGGCACAGTTGAAACCGCAGACCACCACCAAGGAAGAAGTCGCGGCGCGCCGCAAGCGCCACCTGTTGTGGGTAATTCCTGCGGGCTCGGTGAAGGAAGAATCTAAGACGAAAGCCGTGGCGCCCGCGGTAGCCCCGGCAGCGGCCGCTGCCAAAGCGGCGGACCAGCCCACCGAATCGGCTGCCGTTCCCGAGAAAAAATGAAATCGCCTTACGTCAACGAACTAAAGCCGAACCAGATCATCGAGACCAGCTTTTTGGTGCAATCCAAGGAAATTCGTCAGAAGAAGGGCGGAGAGCTGTACCTCTCGCTCTTCCTGGCGGACCGCACGGGCGAACTCGACGCCAAGATGTGGGACAACGTGAACGACGTCCTGAACGATTTCGAACGCGACGATTTCGTGAAGGTGAAGGGCATCGTTCAGGTCTTTCACAACAAGCCGCAGATGACCATCCACAAGATGCGCCGAATGGACGAAAGCGAAGTCCAGTTCGGCGACTACTTCCCGTCTTCCAAGCGCGACGCGGAGGAGATGTGGCAGGAATTGCGCGGCATCGTGGCGGCGGTATCCAATCCGCACCTGAAGGGCCTGCTGGAGGCAATTCTGAGCGATGAGGACGTGGCGCGCCGGTACCGCTTGGCGCCCGCAGCCAAACAGATTCATCATGCCTTTCTGGGCGGGCTGATCGAGCATGTGCTGAGCGTATGCGGCATGGCGAAGGCCGCCGCGGCGCACTACGCGAATATCGATTACGACCTGCTGATCACGGGCGCCATTCTGCACGACATCGGCAAGATTTACGAATTGAATTACGAGCGCGGCTTCTCTTATTCCAACGAAGGCCAGTTGATCGGCCATATTTCCATCGCCGTGCGCATGGTGGGGGACAAGCTGCGCGCCCTGCCGGAGTTCCCTCCTCTGTTGCGGTCGCTGGTGGAGCACATGATTTTGAGCCACCACGGGAGGCTGGAATTCGGGTCGCCGAAGCTGCCGCAATTTCCCGAAGCGCTGCTGCTGCACTATCTGGACGATATGGACTCCAAAATGGAGGCCATGCGTGCGCTGATCGCGAACGACCGTCAGGTGGAAGGCTGCTTCACGGGCTACAATTCCGCCCTGGAGCGCGCCGCCTTGAAGAAGGACCGCTATTTGAATCCACCGCCGGCGGTGGCGGCGCCCGGCAAGACGAACGGCACTCCGGCAGTCGCCCCAACGCCCGCGCCTCCCGCGACCGCAACGCCACGACCGCAGGTAGCGCCCGGGAGTTCGGTGATGGCCGAAAAAATGATGCAGGCCGGGATCATCCGGCCGAAGGCCAATTAGATGCCGAAGACCGCCCGCGATGTCCCGCCGCCGCTGGAACTGGCCTGCCTGAAAGCTCTGTGGTCTTTGGAAGAAGGCAACGTCCGCGCTGTGCAACAAGTGGTGGCGCTTTCGCGTCCCCTGGCTTACACCACCATCATGACGGTGTTGGACCGACTGGTCCGCAAGGGCAAACTGGCGCGCCGTAAGGTAGGCCGCTCGTTCGTCTACTCGCCACAGGCTTCGCGAGACTCGATGCGGCGCGTCGCCTTGCGAGAGTTGCTGGACGGCTTTTTCGATGGTTCGGAAGCCGCGCTGGTGCAATTCCTGCGCCCGGAAGGGGTAGCCGTGGCGAGCGCGGCCCCGTCCTCGCGCGCGGTCCAGGAAGAGCGGCAGATCGATACCGTGCTCCTCTAGGCGCCGCTGCCAATGGAAATCCCGCTCCTGTGGTCCGTCGCCGGCGCCGGGTTCACTTTGGCGGCCGCGTACGCGCTCGGACTGCTGCTGATGCGCAGGCGGCCCGGGCCGCCGGAGATCGTCCTCGGAATTGGCGCGGCGGCACTCAGCGTAGTCCTCTTCGTCATCTTGCTGCTGAATGCAGCGAGCCTTTACGTCTTCCTCGCGACCGGTGCCGCGGCGATGGCCATGGCGTGGCGCTTTCGCGTCCCTTCGCCGAACGATGCGGTGCGCGTGCCCCGTCCCGCGTGGGTGATATTCGGCGCGTACGGCGTCTGGTATCTGGTGAATGCCCTGGCGCCCGAAACGACAGCCGATGGCATCACTTACCACTTGGGACTCCCCCGGGAATACCTGCGTCTGGGCGGCTTCCCCGAGCACACCACCTTTTATGACGTAATTCCGCGCGGCATGGAAATGCTGTACACCATGGCGTATTCCATCGGACGCCATGCAGCCGCCAAATTACTGGAATTCACGTTCTTCGCCGCCACAATCCCACTGCTCTTCCGGCTGGGACGGCGGCTCGGCGCCCCGGATCTGGCGTGCACGGTGGCCGCGGTTTTCTACTTCTGCGCACCGGTGGCCGGGCTCACCGGGTCGTCTTCCTACAATGACGCGGCCGGGGTGTTCTTCATGCTGGCCGTCTTCTACCTGTTGCTGGAGGAAGGCACGCGCTACCTGCTGCCCGCCGGGTTGCTGGCCGGTTTCTGTTATGCCATCAAGCTGCCAGGGCTCGTGGTGGGGGCCGCGGCGGTGGTCTTCGCGGCAAGGCAGCGCAGGTGGAGGCCGGTCCTGATCGTGGCTGCCGGTGCGGCACTGGCGATCGCGCCGTGGATGTTGCATGCCGTGGTGCTGACCGGAAATCCGCTGGCGCCGCTGATGAACGGCCTGTTTCCCAACCCATACTTTCACGCCGCCACCGAGCAGGAACTGGCCGCCGGATTGCGGTCGCTGGGCGGTATCTCCCCCGCTCAAGTCCCTTGGGAGTTGGCGTTCGGAGACCACCTAACGGGCACCTTCGGACCGATGTTTCTGGCGCTCCCCATCGGCCTCGTGGCGCTGCGCCGGCGCCAAGGGCGATTATTGTGGGCGGCAGCGCTGTTGCTGGCTTTGCCCTGGCTGACGAATACGGGCGCGCGCTTTCTGATGCCGGCAGTCACGCTAGGGGCGCTTGCCCTGGGCATGTCGCTGCCGCGGCCGGCAGCGTGGGCTGCCATCGCCCTCCAGGCCATCCTATGCTGGCCGCAAGTGCTTGCGCTGGGGGAGACGCGCTACCGTTTCCGGCTGCACGAATTTCCGCTGGCGGCGGCCATCGGGACCGAATCCGAGGGGGAATACTGCAAGCGCAGGTTCGATGAGTACAACGTGGCGCGGATGATCGAGCGGGTCACGCCGCCAGATTCCCGCACGCTCGCCCTGCTGACCGTCGCCAACGCCTATCTGGATCGGGACATCGCAGTCACCTGGCAATCGGCGGAAGGCGATCAGTTGCTGGACACGCTGCGCCTGGCGTCGCTCTACTCCACGACTCCCACCTTCGACTGGAAGGTGACGTGGCCCGAGGCGGTGGTCCGCACTCTCCGGTTCCACATGCCGGAGGCGTATCCGGGCGAGTGGGATATCAACGAAGTGCAGCTCTTCTCCGGTGACGACCGCCTCTTCAACAGCCCGCAGTGGACCCTGGCTGGCTGGCCGAACCCATGGGAGGCGCCCCTGGCCTTCGACGGCAATCTGGCCACGCGCTGGCGCACGTGGGAGCATGTCCGGCCCGGCATGTACCTGGATGTGGAACTGGGCAATCCGCAGCGACTGACTGCCGCGGTCCTGGTGACGCATACGGCGGCGTTCCGCGTGCCGCTGGAAGTTTATGGCCAGGACGTGAAGGGCCGCTGGCGCCTGCTGACCAGGTCTCCGCAGGCCGTGGCCCGGCCGCCCCAGGATATGCGACTGGAGGCGTCGCGCGCCCTAAAGCGGGCCGGATTCCGCTATCTGCTGGTGCCCACGGGCTCCGGCGGCAACGCGCCGATCGGCAACGTGCTGGTGGGTCACGAAGCGGAGTGGGGCTTGGAGCGGGCGGGCGAGGCCGGGCGTTTCTACCTTTTGCACGTGAAATAGCTCCGCAGACACAAATTCTTTTCGCGCCGGCCTACAGTTCTTCCCGCGAGCGGCCGATCTGTTCCGTGAAGGAAGTTTGCTCTCAGCGAGCGAACCGGAAGCCAATGGACTTTCTTGACAAGCGGGTGGCGCTAATCTGCCACTTCACAACGTTCGCAGTGCTGCTGCTAGCAGCCTCGAATCCAGCCAATGCCGCTGCCCCTGACCTCACGTTTACTCCTACCAGTCTCAACTTCAAATATCAGGTAGGGTCGGCGCTACCCGCTTCACAAGCCCTGGCGATCAAGAGCACGGGAACTGCTCTCAACTTCACCATTTCCATCACAGGGCCGCTCCCCTATTCCGCGCAGTGGTTGAGCGTCTCGGCCAATAGCGGAACCACGAATGCGACCCTAAAGGTGTACGTCAACCCGACGGGTCTACCGTCCGGCACTTACAGCGGAACCATCGTAGTGAGCGCGGCTGCCGCCACCACCACGCCACAGAACTTCCCGGTAACCCTGGACGTGGGCGATGCGCCCGCCACCTTGACGGCAAGCACAGGCGCCCTGACGTTTCCTTATACGACCGGCGGCGCCACACCCAATGCCCAGCCGGTGGTCCTGATGACCAGTGGCGGCGCGTTGACCGTCTCCATTACGCTGTCGGGTGGCACCTGGCTGAAAGCGTCCCCCGGCGGCAATATCGCCTTGGTCGGACTGCCGGGAACCGTCAACGTATCGGTGGACCCGACCGGGCTGACTCCGGGAAGCTATAACGGAAAGCTGACCTTTGCCTCCGGTACAGCTGTCAACAAAAACGTCACTGTAAACGTGACACTGAACATCACAGCCGGCGTCCCGGCCATCGCCGTCAATGGCGTCTGGCCGCCGGGAGCGCTGCTCAACTCGCCCGCCACAATCGTCACACTGACGGGCAGCAATTTCTTCCCGACGTCCACGGCGGCGGTCGGAGTGACGCCTCTGGCGACCTCGGTGTTGAGTCCCACTACGATGCTGGCGACCATTCCAGCGAATCTGATGGCCACTGCGGGGAACCTGTCGGTTGTGGTGAGCACACCCACGGCGGCATCGTCCTCGGCGCCGGCAACATTTGTTGTCTATGGGCCGGAACCGCTGATCTGGGCAGTGACAAACTGCGCGAGCTATTCGGCGTCCACCATTTCTCCTGGCGGCATCATTACGATTTACGGCATCAATCTGGGGCCAGCCAACCTGGTGACCTTTGCCGGCACAGATCCGATTGCGACCAGCCTGCCGGCAACGGGGTCGAAGACCAGCGTGGTGATCGATGGCAAATTGTCGCCCCTGCTGTACACGAGCGCGACCCAGGTAAGCGCCATTGTGCCCTATTCGGTGGCCGCCAAGAGCGGAGGCATCGTTCAGGTGGGAGTCAGTTATGGCGCAGCTTCATCGACAACTTTCCCGGTGAGTGTCGTGGACGCGGACCCGGGGTTGTTCACGGTGGACGCGTCCGGCACGGGCCAGGGGGCGATCCTCAATCTCAACAGCGCGGGCACGGACTACTCCGTCAACGGCACGTCCAATCCAGCCGCAAAGGGGTCGATCGTCGTGATCTATCTGACGGGTTTCGGCACTACCACGTGCGCCGATATCCCGACTACGAGCACCTGTCTCCTCGGGGCCACTGAGAAGAACCTGATCGCTGGAAATGTGACTCCAATGGGGGCCATCGGCGTCACCATCGACGGTCAAACGGCCACGGTTCTGGGCTCTGCCGCGCCAATCGGTTCGGTGCCCGGAGTGCTGCAGGTGAACGCCACGGTGCCATCGACCGTGAAGGCGGGGACCGCGGTTCCGGTGGTGGTTGTCGGTGGGTGGAGTGAAGAGTCAGACGCGGGTCACCATGAGCGTGAAATAGGGGTCAGCGAAACAGAGATCACGGGCCGAGCGAGCGTCTGCCTGCGGCGACGGCACGCCAAGTGTAATCGCACGCAGGGTGACGCCGCAGAGGTCATCGCACGCCAGGGGTCATCGCAGGCAGGGTGACGGCGCAGGGGTCATCGCACGCAGGGTGACGCGACCTACGCGCTGCCGCGCCGAGAGGCGACACGGCGATCACGGCCCGAGCGAGCGGCGCGTGGGTGAGTCCGCAAACAAGGACGAGGGCAAAATGTGGGAGGGTACGAGGCAAGGGTTTTCGGACGCCGCGACGGAAGCGCGGCTGACTACGCTTTGTTGTGCTGCTTAGCCGCGATTTTGGCTTCCAGCGCCTTCATGAGGCGGCTTTCCACGTCGGCGGGGATCGGATAGGGCTCCATGCCCTTATAGATTTGAATGGTCTTGCGCGTGGTATCGGCAATCACCCAGCAATTGGGGCATTCCGTGATATGCCGCTCCAGCTTGGAGCGCAATTCGGCATCGATGGCTTCGTCGAGGTAGTCGCTCAGCTCGCTCAGAAAATCTTTACATGTAAGCAAAAGCGTCGTCTCCCTTGCGCTTGAAGAAGCGGGTCAGCTTCTCGCGCAACTGTAATCTTGCCCTCAACAATCGACTCTTAACGGCTGGGACCGACAGGCCCAGCGCATCCGCCGTCTCTTCCGTGGACAGTTCTTCGATGTCGCGCAAAACGAAAACGCTTCGATAAAGTGGCTCCAGACTTTGGATTGCCGTATCCAAAACTCCGCCAAGCTCTTCACGGGAAAACTGCTGCTCGGGATTCTCGCCCCAGGCGGCGATTTCGCGGACCACCGTGTCTTCGCCAGTGTCGATCTGCTCGTCCAGGGAGACGGATTTGTCGGTCTTCCGGCGCCGCAGTTTCATCAATGCCTGGTTTACCGCGATGCGCACAATCCAGGTGTAGAACTTGGAATCGCCCTTAAACTGGTCGAGATGCTCGTACGCCTTCATGAACGTCTCCTGCAGCACGTCTTCCGCATCCTCGCGGTTCTGTGTGACATGCTGGGCGAGACGGAAGATCTTGCCTTCGTAACGCCGCACCAGCTCGCCAAACGCGGTGGTATCGCCCTCGCGCGCTTGCGTGACTAGAGTGGACTCCTCGATTCCTGCCAGGCTGGAAACTGCCATGTTGGACCTATCTTTCCCATCATACCCTGCAAGGATGGTTTCATTCCCCACCCAATCGGGCAGGGGTGGTGGAACGCACTGGCACTAGCGAGCGTCCTGAGGGCCGCATCAGCCAAGTTCATGGTTCTCCCACGTGTTACGCTGAAAATTCCCTATGAGTAGCATCGAAATTACCCTCCCCGACGGGAGCAAACAATCCGTCGCGCCCGAGACCCGTCCTATCGACATCGCCAGGAGCATCAGCCCGCGCCTGGCCGACGCTGCCATCGCGGCCAAGGTCAACGGGGAGATGTTCGACCTCACGCGTCCGCTTGAGAAGGACGCCACCCTGCAGATCCTGACTCCGAAAGACCCGGAATCGCTCGAAGTCTACCGCCACTCCACCGCGCACCTGCTGGCCGCCGCGGTGTTGGAGATCTATCCCGAGACGCAGCTTGGCATCGGACCGCCGATCGAGAACGGCTTCTATTACGATTTCGACCGCCCCACCCCCTTCACCCCCGAAGACCTCGAGAAGATCGAGAAGAAGATGTGGGAGATCCAGGCCCGCGCCCTGCCCTACGAGCGCGTCCTGACTGCCAAGGACGAAGGCCTCAAGAAATATTCCGAGGCCTGGATGAAATGCGAGTTGATCGGTGAGCGTGCCGGGGAAATCTTCACCGAGTACACGCTGGGCCCCAAGTTTATCGATTTCTGCCGCGGACCGCACATCCCGGACACTTCGAAAATCAAAGCATTCAAGCTGCTCTCCATCGCGGGCGCCTACTGGAAAGGCGACGAGAAGAACAAGCAACTGCAGCGTATCTACGGCACCGCGTTCTTCACGCCGAAAGACCTGGACGCGTACCTGAAACAGGTGGAGGAAGCCAAGAAGCGCGACCACCGCAAGCTCGGCAAAGAGCTCGACCTTTTCAGCATTCAGGAGCTCGCCGGCCCGGGCCTGATTTTCTTCCACCCCAAGGGTGGTATCATCCGCAAACAACTGGAAGACTGGATGCGCGACCAGTATCTGAAGCGCGGCTACTCGCTGGTCTACACGCCGCACGTGGCGCGGCTCGACCTGTGGAAGACCTCTGGCCACGCCAATTTCTACGCGGCCAACATGTTCACGCCGATTGAGCTGGATGACGCGCAGTATCAGCTCAAGCCGATGAACTGCCCGTTCCACATTCTGATCTACGCCGATCGCCAGCACAGCTACCGCGACCTGCCGGTGCGCCTGGGCGAACTCGGCACTGTCTACCGCTACGAGCGCTCCGGCACGCTCAACGGACTGTTCCGCGTCCGCGGCTTCACGCAGGACGACGCGCACATCTTCTGCACTCCGGACCAGGTCGAAAACGAAGTGATCGATTGCTTGCAGTTCGCCATCGACACGCTGTCGGCTTACGGCTTCGAGAAGTACGACGCCGAGGTCTCCACCTGGGACGGCGGCGCCAGCGGCAAGTACGACGGCTCGCCCGAGCAGTGGGAGATGGCCGAGGGTGCCCTGCGCCGCGCCTGCGAGAAACTCAAGATCGCGGCCAAGGTGATTCCCGATGAGGCTGCCTTCTACGGCCCGAAGATCGACGTGAAGCTGGTGGATGCCATCGGCCGCAAGTGGCAGCTTTCCACCGTGCAGTTCGATTTCACGCTGCCGCGTCGTTTCGGGCTGGAATACATCGGCGAGGACGGCAAGGCGCATCAACCGCTGATGGTGCATCGCGCGCTTTATGGCTCGATCGAGCGCTTCTTCGGCATTCTGATCGAGCACTACGCCGGCGCGTTCCCGGTGTGGCTCGCGCCCGTGCAGGCGATTGTTCTGCCCATCACGGACCGCCAACTCGAGTACGCCGGCACCATTCTGAAGCAGTTGGAAGCGGCCGGAATCCGCGCGACGGTGGATGATCGCAACGAGAAGGTCAACCTCAAGATTCGCGAGGCCCAGTTGCAGAAGATTCCTTACATGCTGGTAGTGGGCGATCGGGAGCAGGAGAACGGCAAAGTGGCAGTGCGCAATCGCAAACATGCCGATCAGGGCGTGAAATCGATCGAGGACTTCCTCACCGAGATCAAGGCGCTGATCGAATCGAAGGCCGTCAGCGAGTAGGCGGAACCTTCCCGCCCTACCGACTATGTACGCCACCACAGAGGGCACAACCCGGTACAACGAGCGGTTTCCGCGGTACCGCGATGCCGCCTTCTATCGCCCCGTGTTCGGCCTGCAGGTTTCGACGCTGGGCATCGGGACGTATCTCGGGGACGGCGATGCCGCGGACCCGGCCTACACCGAGGCGCTGATGGCCGCGGGCGAAGGCGGCATCAACTTGTTCGACACTGCCATCAATTATCGCGGGCAGCGTTCGGAGCGCTGCATCGGAGCGGCGGTCCGGAAGTTACAGCGCGACGAAATTGTGGTCTGCACCAAGGCAGGATTTCTGACGCCCGGCGCCGTGCCGTCGTTCCTAAAGCCGGAACAGGTGGTGGGGCGCATGCACTCGATGGATCCAGACTTCCTGGCCGACCAGGTGGACCGCAGCCGCGTCAATATGGGTCTCGACACAATCGACGTTTTCTATCTGCACAACCCGGAAACGCAGCTTGGCTTCATCGAGCGCGGCGAGTTCGATGAGCGCATCGGCCGCGCGTTCGAACGGCTGGAGCGGCTGGTGGAGGCGCGGAAGATCCGCTGGTATGGCGCGGCGACCTGGGATGGTTTCCGCATGAAGGGCGCGCTCAGCCTGCCGCGGATGGTGGAGATCGCCGCCGAAGTGGGCGGTCCCGAGCACCATTTCCGATTTGTCCAACTGCCCTTCAACATCGGTATGGTGGAGGCTTACGTGGAGCAGCCGGAAAGCGTATTGCGGGCAGCGGTGCGATTGGGAATCGCCGTGATTGCGAGCGCCACGCTGTCACAGACGCAGGTGCTGGCGAACATGCCCGCGCGGTTGACGAGTCTGCTGCCGGAGTTGACCAACGCACAGCAGGCGATTCAGTTTACGCGCTCGACGCCGGGAATTGCCGCGGCCCTGGTGGGCATGGGGCAGAGCGGCCACGTGCGCGAGAATCTCGGTGTGGCGGCCCACGCGCCTATTCCCGCCGCGGAGTACCAGCGTTTGTACCAGTGATGACTACGCTTGAATTCGGCGGCGATCTGGCACAACTCGATGCGGCGATGGACGCCCTGTCCGACCGCCCCGCCGTCTTCCTGCTCTGGCCGCGGGAAGGCGAGCCGCTGCTCTCACGAACGGGCGTATTGCGGCGCCGCCTGCGCCGCCTGCTGGCCGAACGCGAGCGCCCGTCGCGGCTGTTAAACCTGCGGCACACCGTGGAGCGGATCGATTACCGGCTCACCGGATCGGCGTTCGAATCTTCGATCGTGTTTTACGAGCTGGCGCGCCAGCACTTTCCGAACGATTATCCGCGCCTGATGAAGCTGCGCCTGCCGCCGTACGTGCGCCTGGTGCTGCACAACGAATTCCCGCGCAGCCATATCACGACGCACCTTTCGCGCACGGCTGGACTGCACTTCGGGCCCTTCCGCTCGCGCGCGTCGGCAGAGCGTTTCGAGGCGCAGTTCCTCGATCTTTTCCAGATGCGCCGCTGTCAGGAAGACCTGGTTCCCTCTGCCACGCATCCGGGTTGCATTTACGGCGAGATGGCGATGTGCCTGCGTCCCTGCCAGGAGGTGGTGGGCGCCGCCGAATATGCGGGCGAGATCGCGCGGGTTGCCGAATTCCTGCGCACGGACGGCAGGTCGCTGCTGGAATCGATCGGACACTCGCGCGACCGGTTGAGCGAAGAGATGTTGTTCGAGGACGCCGCGCGCCAGCATAAGCGCTATGAAAAGGTGCTGGACGTGCTGCGTCTGCGCGATGAACTGGCGCGCGATATCGACCGCCTGAACGGCGTGGCGATCACGGCGTCCCTGGCGCCCGATTCGGTGGAAATGGCGTTTGTGCGCGATGGCTTGTGGTGCGCGCCGCAGCGCTTCGGTTTCGAGATCCACGAGGGCAAGCCGCTCTCGCTCGACCGGCAATTGCGCGATACGCTGGCCGACGTTTCGCCGCGCAAATTGAGCGTCAAAGAGCGGCAGGAGTATCTGGCGCTGCTGGCCCGCTGGTATTACTCCACGTGGCGCGAAGGCGAGTGGCTGCCGTTTGAATCGTACGCGGAGATTCCGTACCGCAAGCTGGTGAATGCGGTCTCGCGGGTGGCGCGAGGCAATTCTTCCCGGGACGCAAACAGCGCGGAATTATAATGTCTAGACGACCCACGGAGACCAACGATGAAAGAATGGGGCTTTGCGCAGAATCATCCGAACGAGGAACTGGCACAAATTCACTGGTTCTCGATGATGAAACAGCAGGCGGGCAGCGACATTGAATTCACCATCAAGGTGAAAGAGTTCGTCACCCCCAAGGAACCGACGATGCATTTCTTCGCGCAGGCGGACAAAGAGACGAATCAGCACACCGCGCCCTACCGTGCGTGCGGCTGGGGGAAAACGATGCTGGAAGCGCTGGCGGAGTGCGTGCGCAACATTAACCGTTTCCCCTACGAAGGAAAGTAACTGCGCGGTTAGTGGAAGCTCTCCAGCGCCGCCTGCTCGTCGGCAAAGGTCACAAAGATGGTGTAGAGCCGCGTCACCTGCAACATGCCGTGTACCTTGGACTGCGGATTGAGCAGCTTCAATTTACCGCCCAGGCGGGACACCGTGATGTAAGCCGACGATAGCTCGCCAAGCCCGGCGCTATCGATGTAAGTTACCTCGCCCAGATTCAGCAGAATGTTCTTTTGTCCGCTTTCGAGCGCCCCCTTGATGGCGTCCCGAATCGTGCCCGTGCCACCGTCGAGCGTGATTCGACCACCGAGGTCGATGACGGCAACCTTGCCGACTTGGCGTGTTGTGACGCTGGCGCTCATGAATATCTCTACACGCCTATTATGTACAATCGCAGATGAAGATGCAGCGCAATGGAAAGCAGATGATTTCGATCTGGGTTTTCATCGGCCTTCTGTTGATCGCCTATGGAATTCTGATTATGGGGCAGGGCATGTGGGAACTCTTCGTGCCGCCCGAGCATCCAGTCGTGCTGGCGCATTTGCGCGCCGGCATCTGGTGGGGTTCCATCATATTGGTTCTCGGATCGGTCTTCGTGGGCGCGAACTCGAAGTGGTGAGTACTCCGCCGCCCCCTCCTACTCCTCGCGGTCTTTCGCAATCAGATGTAACAGGACACTGCGGCGATGCGGCGCCGCGCGATGCTCGAAGAGGTATACACCCTGCCAGGTGCCAAGCGCCAGGCGCCCGCGTTCCACCGGAATGGAAAGCTGCGTCAGCGTGAGCGCGGCGCGGATGTGCGCCGGCATATCGTCGGGCCCTTCGCAGGTGTGCCGGTAGAGGCGATTGTCTTCCGGCACCAGGCGATTGAAGAACGTGTTCAGATCGTGCACCACATCGGGGTCGGCGTTTTCCTGAATGGTCAGCGATGCCGAGGTGTGCTGGACGAACGCGGTGAGTAGACCGTTGTGCACCCGCGCACTCTCAACCCATGCGGCGATCTGATCGGTGATTTCGTAAAGGCCCTTGCCGCGGGTGGAGACTTGCAGGCGGTGCGACGTCATCTTCATGCGGCAGTCAGATCCCGTAGACTTGCCCGGGATACAACGCGCGCAGGGCGAAGGCGAAGACGGGTTGGAACATGGGGCCGAAGACCTGCCACGCGACCAGCATGCCGATCATGCTGAAGGCGCCCAACGAGCGGCCGAAATTCTGAATGCGGCGCGCCTGATCTTCGGAGACCAAAAGCCCGAGCACGCCGTAACCATCCAGCGGCGGAACGGGAATGAGATTGAAAGTACCCAGCAGGAGATTGAGCGAGAACAGCAGGCTAAGAAAGGTGGAGGCGCCCGAGGCCAAGCCCGCACTCACGGGTTCCACCACGTGCATGAAACCAGGCACTTCCGGATAGCGGAAATGGCCGGTCCACATACCGACGTGAATCAGAATTCCGGCCAGGATCGCCAGGGAGAAGTTTGCACCGGGTCCGGCGAGCGACATCCAGGCCGCGCGCTTGGGGTAGCGGTCCGACCAGTAGGGGTCGTACGGCGCGCTGGCCCATCCCATCATCCAGCCTCCGGTGACGTAGGTCAGAAGGGGGAAGATCACCATTCCGAATGGCTCGCGCATTATGTGCGGAATGGGATCGAGCGACACCTGCCCGCCGTGAAACGCAGTGAGGTCGCCGCCGAGTTTCGCGGCCCAGGCGTGCGCCGCTTCGTGACAGGTTGTGGACAGCAGAAACACCACGTACCATACGAGCCCCGCGATCAGAAACTCCGTACTCACTTAAACTCCATAGTCCTATGGTAATCGTGAACTCACACGCATAGCGCGGTTTGCGTGCTGGTAGGGAGAATTCCCCTCTGCCTCTTCATAACTTTTGGGGACATTGGCGAACGCCGTGCGGCGGGCCATACTGATTGTGCCTTTATCTATGCAGAAACAATGCCTGCTTCTTGCCTGCGCCGCGGTCCGCATGGGTTCCGCGGCCGATCTGGATCTCAATCTTGCGCCTCCCGGCACCAAAGCGGTATTCGGCGCGCGGGTGAAGGGAATTGCCGACGCTCCGCTGTTCAAGGCCGCGGCGCGAGGCAAACCTCAACTGGTCGAGGACTGGGCCAAACTCGTCGCCTTTACAGGCTTCGATCCGCTACGCGACATCGACGAAGTGATCATTGTGGCCCCCACCGGCGACCGACCGGGCGAGGGACTGGTCATCCTGCGCGGCCGCTTCAACGTGGAGCGCATGGCGGCAGGCGCGGCGCTGTATCGCGACGTGCCGCTGCTGGGCAAGGGAGATACGTCGGTCCTGGCGCTATTGGATGCCGAGACCGCGATTGCGGGGAACCGGGCAGTGGTGCGCGCTGCCATCGACCGGCGCGGGCAGCCTGCCGTGCTCGAGGAACGTATCGCCGCGCGCGTACAATCGCTGCGGGATCGCTTCGACCTGTGGGGCTTCGGCGACCAAGTGGAAGGGCTTACGCCATCCGGCATCGGGAAGGAATGGAGTTCGCTCGACCGCTTCGAATTCGGCGTGAGGATGACCGACGGCTTCGAAATCGCCGCCGAACTGCACTCGCGCGAACCGCGGGATGCGGAGAAGATGGCCGCGTCGATCGGGTCGGTGGGCGAACTGATGGGCGCGGGCGGAGCGAAGGCCCCCAAGCTCAACGTTGAAGTGAAGGACGGCGCGGTGAAATTCTCCATCGCCATCCCCGCCGACCAGATGAAGGAAATGATCGCCACGCAGGTGGCGAACGCGAGTCGAAGCGGGTTCGACTTCCCAAGTTCAGCCACAACCCCAAGCGCGCCGCCGGTAAAGAGCGGTCCGCCCGTGATTGTCGGCGGGGAGGCGCCAGACGCCAGCGCAACAGCCCCCGCTTCCGCAAAGCCCAGCTGGACCACAGTCTTCGTTCTGCCCGGCAAGAAGTGAACTATTCGACCGTCACGCTCTTGGCCAGATTGCGCGGCTGATCGACGTCGCAGCCGCGCCGCACCGCGATGTGGTACGCCAACAACTGCAGCGGCACAATCGCCAGAATGGGCGTGAGCAGTTCGCTCGTCTCCGGAATTTCGATCACGTGATCCGCCATCTTGCGGACCTTATCGTCGCCCTGTGTGACAATCGCGATCACGATGCCGTCGCGCGCTTTCACTTCCTGGATATTGGAGACCGTCTTGTCGTAGAGCAGGCAGCTCTCCGGATTGGAGGCGTTGTGCGTCGCCAGAATTACCACCGGCAGTTTCTCGTCGATCAACGCGTTGGGGCCGTGCTTCATCTCGCCCGCCGGATAGCCTTCGGCGTGGATGTACGAAATCTCTTTCAGCTTGAGTGCGCCCTCGAGCGCGATGGGGAAATGGACTCCGCGGCCGAGGAACAGGAAATCGGTCACGCGATGCAGGTCACGGCCCAGCAGGTCGTACAGATTGTCCTGCGAAAGCACCGTTTCCAGCTTGCCGGGAAGGTGCACCAGTTCCTGTACCAGTTCGCGCGACTCCGCCTCCTGCAGGCAGCCGTTGGCCTGCCCGAGGTACATCGCCAGAATGAACAGCGCGGTTAACTGGCAAGTGAAGGCCTTGGTGGAGGCCACGCCGATTTCCGGTCCGGCGTGAGTGTAGATGGTGCCCGCCGCTTCACGGGTGATCATCGAGCCGACCACATTACAGATCGCCAACGTGCGCGAGCCCTTGGCCTTGGCCTCGCGCTGCGCCGCCAGCGTATCGGCCGTCTCGCCCGATTGCGAAATCACGATGGTGAGCGTGCCCGGCGCAATGATGGGGTCGCGGTAGCGGAACTCGCTGCCGTAATCCACTTCGCAAGGGATGCGCGCCAGTTTCTCCACCATGAATTTGCCGGCCAGGCCTGCGTGCCAACTGGTGCCGCAGGCGATGATCTTGACCTGTTTGAAGGAAGCGAACTCGGCGGGAGTGATTTCCATCTCGTCCAGGAAAATGCGCCCGCTTTCCTGTCCGACACGGCCTAGCGTCGTATCGCGAACGGCGCGCGGCTGCTCAAAAATCTCCTTGAGCATGAAGTGCTGATAGCCGCCCTTTTCCGCTTCGATCGGGTTCCACAGGATATGCGAGACCTGGCGCTGCACGCTGCGCCCGTCGAAATCACAGAGCTTCACGCCTTCGGGCGTGAGAATCGCCATGTCGCCATCGGCCAGGAAGAACATGTCCTGGGTATGCGACAGAATGGCCGGCACGTCGCTGGCAACAAAGTACTCGTTATTGCCGATGCCGATTACCACGGGCGGTCCGGAGCGCGCCGCCACAATCTTGTGCGGGTCGGAGGCGGAAATCACGGCCAGCGCGAACACGCCGGTGAGTTCTTTCACCGCGGCGCGCACCGCTTCTTCCAGATTGCCTTCAAAGTGCTTCTCCACCAGGTGAGCGATGATCTCGGTATCGGTTTCGGTCTTGAAGGCGTGGCCCTCGTGCTGCAGTTGCTGCTTCAGCGAGAGGTAGTTTTCCACGATGCCGTTATGCACGACGACGATGTCGCCTCTGCAATCGCGGTGCGGGTGCGCATTTTCTTCCGTGGGACGCCCGTGCGTGGCCCAGCGCGTATGACCGATTCCGAACGATCCGTCGATCGGGTTCATGCGGATGGATTCTTCCAGATTCCGCAGTTTGCCTTGCGCCCGACGGACCCTCAACTGTCCGTCGTCGCAGAGAACTGCCAGGCCTGCTGAATCATAGCCCCGGTACTCGAGGCGTTTCAGGCCTTCGAGAATAATCGGGACGGCGCGATGGGTACCAATGTAGCCGACAATGCCGCACATAATTTTTCCATTATAGGCTGCTACAGGGAAGCCCGTGCTTGACTGTACATCAGTCTACGATTTCGACGCGATACTCTTCAATCACCGGGTTGGCCAGCACTTCGTGGGCGACGGTTTCGATATCCGCCTGCGCCTGCTGAAGCGTGGTGCCTTCGGCCAGCGCAATTTCGAAAAACTTGCCCTGCCGCACTTCCGCAATGGCAGCGAACCCGAGGCCATTGAGCGCCACTCGAACGGTCTGGCCCTGCGGGTCGAGTACGGTGGCTTTTGGTGTGACGAATACGCGAGCTCTCATGGGAACCCCAATTATCGCATGGCAGGCCGCGTGCAACACAGTCGGCATGATTGGCGTCTTCGATTCCGGCGTCGGCGGACTCACAGTTCTGCGTGCGTTGCGCCGCCGCATGCCTGCAAGTGACTTCCTGTACATCGCCGATACAGCGCACGCCCCCTATGGATGTAAGCCGGCGGGCGTGGTGAACGGTTACGCCTGCGCCATCGCGGACCAGCTTTGCGAGCGCGGCGCGCACGCAATCGTGGTGGCCTGCAGCACCGCCTCCGCCACGGCTTTACCTGAATTGCGCCGGCGCTGCCGCGTTCCAGTGTGGGGAATGATAGACGCCGGCGTGGAAGCCGCGACACGTGCCACGCGCGGAGGAAGCATCGGCGTCATCGGCACGCAGGCCACCATCGGCAACGGCGCCTATCAGCGGCGCCTGGAAGCGCTCGGCCACCGGGTGTGGGCGCACGCGTGCCCTATGCTGGTGCGTGTCGCCGAAGAAGGGCGAGCCAATTCGCCGGAGGCAGTGCTGCTGGCGCAGAATTACCTGGTAGCCCGTCCCGAGATCGATACCTTAATTCTGGGCTGCACGCACTTTCCTTTGTTGCGCAGAGCGATTCAGCGCGCGGCCGGCAAGGACGTGCGCCTGGTGGATGGGGCGGAAGGCGTCGCTGAGGAAGTCAGTGAAGCTTTGGGCCGGACCTCCGGCAGCGGCCGCGTCGAGCGGATCGCCACCGGAGATGCGGTCAACTTCCAACGCGAGCGCAGTGCGGTTCGCGCGGCGCTGCGATAACTAATTCAGCAGGCGTCCCTGGCGCAGGTAGGCCGGTGTATCCAGATCGTCGAGATCCAGCACGGGTTCCGGATCGGCAGTCGGCGCGGGTGGCGGTTCGGCGGGGGCGGGCGGCGCGGCGGCGTACGGAATTTCCACCGGCTCCGGCGCGCGATGCTGCGTCACCTTGATTACGGGCGTGACGGAGCCGCGGCGTTCGGGGACCGGCGAGTTTTCCGGCTGGAAGCCGGTCGCAATCACCGTAATCTTTACCCTGTCGCCGAGTTCTTCATTGAAAATCACGCCGAAGTTGATCTGCACCTCATCGCAGCCGGCGGCTTCGCGGATGATCGTGCACGCTTCGTTGACCTCGTGCAGGCCCAGCGAACTCGACCCTGTAATATTGATCAGAATGCCGCGCGAGCCCTGAATGCGGCTGTCCTCGAGCAGCGGGCAACTGATGGCCTGCCGGGCCGCATCCACCGCGGCGTTGTCGCCTTTGCCTTCGGCCGTGCCCATCATTGCGTAGCCCATGCCGACCATGGTGGCCTTGATGTCGGAGAAGTCGCGATTGATCAGGCCGGGCGTGATGATGATGTCGCTGATTCCCTGCACCGCCTGGCGAAGCAGATCATCGGCCACTTTGAACGATTCGAAAAAGCTGGTGCCCTTGGGTACCAGTTTGAGAAGCCGGTCGTTCGGAATGGCGATCACCGTGTCCACCGTGCCGGCGAGGCGCCCGAGCCCCTCCTCGGCCATCTTCATACGGCGCGGACCTTCGAATCCGAACGGCTTGGTGACTACAGCAACGGTGAGGGCATCCAGTTCCTTGGCCAGCGAAGCGATCACCGGCACCGCGCCGGTGCCCGTGCCTCCGCCCAGTCCCGCGGTGACGAAGACCATATCGGCGCCCTGCAACAACTCGACGATGGCGTCGGTATTTTCGAGCGCTGCCTGACGGCCGATTTCGGGATTCGAACCGGCGCCCAGACCCTTGGTAACCTTGGCGCCAAGCTGAAGTTTATTGGGTACCATGCAGGCGGAGAGCGCCTGGATGTCCGTGTTCATGGCGTAGAATTCCACGCCGTCAAATCCTGCCGCCACCATGCGAGCGACGGCATTGCAGCCACCGCCGCCGACGCCGATCACTTTGATGCGGGTGCCGGTGCGCGCCTCTTCTTCCATCTCGTATTTCAGATCGTCCATGTCCATATCGCCGTCGATGATGCCCATGCTACCCTCCTACTTCAACATTTTCCCGATCCAGGTTGCGTTCTCTTTTTGCAGCCCGGCATGCTCTTTGAGTTTCGCCGAATACATCGCGAGGCCGGCGGCGGTACACCATGCCGGATCGTTCAGTTCGAGCGGCCAATCCAGAATACCCTCGGTAAGTCCAAATCGCACGCGGCAACCCAGCACTTCTTCCGCGGCATCGCACAACCCCGGCAGCTTGGCGCCCGACCCCGTCAGGTAGACGCCGCCGATCAGCGAGCGCTCCATGCCCACACGGGCGAACTCGCCGCGCACGAAACGGAACAACTCCTCTGCGCGCGCGCTCAGAATGCGATTCACCAGTTGGCGCTGCACCTCGCGCGGCTGCCGGTCGTCCGGCGTGGGGAGTTCGACGAAAACGCTCTCCGGCGTATCCTTCACTTGCGCGCTGCCGAATTCCAGCTTCACCAACTCCGCGTCTTCGAAGCTCAGGCACAAGCCCTGTGCCAGATCGCGCGTGAAGTGATCGCCACAGATCCGCACCGTCGAGGCCAGATGCATGGCCTCGCCATAATACACCACCAACTCGGTGGATTCGGCGCCGATATCCACTACCGCGATGCCTTCGCGCCGGTTCTCCGGCAGCACTGCAGCGTAGCACGAAGCCAACGCTTCGTATACGGTTTCTTCCACCGCGAGATGGGCCGCATTGACCGCGCCGACAATCGCGTTGTGCTCCTGCACCGAAGCCGTCACAAGATGAACGTTGATTTCCAGGCAAGACGCCAGCATCTTGCGCGGGTCGCGATGCCCGGGATGTCCGTCCACCACAAAATCCTGCGGGAACAGTTGCAGCACCATGCGGTCTTCCATCAACTGCACGCGCGACGCCCGCTCGGTTACGCGCCGCACGTCGCTCTGCTGGATTTCCTGAACGTAGCCCAGTTCCAGCACTCCGCGGCCGTTCGCGCCGCGCACCGTCGGACCACCCATTCCGGCCACCACGGACTGCAGCGCATTGGCCGCCGCGCAATTCGCTTCGCGCAGCGCCGCGGTAATGGTGTCGCTCACCGCCTGTTGATCGACGATCCGGCCCTTCGCCCATCCCTGGGACTCCACTTCGCTCGCGCCGGCATAGCGGATGCGGCCATTTTCCAGTGCCAGGATCACCAGTCGCGTGACGCGGCTGCCGGTGTCCAACCCTGCTGCGTAAATCGGTTTTGCTGCCATGGCCTTGCTGTTCCTTTACCGCCCTATTCCTTCACCGTAATGCGGCCATCCAGCCGCAAGTCAAAAACTTTCGCCACCGGCGAGCCTTTGCGAATCTCCCCGTAGTGCGACAGGAAATTTTGGAAACGCTGGGCGTAATTGCCATCGCCCAGCATGAGTGTGACCACCTGTTGGTCCACCTGCGAGATGATGCGGATATTCTCCGGATCGCGCGCGTCCACCTCGGAAACTTCCTTGGCCAGCGCTCCCAGTTCCTCCTGCAATCGCAGAAAGACCCGGACGTGGCGGCGGCGGTCGGACTCAGTCTGTTCTTCACGCACGCCCGAAAGCACAGGGAAGGAGAACTGCGCTTGCACCGGTTGTTCCAGCAGAACACCCTGCGAATCGATCAACAGCGGTCCGCTGCGAAACGAGACGAACGCCACCGGCTTGCGCTCACGAATGCGAATCACCAGGCGATCGGGCCAGACGCGCGACACCGAGGCGTCTTCCACCCAGTCTATGCCCAGCAGGCGGCGCCGGCGCTCGGCCAGTGGAACCGAGAAAATACTGCGATCGAAATCGCCGGCGAAGATGCGCTGCACCTTGGCGCGCGAGGCGTAGGTCAGCCCCAGGATCGTCACCGAGTCTTTGCGTTCCGAAGACAGGATGAATTGCGGGTCGCTCGCCACATAGAGGCTGACCTTGTAGCCTGCCACCGCTGTGGACACACCGATCGCGCCGAACACCAGGATTGCGAAGGTGAGCCGCCAGTTGATGCCGCCGCGGGCCGGCGCCTTTTTGGATTCGCGCGCCATCATGCCGCCCCTCCCGCGCCGATGCGCTGCAATACTTTGTCGCCTGCCTGCCACACGTTGCCGGCGCCCAGCGTGAGCACCAGGTCGCCCTCGCCCGCTGCCTTCACCAACGCATCCACGCCGCGATCCAGCGTGCCCACATACTCCACCCCGCGATGTCCGAATTGGCGGATGCGTTCGGCCAGGGATTGGGCCGTGACCCCTTCAATCGGCTGCTCGGAGGCGGCGTAGATATCCATCACGAAGACACTGTCCGCCTGCATGAAAGAGCCCGCAAATTCGTCCATCAAATGGAAAGTGCGCGAATAACGATGCGGCTGGAAGAGCACGTGAATGCGGCGGAAACCGCACACCCGCGCCCCATCGAGCGTAGCGCGGATTTCGGTCGGGTGGTGTCCGTAATCGTCCACAACCGTGACGCCCCGTTCTTTCCCGCGCAACTGAAAGCGCCGGTCCACGCCGTTGAAAGTAGCCAGCCCTTCGCGAATCGTGTCCGGCTTGACTTCCAGTTCCATCGCCACCGCAATCGCGGCCATCGCATTCAGCACGTTGTGGCGGCCGGGAATGCGCAGCGTAAACCTGCCCAGATCGGTGGAGCGGTAGCGCAGTTTGAACTCGCTCAGGAAGGGGCCGCACACGATCTCCGTGGCCTGCACGTCCGCCTGCGCGGTGGTGCCGTAAGTAATGGTGCGGCGGCGGATCTCCGGCAGCAGGCCCTGCACGTTCGCGTCGTCCAGGCAGACGATGACCGCGCCGTAGAACGGCACCTTATTGACAAATTCGAGGAAGGCCGCGCGAATCGCTTCCAGGCTCGGGTAGTGGTCCAGGTGCTCCCTGTCCACATTCGTGACCACCGCGACGATGGGCGCGAGTTTCAGGAAACTGCCGTCGCTCTCATCCGCCTCCACCACCAGAAAATCGCTGCGCCCCACACGCGCGTTGCTGCCACCCATGGTGCCCACGCGTCCGCCCACCACTACCGTCGGATCCAGTCCGGCGTAGTTCAAGATGGTGGCGCACAGGGAGGTGGTCGTAGTTTTTCCATGGCTTCCGGCCACCGCGATCCCGTACTTCAGGCGCATCAGTTCGGCCAGCAGTTCGCCGCGCGGGATCACGGGAATCTGCAGGCGCCGCGCTTCCACCACTTCTGGATTCTGCTGATCGACCGCGGAACTGACCACCAGCGCGCGCGCTCCGCCCAGGTTGGACGCCGCGTGGCCTTCGAACACACGTGCGCCCATGGCGGCCAGGCGTTCCGTGATCGGCGACAGTTTCACGTCGCTCCCGGAGATCTGATATCCCAGATTGAGCAGCACTTCCGCGATGCCGCTCATGCCAATGCCTCCGATTCCGGCGAAATGTAGGTGCTGGGGTCTGAAAAACATTTCCTTATCGTATTGTTTCGGCTTACCGGTTAACTGTCAATTGAAAATATGGCAGTTATGCGCGCGCGACCTCCTCTAGAATGTCGGCGGCGCGCCGTGCCGCGCCGGGTTTGGCAAATCGCCGGGCGGCCTCGCCCATCGGCGCCAGATTCGCCTTAATTTGGCTCACAGTCTCGAATAGTTTCTCGCCCGTCATTTCCGCATCGCGCACCAGACGAGACGCCCCGCCGCGCTCCATTGCCTGCGCGTTGTGTGTTTGATGGTTGTCCGCCGCGAACGGAAAAGGAACCAGGATCGACGGTTTGCCCGCCGCCGCCAGCTCCGATACGGCTCCCGCGCCGGCGCGGCACACCACCAGGTCGGCGGCAGCGAAGGCGGCGGGCATATCGGAGATGAAGCGCACCACCTCGCCTTGCAGTCCGCAGCCGTCGAACGCCTCGTGGATTTCGTCGAACCCCGCGTTGCCCGTCTGATGCGTGAGGCGCACCTGGGATCCAGCGGCACGAAAGAGCGGCCAGCTCTGCTTTGCCGCATGGTTCAACGTGCGCGATCCCTGGCTGCCGCCCGTGATCAACACGTGCAGCATTTCGCCCCGCGGCTTCGGCGGAATCTGAAAAAACTCAGCCCGTACCGGCAGTCCCGTAATCTCGGTGCGCCCGCGCGGGAAGAAGGAGGCGGTCTCTTCGAATGAGACCAATGCGCGCGCCACCAGCCGGGCGATCTTCCGGTTAGTAAACCCCGGCACCGCGTTGGGTTCCATCACCACCACCGGAACGCGCCGTATGATCGCCGCCAGCACCGGAGGTCCCGCGACGTATCCGCCCATACTGAATACCGCGGCGGCGCCACGCACCGCGCGATCGCTACTCAGCGTCGCACCCGGCAGACGGCCCAGCGTCGTCAGAGTCTGGCGCAGTCCGACGCGGTTCAGCCCGCCGATGCGGATCTTGCGCAATTCGAAACCGGCTTCCGGCACCAGCCTGGCTTCCATGCCATGCTCCGTGCCGACAAACGACACCCGGTGCCCGCGATCGCGCAACTCCCGCGCCACTGCGATTCCCGGTATCACGTGTCCGCCCGTGCCTCCTCCTGCCATCAAGAAACTAAGCTCCGCCATGACTCTCTCGGGTCAGCCGAGTCCGGCAGTTCCCCGCAGAGGGGCAAAGACGCAGAGAAAGCGCAGAGAGCGCGCTCTCAAATTCTCGCGCTCGATTTCGTCTGCCCGTCAATCCCAACTTCATGGCTTCCTACCGCCTTCATCTTCTCTGCGCTTCCTCTGCGTTCCTTGCGTCTCTGCGGTGATCTCTGCAGTCCCGCCGCATGCAATCTACCCGTCCAATCTCCGATTCTCTCTTCTCTGCCTCGATCGTCAACCCGCGTGCTCACTCACATTCATCAGCATTCCCAAGCTCGCCAGCGTGCTCACCAGACTGCTGCCGCCGTAACTGATCATGGGCAGCGGAATGCCTTTGGTCGGCATCATGCCGAGAACTACGCTCATATGCATGAAGCCTTGTACCACCACAACTACCGTCAGCCCCAAGGCCAGGTAGCGTCCGAAATCGTCATTGATCCGCAGTGTTGCGCGAATGCCGCGCCAGAAAATAATGGAGAATCCAAGCAGCAGCCCGACCGACCCGATGATCCCCAACTCCTCCGCAGCTACCGCGTAAATGAAATCCTTGTGCGCTTCCGGCAGGTAGAGCAACTTCTGCCGCCCCGCCATGAAGCCTAGTCCGAGCGTGCCGCCCGCGCCAACGGCGATCTTGGACTGCTCCAACTGATAATTGGTATCGCGGGTGACGAGCGATTCCTGCAGCCGTTTCTTAATCGTTCCTTGCCGATCAAACTTTTCGATGATCTTGAATTGCGGGTCAAAGAACATGACCACGCGCGCCAGACGGTAGGTCTTCGAAAACACGAAAAACACCAGCCCGATCATGGCCAGCACACCGACAATCGCGCAGTAGCGCTTTTCCAACCCGGCCACGAAGAACACCAGCCCGGCCGCGGCGCCCAGCACGATCGCGGTTCCAAGGTCCGCCACAACCACTGCCAGTATGACCAGTCCCACGGCCATCGCCGCAGGCACTAAGGTATAGCGTGGGTTGTTGATGGCGCGTGCGCGCCATGTCACGAAGAACGCCAGGAAGATCACCAGCGCGGGCTTGGCCAGTTCCGAGGGCTGTACGCCGATGGGTCCGCCGAGGCGCAGCCAGCGGTGGTTCCCCGGATCCATGAAGTACACCGCCACCAGCAGAAATAGAGAGACGCTGATCGCGCTCAACGCCACTGCCGGAGTTTGCAGTTTGCGGTAATGGGTATGCTTCAGCGCCATCATGAGGATGAGCGCGAGCACCGCCCAGGCCGCCTGCCGTTGCACAAAGTGCCACGCCGAGTGGTTAGGCCCCATCTCCGCCATGATCGCCGACGCGCTGTACACAATCAGCACGCCGAAGCAGACCATCGCGATCACGGTGAAAAACAGGATCCAGTCCGTCTTCAGTCTCTGCGCCATATCAACTCTTTTCTTCCAGACTTTGCACGATTTCCTTGAACACCTGCCCGCGATGCTCGAAACTCTGAAACTGATCGAAACTGGCGCAAGCCGGCGCCAGCAGGACCGTGTCTCCCGGCGCTGCATGCTCCACCGCATGGGCCACTGCGGCGGCGATTGTGCCGGCGGGCACCAGTTCCACCGCGCCCTGCAAATGTTCAGCGATCTTATCCGCCGCCTTACCAATCAACAGCGCCGCGCGCGCCTTCTCCGCCAGCGGTGCGCGCAGGACGCGGTAGTCGGAGCCCTTGTCTTTGCCGCCCAGAATCACCCACAACCCCCCGGGGAACGCGTCGAGCGCCTTGAGCGTCGCGTCTACGCTGGTCGCCTTCGAATCGTTATAGAAGTCGATCCCGTTCACGCGCCGCACAAATTCCAGCCGGTGCTCCACCGCTCGGAACGTGCGCACGGCCGCGGCAATCGCTCCACGCGATACGCCGGCTCGGGACGCGGCGAGCGCGGCTGCCAGCACGTTTTCCACATTGTGCCGCCCGCGAATCGGAATCTCTTCCGCCTCCATCAACAGCTTGCCATCGACCACCAGCTTCCCGGCGCACAGCGTCGCACCGGGCTCGACTTTCCGGTGGCTGCTGAACCATTGCACGGTGGCGGCGGTACGCGCCGCATAGCTCACGCACACCGGGTCTTCCGCGTTCAGAATCGCGCAATCGCCCGCGCGCTGAGTCTCGAACAGGCGCGCCTTGGCGGCGGCATAAGTTTCAAACGTGTAGTGGCGGTCCAAATGATTCTGCGTCACGTTCAGAGCCAGCGCGATATCGGCGTGAAATTCCTCGATCGTCTCCAGTTGAAAACTGGAAAGCTCGAGCACGTTCCATCCGTCCTCGCGGGAAGTGTCGATCATCGCCGTCACCGCAACGCCGATATTGCCGCCCACCTGCACGGGAACGCCGCCCTCGCGCAGGATGTGCCCGATCAGGCTGGTGGTGGTCGTCTTCCCGTTGGACCCCGTAATCCCGACGGTGCGTCCTTTCAGAAAAGGCGCCGCGAGCTCCACTTCTCCGATCACGCGGGCACCGCGCTGGCGCGCCGCTTGGAGCGGTTCCAGATCGGCCGGCACGTCCGGCGAGAGTACGATCAATTCCGCCCCTTCGAACACTTGGGGCGATTGCACGGCGAACGGAATTCCCAGCTCGCGCACTTCGGGCAACTGATCGAGCGACTTCAAATCGGTGGCGCGAACCACCGCGCCTTCGCGCAGCAGTAGAGTTGCCGAACCCACGCCCGACTTCTTCATGCCCACCACCAGCGCTCGTGTACCCTTCAGCTTCATCGCAATTTCAACGTCGTCAGCGCGAACAGCGCCAGCACCAGGCCGGCGATCCAGAAACGCGCGATAATCTTCGATTCCGTCCAGCCCAACGCCTCGAAGTGATGATGCAGCGGCGCCATCTTGAATATCCGTTTGCCGTTGCGCAGCTTGTAGCTGCCGACCTGCAAGATCACGGAAACCGCTTCCACAATAAAGATTCCACCGATGAACAGCAGCAGCACTTCCTGCTTGATGAGCACGGCCACCACGGCCATCGCGCCGCCCAGGCCGAGCGAACCCACGTCGCCCATGAAGATCTCCGCGGGATGCGCGTTGTACCAGAGGAATCCCAGACTCGCGCCCGTCATCGACCCGCAGAAGACCGTCAGCTCCGCCGTGTGCGGATTGCGCGCCAGTTGCAGGTATTGCGCAAGCTGAGCGTGTCCGCCGGCGTAAGTCAGAATCGTCAGCGCGCCCGCCGAAATCACCATCAACCCGATGGCCAGGCCGTCGAGCCCGTCCGTAAGATTCACTGCATTGGAGCTGAACACTACCACTAGCGCGACGAAGATGCAGAACGGCGCCACGCCCAGCACATACGTCCAGGGATTCGCCATCAGCTCCGGCATGAGCAGCGAAGGTTTAAATGTCTTGATGAACGGGACGTTCATCGCCGTGCTGAAATCGCCCCAGGCGCGCATGAACAGCAGTGAGGCGGCAAAACAGAAACCCACCAGGAACTGATACACCAGTTTGCGCTTGCCGCTCAGCCCGAGATTCCGCTTCTTGGTGACCTTCGAGTAATCGTCCAGAAAGCCAATCCAGCCGAACGCCAGCAAAGTCAGAATCGCGATCCACACGTAGGGATTTCGCAGGTCCGCCCAGAGCAGCGTCGGCACAACAATCGAAATGATGATCAGCACGCCGCCCATGGTCGGTGTGCCCGCCTTCTTCTGGTGCGACTTGGGGCCTTCTTCGCGGATGTATTGCCCAATTTGAAATTCGCGCAGCTTGTTGATCAGCCACGGCCCCAGCACGATGCAGAGGAACAGCGCGGTCAAGCTGGCGAACGCGGTCCGCGAAGTCGTGTAACCGAACACACGCAACGGGCTGAAGTTCTTCTGCAGTTGTTCGTAGAGAAGGTAGTAGAGCATGGCGCTATCCCTTGAACCTTTCCAGCGCCCTCTCCACTTTCACGCCGCGCGATCCTTTGAACAGGACCGCGTCTCCGGCGCGAGCCACTTCCTTGACGCGTTCGCCCGCATCCGCCGCGTCTTCAAAAAACTCCGCCGCCATTCCATCCTGCGCCGCCGCATCCGCCATCGCGCGCGCCGCACCGCGCACACCAATCAGCAGATCCACACCGCGCGATGCCGCGTACCGTCCCACGCGCCGGTGCAATTCTTCACTTGCGGAGCCGAGTTCGAGCATCTCGCCCAGCACCGCGATGCGCCGCACCGCCGGTGTTTCCCGCAGCACATCCAGCATGGATTGTGCCGCCTCCGGGTTGGAGTTGTAGCAGTCGTTCCAGATCACAATTCCCTTGTACTCGCTGCGCTGCCCGCGCATGTTGCCCGCCGTGAAGCCGGCCACCGCCTCGCGCAGATGTGCCGCACTGACCCCAAACTCGCGCGCCACCGCGATCGCCGCCAGCAGATTCATCACCCCATGCCGCCCGATAAGCGCGCTCTCAAATTGCACGCCGGCAGCGCGAAACTTCGCCCCTGCCGCCCCGTACTCCACATCCTCGGCGCGCACGTCCGCGCCCTCCGCGAAGCCGAACGTCACGCTGCGCCCGGGATGCACGCCGGCGAACGCAGCCACGCGCGCATCATCGGCATTCAGCACCGCCACCCCGTCCTGCGGCAGACCTTCGATCAATTCGCGCTTCGCCGCGGCAATGCCTTCAATCGAATCGAAGAACTCCAAGTGCGCATAACCCACATTCGTCACCACGCCGACTTCGGGGCGGGCCATCTCCGCCAGCCGCCGGATCTCTCCTGCGTGGTTCATTCCCATCTCGATCACTCCGGCGCGGCAGCCATCGGGCAGCCGCAAAAGCGAAAGCGGCACACCCACCTGGTTGTTGAAATTGCCGTTTGTCTTGCCCACTGCGACTTCCGTCTCCAGCAGATGGGCGATCGCATCCTTCGTCGTCGTTTTGCCCGCGCTGCCCGTCACCCCGATGACGCGCCCGCCCCATTGCATCCGCGCCCACGCTCCCAAATCCTGCAGCGCACGCTCGGTGTCCTGCACCACCAGTTCGCCGGGCGTGCCGGACTCGCGGTCCACCGCCACCGCCGCGGCACCCTTCTCCCTCGCTGCGCCGAGAAAACTGTGCCCGTCATGATTGGGCCCGCGTAGCGCAAAGTACACATCTCCCGGATTCTGTGTCCGCGTGTCCACGCTCCAGCCGCTGACTTCCCGCGGCTCGGCCTCGCCTTTCGCGCCCATCGCGCGCGCAACTTCTTGAAGCTTCAGGGTCATGGTTCACTGGGCCTTGTGATACCCATACCCCTTCAGCACTTCTCGCGCCACCGCCCGGTCATCGAAATCGATCGTCTTGTCTTTCAGCACCTGGTAGGGCTCGTGGCCCTTTCCCGCCAGAATCACGATGTCGCCTTCCCGCGCCTCAATCAAAGCGCGCTTGATGGCTGACTGGCGGTCCGGTTCGACCACGTGCGGAACGTCCGTACGCCGGATCCCCACCAGGGCATCGTTCATGATCGCCAGCGGATCTTCGGAGCGCGGATTGTCGCTGGTCAACACCACGAAATCGCTGGCCTCTGCCGCCGCCTGCCCCATCAGGGGTCGCTTCGCCCGGTCGCGGTCGCCGCCGCAGCCGAACAGCGTAATCACGCGCTTCGGATTCAACCCGCGCGCCACCGAGATGACATTGCGCAGCGCGTCGTCGGTGTGGGCATAGTCCACCACCACCACAAACGGCTGGCCTTCATCCACCCGTTCGAAGCGACCCGGCACCGCCTTGAGTTGCGCGATTCCACGCGCCACCACGTCCGGAGCCAGACCATACGAAATGCCCGCCGCGCATGCCGCCAAAATGTTGTACACGTTGATTTTGCCGATCAGCGGCGACTCGATCGGAATGCGCTGCTTCCCGTACTGGAGGTCGAAGCGCAGCCCTTGAAAGCCCGAAGCAATATGGCGCGGGCGTAGCGCCGCGTCCGGCCCGAGCCCGTACCAGAGCACTTCCGTACCGCTCGGTACCTGAATACGGCGCGCCCACTCGTCGTCGCGATTGAGCACCGCGAACTTCGGCGGAGCGCCGCCCGCGCCCACAAACAGTTGCTGCTTCGCCGCGAAGTACGTCTCCATGTCGCCATGGAAATCCAGGTGGTCGCGCGTCAGATTGGTGAATAGCGCAGTGTGGAAATTCATGCCGTACACACGCCCCAACGCCAACGCGTGCGACGACACTTCCATGGTCACGTGCGTACCGCCTTCGCGCTCCAGTTCCGCGAAAATACGCATCAGGTCGAGCGATTCCGGTGTGGTATTGACCGCCTGCATCACCCGGCCCGCCAGGTGGTGTTCGATGGTGCCAATCATCGCCGTAACCTTGCCGGCGGCGCGCAGCACCGAATCGATCAGGTACGCCGTCGTCGTCTTGCCGTTGGTTCCCGTAATGCCGCTGAGCAAGAGCCGTTCGTCGGGCCGCCCGTAGAAATTGCGCGCTGCCAGCGACAGCGCCTGCCGGCCGTGATCCACCTGCAACCACCGCCCGCCGAACTCCTCAGGCGCCCCCGATTCGCTGACTACGGCCACCGCGCCGCGCGCCAGGGCATCAGCCGCGAATTGCCGGCCGTCGGCCTTGGCTCCGGGGAATGCGAAGAAGAGGGAGCCGGCCGTGACACGCCGGGAATCGAACTCGATTCCTTGAATCTCCCGGCGGGCGAGTTCCGGCGCCAGCGGCTGAGACAGCGCTACCCCCGAAAGTATTTCGCCAAGGTTCATTGGACGAACTGTACGCGGATGCGTTCCCCCTCGCGCAGCGGCGCACCCGGGGGGGGCGACTGCACGCGCGCGATTCCATTTCCCGCCGGCAGAATCGCAATTCCTTTCGCGGCCGCTTCGGCCAGCACCGCGCGCATCGTCATGCCGCGGAAGTTCGGCACACGCGGACCCCGCGGTTTCGCGGGAGCCGGCGCCACCGCGACCGGCGGACCCTGCATCGCGCCGGACGCGATCAGCGTGGCTGCCAGTGAGGGCGCCGCATCTTCATCCACGCCGTCTTCCAGCAGATTCTCCGGCAGGCGGTCCAGTTCGGCACTCGCCAGATCGTTCAGATCGACCGCATTCTTCGCAACCAGCGCCGGCGGCAGAATCTCCGGCAGATCTTTCGGAACGTCGAACACCCGCAGCGCCTCGGACGTCACCACTTTGAACACCGGCGCCGCCGAGCTGCCGCCGAAACCCGATTCGCCGTGCGTGCCATTCAGCGTGACCACCACGACCACTTGCGGATTCGTCACCGGCGCGAAGCCCAAATAAGACCCGTTGTAGGTGTGCGTGTAATGCTTCGTGGCGTAATCGAAGATCTGCGCGGAGCCCGTCTTGCCCCCGCCGGAATATCCGGCCAGGCGGGCACGGCTGCCCGTGCCGTTCAGCACCACGCCTTCCATCATCTGGCGCATGGTGATCGCCGTCTCCGGCTTGATGATGCGGACGGGCGCGGGCAGCGGTTCCATACGGTCGCCGCGCTTCAGCACTAGGCGGGGCTTCACCAGCAGTCCGCCGTTAGCCACCACCGATGCGGCTTGCGCCAACTGCACCGTGGTCACGCTGACTTCCTGGCCCATACTGACCGAGGCGAGCGATGTCTTGCCCCACTTTTCCAGCTTGTACACTTTCCCCGGCGATTCGCCCGGCAGCGGCAGGCCCGTCTTGGCCCCGAAGCCGAATCGCTTCATGTAGTCGTACATCGTGGGCTGGCCCACTTTGAATCCCACCTGGATGGCGCCGATGTTGCTGGAATGCGCGAACGCGTAGGACGCGGGGACCACGCCCGTGCCGCCGTGGGAATCGTGAATCGTGCGAATGCCCAGCCTGAGGATGCCGCCATTGCAATTGATGAGCGATTCGGGACGCAGGCTGGTGCTTTCGAACCCTGCCGAGTAAGTGATGACCTTGAATACCGAGCCCGGTTCGAAGGGCACGCTGAACGCGTGGTTCATGCGCGGTTTCGGGTCGTCCCCGCGCTCCACTTGCACGTTGGGATCGTAAGTAGGGTAGCTCGCCAGGGCGAGAATGTCACCGGTGTCGGGCCGCATCACCACCACGCTTCCCGAGGCGGCATTGTGCGATTGCACGGCAGCCGCGATCTCGCGCTCCGCCACGAATTGCAGGCGCTCGTCAATCGTCAGGACCAGCGACGTTCCCGGCTTGGCCGGAATTGTGGTTTGCGGAGAGATGCCGCGGCGATGGACATCGGTCAGCAGCCGTATGTGCCCCGGAACGCCGCGCAGTTCTTTTTCCAGGCCCTTCTCGATGCCGGCGTTGCCCTTCTCTTCGAAATCTACCGAGCCCAGGACGTGCGCCGCCAGCGTGCCGTTGGGGTAGTGCCGCTGGCTCTTGTGCTCCAGGGTGAACCACTCCACGCCGCGCGTCTTCAGGTGCAGCAGGTTCTCGTACTCGTCCTGCGAAAGTTCCTTCTTGACGATCAGGTAGCCCCTCTTGCCGTCTTTTGCCTGCTGGATCTTCAGGAACAGCTCCGAACGGTCGAGATGCAGCAGTTGTCCCAACAGGTCGCTCGCGACACCGACATCGACTTTGAGTGGATTAATTACGACGTCGCGCGAGGCCAGGCTCATCGCCAAAGGCCGGCCTTCGCGATCGTAGATGGAGCCGCGCGGCGCAGGGATTTCCACCACCGCTTCCTGGATGGAACGCGCCCGCTTGGCGTAGACGTCGTGCTGCACGATCTGCAGCTTGATCAGGTTTTTGAGGATCGCCCCGCCCCAGATGAGGACGATGACGGCGAGGACTGTAAGACGGCGCTCGACCATGGTCTACAACGTGAGGAACTCACGTCTCCATTCCTTACTTGGCCATTGCCACCGCGCCCTGAGGCTTGCCTTCAAGGTGCGACACCTGTCCTGGAGCCGGCGCTACCAGATTGTTCTCACGCGCCAGTTGGTCCAGCCGCGCCGGGCTGAGCAGTTCGGCTTCCTGCAACTCCAGCGTGCGACGCTCTTCCGTCAGGCGGCGCTCTTCGATTTTCAACGCTTCCAGTTTGTAGCCTGCAATCGTCGTCGCAGCCGAAGGGGCAAACGCGCTGGTCAACAGCACGGCCAGCACACAGGCCGCGCCAATGGCGCTCCAGCAGGCTCCACGCGACTTCGGATCGGCTTCGCGCACCAGGCGTGAGTTGTCAATCCGCTTGTGGTAGAGAAACAGCATTTCGTGCGGCAAGGCACGCAGTTGATAGGGATCCCGTACAGCGCGCATTCTGCGCGCCGGGTCGGTGCCCTGCGGAGCGACCGCCGGGGTTTCGTTCTTCCTGAATAAGGCGGGTAGCGTCGCCATGTGTTTGCCTCCGGCCCACAAGGGGCTTAATTCCGTTGCAGCGCCCTCAGTTTCGCGCTGCGCGATGCCGCGTTTGCTGCGCTCTCTTCGTCTGTCGGTTGCAGCGGGTGCTTGGTGAGGAGGGTGTATTGCCCCGTATAGCTCAAGGCTTTAAATTTCTCCTTCACCGCACGGTCGTCGCTCGACATAAAGCTGATTACGACCATCCGCCCACCGCTCTGTAACAAGTCGGGACCAATTGCGAGTAACCGGTCCAATTCCCCGGGTTCGTCATTGACCGCCATTCGCAGCGCCATGAAGGTCTTCGTGGCGGGGTGCAAACGGCCCGTCCTAGGCACGGCCCGCTCCACTACATCGGCCAGATGCAGTGTGCTCCGTAAGGGCCGTGCTCGGACGATTGCTCTGGCTATCTTCCGCGCCCTCCTTTCCTCGCCCAACTGAAAAATCAGATCGGCGAGTGTCTTTTCGTCGGTTTGATTGACCAGATCGGCCGCCGTCGTACGAATGGACTGGTCCATCCGCATATCGAGCGGGCCGTCTGACATGAACGAAAACCCTCTTTCAGGCGCCGTAAGCTGATACCGGCTGACACCCAGGTCGGCCAGCAGCCCGTCCACCTTCTGAAATCCCGCCTGCTCCACCGCGTCCGCCAGGGAGCCGAAATCGCCGTAGTGAAAACAGATCCGGTCGGCCCACGCCGCGGTGTTCGTACGCGCCATTTCCAAAGACTTCAAATCGTGATCGTTGGCGATCACCGCGCCGCTGGTCAACTGCCGGGCAATCAGGCCTGTATGGCCGCCAAGTCCTGTGGTTGCATCTAGATACACGCCGTCGGAACGCACCGACAGCAGTTCCATGGACTCTACCGGCATTACCGAAACGTGCATACGGCATCACATCATTCCCGCTTGTTCCAGCTTGATCAGGTCCGCCACCGGATCGACCGTTGCCGCGCGCTTGTCTTCCTCGTACACAGCCTGGGTGAACACGTTGATGTGCCCTCGAAAGGCATACAGGTGCACCGGCTGCAATTCCATGTTCAATTCGCGGCGCAAATCCACGCTGAAGAGCACCCGCGCCTGCGAATCCATCTCTGTTTCCTCCCCCAGGTCCGCCGCGGTGAATGCCAGATTCTTGGCCGCTCGCGGATCGGCGGAATAGCTCTCTATAAACTTCTTGGTTTGTTTCCAGAGGACGATCGGGTACACTACCGCTATGCGACGGTCCAGGCTGGTGACAAACAATCGCTTGTCTGCGAACTTTTCCAGGTACCGCTGGAAGGTTACGGGAAGCTTCACCCTCCCACGATCGTCCATCTTCGAAGAATACCGCCCCTCGGGAGGCTCGATTTCGGGCAATTGAAGCTCAGGATCTACCACTTTTGAACCCTAAAGTATCCCGTTTCTATCCACAACCCATAGTATAGTGCGGCTTGTTGTATTGCAAGCAGTTTTTTGCAGATGTCGCTGATACCAAAAGGAGTTAGGCGGCACACAACCAGAGGTACACGGATTGGGGAACATACTACCTATTGATCCGAAGCGAATCAAAGGCGAATGGATTGTAAATGAGGTGGGGTTGGGGCGAGGCAGAAAGTGGGGCGGACCGAAATCCGCCCCCTTCAATCGTACTACTGAATGGGAAGTTTGCTACCGTTGCTGAAACGCGTTTGACTATCGGTGACCGCGTTGACCGCGACACTGAGTACTACGTCGTTATTCGTGGGCGCATCATTCGGCACCTGGAAGGCGACTTCGGCCACACCGATCAAGTTCGGAGCCAGCCGCGAAGTCACCACCCGGGCCCCGGCGTTATTCACACCGACGATTACCTGCCCCGAGATCAGCGAATCCGAACCCGGAACCGGGAGCGAACCGCTGCCCACCGCAGGGATGGCCGCGCCCAGGCCGGTCACAAACACGCGAACCACTTCACCGCGCCGGGCCGGGTTCTGCAAGCTGACCCAGGAACCGTCAGGCCGTACCACCACAGCGCGCCGCGAGTTATCCGACATCAGCGTTTCCAGAATGCCCGGATTGGCCAACTGCACCGGCATGTTCACCGTTGCAGCGCCGCCGCCCACGCTGATCGTCACCGGCACGCTGCTCGCCGGCGCCACGTCGCAGGGCACCTGGAAGGTAATCTGTTCGGAACCGTTCGCCTGGCCCACGGAGAAGATCGGGGAGCCCAAGTTGTTCACCGTGACCGTGTCCCCGGCTACCGTGCCGGACCAGGGTCCGAAAGAGTTGGTATTGAGCACGAGACCCTGAAGATTGGGCGCCAGGCCGGCTGCAATCACCGTGACCAGGCTGCAGGGAGCCAGAGCGCCAATCTTCGAGAAGCCGCCCACCGTATAGAAGCTATTCGAAGTGAGCGCCGGACCCGGAGGAATCACGGTCAGCGAGAAAGTCTGGGTGATGCTTCCGACCGTGGCGGCAACCGTGACCGCGCCGGGGGTAACGGCCTTCACCGTGACCTGTGCGCGGCCATTGCCATCGGTATTGGAGGTAGAGCCAGAGAGCGTCGCGCTGCCGCCAGTCACAGTGAATGTCACCGGCTGGTTGACCACCGGAGACCCATTCGTTCCCATCACCTGCACTACCAAGGGATTTGGGAAGAGTTGCCCGGCCGGCGCGGTCTGCACGTCGCCGGAAACTTTCGTCACGGAGGAAATCTGAACAATCGTCAGAACTGTGAAGGTGTTGGAGATCGCGCTGTTGGCGCCGGTAAGGGCCGCCTTCACCGTGACTTGGCCCACCGCGGTCGGCGAGAGGATCACTGTGGTCTGCGCCTGGCCCGAAGTATCGGTATTCGTCAATGAGCTGCTCAGCGTCGCCGCGCCTATGGGTGTCACGGTCCACTGCACGGAAGTGTTCGCGATCGGCACCGCGCCGGACGCGTCGGTGACCTTCACGACGAGAGCTTGCGAGGACTGTCCGGGGTTGAGATTCTGGTTATTGCCGTTGACGATCGAAACGCGGCCCGGCGTGACCGCCGTGGCATTAACCTGAATCCCGTTGTACTGGAAAAACGCGAGAGGCTCGGCGAGTGGCTGGGGACTCATGGATTGGTCGAATTGCGCCGGATCCAAACCGCCCACCAGCACGCTGACCGGGCCCTTGCCTGCGATCGGTCCGAAAACCGGGTAGCAGACGCCATCGCCGTTCTGGTCCGTTAGCACACTGCCCGGGTCGGCTCCGGGAGCGGTCGCGCAGCTGGCCCCGGGCAGCGTCTTGGGATCCTCGTTCAAAATGCGAATCGACACATTCGGCACCGGTACACCTCGGCCATCCACGTGGACGCGTATAGGTTCGGTGCCCTTGCTGCCCGCGGGTCCGGTGAGGACCGCGCCGCCCGTCGGAGCGTCGAGGCGGGTGAAAACAATTTGCTGCGAGAAATTGTCGGCCAGCGCCTGCGTTTCGGTGAAGTTGATACCCAGGCCATCGACGTTTGCGCTGATTACGCTTTGCAGGAACGGCAACTGGGGCGAACCAACCGCGCCGTTCGCCTGGAACAACTGCGCGATGGCGATGCCGGAGCTATTGGTTACGGTCGATGTATCGAAAACAGGCACGATGCCGATCGTACTCTGCAGCGACCAGTTGACCGTCTTCCCGGCAATCGGATTCCCGCTGATGTCCGTCACCTTGACGACCATCGGAAAAAAGTAGGTGAACTTCTTAAACGAGCAGTTCGGGCAGATCATCTGGCCGTTGCCGGAGACGATCTCTAACTTAGCCGCTGTGGCCTGCGCGGACGCGGCGGGCGCTAAAAGAAATGCCAGTACAAATGCAGAAAATACCGTTGTTTTTAGTCTGTCCAAGACTACCTCCTCGTTCGCGTAGGAACATGGTTGGAATTCGGATGGACGCGGGGAAATCCAAGTTTAGCACCATCCGTTTCGTTGACGCAAAAAAAAAGGGGGAGCCGAAGCTCCCCCTTTGAGTGTGACTGCTACTGCTTGTTCTTAGTGACCGCCGTTTTCGGACGTGGTCGTGTTGGTGTTGCTACGGCGACCGCTGGTGTCGTTCAGGACGACCGCCAGGTAACCCATAGCCAGGTTGCGCGCACCGACATCGCTGATGAACGCAAAGCCATGAGCCCACTGGAAGTTGCACACTGCGAACATGTAGCCCTGGAAGTTCGGGGCGATGGCCTGCAGAGTGTTGACCCACACGGTGCCGGCGGCAATGTTGCCAGTGTCGCTCGGGCCCGGAGGCGTCGTCGGAGCTGCAGTGGTCCCACCGTAGTAGGTCAGCTTGCAGCTACCGGCCTGAGCGCCGGTCGCATTGGTACCCGTCGTGAACGGATCCTGAGAGGTATTCGCAATCGTCAGACCGGTGTCGAAACCAGCCTGGTTGGTGATGTACGGATACAACAGAATCGTACGGCAGATGTTGACGGTCAGGAGGGTGCGGGCAGCCTGGGAGTCGCCAGCGAAACGCGGAATCGGCAGCGAGCTGGAAGCAGCGCCGGAGGTCGCGGTCGGAGCGAAGCTCAGGTTCACAGTGGAGACACCCGGGAGCGGGGAGTTCTGCGCCGTGTTGGCGGAGTACGTGAGGTAAACGCCGAACTTGAAGTTTTCATTCGTATTCGGGTTGGTGTTGATCACTTCCCAAACAGCGCTGCCCGTTCCGTTGCTGATGGATACTTCAGCGATCTGGACCGCGCCGGCGTTGTCGGTCGCGGTTACGGCCGGGAAGAATCCGCCACCAGCGTTTCCGCCGGAGACAGTCTCACTGGAGACCAACTGTGCGTAGCCAACGTAACCGGTCGCAACGTTCGCATTGCCCGTGCTGCCGCCAATCGGGCTCGGAGCCGTAGCTGGGGTGCCCGTGTTGATGACGTTGGCGGTGGACACGAAGACCTTTACGCCAGCGGGGATGTTGTTAAAGGTTGCCTTCAGTCGCGTGCCGAAATCAGCAAGTCCAGCCATCTGGGACGAGTTGATCGGGAACACGAAGTTGGATTCCGAGTTGTAGATCGCGCCGGGCACGTTCTGCGCCGGGGTGTTGATCTGTCCGGCATAGGCGGTATTGCTGGCCGCTGCAACACGGGTCTTGAACGCAGTACCGAAGTTCTCCTGGAACGTCAGCGTGCTGAGGGCGACCTTGTCCGCGGACTCGCACTGGTTGCGATTACCGCCGGTTGCGCTGGCGGTGAGACCATTGCTCACGTAGCCAACGTTCGGGGCGGAATTCTGAATCGACAGCGAAGTGGCGCCGCTGATCGAGATCGAAGCCTGTACCGGCGACGCGCCCGAAGCGGAACCGCCAGCCAGCGGCTGAGCGTTCACGCGAACGTTGGTGATGCGGTATACGCGTGCACCGGTCGTGGCCGGGGGCAGCGCGGGAACACCGAAGAACGTCACGGAGTTGCCATTCACTACGCCCTGATACACGTTCGGGGCCGGGTTGGTGGTCCCGGGAACCACCGCAGTGTTAGCGATGAGCGTGCCGCCGACCGAAGCTGCGCAACCCGTCAACGGGGTCGTGCAGAGCATCTGCGGAAGCGCAGGACCGGCGCCAGGAAGACCAGAACCCGGTTCGTCGATCAGCAACAGAGCTTCCGACGTATTGTTGGAAGACTGGGGCGAGGTGGTAGGCAACAGGCGGCTCGTGACCGTCGTGTTGTAGAACACCGCGATGTTGACCAACGGAATGCTGCTACCCGGCGTCATCTGAGCGCCGCCCGTGCAGCTGATCGTGATGTCGCCAGTCTGCTCGGTGTAGCCTTCACCACGCAATGCCGGGGTGACGGTGACGTTGGTGTTGCAGGTCAGCTGCTGCTGGCCCGTGCCACCAACCTGCGCTGCAGCTAACCCTGTAAACAGGGCGAACATGCCGAGCGCAGTAATACCTCTGCGAAAATCTACCATTTCCTTCTCCTTGTGAATTTCATATTGAATCGGTCGAAGTTCTCTTTCAACCTGAGCCTCAATTTAAGAAGTCTCAAAAACCTGTTCAGCCAACCTAGGGAACTTCTCCGTGTCGGGCGGAGAGTTTGATTCCGAACGCCTCTTCAGCGAACGGGCCTAACTGAAAACCTTACTTGCGGCACTGATCGTTGTTTTTATGTTCTTCTGTGCTCAACAAGTACAAATTCAAAATTGCCATTGAAAGCAGACGCGGTAAAGATATTGATAGCTGATTGCCCGCAGCATGTCAAGAGAAATCCTTCCCCTTCAATACGAAGCGGCGTGGCAGCCAGCGTAGTTCCGAGTTGAAACGATGCTCGTTCGATTTAATCACGTTACGGGTGGCACAGTCAACAGTTTCGTACCAGCTCATCTCTTTTTCCCGGCTATTGCAACGCAACTTGCACCGTATTACTCAACTGTTCCCCCACTTTGAGGGTAAGGGGCATGCTCAGCCCCGGCGCAGCGCCCGCCGGGATGGTCACGTTCACCTGATATAGCCCGAAATAACCCGGCGTCAGGCCGGCGAAAAGCACCGGCAATACGGTCCCGTTCAACAACACGGTCACAGGGGCGTTGGTTCTTGAAAGCTGCCCGCTCTGTGTCACCGCGCCCAGCCCCGTGGCAAAAATAACCATCGACTGTCCTCTCGCTAGAGGGTTCGCCGGGGCCACAAGACTGAAATTCTGATTCGTAATCGCTCCAAGGGGCGGGTTTCCTATTAAGAAGATGCCCGGAGCCACCGCCGATACCGTCACTTGCTGCTGTGACGCTCCATATCCAGACTGCACACGCATAACATGCACGCCTGGTGCCATTCCTAACGGAACTTCCGCGTTGATTTGAAAAGGACTCGCCAGCGCCAGCCTGAGCGGCGTCCCGTCGAGATCCACCGCTGTGGCCTTTCCGCCCCCGGCCAGCCCCGCCCCAAAAATCGACATCAGGCCGCCCGGCGCGATTCCAGGCGTGAAGGTAGCCGCACTCACCACTCCGGCCGCCGTAAAGCTGACGGATTGCGGAGCCACCACGAGGTAGAACTGCTCTCGGGTGACCCGCCACGTGGCCAGAGCACTACCGGACAGGTCGCTGACCGTCCCGCCGGGCGCCAGATCCGTCAACTGCATATTGTAAGGTTGTGACGCCCCCACCTGTAGTTCATAGACAGGCTGGCTTCCTTCGCATGCGACAAAACGGGTCAGCAGCAGGTCGCCCGCCGCCGGGTTCCCGGACCCGTCCACGGCATCGAAGGCATCGAATTTGGTTCCGCAGGCGCCGGCCGCGGAATTCACCGCCGTTGCCAGGGATTGCATCAGCGCTCCGGGCTGGGAAATGGCCGCCAGCAGAAAGCCCATCGACTCCGGAGTGTCCAGAGCGAACCTTGCCACCCCGATCACATTCGCCTTCCAGGCAGCGCCTCCGGCGGTAAATCCGGTGAGGTACTCCGCCAGCGCGGTGCGCGCAAACAAAGGACTCGGATCCTGAATCGTGATCGAGCCGTCCGCCGCGATCCCCGTGGCCACCGCAAAATGCCCCCCGGCCGCCGCACCGTTCTTCGACAAAGCCAGCGAAAGCAGTACCGGAGAGCCTTGCGCCAGGAAATCGGCAATCACCGATGGCGTGGCCGGCGCGACTTCCACCGCGGCGCCTCCTGTGAACTCCGCCGCCCGCCATAGGTTCACCACCTGCTCCCCGTTGGACGATCCCGCAACGAAGCCATCGCAGACCTGCTTCCCCTTGGTATCACTGGGGCAGTAGTTGGCCAGGAACTGATTGAGCGTTACAGGGTCGGCCGGCCCGTTCGGGCTGCTCAATTCCCCGCGATTCTGGTGATAGCGCAAGATCGCCGAGGTAGCGGTCAACAGCGCGCCTTTCTGCCCGATCGTCGCCGTACCGCCTCCCAAGCGGGTATCGCCCGCCAACTGGAAGCGGGGGAAATTGGCCAGCGACGTCGCCGCCGAGCGCAGACCGAAGGTCACCGAACTACTAATGATGCCGGGCGAATCGGCGCGCACCAGCGCTATACCTTCCGCATTCTGCAGCCGCACCCTGGTCTCGGCAAATCCGCTGGCATCGGTCACCACGCCGGCGGCCGACAACTGCGCGCCGATCGACGCTTCGAACGTGACCATTGCGCCCACCACCGGGTCGCCCGCAGAATCGCGCAAGGCGACCCGCAGCGCCAGGGGCATCAGCGCCCCGGGAGGTCCGGTCTGATTGTCGCCCTGCACCTTGCTCGCCGCCACCCGATTGTCATTGAAGCCGCGAATGGTCAGCGTGCCGCTGGCGGTGCTGGCCCCTTTGGTGTCCACCGCGCGAACCAGCACAGAACCGCTCTTGGTGGAGAGCGGCACGAACATGTCCCAGGAATACGCGCCATTGGCGGAGGTTACTGTGAAATCCGGCTGCCCCGCAACCGACACACGAATCGTACTGTTGGTCGGGAAGCCTACCACCGCAAACTTCGCGCGGCTCCCCGCGGTCAGAACCGAGGGCGAGACAATCAGCCCCGGGGTCTTGGCGGCCGGATGCTCTTTAGCGACGCTGTCTCCAGCGGACCAGGTGAGGTTGCCGCCCTCGAAGTTCTGCTGATGCACGCCCGCGGTCACGAACTCGTCGCTGGTGGGCATACCGTAATCGCCGCCCGGTCCGCCAACGGCGTTGTATCGCTGAAGAATCAACCCGGTGACGACGTAGGCTTGCGGGCTGCGCGGACCTGCCGTGGCCTGATAGATCGCGCCGCCGGCGAACCCCTGCGCTACCCCCGAATTGGCGCCGAACGTGGAGAACACCGTGGCATCGGAGACCGGAGCGCCGGCGGCCCCGGTTTCGTAGCCCAGCAGGCCCCATTTGGTCAGAATTCCGCCGCTCACCATGCGCAGAGGATTGCCCGCCAGCGCAGTACCGCTATCGAAGCGCTGGGTTCCGCCCGCGCTCAGGTCGCTCACCGGATATCCCAGCGTTCCTCCGGCGGCGCCCAAGCCCTGCCAGATTGCCAACACAGCGCCGCCCACCACATACGCCGTGCCCATCTTGTCCGACTGCGCGATCACATACGTGGACGACCCACCCGCCGCCTGCACCGTCTGCACGTACCCCGCGCCCACCCGCGCGGCCGGACCGGGAATGGGGGGCTGCACCGCGATCTTGTTGCGCGTGAGCGCATCCTTAAAGGACTGTTGCACCGTGGGTGGCGCGCCATCGCCCACGTCGCAGCAGGGTGCGAGTACAATCAGGTTCAGCTTCGCGCTGGCAATGCCTTCGCTCGCCGCCGTGATGCTGGCCGCGCCGCCGCCTACAGCCTTCACCACCACAGTCCCGTTCACTCCGGGCGTGACGGTCGCGACCCGGCTGCTGGTGGTGCTCCAGGAGACCGGCCGGTCCTTCAGTTGTTCGCCCGTGGCGGCAGTCGGCGTGGCGGTCAGCGTGACGGCTTGCCCCAGATTCAGCGTCAAAGTGCTGCCCCCGGCTGCTCCGCTCACCAGCACCTGCGTGACCGGCGGACGGATGACCGGTCCCGGCCCACCCGGCGTGTATTGCAGGACGCCGCCTTCGAAGGTCTGACGGTGATCGCCGTTGGGCAGTACAATCTCCTGCGTGACCGGCAATCCCAGGCTGCCGGCCGGACCATTGTTCGTGGAGTAGAGCCCGTAAATCGGCTGCGCGACTGTGAAGAGCGTATTGCGATTCAGCCCCGAGGTGATGGAGTAAATGGCGCCATTGGCAAATTCCTGCATGGTGGCCGTAGTGCCGGTTGTGGCTGGTGGAACCGCAAACGCAGTGAGCGCGGTTTCCACATCGACCGGCCGGCTCAGTCCTGAAATGCCGCCCTGCTTCGTCCACTCGGTATAGAAGAGGATGCTGGCGCTGTTGGCCACATTGCGTATGGTGAAGTCCTGGCCGGTGGAGAGCGCCGCTTTGTAGGCGAACAGTGCGTAGCTCTTGTCGAAAACGTCCCAGGTGCACGAGTTGCCGGCATCGATGGGAGGACACTGCAGCGTATCGTACAGCGGCAGGCCGGCCACTCCCGCACCGACCGTGATGTAGTGGCCGTATAGGTCGGCCATCAGTTGCACCACCAGCGTGGTGCCGTCAGTGGCGCCTGGAGCGCTCGGGCTGACCGTGGCCAGGGCAAGTCTCGCGGTGGAGTTCTTGTCCGTGAACTCCTGAACGTAACCTGTGGGCCCCAATTTCTTGACGTTGCCTACGGGAGGCAGGGTCACCAGAAGATTGAAGCCATTGCGGAAGAATGCGTTCTGGAACGCGTTCACCAGATTCTCCGGCGCGCCCACGCCGACATCGACCGGGTTCAACTGGATCGTGACCGAGCCGGAGACACTCGGAGTCTGGACAGAGGTGGCGGTGATGGTGACTTTCGTGGGACTGGTAATCACCGCGGGCGCCAGATAATTATTGGTGGTGAGGCCGCCACTGGTTGTGGTGCTTCCTACTCCAAGGGTTCCGACCTGCGGACTGTATGACCACGTAACGCCGGTGTTGCTGCCGGAAGGAACTGTGCACAATGCGGCCAGCGTGGCCGATCCGCCGGCCGAGAGCGCGAGGTTATTGGTGCTCAGCGTGACCAGCACCTGGCCGTGAAGAATCCCCGCCGCGAGGCAGAGCAACGGCAGGCGGGCGAGCAGCAAAGCGGTCCGGTTGAGGCGCACAGGTATCCTGTATCTTAATATGGTGCAAACCCGGCGGCCCAGATAGAGTTTCGTGGCCGATCCAGCGTGATACGGTAGTTCTTGAGAGGCTCGTATGGCCACACAGCCCAAAACGCACCTCACTCCCGAGCAATATCTCGAGATCGAGCGGAAAGCCGAATCCAAGAGCGAGTACTACAACGGCGAGATGTTCGCCATGTCAGGGGCGCGCGAGTCACACAACCTGATTGTGACCAACCTGGCCATCGAACTCGGCCTGCAATTGCGTAAGAGACCGTGCAAAGCGTACTTCGTCGACATGCGCGTACACATTCCGGCCACCGGACTGTACACCTACCCTGACGCCTCCGCTCTTTGTGGCGAACCGCTGTTCCTGGACGAGACGCGGGACACGTTGATCAATCCGAGCCTGATTGTCGAAGTGCTGTTCCCGTCCACTGAGGCTTTTGATCGCGGCGGCAAGTTCAAGCAATACCGTTCGATCGAACCCCTCTCCGAATACGTCCTGGCCGCTTCGGATGAGGTGAGCGTGGAACTCTACACGCGCCAGGGTGACGGGAAGTGGCTGCTGACCACTGCCACTAAACGGGAAGACGTTATCGAACTCCAATCCATTGGAGCGCGCGTGACGCTTGCCGACCTGTACGACAAAGTCGAATTTGCGGAGCCGCGGCGCTAGCCTGCGATCGCGTCCGCCAGATTCGGCTGGTACGTGCAGCGCGGATCTTCCGCCAGGAAATCGCCGGTGAGCGCGTAGGCGCGTGCTCGCGATCCGCCGCAGACCTTCTGGTATTCACAAATTCCGCACTTGCCTTCGCGTTGCGTCGTATCGCGCAGCGTCCGGAAAAGGTCGCTATTGCGGTACACGTCAGGCAAAGGCGTCTCCAGCACGTTGCCGCCGCTCACCGGCAGGAATCCGCTGGGGAAAATTTCGCCCTCGTGGGAGACAAACACGAAGCCCTTGCCGTCGCTCACGCCCGCGGTGCGGAATGCGACTCCCCTGGCCGCTTCGTTCTGCACCACGCCGTGCTCTTCCTTCATGCGCTGCGCAATGTAGCGGCGGTAGTGCATGGCTTCCGTGGTCTTGATACCGAATGCCGCCGTCTTCGAAAGGTCGTACATGAACTTGAAGACGTCTTCGTATTCCTCGGCCAGCAGGTCTTCACTGGCCAGCGCGCGCCCGGTGACAATCAGGAAGAAGAGGCTCCACATTTTCGAGCGCATCTCCTTCACGATCTCCGCGATCTCCGGCAGGTGATGCATGTTGCGCCGCGTGACGGTGGTCTGGAACTGCGTATCCAACCCGATATCGCGCGCATGCGCCAGCGCCTGCATGGCGCGGTCGAAGGTGCCCGGAACGCCCCGGAAATCGTCATGCGAAGCGGCGTCGTGGCCATCCACGCTGATCGCCATGCGGGTTACGCCGGCTTCCTTGAACCCGTCGATAGCTTCGTTGGTCAACAGCGGCGTGGCGCTAGGCGTCACATTTGTGCGCAGGCCGATCTTCACCGAATAGCGGATCAAGTCCATCAGGTCGGGCCTCTTCAGCGGGTCGCCTCCCGTGAACACCATCAACGGCTCGCCGAAGGAGCGAATCTGGTCCAGCAGGCGGTATCCCTGCTCCGTGGTCAATTCTTTGGAGCTGCGTTCCGATTGTGCGGATGCCCGGCAGTGTACACAGGTGAGGTCGCAGGCTTGAGTGGCTTCCCAGATCACCAGCATCGGGGATTGGTCGAAGTTCATGGCGTTTCTCCGTTCCTAGAGGAAGCTGGATTGCAATCCGAATACCACGCGCGAGCCGCTGAAAGTAGTAGGGTAATTCGACAGTTTTGGTCCTTTTTGTCCGATTGTGGGTCTTATGCCCCACTCGCCGCCGCGGGGTGCGCAGGCTGGCGCGCCCCAAAATCGGGCAGCCCCATGAGCACTCCCGATACAATAATTGTTTCACGTGAAACAATCGGGAATCTTCATTACCTTCGAAGGCATGGACGGCTCCGGCAAGACCACCCAGATGCATCGACTGGCAGATCGCCTGCGCGCCCTGGGGCGCACGGTACTGGTGACGGCGGAACCCGGCGGTCCGCCTATCGCGCAAAAAATTCGGCGCATCCTGTTGGACGCGGCCAATCAGGAATTGAGCGCAACCACGGAAATCCTGCTCTACTTCGCCTCGCGGGCGCAAAACGTCGATCAGTGGATCAACCCCGCTCTCGCGCGCGGCGAAATCGTGCTCTCCGACCGCTTCACCGATTCCTCCCTGGTCTACCAGGGCGTGGGGCGCGGGCTTGGCATCGAGGCAGTGGCAGCCCTGGACCACATTGCATGTAAAGGGCTTAGGCCTGACCTTACGATTCTGGTCGATGTCGATGCCGCGGCCAGCCTGGCGCGCGCTAGAGCTCGCAATGAAGCGCAGCCCCACTGCGAGACCCGCATGGACGATCAGGCGCTGGAATTTCACCTGAAAGTCCACCAGGCGTATCACGCCCTGGCGGAGGCCGAACCGGAGCGCGTGAAGGTCGTCAACGGGCGCGCCGGGATCGACGAAATCGAAAAAACTGTGTGGAGCATCGTGAGCGCCCATGTTTGAGAATTTCTGGGGCAATCGGGCGGTCACCGAAGCGCTCGAACAAATGATCGAGGGCGGCCGCCTCTCGCAGACGCTGCTCTTCTCGGGCCGCGAAGGCGTGGGCAAGGCGACGCTCGCGCGCCGCATGGCCGGCCGCATACTCGGGCATCCCGAACTGGTCGAGAAAGACGATCTCTCCCTACCGGACAATCTGGACACTATCTCTGCCCGCGAGAAGTGGACTGCGGAAAAGCGCAATGAAGACCCCCTGCAATTCGCCACGCATCCCGATTTCGTCACGTTTGCGCCGGACGGCCCGCTGCGCCAGATTTCGATTCCGCAAACGCGCCTGCTCAAGGAAGCGGCACAATTTCTGCCGCACAAGGGCCCGCGCCGCGTCTTTCTGATCGACCACGTGGACCGCGCCAACGATCAGGCCGCCAATTCGCTCTTGAAGACGCTCGAAGAACCACCGGCCCACCTGATTCTGATCATGACGGCGGAAAACGCCTACGATCTGCTGCCCACCATCCGCTCGCGCGCGGTGCCGTTCTACTTCGCTCCGCTGGAGCCCGAGGAAATGCGCGCGTTCGTCAAAGCGCGCGGATTGGACCACCCGGAACGCAGGATTGCGCTGGCAGCGGGTAGCCCGGGGATCGCCATGTCGCTCGATCTGGGAGCCTACGACAAGCGCCGCGCGGCCATGCTGGTGCTACTGAAAGTGGCCGCCGGGCTTTCGCCGTTCGCTGCGTGGGTTCCGGTGGGCGAAGCCATCGGGCGCAGCAAGAGCGAAAAGCTGGAGTTGTACCTGAAGGTGCTCTACGAACTATTGCGCGACCTGCTGCTGTTGCACGAAGGGTCGGGCGACGTGCGCAATCAGGACATCCGCCGCGAGCTCGAAGCGCTCGCCGGCAAGGTGGAGTTTGGCTGGATCCGCAAGGCGGTCACGCGCGTGGACGAAATCGCCATGATGCTGCGGCGCAACGTGCAGAAGGTGATCGCGTTGGACGCGCTGATTGTGGAACTACGGTAGACGCGGCTATGCTGCCGCAATACGCGCCAGCGTGCTCCAGAATTCGGGGAAGCTGACCGACGCGGCGCCCGCATCCTCGATGACGCACGGCCCGTCGGCGCGCAGCGCAGCCACGGCGAAGGCCATCGCGATGCGGTGATCGCCAAAGCTGTCGAAGGTGGCGGCGCGGAACGTCTGCCGTCCGGGAATCACCATGCCGTCCGGCGACTCTTCGGCCTGCACGCCCATACGGCGCAGGTTATCGACCACGGTGCGAATGCGGTCGGTTTCCTTGACGCGAAGTTCCCCGGCATCTCTCACCGTCAGTCCCTCTTCGGTAGCCGCGCCCAGCACGGCGAGGACTGGAATTTCGTCGATCAGTTGCGCGGTCAGAGCGCCTTCGATCACGCCGCCCTTCAATTCGGAGTGCTGCACGATGATGTCGCCGATCAGTTCGCCGTTAGTGCTCTCCAGTGTCGGAATAAGAATCTTCGCGCCCATCCCGGTCAGCACGTCGAGCAGTGCGGACCGCGTGGGATTGAGCCCGACGCCGCGGATGGTGAGCTGCGAACCCGGCACGAGCAGCGCGGCCACGATGAAGAACGCGGCCGAGGAAATATCGGACGGCACCACCAGTTCCCGCCCGGTCAGGCGCGGACGCCCGACCAGAGTAATCTTGCGCTGTGCCACGGTCAGGTCGGCGCCGAATTCGCGCAGCGCAATCTCGCTGTGGTCGCGCGAGGCCACCGACTCGGTCACGGTAGTCTGCCCCTCGGCATAGAGGCCCGCCAGCAGCACGCACGATTTGACCTGCGCGCTGGGCACCGGCAGCACGTAGTCGATTGGCGCGAGTTTGCCGCCGTGGATTTCAAGCGGTGGGAACTTGCCATCGCGCGCTTTGATCTGCGCGCCCATTTCTGCCAGAGGTTTCATGATGCGCTGCATCGGCCGGCCCGACAGCGATTCATCGCCGAAGATCCGCGATACGAAGGGCTGCGCGGCCAGAATGCCGCTCAGCATGCGAATGGTGGAGCCCGAATTGCCCGCATCGAGATCGGCGGCAGGCGCGCGCAGTCCATCCAGACCCTTGCCTTGCACCACGATCTCGGTGCCATCCACCTGCATCTCGATTCCCATGGCGCGCATGCAGCCCAGCGTGGACTGGCAATCGGCCCCGCTGGAATAGTTATGAATGCGCGATTCACCCTCCGCGATGGAAGAGATCATCGCGTAGCGGTGAGAAATCGATTTGTCGCCCGGTAGAGTGATGGCGCCGGTAATTGCCGAAGCAGGTGAAATGGTCTGTTGCATGTGAAATTGGGAAGGCCTTCAAATATTCTATCGGGCTTGGGCGCCATACGCGTAGCGGAAGCCGTTGCCCGCCACTGCGCGCAGTTCCGTTTCGGTGAAGCCGAAACGCTCCCTGGCGAGTTGAAACTCGCCGGTGAGCGAGCAGCGGAACATCGCGGGATCGTCTGAATTGAGAGTCAGCGGCACGCCGGCATCGAACAAACGGCGCACGGGGTGTTCCTCGAGCGAGCGCACCACGCCCGTCACGAGGTTGCTGGTGATGCAGATTTCGAGCGGAATGTCGCGCTCGCGCAGGTGGGCGAGCAGGGCGGGATCTTCGATGGCGCGAATGCCGTGGCCGATGCGCTCCACGCCCAAAGCGAGGGCGTCCCAGATGGATTGCGGGCCCGTGCTTTCGCCTGCATGCGCGTGCAGGTGCAGACCTGCGCTGCGTGCGAAGGCGAAGACGTCGGTGAACCACGAGGCCGGACCGCGCTCTTCGCTACCTCCGATGCCGATGGCGGCCACATCGCGATCGATGCGCTCGGCGGCGAGTTGCGCTACCTGCATGGCCTGCGCGGCGCCGAACTGGCGCACGGCATCGAAGATCCAGCGCACGCGCACCGGAGACGCGGCGGCGGCGGCGTAGATGGCATCGAAGATCGGACCGAACTCCTGCTCTTTCCACAACACCACTCCGGCGGCGATGATGATCTCGGCGTACTGCACGTTCTGCGCGTGCAGGCTTTCCAGCAGGCGGCGCGTGATCAGCCCGTAATCGGCCGGCGTGCGGAGGCGCCTGCCGACCACGCCGAAGGCGCGCAGGAAAGCGTCGAAGTCGCTGTAATGATAGAGTGCGCGGTAGTCCTCCAGCGGGGTGGAGGGGTCGAGTTCAAAAAGAGTCTCCGGTTCCACCGAGCCTTCCAGGTGAAGGTGAAGTTCGCTCTTGGGCAAAGCGCGCAGGAAATCGTCCATACTGAATTCACAGGTTCTCATGACTGGTGCAGAAATTGAAGCAATCGTGAACGGCTATCACGGCGATGGGTTCGGCATTCTGGGGCCGCATGCCACGCGCAAGAAAGGCGGGCAGGGGCGGTGGGAGGTGCGGGCCTTTCTGCCGCAGGCCGACAGCGCGTCGGTCGTGCTGGGTGAGGCGCGCCTGGGGATGACGAAGACGCACGCGCAGGGTTTCTTCGTGGCGACGCTCGACGGACAGCCGAGTGACTACCGCCTGGCGGCGCGTCTCTGGGACGGCTCTGAAATCGAATTCGAAGATCCCTATCGCTTTGGGCCGCAACTGCTGGAATCGGACCTATACCTGCACACCGAAGGCACGTTATACGAGGCGTGGCGCACGCTGGGCGCGCACTGTGTGGTGAGCGACGGCGTTGCCGGGGTCCGCTTCGCCGTGTGGGCTCCCAACGCGGAGACAGTGTCGCTGGCCGGCGAATTCAATGATTGGGATACGCGCCGGCATCCCATGCGGCGGCGTAGCGGCGGCGTGTGGGAAATCTTCATGCCCGGAATGCCTCGAGAGAGTGCGTACAAGTACAACATCCGCTCGCGCTTTGCGGGCTATCAGCAACTGAAGGCAGATCCCTATGCCTTCTATTGCGAGATGCCGCCCAAATCCGCATCGCGCGTGTGGCACGCCGAATATCAGTGGCAGGATGCCGAGTGGATGGAAGTACGCGCCAAGAGTGACGTTTTGAAGGCGCCGATGTCGGTCTACGAAGTCCATCTCGAAAGCTGGATGCGCGGACCGATGGGGCAGTGGCTGACGTATCGCGAACTGGCCGTAAAGCTCGTGCAATACGTGAAGCAGATGGGCTATACGCACCTGGAACTTCTGCCCGTGATGGAGCATCCGTTCTCCGGGTCGTGGGGCTATCAGGTGATCGGCTATTTTGCGCCGACCTCGCGCTTCGGCACGCCTGACGATTTCCGATTCTTTGTGGACGAATGCCATCGCGCCGGAGTCGGCGTGATTGTGGATTGGGTGCCGGCGCATTTTCCCAAGGACGCGCACGGGCTGGTGTTTTTCGACGGCACGGCTTTGTACGAGCACGCCGACCCGCGCAAGGGCGAGCAGAAGGACTGGGGCACACTGGTCTTCAATTACGGCCGCAACGAAGTGCGCTCGTTCCTGATCTCGAATGCGCTGTTCTGGCTGAAGGAATATCACATCGATGGCTTGCGGGTGGACGCGGTGGCCTCGATGCTGTACCTCGATTACTCGCGCGAAGCGGGCGAGTGGGTACCGAATGAGTACGGCGGCAACGAGAATCTCGAAGCCATCGATTTTCTGCGGCGCTTCAACGAGCTGGCTCATAGCGTGCCCGGCGCCTTCACGGTGGCCGAGGAATCCACCGCGTTTCCAGGGGTTTCAAAGCCCGTGTACCTGAACGGACTGGGCTTCACCATGAAATGGAACATGGGCTGGATGCACGACATGCTGGATTATTTCACCGCCGACCCGATCTATCGCAAGTTCCAGCACAACCACATCACGTTCAGCCTGTTGTATGCCTTCACGGAGAATTTCGTGCTGCCGATTTCGCACGACGAGGTGGTCCACGGCAAAGGCTCGCTGCTCAACAAAATGCCGGGAGACGAGTGGCGCCAGTATGCGAATGTGCGCGCCTTCCTGGCATACATGTGGGCCCACCCGGGCAAGAAACTGCTGTTTATGGGGCAGGAAATCGGGCAGCGCGAAGAGTGGAACCACAACACCGGCATTCGCTGGGACCTGTTGGAATTCGAACCACATCGCAAGCTGCAAAGCCTGGTGCGCGAATTGAATCGGGTTTATCGTGCGAATCCGGCGCTGTACGAAGTGGACTTCCACCATACGGGTTTCGAGTGGGTGGATTTTCGCGATGGGGAGAGTTCCATCATTGCGTTCCTGCGGCGCGGCAACGACCCGAAGGATTTCGTGTTGTTCTGCTGTAATTTCACGCCCGTGCCGCGCTACGGCTACGAATTCGGCGTGCCCGAGGAAGGCTTCTACCAGGAGATTCTGAATACCGATTCAGAGTTGTTCGGCGGCAGCAACCTGGGCAATGGCGGCTGCGTTTCGTCGCGCCCCGGGGCCAAACACAACCGGCCGCATTCGATTTCCGTGACCCTGCCGCCGCTGGCGGTGATCGCGTTTAAGAGGCTCTAGCGACTGCGCTTCGCCGCCGCGCGAACCGGGCCAGGAGAGAGGCACATGGCGAAGTACGATTCCATTGTGGTGGGCGGCGGGCACAATGGTCTGGTTGCCGCTGCATACCTGGCGCGCGCCGGACGCAAGGTGCTGGTGCTGGAACGCCGCGAATTAGTGGGCGGATGCGCCGTCACCGAAGAGATCTGGCCGGGGTATCGCGTCTCGACCGGCGCCTACCTCACCAGTCTGCTCCAGGAAAAGATCGTGCAGGACCTGGAGTTGCCGCGCTTCGGCTACCAGGTGGACGCGAAGGATCCCGCGTTCTTCAGCGTGTTTCCTGATGGCCGGCATTTCTTCATGTGGCAGGATCGCGCGCAGACGCTGGCAGAGATCGCCAAGTTTTCCCAGCGCGATGCGGAAGTCTATCCCGCGTATGAAGACCAGTTGGAGCGGCTTTCGCGCGTGGTGGAGACGCTGCTGCTGACCATCCCGCCACCGTTCCCGCCGCGAGCGATCGATTTCGTGGACTATCTACGGCTCACCGCCAAGATGAGCGGACTGGGCGCGCGCGACATCGTGGCGCTGGTGAAGATTTTTACGCAGAGCGCGGCGGACTTCCTCGACGAGTGGTTCGAATCGGAGCAGGTGAAGGTGACGCTGGCGACCGATGGCGTGATCGGCGCGAATGGAGGTCCACGTTCGCCCGGCACGGCCTACATCCTGCTGCATCACTGCATGGGCGGCGTAGCGGGACATCGCGGATTGTGGGGCTTCGTGCGCGGCGGCATGGGCATGGTATCGGAAGCCATCGCCGCGTCAGCCCGCGCCAAGGGCGTAGAGATTCGCGTGAACGCGCCGGTGGCGAAGATCGTGGTCCGCGGCGGGCGCGCGCGCGGCGTGGTGCTGGAGAGCGGTGAGGAGATCGAGTCCAGCACGGTGGCGTCGAATCTGGATCCGAAGCTGACGTTTCTGCGCCTGCTCGATCCCGCGGAGTTGGACGCGGAGTTCGTGGGGGCAATCCGCAAGTTCCGGATCGAGGGGACGAGTTGCAAGATCAATCTGGCGCTCAGCGGACTGCCGGAGTTCGCGGCGTATCCTGGCGCGCCGGGTCCGCACCACAAGGCAACGATGCATATTTGCCCCAGCATCGAGTACGTGGAGCGGGCGTGGGACGATGCGAAGTATGGGCGCGCCAGCGAGCGTCCGCTGCTGGAACTGACGATCCCGACGATGTACGACCCCTCGCTCGCGCCGCCAGGCAAGCATATCATGGGCATCTTCCTGCAGTACGCGCCGTACACGCTGCGCGAGGGCACGTGGGACGAATTGCGCGAGCCGTTCGGCGACCGCGTGATTGGACTGATTGAAGAGTACGCGCCGAATATCCGGCAGATCATCGAGCACCGGCAGGTATTGAGTCCGCTGGATCTGGAGCGCCGCTTCGGCATTACGGGCGGAAATGTTTTCCACGGGGAAATGAGTCTCGATCAGATGTTCGTGATGCGTCCGGTGGCGGGGTGGGCGCGGTACCGGACACCGGTGGCGGGCTTGTTCTTATGCGGATCTGGGGCGCACCCCGGAGGCGGCGTGATGGGCGCTCCCGGCTATAATTGCTCGCGGGCCATGCTGCGGATACGGTAGCTTGTATCGTTCCGACACGGCCTTCTGCCCGGCAGCGAACTCTCTGATAATCCAGAGTAGTGTCGATAACTGTATACTTGAAGAGAGACATTATGAATGCAACAATCGTCGATCTGCGCTACAGGATGAAGAGCGTGCTTCGCGCGATCGATCGCGGCGAGACGGTCACAGTGCTCTATCGCGGCAAGGAGAAGGCTAAACTGATGCCGATTCAGGACACGGGTGCCGACCAGGCGAAAACCAAGGATCAGCCGTTGTTTGGCCTTTGGAAAGACCGCGAGGATCTGGACAACCCGGCTGCTTACCTTCGCCAGTTGCGGCAGGCCCGGCAAGCTGCTGCCCCCGCGTCTAAGCGGGAACGGGCGTCACGAAAGCCGCGATGATTTTCGATACCGATGTGCTGATCTGGGCGACTCGCGGCAACAGCCGCGCAGCCCGGGTGATCGACGATGCTGCGGATCGGGCGCTGTCCATCGTCAGCCTGATGGAGTTGATTCAAGGCGCCAGATCGAAGCTGGAGGCGCGTCAAATACAGAAGTCCCTCCGGCAACTGGGGTTCCGGATTCTGCCGCTATCCGAAAGCGTGGGTTCCGTGGCAGCCGCCATCATCGAAGAACATGCCCTATCCCACGGCATTCAGTTGGCCGATGCCCTGATCGCGGCGACAGCGATGCAGGCGGACATTCCCCTTTGTACCGGAAATGCCAAGCACTTTCGTGTGATTCGCGGGATGACTGTGGTCGCGTTTCGCCCCTGATCGGAGTCGCTTCATGCGCGCCAGATAGGCTCGGAGGCGTGTTTCTGGACTCTTGATTTATTCGTTAGCGGCGAGTTTATGCCTGGTGTGACGGACCATCATCCCACGAAGCCGAACAAGGCAATCCCGGCGTCGGGGAGAGGACGTCGATTGCTTCTCATAGATAAGGATCCAGGTTCTCGGAGCAACAGGGTTTTTGCACCGGCTTGCGGACCATGGCCTCGGTCCGCGTGTTGTGCTTGTCGAACATATGCAGCAGCAGCCTGCCATCGCGCGCCACGTAGGGCTCGCGCGGCGGCGTGTAGCCGCGCTCCAACACGGTCTGATGAACCTTCTCAATATCCAGCGTGCCGACACAGGCGTGATGCCAGACGCCGAGTTGTTGCGGAGTCGGGGGACCATCGTGAGCGACCATGTATTCGATCCAGTTATCGCCATCGGGCGTCAGCAGCGAAATCCAATCGTAGCGATCGTCGCGCATCCCGCCGGCCCACAGGAACCGGAAACCCAGAATGTCTTTGTAGAACCGGTCCTCCGCTGCGGGGTTGTACACGACCACGCCGACGTGCAGCAGATGGTCCGAAATTCGGCGGTCCGAGAGGCCCTGGCCGCGATGGCGGGCGTGCAGCGAGCCTTCGAGATACTGGACGAACTCGACGTTGTGCCCCTCCGGGTCTTTCACCACGAAGCTATAGTTGCCGTCAGGATCCAGCGGAACGCTGCCGGGAACGGCGACGCCCATGGAGGCCAGGTAGTCGCGCAACTGACGGGCGTCTTTGGTTTCGAAGCCGATCTGGACGAGTTTGTCGTCCTCTTCCCGTTCCAGGGTTTGGGTCACTTCGATGTACTGTTGCTCGTTCACCTTGAAGGCTGCGACGTCAGCTTCGCCAACGATGGCACGTTGGTGGCGGAATACTTCGTCGTAGCCCAGTACGCCGGAATAGAACTCGCGGGCCTCGTCCAGGTTATCCGTCTTCACGACGAAATTGGCGACGTTGGTGATGGGTGGCCGGGTGGAAATAGTGCCTCCTCAAAAATGCTCCCTCATCATACATCTTCGGCTGCGCATCGACGGCGTCGGAGGACGAAGGGGAATGGACACGGCGGGGAAACCGGTCGCCAGGCGGCCCGAAGGTCGGTGACTCCGGCCGGACAGGCGGCGGGCGGGACTACTCCTTTACCGCGGCGAGGAAGAGTTGCGCCACACGCGGGGCATCGAACTGTTCGACCCATGGCCGGCCGGCGATCCGCTGCGCGGACCGCGTTTCGGGACTACTGTACAGATCGAGGATTCCCGCGGCGAGCGAGTCCACGCTTTCCGGCTCCACCAGGGTCGCGTGCGGGACCACTTCGGGGACGGCGGCGGCGCGCGCCGCCACAATGGGAAGCCCCGCCGTCATGGCTTCGAGCAGCACGATGCCGAAGCCTTCCTGCACGCTCGGAAGACAGAACACGCTGGCGCGATTGTATTCCGCGGCGAGGTCGGAGCGCGCAATATCGGGCAGCCAGGTGACCGTGTCAGCCAACTTCAGTTCACGCGCCAGCGCGTGCCAGGCACGGGCACGGGGTCCGTTACCCACAATGCGGACTTCCAGGTTGGGGATTACGGCACGCAATTTCGCCGCCGCGTGCAAGAGCAAATTGACGCGCTTGCGTTTGTAAAAGCGGCTCACGCAGAGCACCGTGAAGCGGGCGGCGCTGGCAGGAAAGGCGGCCAGTTGCGCGCGCCACACCGCAAGATCGATCGGTTCCGGCACCACGGCGGGCAATTGCGAGAGTCCATAGAAGCGCTGCGCGAATTCGGCGGAATAGCGACTGGAGGTGATGATGCGCGCGGCGCGACGCACGTGGAGCCGTTCGCAGCGCGCCTGGATGCCCATGGTGAAAGCGGTCATGCCGCTTTCGAAGCGCACCTCATCGGCAATCACGCCCTTGAGCGCAGCCACATGCCGCCCCTGCGCGGCGATGCGATAACCATCCATATCGAAGCCCACGGTGCAATCGAAGTCATCGCGGGGATACAGGGAGCGATTGAACCACAGGCGCTCCAGCGTGTACACGGGAAACCGGCGCGTGGACGATTCGACGGCGACGGTATGGCCGAGGTCGCGCAGCGCTCCGGCCAATACGGAGATGCCGACGTACGTGCCGCTGCCCCGCGTCACATCCAAGGGCGTCGAAGTGAGGAAGCGAAATTTCAAGGGATCCGTATGAGAATGATACCGATCTGGCGGTTGCCGTTGTAAGCCACGGCCGCGATCGTGTTGGCCTGCGCGTTGGCAATCACGACGCGGGCGGCATTGGCAGCGTTGCCGGCCGCGGCCGCCGGTCCGATGCTGGTCACGTTCTCGGGGTTGGGCGCCACCACTACGTCGCCGGTCTCCAGATTGTAGACCACGACGTTCGAGCCACCCTGTTTGACGGCGCGGGCGATCAGCTTGCGGGTAGCCAGGCAGCACACGGTACCGTTGTCGTTGAGTGTGGCCACGCCGGCGAACCCATCGGGCAGGGGAAGATTGGCGGCCACCTGGGTATCGAGATTGAAGAGCACGAAACCCTGGTCGCCAGCCGCCCGATCCAAGGTTTGGAGCAGCAGCGAGTCCATTTCCGGAATCTGCTGCATGGTGGCGCTGGTGAAGGCCGTCACGGCCGCGGGAACCGGCAAGGTGACGGCGTTCCCGTTCACCCCGTCGAGCACGTAGAGCGCGTCACTGGTGGTGGCGCGGGTGCTGTCGAGTTTGACGCCGTAGACGTAATTATTCATCAACGCCAGCGAGGTATCGGTGCGAGCGGTGGGCACGCGGATCTGTCCCTGATCGCTGAGCGTGACCGCGCTCATGGAATCGTCCGCGAGGTCCAGTGTGAGAAAGGCGGTGGCGGCGCAGTTGGTCTTGAATTCGGGTTCGGCGACTTTGGCTCCGGCGAGCGCCAACTGGCCCACCAGATCGAGGGGGAAGAGACGCATGTCGGCGGTGCAGGACGCGGCGAACCAACCGGCGGGGAAGTCCACCACTTTGGGATCGGCATCGTTCACGGAAAAGGCGACGAAGGCATCTTTCGAAGCGTCCTGGGCGCGGGACAGTACCAGGAACCGGCGCGTTGCGCCGTCGAACAGCGAGGGAGCCGTGGGCGCCGCAACCGGCGAGGGCTGATTGGGGCGTGGCGGAACTACTGCATTAAGAAGCGGCAGCCAGCCGGCGGGGAAAGGCTGCGTGGCGGTGACGTCGCCGGCGGTGAGAATCCCAAACACCGCTTTCGTAGGCTTGAGCGTATCGTCTCCGGCAATCACCGCGATGCGATTGCCGCCCAGGTTGGCGAAGGCGTAGACATGTTTCAAGCCGTCCAGATCTACCGTGGGCGCAGCGCCGGCAGCGCCGCCCGCGGGAGCGCCCGCGGCACCTCCTGCCGCCGCTCCGGCCGCCGCTGTCTGGAAGTGGCCGGTCTCGGGATCGATGGTGGCGATCTGCGCCGGCTTGCCGGGCATGTTGGCTACGAGGCTGTTGACGGTTGCGGTCAGCGTGGCTGCCGCGGAAGGCAGATCGACCTGGATGGGGTCGCCGGCGGGGTTGAAAATCTTCACCGTGGAGCTGATGCCGGTCTGCGCGTCACCGGCCGGCGGACCCACGAGGGCTGCGATGGTGTCGCCATTGCCCGGGATGGCCAGGGGCGGCGCGTTGGCATTGACGGTGGTGAGGCAATCGGAAATCGCGGTGACCTTGCGCGCCCGCATATTGACGCTGATGGCCGGATAGCAGCCATCGGAATCGCGATTCGCGGTGGCCAGCAGGTAGGTCCCGTTGACGCCGGTATCGGCCAGCGTGGTGAGGGCGGGGGTCCCCGGCGGCAGCGGCACGAAGAGCACGTCCGGGTCGGCGAGCGGTGAGAGGACCGTGGCGTTGGCGGCTTGCCGGCCGGCGAATAAGGTGATGAGATCGCCACGGCGCGCACCCTGGGGAACGGCGATATCGATATCGAAAACCGCCGGTTTGGTAGTGGACGCGGTGGCGTTGACTTTGGCGCGCAATCCGCCCACGTAAGCGGTGACGTCGGCGGTGGGAACGGCGCGCGTGCCGGCGGGAGCGGGTTCCCCGCTGGCCAACTTCGGATCGGCGGGCCCCAGCCCGGTGGCCACCATGCTGATGGTCTCGGCGGTAATTTTGCCCCAGGGAAGCCCCGCGCCGGAATCGTCGGCGGTGCGCACGGACGGCGCCATGGGCGCGACGGTAACCTTGGCGGGCTTGCTGGCGGCGTCGCCGCGGCGGACGAATACATTGACCAGGCCGGTGTTGGCGTCCAGCGGAACCTGCGCCAGGATCGTGCCCGGGCTTACCGCATAGAGCGGCGCCGGTTTGCCGCCGATGATCACCTGGGTATCGGCAAGCCGGGTGGGCCAGGGGACCTCGGTGGCGGTGGCGCCTTCGGGTGGTCCGAGATTGAGCCCGACAATCTGCACCAATCCGCCCAGGCCGACGATGCCGGGCGCGGGTTCCTGCGTGAAGAAATTGGTCACGCCCCGCGCGCTGATGATGGGCGCCGTAGGGGTTTGGCCGCGGAGCAGAGCGGCGGCGGCCAAAACGGGCAAGACTTGGCGCAATGACATGTGACTGTCGAGTTTAACCCGAATTATGAGGAGAGGTTGCGGCGGACGTACACTGAAAGTTCCATGGAAAAAGCGGTTTGCCTCCTCAGCGGGGGATTGGATTCGGCGACCTGCCTGGCGCTGGCGCGGCGCGAAGGGTACGAGTCCTACGCCCTCTCGTTCGACTATGGCCAGCGCCACAAAATTGAATTGGAGGCGGCGGCGCGGGTGGCGGCGGCGCTGGGGGTGAAGCGTCATCTGGTGGCCAAGATCGGGCTGGACGCGTTCGGCGGGTCTGCGCTCACGGCGGCGATCGAGGTGCCGAAGGGGCGGTCGGCGGACGAAATGGGCACGGGCATTCCGGTGACCTATGTTCCGGCGCGCAATACGATTTTCCTCTCGTTCGCGCTGGCGTGGTCAGAGGTGCTAGGGAGCTCGCACATCTTTATCGGCGTGAATGCGCTGGACTATTCGGGCTATCCGGACTGCCGCCCCGAGTTCATCCAAGCGTACGAGCGCATGGCCAACCTGGCGACCAAGGCGGGGGTCGAGGGGCGTACCCGCGTCAGGATTCACACGCCGCTGCTGCATCTTTCGAAGGCGGGAATCGTCAAACTGGGGCAGGAACTCGGGCTGGATTTCGGACTCACCTTCAGTTGTTACGATCCCGGTGCGGAAGGCGTGCCGTGCGGGCAGTGCGACGCCTGCCTGCTGCGGCGCAAGGGGTTCGACGAGGCGGGCGTTGAAGATCGCTGAGCTCTTTTATTCGATTCAGGGCGAAGGCTCGCTGCTCGGCGTGCCCTCGGTTTTCGTGCGCACGAGCGGCTGTAATTTGCGCTGCGCGTGGTGCGATACGCCGTATACGTCGTGGCAGCCCGAAGGCATCGACCTGGAACTGAAGCAGATCGTCGATGAGGTGATGGCGCATCCCACGCGCCACGTGGTGGTGACTGGCGGCGAACCGATGATCGCGCCGGAAATTATTCCGCTGACCGAGCGCTTGCGCCAGCGCGGACTGCATATCACGATCGAGACGGCGGGCACGGTTTTCGCGCCGGTGGCCTGCGACTTGATGAGCATCAGTCCGAAATTGGCGAATTCGACACCGGCGGATCCGCTCTTCAGCCGGCAGCACGAGCGCCTGCGCATTCAGAAGGACGTGCTCGCGGAGTTGATGGCGCGGTATCCGTATCAGCTGAAGTTTGTGATCGAGCGGCCCCAGGATCTCGAAGAAGTGCGCGAGTTGGTGAACGCCCTGGGGGCGGAGGCGCAGCAGGTGATCCTGATGCCGGAAGGCATTGAGAGCGAACGGCTGCGCGAGCGGGGACAATGGTTGGCGGAGATCTGTAAGGAAACCGGCTATCGATACAGCCCTCGCTTGCACGTCGATCTGTGGGGAGCCCGGCGCGGGGTTTAAAATGATTGGCCATGACTGTTCTTGTGGCCGATGACGATTGCCGGCGGCATCTCGCCGGGGTCCAACACCCAGAACGGCCGGAACGCTACGACGCGATCCTGAAGGGACTGGAGGGCGCGGGCCACCTGGCGCGGTTGCAGCGGGCGCCTCGACGTAAGGCCACGGAAGACGAACTGCTGCTATGCCATACACCTGACTATTTGAAAGTGGCGCGGCGCGATATTGAGAGCGGACAGGGGTTTCTGAGCACGGGCGATACGGACGTGACGGGCGATTCGTGGGATGTCGCGCTACACGCTGCAGGCGGCGTGCTGAATGCCATGGACGCGGTGCTGGCGGGCGGAGCGCGCAATGCGTTTTGCGCGGTGCGTCCACCAGGCCATCATGCCAACGCGGGGCGCGGCATGGGATTCTGCGTGTTTAATAATGTGGCGGTTGCGGCGCGCTACGCGCAGAAGCGGCACGGCGTGGAGAGGGTCCTGATTGTGGACTGGGACGTTCACCACGGCAACGGGACGCAGGACATTTTCTACGAGGACGGGACGGTGTTTTTCTATAGCTCGCACCAGTGGCCGCTCTATCCGGGCACGGGCCGGGCGGACGAGAAGGGAGCGGGCGCGGGCGAAGGCACGACGATGAATTTACCATTCGCGGCCGGTGCAGGGCGCGGGGAAGTTCTGGGGGCGATGGAGAATCACCTGCTTCCCGCGGCAACGCAATTCCGTCCCGATTTGGTATTGATCTCCGCTGGTTTCGATTCGCGAATCGGCGATCCGCTGGGTAGGTTTACGCTCACCGACGAAGACTTCGCGGATCTCACGCGAAGGGTGATGGAGATTGGCGGGGGGCGAGTGGTTTCGGTATTGGAGGGCGGGTACAATCTCGCAGGTCTGGCATCCGCGGCGACGGCGCACGTCGAGGCTCTTATGGAAGCGTGAGGAGGTCGCGCAGGGGAGTGGGTCCGGTCTCGCGAACCTGGCTGCAAGTTCGAGACTCTTAGTTTAGGGCTTGCTCACGCCAAGCCGCCAGGCTCGCCAAAAAGGCCCAATGACGGCGCGCGAGTCCGTACGCCGAGGGTCAAACGGAGACGAACGTGCGGCGGCCAGCCTGTGCCCGTTTTCCTTGGCGATTTTTACGGCTTGGCGTGACCAAGCGCTAAGAGCGCGACTTCACCGTAGCGTCCAGCGTTCCTCGATGCAGCTTAATCTGAATTTCGGAGCCTGGCGCGACCTCGGCGGCATCTCGCAACACTCCGCTTTCGTTCGACACGATGGCGTAGCCCCGCTCCAATACGACGAGCGGACTGAGTTGCGAGAGCTTGGCCGTGAGCTGATCGAGGCGGCCGCGATGGCGAGTCAGCTTCGCGCCGATTCGTTGCGTGGCGGTGTGGCGGGCGGCCTCGATGCGGCGCCGATCCGCGGCCAGACGCGGGCGCGCATCGAAGTGCCGCAGGCGCTCGTCAAGACTCCTGCGCGCGCGTTCGCTATACTCAATGGCGGCACGCATGCGCTCGCGGAGGCGATATTCGAAATCGTCGGTCTGCTGCAAGCCGCGCCCGATGCGGCGATGTAGAATTCCCAGCGCGCGATCGATCCCCTGCTGCCGCAGGCGCCGCTCCCACATGGCGAGGCGATAGCGAAGGTGCTGCCCGGCCTGGCCGCGCGCCGCCTGAATGCGCTCCAGCAATTCTTCCCGCGTGCAGCAGACCAATTCGGCGGCGGCACTGGGCGTGGGTGCGCGAAGGTCGGCGACGAAATCGGCAATCGTAATATCGGTCTCGTGGCCGACGGCGGAGATTACCGGCACGGCGCAGACGGCGATGGCACGCGCCACCGCTTCTTCGTTAAAGGTCCAGAGGTCTTCCAGCGATCCGCCGCCCCTCCCCACAATCAAGACGTCGGGCCACTTCGTGCGGCTGAAATACTCGATGCCGCGCACCACCTCCTCGACCGACCCCTCGCCCTGCACGAGCGCGGGATAGAGCCGGATGTGGATGCCGGGAAAACGCCGCGTCAAGATCTGCACCATGTCGGCAATGGCGGCTCCGCGCGGCGAGGTGACGATGCCAATGCGGCGCGGAAATCGCGGGAGCGGGCGCTTGCGGTCAGCGGAGAACAATCCTTCGGCGGCGAGCTTCTTCTTAAGTTGCTCGAATGCGAGTTGCAGCGCACCGAGCCCTTGCGGCTCGAGGAGTTCGACGATGAGCTGATATTCGCCGCGCGCCTCGTAGACATCGATGCGGCCGCGGGCCAGCACGGCGAGTCCGTCCTGCGGCTGGCACTTCCAAAAGCGGTGCGCGGAGCGGAAGGCCACGGCCTTGACCTGCGATTCCCGCTCCTTCAGGGTGAAGTAATAGTGCCCGCTGGCGGCGATCTTGAGGCCGGAAACCTCACCGGTGACCGCGATATCGGAGAACGCGCCGTCGAGCACCTGGCGAATCGCGCCGTTGAGTTCACTGACACTGAAGACGCGGCGCTCGGGCGCAAGGTCGAAGAGATCGAACTGATCCACTTATGCCATGGTAACGCGCCCTACTTCTGGACCGAGAGAATGACCCCGTCGGGCGAAGTGATACCGGATATCGCGGCTTTCAGCGGATAGTCCCCGTCGGCCATCGACGCGGGCACCTGGATGGCCACCTGGTAGAGGCCGGCGAAACCGGGCGAGAGCGCCGCCCCAAACACCTGCGCCTCCGCCGAGCCGATTTTGACGGTCACGGGATCCCGGGTGCTGTACACCTTGTCGCCCGGAGTCAGTATGCCTGCCGGCACGGCGGGGGACGTCGGCCCGAAGCCGGTGCCCCACAAGATGAGGACGTCGCCGGGTTTGGCGGCCACTGTGGTGGCTCCGGCAAAGGTGCCGTCCTTCACCGCCAGGCTGTTGTCGGAGTTGCGCGTGGCCACCGCCTGATTGCCTGGCCACAGGAAGAAGGCGGGGGCTTGCGCTGAGACGTTCGCGGTGAGCGCGATGCTGGTGCCGCCTGGCGTGCTCACGGTCACCGGAACCGGTCCGGCGCCGACATCGGGCGCCTGCACGTTGATCTGTCCCGGACTGACAAAGTACACGTAGGCAAGCTTGCTGCCGATGTTCACCGAGACGCCACCCAGGGAGGTGGGCAGGTTGCCGTTGACAATGAACTTGTCCCATGTGTCGGTGACCGGTGAGAGATTGCTGCCCTTGATAGTCACCCACGAACCGGGCACGACGCCAGGCACGAAACTCGCGCCGCTCACCACGCCACCCGTATCGATGGCGGGGGGGAGTCCGGCGACTCCGGGTGAGAGCGTGTAGGTCGCAGTATAGATGTGATCGCCGGTCTCCTGCCCGTTGCCGTTGCCGCCGTTACCGGCGACGTAAATGACGATGTTGCCGATATCGGTGACTGGAGGTGTCCAGTCGAATTCGTAGTTGAAGCTATTCCGGGCGGCCTGCGAACGGCCCGATCCCCCATCCGTGTGTTCCACGTAGGCCAGCGGGTTGTTCGAGGGGCAGGTTTGCGAGCGGCCGAAATCGAGATAGACATCCTGGAAATCGATAAACGGGGGCTTATTGCACACAACGGCGGTCGTGTTGTCGGTCGAGGTGAAGGATCCGGCCATAGTGCCGGAGGTGTTTGCGGGACGAGCCGTCAGTTGGAAGCCCCAGATGCGCGCCGCCGGATCGGCAATCGTGACCACGAGATGCTGCTTCACGCCGGGAATGTAGGTGTTGCCGTAGGGGAAACTGACTTTGACGCTGCCTCCGCCATCGTTGATGGCAGTGCCCACGTGACATTTCGCCTGAGCACAGGTGTTCTCACCGGGGACTCCGGCGCTGCCCGACACGGGGCCGTCGGAACGCGCCCACAGGAGCAAGGGAATCGCGCCCATGATGATGGCAACTTTGGCGACGTAGATCTTTCTTTGGCGTTCCATGTTTATCTCTTAGTCAAACACTAGCTTCCTGTAATTTACTCGATGGTTTGCGTGAAATGTCTTTAATGCTGAGAGTTTTACGAAATCATCACAACTTGTAAACGATTTCGGCTAACGCCAGGGCTTTGCGGGCTACGGTGGTGAGGGGAATTGCTGCAAACTGCGACGGAGCGATCCAGCAGTACGTCTCGTCATCGGGCAGTGCGGCGTTGGCAGCGATGACTTTCAGAGTGTAGTGATGATGCGTGATGGTATGGCGAAACTCGCCAAAGGTGCGGCCCAGGTATTTCGCGTGGGGAAGTTCATCGAGCGTGGGCAGTTCCCAAAACCCTGCCATGCGGCCGGACGGGGCGCGGCGGCGCAGCATGATGCGGCGGCGGTCCTTGATGATCAGCAGGGTGCCGGCCAGTTGCACGGGTTCGGTCTTGCGCAGTTTGACCGGCAGTTGCGCGGCCGTGCCTGCGGAGCGCGCAGTGCACTCTCCGGCAATCGGGCACACCAGGCACATGGGATTGCGCGGCAGGCAGACCGTCGCGCCAAGTTCCATCAGCGCCTGGTTGAAGTGTCCCGGTTGGTCCGTGGCGAGCCACTGTTGGGCGATTTCGCGAAAGCGTTGGCGGGTACAGGCGGAGCCGATGTCGGCAGCGTCGTTGGTGACGCGGGAGACTACGCGCAGGACGTTGCCGTCGAGGACGGCATGCGGCAGATCGAAGGCAATGCTGCCGATGGCCGCGGCCGTGTAGTCGCCGATGCCGGGCAGTGCGCGGATGTCCGCATAGGCGCGTGGGAAGCCTCCGACGGCAACGATCGCTTGCGCGGCGGCGCGCAGATTGCGCGCGCGGGAGTAGTAGCCGAGCCCGCTCCACATGGTGAGCACCGCGTCCTCTTCGGCGGCGGCGAGCGCTTCCACGGTGGGGAAACGTTCCAGAAAGCGATGGTAGTAGGGGATGACGGCCTGCGCGCGGGTCTGTTGCAGCATGATTTCGCTGACCCAGATGAGGTACGGGTCGCGGGTGTGGCGCCAGGGCAGATCGCGGTGGCCGCCGGCATACCAATCGAGCAAGAGGCGGCCGATGGGTTTCGGCTGGTGAGGCTTCGGCCTACTCAATGACGCGCAGCCACTCTGCAACCACCGCGAAGCCTTCCGGGTCGACGTCCCAGGCTTCGAACTCGGGGTTGAGCGGTTCCAGGCGAATCTGTGCGTGACGCCACTCGCCTTCATCGGACGCGACTTTGCGGCTGGTGTAGCGTTTGACGGTGTAGCGCGCGCTGCCATCCACCACGCCGAAACGTTCGACCAGCAGGATTTTGCCTTGGCGCGACCCCACCGGATTGAGGCGGAACAAATTGAGGCTGCCATCCGGGATGCGCGGCTCCATGGAGCGGCCTTCCACATGCGCGATGAAGAGATCGGGGGCGAGGCGCAGGCCTTCCGGAGCGGGCACCCAATCTTCGACTTCGGAGAGCATTTCATCGCCCAGGCCGCCGGCCGCCGCGCGCAGGCTGATCAGCGGCAGATGGGTGGCGAAGCGCTCGACGGGCGAATCTTCCACGTGTTCGCGGAAGAGGCGATCGAGCACGCGCGAGAAGGCGTCCACGGCCACGGCTTCGCGCGGGCTCACGCGCAGGATGTTGGAAAGCGAATCTTCCAGCGACTGGAGGTATTCCTCAGCGCCAATTTCCTGCATGCAGGCGCGCATGTGATCTTCCAGGGCGGCGAGGACTTCCCCCTCTTCCGGTGCCGCGATGGCCGAGAAATCGCGGCGCATGCGGAACCACGGACGCCCCGTTTCCGAATCGATCAACAGCACCGCAAGGGGACACGGAGGACGCCCGGGCAGTACGGCATCGAGGAGAACGTACACACCCTCCCGGCATGCTGCGATCGAACGGACCGAGCCCTTGGCTGTGGAAATGGGCACGCTTTTATCCTAGTTCACTTATCGGACGGAAGGAAGGAGGCGTGAGATTAAGTAATCAGTTTTCAGTTTTCAGTTTCCAGCCCCGCCTCCGGCGTCGCCGGACTGAATAACTGGTGACCTTTGGAGGCGGAGTGCGGACTGGACAGGTCAGCTTGGCGCCGCTGGCGAGCCCAGCCTCCGGCGTCGCCGGATTGAATAGCTGGTGACCTCGGGAGCGCAGGGCGCGGTCCCGCTTGTAACGGGCCAGTTTTCAGTTCTCAGTTTGCCCCGGCTGGCGCCGGTCGCAAGGCTGACAACTGATTACTGACAACTGATTACTGACAACTGACAACTGATCACTGACAACTGATCACTGCTGCGGCTGTTTCACCGCTCCCGGCATCTCTTTCGGGTAGTATCCTTCACGGGCACTGATCTTCACGTTCGGTAGACTGGGGATCTCCACGGTGATTTTGCGGTACGTCTTCGCCTTCTCGTCGGCATCGTAATCCGGGCGGTAGCGGAGAATGTACTGCGTGGTGATTTCGCCGCCGATGCCGCCGACCGCCTTGATGATGCCGCCCGAAATTTCGGCCGCGTACCCGCCGGTACCGACGGTCAGCGCATAATTTCCGTCGTCGGACGGATTGGAGAGGTATCCCGAAACGCTTTTATACAGCACGTTCAACGGGTATTCGACGTGGCCACCGGTCTTGTGGGTCAGCTTTTCAAGCACGTTCTGGCTCTCGTTGGAGAAGCCGAAGGCCATCGTGCTGACAGCGTACACCGTCACCAGATTGCGCTGCGCCAGTTCCAACACCTCTTCCAGATTGTGCGTGCTGGCGTTGTCGTGACCGTCGCCCACCACGATAATCACGCGCCGCGGCTCGTAGGGTTCGCCCTTCACCAGATCGCGCCGCGTGCAGGCCAGGTAGATCGCATCATATAGCGCCGCGCCGCCGCCGGGCTTCATCTTGCGGACCTTGTCGGCGATCTTGTCGGAATCCCACGTGGTGTTGACCGCAATATCGGCCGTATTGCCGTAGGAAATCAGATACCCGGTATACCGTTTGTCGCCGGGCAGCAGATTCCATACCAGCTCCAGAATCGCGTCCTGATAGGTCTTCCAGTGGATGCGCGAATTGTTGCTCAGATCGATCAGGAAGCCTGCCACGATCGGCTGCTTCTCGTCGTGGCTGAAGAATTCGATATTCTGCGGCCGGCCCTCGTCGAGCACGCGAAAGTCTTTCTTCAAGAGGTTGGAAACGTAGCGCCCCCGATCGTCAGTCACCGTGACCGGCACGATGACTTCGGTTGACGTACTGGTGAACTGCGACGTGGGCGTTCCCGGTAGGGGCGTCCCCACGGGCGTCTGCGGACTGGCAGGTGTCTGCGTGCCGGCGGGCGCAGGAGGTGCCGGCGCCGGGGGGGCGGCCTGGGGGACAGCGGGCAGACACAAAATCAGACCGCAGAAGAAAGGTGCAGCGAAAACGCGTAAAACAGACATGTCGGCGTTAATCCTAACAGTTGGTCTTATTCTAACCCGCGGGGGGCGGCGGCGGGATGGCCAGGCAGCTACTGGCGGCTCGGAGTTGAATATTTTGCACTCGCCGGGTTCAACCAGTGGGCCGCAGCTACCACCTTGGAATTGGCAGTTGCCGTGCATAATCCTCTGCGATGCTGCCGTTTAGGGGAAAATTGTATGCTGCTTTACGGCCCGCTGCGCGTCCTGCCTTGGGGCTGTTCGCGGTGCCGGGGCTGTTGGCCCAGTCTCATGTGTCGCTCGGTTCCGCCATGGGCTTCTCGGTGGCGCGCGAATTTCTGCCCATGTTGTGGCGACGCCAGTGAGCCAGCCGGACATGAGTCCCGACCATGCCAGCGTGGAACCGGCGAGTCGCCACCCCTGGATCGAACTGCTGCGCCCGCAGGCTAAGACCATGTCGCTGGCGCTGCTGGCCGTAGTCGGCGAGACCATCGCTGACCTGCTGCAGCCCTGGACCCTGAAGATCGTCCTCGACAATGTCGTGAAGGCGAAGCCGGTCAAGGTGCACGGGTGGCTGGATCATTTGGTGCTCTCCGTGGCGGGCACCGACCCCATGGCTGTTCTGCGATTTGCCGCCATTGCCGGCCTGGTAGTCGCCATCTTCGGAGCCGGCTGCTCTTATGCGGAGAAGTATCTGACCACCAGCGCCGGGCAGTGGATGATGCACGACCTGCGCCGCACGCTGTATTCGCACGTGCAGCGCCTCTCACTCTCCTATCACGACAACAAGCAGACCGGCGACCTGCTGAGCCGCGTCACCAGCGACATCGATTCGGTTCAGAGCTTCGTCGCATCGGGCGTGCTGGGCGCCGCAATCAACGTGCTCACCCTGTTCGGCATGGTGGGCGCGATGTTCTATATGAACTGGCGTTTCACCCTGATCGCTCTCAGCGTGGCGCCGGTGCTGTTCGTGGTGATCTATTCCTTCACGCGGCGCATCAAGAAGGCATCGCGCGAAGTGCGCAAAAAAGAAGGCGAAATCGTCTCGGTGATTCAGGAAGTGCTGACTTCCATCCGTGTAGTGAAGGCCTACGCCCGCGAGGACTACGAACAGAAGCGCCTGGAAGAAGAGAGCCTCGAATCGGTGGAAATCGCACTCCGCGCCCGCTCGTTGAAGGCCCGGCTCTCGCCGATTGTGGAAATCATCGTCGCTGTCGGCACCAGCATGGTGCTCTGGTTCGGCGCCCGCATGGTGTTGTCCGGGCAACTCTCCGCGGGCTCGCTAGTGGTCTTCATTCTGTACCTGGGCAAGATGTACAAGCCCATGCAGGAGCTTTCCAAGACAGCCGACTCGTTCTCGAAGGCTTCCGTGGGCTACGAGCGGATCCGTGAAATTCTGGACACAGAGCGAGAAGTGGCGGACCTTCCGGGTGCCCGCACGGCCCCGCCCTTCAAAGGCGAAGTGGAACTGGACCACGTCAGCTTTCATTACGCGCCCGATTCGCCGATTCTGCGAGACGTTTCGCTGCGCGTGGAACCCGGCCAGACCGTGGCGCTGGTGGGCCCGACCGGCGCCGGCAAGACCACCGTGGTGAGCCTCATCCCGCGCTTCTACGATCCCGTGTCCGGCGAGGTGCGCATCGACGGGCGCGACGTCCGGCAATTTACCCAGACGTCGCTACGCCAACAGATCAGCTTCGTCCTGCAGGAGACTGTGTTGTTCCACGGGCCCATCTGGAGCAACATCGCCTACGGCAGGCCAGGCGCCAGCCGCCAGGAGATTTACAAGGCGGCCGAATTGGCCAACGCGCACGAATTCATCGATAAGTTGCCGCAGGGCTACAACACCGTGATTGGCGAGCGCGGCGTGACCCTTTCCGGCGGCCAGCGCCAGCGCATCGCTATCGCCCGCGCGGTGATCCGCAACTCGCCCATCCTGGTTCTCGACGAACCCAGTTCCGGTCTCGATGCGGCATCCGAAAGGCTGGTGTTTGAAGCGCTCGATCGCCTGATGGAGGGCAAGACGAGCATCGTGATCGCCCACCGCCTCTCTACCATTGAGCGGGCCGACGTGATCTACGTGCTGGAGGAGGGCGCGGTGCGCGAGAGCGGCACGCACGCCGAATTGATGCAGCAGGGAGGCCTATACTCCGAATTGCACGACATTCAATTCCGCAACCAGCCCGAGCTCACAGATCATTGAGTACCGCGATGCGGTCCATCACCAGGCGGGCGAAGGCATCCACCTCCTCCGGGGAATAGCCGCCAGCGCGAAACGCGTCCTTCACCTGGGCGAGGGAGAGTTTGCCGAGCCACTCCCCCATCCAGCGCGCATCGTCGCGCGGGACGTCTTTTCCGAGGCTCTCCAGGCGGATGCGGTTGATGTATTCCTTGGGATTCACCATATAGATCCAGGTGGGGCGCGCCGGAGCCTGGAAATCCACGGTGTCGTCATCGATCTTGTGCACGAAACGCGACTGCGTGTACGATTCCAGGTTGCCCTTGGCCTTATCGCGAGGCCACGTGCGGCTCGACGAACCGAAGGTAGCGCCCAAATCGCTGACCATGTAGATGCGCTTGATGCCGATGCGGTAGATGGCGTTGTTATCGTCCTTCAGGTCCCAGTTATTGAGCAGGGCCATCAGCGTTCGCAGACCATTCCACTCGCGGGTTCCGGTAAAATCGCCGTCTCTCCATCGCCACGTGGCAAGCTTCTCGCCTTGCGGTGCGCGCTTCAGGCGCACCTCGTGCAAGACCCCGCCGGGATCTATCAGTTTTTGACCGCGATGGACCTTGGCGGGCCATCCCGCCACGGTCATTTCTTCCAGGTAGTAGTCCTCCGTGACGTGGTAGCCAGCGGCCCACACGATTCTCGAGGCGACGGTTTCCGGCTGCGACTCCAGACCGAGTTTGACTTTCCATTTCACCCCGTTGGCGTCCCTGACGACAAACTTCGGGTTCGTGCCGTCAAGGTCCTCTTTGACAAATTTATAGGGGGCGCGAGGCTGATGCGCGGCGCCGCCGGCGCCGTAGAAGAGGTCGCGCGAGGCGATATCGGCAGGTTCGCTCCAAAGGCTCGCACCTCCCCGCGTGCCGGTAGTGACCTGCTTGGCGTAGTCCGCGGCGAAGATCGTAGTGGCGGTGAAGAGCACCAGCGGAAGCGTGCATTTCATAACGTTGGGGTGCATTGTCCCTCCGGATACGCCTGGAAACGGCGCGAGAACTGCATTGAAAAGTGCAGGAGCAATGCCAACGTGCGCAAACAGTCACAGGCAGGGACCCGGCGGAACTTCAAGAAACTTCTGATTCAGCCGGAGGAGGGGTTAGAGGCGATTTTGGACGGTATTTCTGGCGCGCGAAAGAGCGTGGAAATTGCGATCTTCCGTTTCGACCAAAAGAAGATCGAGCAGGCGCTGGAAAAGGCGGTGGGCCGCGGGGTCGCGGTGAGCGCGCTGATCGCATCCGTCAATCGTGCGGGAGAAAGAGGCCTGCGGGCCTTGGAACTGCGCCTGCTCGGAGCCGGTGTGAAAGTAGCGCGCACGGACACCGATTTGCTGCGCTATCACGGCAAATACATGATTGTCGACCAGCGCCGCCTTTATCTGTTGGCGTTCAACTGGACCCATGCGGATATCGAGCGCAGTCGCAGTTTCGGTTTGATCGCCAGCAATACGGCCGCGGTGCGCGAAGCCATTCGCCTGTTCGACGCCGATAGCCGCCGCATCCCAATGGAACCGCCGCCGGAATTGCTGGTGGTGAGTCCGCTCAATGCGCGCCGGCAAATCGCCACATTTATCAAGCAAGCCAAGAAGGAATTGGTTGTCTACGACCCGAAAGTGGGCGACCCGGAGATGATCAAGTTGCTGGCCTCGCGGGCCAAGGCGGGAGTGAGAATTCGTATTCTGGGGAAACTGGAGGAACCCATCCCCGGAGTTGAGGCATACCGGCTCGCCCACTTGCGCCTGCATACGCGAACCATGGTACGGGACGGTACGCACGGCTTTCTGGGCAGTCAGAGCCTGCGCACCCCCGAGTTGGATCAGCGCCGCGAAGTGGGCACGACGTTTCACGATCTGGCGGCCGTGGCCGGCGTGCTGCGCACCTTCGAGAGCGATTGGGAAAAAGCTGTACACGCCAGCCGCATCGCGGCCGATACGCCGACGGTGAAGATCGCGAAGAAGCTGGCCAAGGTGGTGGTGAGAGAAATGCCCGCGGTGACGCCGATCGTCAATGGCGCCGTAAAGCAGAACGAGATCCCCGACCCCGAAATCGTGGCACAGGAAGTGGCGGAGATCGTCAGGCACGCGGTACAGGAAGCGCTACAGGACGCCGAGGAAACTGCCGTGCAAAAGGTGGGCGGCAACGCATGAGGAAAGCACTCGCCTGGTGCCTCGCGCTTGGCGCGCTGGCTGTTACGCTGGCGGCACAGGACAATGTCAACCAAGGTTCGCTGACGCTGCAGGATTTTTCCAAGCGAGTGGCCGCTTACGTGAAGATTAACCGCGCCGCAGCCTCGAAAATTCCGAGCCTGAAGCGCACCGGGACACCGGAGGCAATCGCGATACACGAGCGGAAACTGGCCAGCGCGATTCGCCGGGCGCGCCCCAACGCCGCGCAGGGCGAAGTGTTCACGCCCGAGATAGCAACGCGGTTCCGCGAGTTGATTGCGGAGGCGATGCGCGGTTCGTCGGCAGAGCGAATTCACGAAAGCCTGCGGCAGGCCGCACCCGTATGGCTCAGCACGATGCGCGTGAATATGACCTATCCGCACGAGGTGCCGCTGCAATCTTCCCCGCCGACGCTGCTGGCGAATCTGCCGCAATTGCCGGCCCAGGTGGAATACCGCTTCGTGGGAAATAGCCTGATTTTGAGAGACTTGGAGGCGAACCTGATTGTCGATTTTATTCGCGATGCCATTCGGTAAACCAGTCTGGCGCGCTGCGCTCGTTCTGCTTCTGAGCGGCGCCGCGGCGAACCCGGCGGTAGATGTGAAACTGCCGATGGCCGAAAAGTCCGTTCGCTTCGCGGTGATCGGCGACAGCGGCAGCGGCGACAAGCCGCAGTACGACGTTGGGCGTGTGATGGCGGAATACCGCGAAAATGTACAGTTCGATTTCGTCGTCATGTTGGGCGACAACATTTACGGCGGGAAATCGCCCGCCGATTTCAAGCGTAAGTTCGAAGACCCTTACGCGCAGTTGCTCAGCGCCGGCGTGAAATTCTTTGCCGCGTTGGGCAACCACGACGGCACCAGCGAGCGCTATTACAAGCCATTCAACATGGATGGGCGCCGCTACTACAACTACAAACGGGGCGACGCCGAATTCTTCGCGTTGGACAGCAATTATATGGATCCCGAGCAGTTGAAATGGTTACGTGACCAGTTGACGAAGTCCGGCGCGAAATGGAAAATCTGCTACTTCCACCACCCGCTGTACTCGGACGGCAAAAAGCACGGACCGGATCTCGATCTTCGCCGGCGCCTGGAACCGATGTTCATAGAACTCGGCGTCAACGTCGTGCTGACCGGTCACGAACACTTCTACGAACGCATTAAGCCAAAGAACGGCATCGCCTATTTCGTGCTGGGCAACTCGGGCGAGTTGAGATTCGGAAACCTGCGTCGCACGCCGGATGTGGAGAAGGGGTTCGATTCCGATCGATCGTTCGGCATGATGGAAGTCGCGGGCGATGAACTCCACTTTCAAATCGTTTCCCGGGCCGGAGCAACGGTGGACAGCGGCGTGCTGAATCTGCCCGGAAAGAAATAGCAGTCGCGTTACCTGGCGTCTTTATTGACGCCGATGAAGTAGAGGTCGGTGGCGACCTGGAAGGCATTGTTCTTAATTGCGGTTTTCAAGGTTTGCCATGCCACCCCAGGCTTCACGGTTTGCCAGTGCTGGGGGTCGCCGATTTTGACCGGCATCTGAAAGCGGGGCTCGCCGGCCTTCCAGCGATAGTCCACTGTGCCCGCGGCGTCGTCGAACTTCAGCTCTAGCACCGGCAGCTCGGCGTGACGCAGGTACTGATTGAATAGGGGCGTCAAATCCATTCCGGTCTGCCGGTTGAAGTACGCCACGACGTCCTCGGTAAGAATGTTCGTGTATTTGAACTGCTGGTAGAAATTGCGGATCAGCGAAAACCAGGCGTCATCATCATCCAGCACGCTGCGCACGGTATTGAGGAACAGCGCGCCCTTGAAATATTGGTCCTGCGGCGGTTCGTCATTGACTCCGCGCGCGCCGATCACGGGTCGTTGATTGCGTACCTTATTCTGATACCCGTTGGTGTATTTCAGCCCGTCCGCCTTACCGTACATGTATTCCACGTAGAGGCACTCCAGGTAGGTCGTCCAACCCTCGTGGATCCACATGTCGGAGACATCCGCAGCGGTCACGCTGTTGCCGAACCACTCGTGCCCGCTTTCGTGAATGATGATGAAGTCGAATCGCGGACTGATGCCGACGCCCGTCCAGTCGCGCTCCAGATACCCGTTCGCGAAACGATTGCCATAGGTCACCGCGCTCTGATGTTCCATCCCGGCGTAGGGCGCCTCGATCAGCTTGTAGCCGTCCTTCTGAAACGGGTATTCGCCGAAGTAATGCTGATACGCTTCCAGCATCCCTTTGGCCTGCGCGAACTGCTTCCTGGCCTTCTCCAGGCTCTCCGGCAGCGCGTAGAAATCCAGTGTGAGATCGCCGAGCTGGTCTGACCAGTGTTCATACGCCCCAATATTCAGCGAGACGCTGTAATTGTTGATGGGATACTGCACCTGCCAGTCCCAGCGCGTGTATCCATCGCCCAGGTCAGTCTTCCCCATGAACCTGCCATTCGAGACATCCACCAGGCCATTGGGAATCGCAACGCGGATCTCCATCGACTCCACTTCGTCGCGCCATTGATCTTTATTCGGCCACCACACGCTGGCGCCGATGCCTTCGCACGCCGTGTTGATCCACGTGCGGCCGGCGGGATCTTTCTTGAAAGTAATCGCGCCGAAGCGCCCGGTGTCCACCGGATTGCCGGAGTAATGAAAATCGATGCTGTAGGACTGGCCGGCGCGCAGAGTCTGCGGGAAATCGACGAACACCGCGCCGGAATCGCGTTGAAAGGCCAGCGCTGTATCGCCCAGCAGAATGCGGTCCACCTTGAGCGCCTCGTGCAGGTCCAACTGAATGCGGCGATCGTCCTGCAGCATGCGGAAACGGATGGTTACGACACCGCGGAGGAACTTCTTCTCGGGATCCACGCGCACGTCGAGGCGGTAGAACAGCAAATCGTTATTAGCGCGGTACGCACCGTAGGCACCGCGCAAGAGGTTGGCGCGCGTCGGCGTAGTCTGCGCGGCGGCGGAGAGCGCGAGCAGCAACGCTGCGCATCCCGGCAGCGTCAAGCGCGCAAAAAGGGACTTCATGAAATTCTATCCGGCCAGGCCGATGATGCCGCCCATCGTCTTCGCCAGTCGGACCGCGCGCAAAATGCTCTGCGCCACTGCCTCGGCAGCCGCGACCCCGAGATTGTTCACATCCGCCTGCAAATCACCCAGCGAGATGGCGAACGAGACATCGCCGTCGGACATGGTGTTGATGGGATAGATCGTCCGCGCCATGCCCAGCGAGGCAAACTGCGCCAGTTTGTTGGCCAGCACCTTGTTCAAGCGGGCATTGGTGGCAACCACGGATAGCGTCGTATTCCCGGTGGCCTGCCCGATCACTGTGCCAGCCAGCATCGCCGCCTGGCTGTCGGCGAATTCGGCGCTCCCGGCGGACTTCCGTGCACCGGCCACAATTTTCAAATTTGACGGATCGCGGACGTCCCCCAACGCATTCACCGCCACCAGCGCGCTGACCAGGACGCCGCCCGGCAGGGTCACGGTGTAGGTGCCGATGCCCGATTTCATGGCGCGCGTCATACCGAACAATTTACCGACCGTGGCGCCGGTGCCGGCGCCGACACAGCCTTCGGAGACGGCCTCTGGAGTGGCGGCGGCCGCGGCAGCCTCGCCCATCGCCGCGCTGGGATGTAGGGTACTTTTGCCGATCCCCAGGTCGAACAGAATGGCCGCCGGCACGATGGGGATGTACTGCCCGCCAAACGCAAAGCCAACCTTTTTCGCCGAAAGATAGCGCCGGACGCCCGCCGCCGCCTCCAACCCGAAGGCGCTGCCGCCGGCCAGCAGAATGCCATGCATCCGATCTGTGACATGCCCGGGGGCGAGCGCGTCGACCTCCTGCGTGCCGGTCGCGCTGCCCCGGATGTCGACCCCGCCGACGCCGCCCGCCTCGCACAGAATGGCCGTGCAACCGGTGATCGCCTGGAAGTCTGAGACGTGTCCGACCCGGATTCCGGGGATGTCGGTAAGTCCTTTCATAGGTTCGTGTTTCGGTTCTATGGTAGCATCGGAGAGCGGGGACCTAATCTACGTGCCGGGGACCGAATTCTCTTGCTGGATCTGCTGAAAGAGCCTGTACTCGCTGTTCAGGAGTTTTTCTTGCTCGCAGGAAGGGCCCTGACGAATATCTTCCGCCGCCCTCACTACGGCGACGATATCGCCCTCCAGATGGACGCTGTGGGAGTGGGGTCGCTCCCGGTCGTCGTGATGATCGGTTTCTTCAGCGGCGCCGTCATGGCGCTGCAAATGTCGCGGGCACTCTCACAGTACGGCCAGGTTGGGCGCACTGGCGGCATCGTATCCATCACACTGGTTCGCGAACTGGGTCCGGTGCTCACCGCGATTATGGTGGCCGGCCGCAATTCCACCGGCATGGCAAGCGAACTCGGCTCCATGAAAGTCACGGAGCAGATCGATGCCATGCGCGCGCTGGGCACAGACCCGATTCAGAAACTGGTCACGCCCCGCGTCATCGCCACTTCCGTGATGCTGCCGCTTTTGACGATCATTGCGGACTTCGTCGGCATGGTGGGCGGGTTCATCATCGCCAAATTCGTGCTGAGCATCGAGAGCCGCCAATACTGGACCACGGTATGGCGCGCGCTGGAGTGGAACGACGTCACCCAGGGCCTGCTGAAGCCCCTGGTGTTCGCGTTGGTCGTTTCGTTGATGGGCTGCTACTATGGCATGCGCACCACGGGCGGCACACAGGGCGTCGGCCGGTCCACCACTCAAGCCATGGTGATGGCCACGGTTTTCATCTTCGTGCTGGATTTGTTGATTACGAATATTTTTGTCAGCCAAGGCGGGGTGTGATGGCTGACAGACCTGCGGAACCGATTACAGACAGCCGGACCCCTGTACTGCGCTTCGAAAACGTCACCGTATCGTTCGATGGCGAGGTCGCCCTGCGCGACATCTCCTTCTCCGCCTACGAGGGCGAATCGTGCGTGATCCTGGGAGCGGCCGGCAGCGGCAAGACAGTCTTGCTCAAGACCGCCATGGGGCTGGCGAAACCGGAATCCGGCAAGGTCTACGTATTCGGGCAGGACATCAGCGCCATGCCCGAAAAGGTTCTGTTCGGCGTGCGCAGCAAGATCGGTATGCTGTTTCAGGAAAGCGCGCTCTTCGATTCGCTCACCATTGCCGAAAACGTTGCCTACCCGCTGCTCAATCAGCCGTCCATCAAGTGCCCGGCGGCCGAGGTACTGCCCCGCGTGAAACAGACGCTGGAGTTTGTGGAATTGGGCGGCACGCTGGCCAAGTTTCCCAACGAACTCTCGGGCGGCATGCGGCGCCGCGCCGGCATCGCCCGCGCGGTAGTGACCGAACCACCGCTGCAGATGTACGATTCGCCCACCGCCGGCCTGGACCCGATCACCGCGCATACCATCATGTCGCTGCTGATCAAGGAACGCGACGTCAGCCAGGCCACCACGCTCATGGTGACGCATCGCTATCAGGACGGGAACCTGATGGCCAATTTCCGGTACAATTCGGAGCAAGGGGAATTAGAACCGGCGCAAAACGGGGACCGGCGCAACACCAAAACCACCTTCATGGTCTTGAAGGACGGCCGGCTGATCTTCGAAGACGACCAGGACGCGATTGAAGCATCCCAAGACCCCTATATCAACAAGTTTGTGAAGCAGCGAGTGTAGACCATGGCGGATCCTAAGAAAGTACGCTGGTCCCAATTGAAGGTGGGTGTATTGGGAATTGCTGCGTTCGTTATTTTGGCCGTCCTGATCTTCCTGCTCACCAATTCCAAAGGCTTCTTCCAGAAGACCGCGCTGCTGCGCACCTACATGGACGACGCCAGCGGCATGGCTGAAGGAACTCCGGTGAGACTTAACGGATTTTCCGTCGGCACGCTGGAAAGGATCGAGCTGACCAAATCGACCGAGCCCAAACGGTCGGTCGAATTCGTCATGACGGTACGCGAGAATTATCTGCAGCAGATTCCGGTGGATTCCGTCGCCGGCATCAGCGCCGCTAACCTTCTGGGCGACAAATTCATCAACATCACCAAGGGCCGCTCCCCTCAAACCGTCAAGGATGGCGCTGAAATCAAGAGCCTGCAGTCGCAGGATATTCCCGAACTGATGGCGCAGTCCGCCAACCTGCTCCGGACATTCCAGACCATCGTGAACCGCCTGGATTCGCTGCTCGCGGGCATCGAGCAGGGCAAGGGCAACATCGGCAAGCTGTTGAAGGACGAGGAATTGTACAACCGCCTCAACGGCATCGCCAGCGAAGGCCAGAGCCTGCTCAGCGATATCCGCACCGGCCACGGCACGGCCAGCAAACTGATTTACGACGACGCCCTGTACAATGAGATCCGCTCGCCCATCAAGCGCGTCGACGCGCTGCTGGCCGACCTGCAGGCAGGCAACGGCACGGCGGGCAAACTGCTCAAGGATCCGGCGCTTTACGATGAGGCCAAGTCGTCGCTGGCCGAAATTCGCAGCCTCCTGGCGGATTTGAACGCCGGCAAAGGCACGGCCGGAAAACTGCTCAAAGACGATGCCATCCATAAGCGGCTCGACGACCTGGTGGCGAAGTTCAACGGCACCATCGACCGCATCAATTCCGGCCAGGGCACGCTTGGGCAATTCGTCGTCAACCCGGCACTGTACGAGTCGCTGACCGGAGCGACCCGCGAATTTCAATCGCTCGCCAAGGACATGCGGGCCAATCCGAAAAAGTTCCTCACCATCCGCCTAACCCTGTTTTGATGGCCGGCAAGGTTTTGAATGGCCCGTAAGATTTTGATGGCCAGCAAGCAACTTGTGGTCAACGCCGACGATTTCGGCTTCACGCCGGATGTTAATTCCGGAATCGTCGAGGCCCACCGGCAGGGCATCCTGACCGCGACCACACTGATGGCCACCGGCGACGCCTTTGAGGACGCCGTGCGCCTGGCTCGCGAAACGCCATCGCTCGATATCGGCTGCCATTTAGTCTTGATCGGCAATCGCTCGCTGATCACAGGCGCGCCCTTCCCCGCCACCCCGGGGAGACTCGCGGCGGCGCTGGCGCTGGGCAGGATTCGCGTGTACGACGAACTCTCGGCGCAGATTCGCAAGATCCTGCAGGCAGGCATTCACCCCACCCATCTCGACACCCACAAGCACACCCACCTTGCGCCTCCGGTTCTCGACGCGGTGGCGCGCCTGGGCGAGGACTTCGACATTCGCTGGATCCGCCGTCCCTTCGATTTCCCGCTGAGCGGGCTGCGCGCCGCCGTGCCGCGCGGCAAGCAAGTCACCAGCGACGCGATCGGGCTCCTGCGCCGGCGATTTCGGCGCGTCCTGGGACAGCATGGCTGCCGCTCCACCGACCACTTCGCGGGCTTCCAGATCACCGGAAGATTCGGCGCCGCCCGCCTGGAGCAACTCCTAGCCCTGATGCCGGAAGGCAGCACCGAACTCATGGTACATCCCGGACACCATGGCCCCGCCCTGGACGCAGCGCCGACCCGGCTCAAGCAGAGCCGGGAATCCGAACTGCACGCCCTGTGCGATCCCGGCGTGCGGGCCGCCCTGGAACGCCATCGCATCGACCTCGTGAACTACCCTGCGATGGAATAGAGCTTCAGTGCAGACGAGTCATATCCTGCGTGCGGCCAACAACACCCAGACCGCTCGGCCGCATTTCGGCTGCTGCAACTCACTGCCACGGCGACGCCCCTCTCCCCCGCCGGGATAGACTAGACAGCCAGGAGGGGCCGGAATGAAACTCTGTAGATATCTTGCCGGAGTCGTATTGCTGTCCGTCTTGTTTACCGCCGTGACCCACGGCCTGCGCGCACAGCAGCAAGCCGCCGCAAGGTCCGGTGCCGTACCTGGTGATTGAAAAAGCTGAAAAGCCCACCGAGAATTGAGTCGCCCGTTCACCGCCGCGCCAGCAGCGCTCCGAGCCAAACAGCAAAGTACCCGAAGATGACGCTTCCGGCGACGTTCGCCAAGCCCAGCCAGAAGCCGCCGCTACGCACGGCCGACCAGGTCTCCCATTCGAAACTCGAAAACGTGGTGTAGCCGCCCAGAAATCCCACCACCAGGGCCATCCGCCAGTAAGGATGCGGCTGCCGCTCCGTGAGCACCGTCATCACCAACCCGATCAGGAAGCAGCCGGTGACATTCACCACCAGCGTGCCAATGGGAAACCGCGCGCCGTACCGGTTGGCGATGGCGGTGCCCGCGGCGTAGCGGGCGAGAGAACCCGCGCCTCCGCCCAGCGCGATGAGCAGATACTTCATCGCTGCCGGTCCGGGCGGGTGACCGCGCTCAGGATGCTTCCAGGCACTCCGCGATTTCCTTCTCGCTGATGGCTCCGCTCTTGATGACGCGCCAGTAAGGCTCGGTGATATCGACAGTGGTGGCGCCTTCGCCCACGCACGGCCCGCCATCCAGCACCAGGTCCACGCGGCCATCCATGGTGCCAAACACGTCGATTCCGCTATGGCACGTGGGATGTCCGGAGATGTTGGCACTGGTCGAGATCAGCGGCTGATCGAGCAGCGTGAGTAACTTCGACGCGACGATCGATCGCGATTGGCGCAGCGCCAGGCGTCCGGTGTTTCCCGTGACCTTCAGCGGAACCTTGGCCGCCGCCGGGACGATCACCGTGAGCGGTCCTGGCCAGAAACGGCGCACCAGGATGGAGAACCGCGCCGTCAATTCGCTCGCCAGATCCTCGGCCATCAGGTGGTCCCGGACCAGAATCGGCAGGGACCGGCTCGACTCGCGGCCCTTCGCCTGGAAAACGCCAGTGACCGCACGCAGGTTGAACGGATCGGCCACCAGCGTGTAAAGCGCGTCGGTAGGGATTGCCACTACTTTGCCGCGCCGCACCGCGGCTGCGGCTCGCTCCAGCGCTTCGGGCTGGGGATCCTGCGGGTCAATTTCGACCAGATCGGTTGCCATCGTGAGCTATTTGTCCAGGTGTTCGTCGCTACGTACTTGGTCCACTTCGATCTTAGCGAGGCTCGATGGCTTCGGCAACGTCAAGGGCCATCTGGTATCGGCCGAACGGAGCGCTCAGTTGGACGCCCTGCACCATTTTGCAGACGCGCGCCACCATTTCGCGCGCGATCGCGACACCTTCCTCGCGCGCCGCTTCCGCATTATCGACGCGGCGCATACGCTCCATGAAAGACTCCGGCACGGGTACGCGCAGTTCGTTCACCATGAACTCCGCATTGCGGAAACTGGTAAGCGGCCAGATCCCGCACAGCACCGGAATCTTCGTGTGCGCGATGCGTTTGAGAAACGCCTCCATCAGGTCGAGATCGAAGACGGGCTGCGTCACCACGTACTCCGCGCCCGCTTCCACCTTCCACTCGAAACGGCGGATCTCCTCGTCCATGTTCAATGCGCCCGGATTGGCGCCCACGCCGATCAGTAGCGCCGTCTGCGAGCCAATCGGATTGCCGCCGATATCGAGGCCGTGATTGAGATTCTTGACGATATTCACAAGGCCGATGGCGTCCACGTCGAATACCGCGGTGGCATCCGGGTAAGCGCCCATGCGCGGCGGATCGCCGGTGATGCAAATCAGGTTGCGCACGCCCATGCTGTGCGCGCCCAGCAATTCGCTTTGAATGCCGAGAATGTTGCGGTCGCGGCAGCAGAAATGGTTGACGGCTTCGATTCCCGCCTGCTCCTGAATCAGGCGGCAAGTCACCTGCGCGCTCAGGCGCGCGCTGGCACGCGGGCCGTCCGGAACGTTGATGGCGTCGATGCCGTGCTCCGCGCAGAGCTTGGCGCCGGCGATTTCGCGCGAAGCATCCACGCCGCGCGGCGGCAGAATCTCCACAAACGACACAAACTCGCCTGCGGCAAGCTTCGCGCCGACCTTCGATTTCTCGGCCACCGGCACCGGCGCCATCGCCTGCGCCTTGGCCTTCGGTTCTTCCACCGTAACCGACAGTTTCTTCTGCAACGGCTGCAGCGAACGCGTTTCCGAACGAATCAGCTTGATGTGGTCCGGCGTGGTGCCACAACAGCCGCCGATGACCTTTACGCCCGCCCAGAGCAGACGGCGCGCATATTGCGACATGTACTCCGGCGAGCAGAGATAAATATTGCGCCCTTCCACGCGCATCGGCAGGCCCGCATTGGGCATGGCGCTCAGCGGCTTGGTGGCGTACTCCACCATGCGCTCCACCGTCTCTAGCGTGGCTTTCGGGCCCACCGAACAGTTGAGCCCGATCGCGTCCACGGGCCACGAGTTCATTTCGCGCGTGAACGTCTCGGTATCGGTGCCTCCCGGGAGGTGGCCGAAATCGTCGATCGTAACCTGCGCGATCATCGGGATTTCACCGCCGCCGGCGTCGTGCCCCGCCATCACTGCCTCGCGCAGTTCGTCGAGATTGCCGAAAGTCTCGAAGATCAGCAGGTCCACTCCGGCTTCCAGCAGTGCGTTGATCTGTTCCCGGAAGGCGGCGCGGGCCTCGGCAAACGAGGTTGGGCCGAGAGGTTCGATGCGCACGTTTAGCGGGCCTACCGCGCCTGCGACGAAAGCGCCGTTGGCCGCTTCGCGCGCCAGTTTCACGCCTGCCAGGTTGATCGCCTTCAGCTTCTCGGCGAACCCGAAGGCGCCCAGCCGCTGCCGCGTCGCACCGAACGTGTTGGTCTCGAGAATTTCTGCGCCCGCCTTCGCGTATTCTTGATGAATCTGGCGTACCATGTCCGGCGCCGAGAGGTTCAGTTCGTCGAAGCAGCGATTGATGAAGACGCCGCGCGAGTACAGCATGGTACCCATCGCTCCATCGGCCACCAGAACGCGGCTGGACAACTGGTCACGAAATTCCTGAGCGCGAGTGCGAGTAGTTGTAGTCATGAGAAAAACGGTCGCATGTGCCGTTGAAAACGCGGGGAATGCGATATGTTTCATTTTAACGCGTCCGTCAAGGGGCATTCAGCCGGCCAAACGCCGGGCGGCCGCGAGATCCCGCCGCCGATTCGAACGCGGGATTGAGTGATGCGCGCGTCACGCGCCACCGCGTGCGCCAGCGGGCCGCGGGCGAGGGCTTACGCCGCGCCGCCTCCCATGCGGGAATGCGCTAGATACGCGCCAGTCAGCCCGCCAACCGCGCCAGTGCGTGCGCCAGCACAAGCGTGCCCCGCGCGATATCTTCCGGCGTGGCGAACTCGTCGGGCCGATGACTCACGCCATCGCGGCACGGAATGAACAGCATCGCCGTGGGAGCGATGCGCGCCATGAAGAGCGAGTCGTGATAGGCGCGGCTCACCATCGACCGATACGCTACCTCCAGTTCACGGCACGCTGCCTCCAGCGCGCCCATCACCAGCACGCTGCATTCCGCGGGCGCATCGGCATTGAGCACGTCGCACGTGACCGTCACCCGCCGCGACGCAGCCACCGCCTGGCAGCGTTCCCCGATTGCCGCCAGCACCGCATTGCGCCGCTCCAACTGAACGTCCCGCACGTCCGCCGTAATCCGCACCTGACTCGGCACGCTGTTCACCGCCCCTGGAAACACCTCGCAGATGCCTACCGTGCCCACCGTATCGATCGCGCCGGTCGATTTCGCCGCCGCCTCCACCGCCAGTACGATTTCCGCTGCCGCCGCTAGCGCATCGCGCCGGTACGGCATCAACACTCCGCCGGCATGTCCGCCCTCGCCCTGCACCGCAATATCGAGAGTCGCCGGCGCCGCGATCGCCGTCACTACTCCAAGCGGCACCTGCGTGCGCTCCAGCAGCGGACCCTGTTCGATGTGCAGTTCCACAAACGCGTGATACCGGTTCGGTGGCAGCGCCACACTCTCCAATCCGCCTGTGAATCCGGCGGCCTCGCGCACCTCATCGAGCGTGGCGCCGTGCGTATCCTTGAGCGCCGCGGCGCGCTCCGCCGCAAGCGAGCCTGAAAGCAGGCGGCTCCCCAGGCATCCCAGCCCGAAGCGCGTAGGCTCCTCGGACGTGAAGTGAATCAGCTCGATCGACCGGCGCGGCCGGAAGCCCGCCGCCTGCAACGCGCGCATCGCCTCCAACATTCCCACCACACCCACCGTCCCGTCGAATCGCCCGGAATGTGGAATGGCATCGATGTGTGAGCCGCTCGCCACCGCCGGCAGTGACGGGTCCGTCCCCGCCCAGCGCGCGAAGCAATTGCCCACCGCGTCCTCGCGAACCCCCAGCCCAGCCGCGGCGCACTTTTCCTTCAGCCAGGCGCGCGCCTGCAGGTCCGCGGGCGAGAACACAATGCGTGTGACCGCGGGCGCCGGCGCATCGGAAAATCCCGCCAGTTCGTCGAGTTCGCTGACGATGTGGTCTGTGTCGATGTACAGCTTCATGGCAGTGGATGACGATTCCAATCTTTGTACAGCAGATATTTCGCCGGCGATTTCCCGAGCGCGCCGAACCACTGCGGGCAGTACGGACCCATCCATATGAAATCGCCCGCCGACGCCGCGTACCACTTGTCGTCCAGACGATAAATACCGCCCCCGTCGAGCATCAGCAGCCCATGCTCCATGACGTGGACTTCCACCATCGGAAGGGTCGCGCCCGGCGCATACGTCATAGTGTTGACCGCGAAATCGAACGCTGGATCTTCGGGTAACAGTTTGCGCACCGTGACCCAGTCGTCCCCCATCAGAGGTTGCCCCTCGATCTCGCCCTCCGCCCCGATCAGCAGTTTCGGAGCGCGCGTGCCGCGCAGCGGCTGATACACCTTTTCGATCACCGCGGCGCGGCTGGCCTTCGAAGCGCTCACCGCCGTATCACCGTCCGGCAGATACGCGTAGTCACCCGCCGGCAGTCGATGCTTCTTACGGCCTTCCTCGATCGCGAGTTCGCCTTCGAGCACGTACAGGAAACGCTGCGTCGCGCACGCCCCCAACCGGCCGCCCGTCTCGAACTCGGCCGTGTACTGGGTGAACGCAGCGCCCATCGCCGGCGCCGTATGCACGATGGCCGTGGCGGCAATCATCCCCGGTAGCGGGGCGCGCACGAACGTGTCCGGCGTCAACAGTGCGTGATTGCGGTGCGCCACGCTGCGCGTCTGTCCGAGTTGGATCATGAGAGCTCCTGTAGTTGTGGCCGCACAAAGCGGCCCGCGCTCGCGGCCGTGATAGCGCCATTGAAATAAATGGTCTTTCCCCGTTGCAGCGTGCGCACCACCGCGCCGCGGAAAGTATATCCGGTGTAGGGCGATTGAGGATGGCGCTGGTGCAGGTCGTCCGCCGTCAATGTGGTGGCGCGCGCGAGGTCTACCAGCGTGAGGTCAGCATCGAAACTCGCAGCGATCTCGCCTTTTCCGGCGATGCGGAACCGGCGCGCCGGTGTTTCCGCCGCCACGCGCGCGAGGGTCGTCAGCGGAACTCCGCGCCGGTGATATCCGCCCTCCAGCAGTACGGCGAGCCGCGACTGCACCCCGGCGATTCCGCCCCACACGCGAAAGAAATCCGTGTCCGTTTTGAGCTCCGGCGAGCTTGGCGAATGGTCCGACGCGATCATGTCGATTTCATCGTGCAGCAGGCGCTGCCATAACGCTTCCACGTCATCAGGGGGCCGCAGCGGCGGCGCGCACTTTGCCACGGCGCCGAGCCTCTCCATGTCTTCGCCAGTGAAGAAGAGATAGTGCGGACACGTTTCGATCGTGAGGTTCGTACCCAGCGCGCGCGCCTCCAGCGCCGCCGCAACGCCCCGTCCCGAGCTGATGTGCACGATGTGCAGCCACGCCCCGGCTGTACGCGCCAATAGGGCTGCTCGTTGAATCGCCTCCACCTCCGCCACCACCGGGCGCGATTCCAGGAACGCGCGCACGTCGCTGCGCCCGGCGTCTCGCATACGCCGCGCCAGCCGGCCTGTAATCTCTTCGCTTTCGGCGTGCACCGAGACCGGCAGATTGTGCGCCGCCGCCACCTGCAGTGCTTCGTAAAACGTGAGATCGTCGGCGCGCGGAAACTCGGGCAATCCGGAATCGCTGAGAAACGCCTTGAACCCCACCACGCCGCGAGCCGCAAGCTCCGGCAGGCACTCGCGATTCCCCGGCACGATGCCGCCCCACAATCCGAAATCCGTGACCGATGCCTTCTCCAGCGCGGCGCGCTTCGCGTCGAATGCCGCAGCGTCCACCGTGCACGGCGTCGAGTTGAGCGGCATGTCGAAATACAGCGTGCCGCCTCCCGCCGCCAGCGCGCGACTCCCCGTGGCAGCGCCTTCCCATTCCGTCCTACCCGGCTCGTTGAAGTGCAGATGCACGTCGATCAAGCCCGGAAAGATCGTCAGACCTCGCGCGTCAATCTCTTCGCGGCCCGCGGCCAGTTCCCGCCCGACCTCGCGAATCACGCCGTCTTCCACCGCGATGTCGGCCTGTCCCATCGCCGTACCGCTTACCACCGTGCCGCCGCGCACTACCAGGTCAAACATACCGCCGCTCCAGTTCCCCCAGAAAGGCCGCACCCGCCGCCAGCGCCGCCTCCACATCGCCCGCATTCACCGCTTCGTCCGGATGGTGACTGATGCCGCCGGGCGACCGCAGAAACAGCATCGCCACCGGCGCGATCGCTGCCACGATCATCGCATCGTGCCCCGCGCCGCTCGCCAGGCGATGCGCGCGCTGTCCGCACGCCTCTGCCGCGCGCGCCAGTAATTCGGTGAGGATGGCGTCACACGCCACCGCCGCCTGACTCAAGCGCGCATTCCATTCCACCTGCAGCCCGCGTCGGACCGCGATCATTTCCGCCGCGCTCCGCAACCGCGCTACCAGCGCTTCGCGCACGCCATCGTCCGCGTGCCGCACATCCAGAGTCGCGCGAACCTCGCCAGCGATCACGTTGCCCGCGCCTGGTGAGGTGTGCACCGACCCTACGGTTGCCACCGCTCCCGGTGTCGCCCGCGCCGCACGTTCCACCAGCGCAATCCAGCGCGCCGCCGCGGCCATCGCGTCGCGGCGCAGGTGCATCGGAGTTGTGCCCGCATGATTCGCGGCGCCTCGGAATCGCACCTCCGCGCGCGTCTGACCGACAATCGCCGTCACCACCCCCAGCGGCAGATCGAGCGATTCCAGCACCGGACCCTGCTCGATGTGCATTTCCAGGTACCCGAGATACTCGCGCCGCGCTGCAGCCTCGCCGACTCCGAAATCGCGCAGCGCCTGTGCCACCGAAATCCCCTTCGCGTCCGTGCGCGCCAGCAGCGCCTCGTCGAGCGTACCCACCAATCCGCGACTGCCGATAAACGGCACGCCGAAGCGCACGCCCTCTTCCTCGGAGAACGCCACCACCTCAATGCCGAATGGCAACCGCCGCCCGTGCAATGCCTGCACCACGGCAATCCCCAGCACCACTCCCAGCACTCCGTCGTACGCGCCGGCATCCGGCACCGTATCCACATGCGAGCCGATGAGCAGCCAAGGCCCATCCACTTGCTGCCCCGGGTAAACGCCGCGCAAATTCCCCGCACTATCCGTCTCCGCCCGCATCCCCGCAGGTTCCATCCAAGCGCGTAGCGTGCGATGCATGTCGTGCATGGCCGGACAGCAAAACGTTCGAGTAATGCAGTCCGCGGATTCACTCATGCGCGCGAGCGCCTGACAGCGGTCGATGACGTCAGCGCCCGTCATTACGATCCCCGGTACGTACTGTACCCATACGGCGAAAGCAACAGTGGCACGTGGTAGGAGGCTGTACCTGCTGCCACCCCGAAACGAATCACTACTTCGTCGAGGAACGGCGGCTCGGTGAGCGACACGCCATTGGACCGGAAATAGTCCCCCGCGTGAAAGACGATTTCGTACACGCCCGCAGCCAGTTCCGGCGCGGCGAGCAGCGACTCCGCCGTGCGGCCATCGGCATTCGTGACCGCCTCACCCGCCAGCACGCTCCCGCCTTCGCTCAGGCGGTACAACGCGACACGCACGCCCGCCGCCGGTACACCGCGAGCCAGATCCAAAACATGAGTCGAAAGTTTCGCCACGCTATCTCCGCAAACTCAATCCCAGGCAGCCATACGGCGGACGCGCGTCGGTATACACGCCAACCTCCTCGCCCGATTCCGCAATCGTATCCCATGTGCGATTCTGACCCTCCAGATCGACCTCCGCGATTTGCGGAATCCGCGCCAACACTTCCATGCCGATTTGGTAAATGATCTGCTGAATGCTGCCCGATTCGAAGCCGTGAAACACCTCACGCACGATTGCCCGCACAGTCCTGGTTACGGCACCGAGCGTGTACCCACACGCCGCCTCGTTGTAAACCCAATTCAAGCGCAGCCACATGTGCAGCGGACGATTGTGAATATCGGGCAGCGTGGTGTACTGGTCGCGCACGAAGCCGTGAAACGCGCTGCCGCCTAATCGCAACAACCGGAAGCCCTCGATGCCGCTACGCAGTTCCACCGTCTCCAGTGTTGCTCCCACGCGCCGCAATTCCAACTGCGTGCTTGCAACATCCGGACCCGTGGGCGCGAAGGCCACGGTGGAAGTAAAAGGCCTCGCCCCAGGCGGAAGGACAGGGCAGGCGTGATACGGGATCTCAACCGCGCGAATCTGCGCCCCTTCCACATGCGGATACGTCTGCAGAAACTTCGTCGCCAGATGGAGGCAATATTCTTCCAGATCGTCCCCTGGAAACGTCATCGTCTCCCGCTGAATGAAATTCTTCATCGAGTCGGTAGCAATCAGCCCGGTATTGTCGCCCGTTTCGTAGGTCGGCCAGAACGCGTCGCCATAGATCAGCAGCTTCACGTTGGCGCCGAATACAGGTGGGGCTCCGGGCGTCTTGCCGTCGCGCAACAGACGATAGACGCTCACGTCTCCCTTGCCGTAGTAATTGCGTTTCTTCCCGCTGGCGAATTCATGCATGAACAGTGTCCTCGAGACGAGATTGAGCAATGCGGTAGATCTGTGCGAGCGCCGTAGCGCCCTCCTCTTCCCGGCCGCCCGAAAGCCGCTCTTCGAGCGCGCGCAGAACATCGTACTTCGTGCTGTTTTTCACTGCGTACAGAAACGGAAACCCGAACTTCTCGCGATACGCAGCATTCCATTTCTGCAACCCTTCGAATTCCTCGCGGGTCAGCCGGTCCAACCCCGCGCCCGCCTGTTCCCCCACCGACGACTCGCTCATTTTCGCCCGCGTCCCCAGATCCGGATGGGCCCGCATCAATGCCAACTGTTCCCCCAAGGTCGCGGCAGCCACCTGCGCGGTCATCGCCTGATGCAGTTCCGCGAGGTCAGCAAATGGACGGGCGGCCCACGCGCGTTCCGCCACCCACGGCGAGTGCTCGAACACCCATCCCAGCGCCTCGACGAACGCCGCACGATCCATCCCGTTGATCGCCTCCAGCGTCACCCGTGCACCACCCTGCCGCGCACGAGCACTTCCGAGATACTTTCCGCGCCCGCCAACGTCAGCACCGCGGCCAGCAGCTGCTCCGCGCTCTCCGCACGACCCATCGCCGCCGCCAGCACGCTGCCCTCGCGGGGGCGCACATACACCAGGTCGGCCGACTTCCCAGGCGTGAAATCACCCGTCTCAGCCGCCACGCCCAGCGCTTCCGCGCCGGCGCGCGTCGCCAGATACAACAGGTGCGCCGCCGTCAGCGGAACCCCGCCGGGCATCAGCCGCTGCAACAGGTAGCACTGCAACGCTTCCTTCAGCATGCCGAATCCCGTGCCCGCCCCGACGTCCGTCCCCAATGCGATCCGCACACCGGCCGCCAGATGCCGCGCCATCGGAAAGAATCCACTGCCCAGAGCCGCGTTGCTGCACGGACAATGCGCCACTGCCGCGCCCGCGTCCGCCATGCGCTCCAACTCGCCCGCCTGCGCATGCACATTGTGCGCGAATATTGACCGCGGGCCCACCAGGCCGAAACGGTCATACGTCCCGAGGTAGCTCTGCGCCCACGGGAAGGCGCGCAGCACATCCGCGACCTCCTGCGTATTCTCATTGAGGTGCGTCTGGAACAGGACGTCGGGAAACTCGTTCATCAAGGTCCGGCACACTTCCAGCATGCCTTCCGACGCCGAGAGCGCAAAGCGCGGCGTCACCGCGTACCGCAAACCGCCGCGTCCGTGAAAGCGGCGAACCAGCGCGCGACTCTCATCGCATGCCCGCTCGGGCGTGCTGTGCAGCGCCTCCGGCAGCAACCGGTCCGACAGCACGAGCCCGCTCGCCACGCGCAACCCCTTCGCTTCCGCCGCCTCAAAAAGCATCGCCGTCGCCTCCGCAAAATGCGACCCGAACACCAGCGCCGTCGTCGTGCCGTGGCTCGCCAGCGCACTCACGAACTCCGCGGCCACCCCACCCGCATATTTGCCGTCGCCCATGCGGATCTCTTCCGGCAGCGCGAAGCGATCCAGCCACTCCAACAGTCCGCAGCCTAGTCCGCCGATGATTCGCAATTGCGGAAAATGCACGTGCGTATCGATCAGCCCAGGCAGAATCACGCCGCCGCGCAGATCGCGCACGGGCGCCTCGGGACGTGCGGCATGGATCTTGCCATAATCGCCTACCGATTGAATGGTCGCGCCATCGATCAGCAGCGCGCCGTCCTCGAATGCCTCTAGCGCCCCATCCTCCTGGAACGGGCTGCGCGGCGTATGCAAAATCGTGGAGCGGATGATTTCCTGCGTGCGAGGCGGGCTCACGAATTCGGCGCTCCCACCTCGGCCGTCACCACCGTCTCGCGAGCCGCGCGCGCATTTTGAATCGCAAAGAACACGCGCTCCGGCGTGCAGGGCGAATCGATCGCTACCACACCCGAACCATACGACGCGATCGCATCGCGCAGCGCCTCGCGCACCGATAGCGCCAGCATCAATGGAGGCTCACCCACCGCCTTGCTGCCCATCACCACGCCCGGCTCCGCGGCCCGCGCCAGGAAATCCACGTGAAACTCCGTCGGCATCTCAGCCCACGATGGCAGCTTGTACGTGGACGCGCCATTCGTCGCTAGCCGCCCCTGCTTGTCCCACACCAGTTCCTCCAACGTCAGCCAGCCCACGCCCTGTATGAATCCGCCTTCCACCTGCCCGCGATCCACCAGCGGCGACAGACTGTCACCAACGTCTTCCAGCAAATCCGCGCGCAGCAGACGGTACGCGCCTGTGAAATCGTCCACCTCTACCTCTGAGACCGCCGCCCCATACGCGTAGTAGTAGAAAGGACGTCCCTGCAGCGTTTTCGGATCGTAATGAATTTCGGGCGTGCGATAGAAGCCCGACGCGAACAGCGGTATGCGTCTTCGGTACGCCTCTTCCGTCACCTGCCCGAAGGCCAGCGCGCGCGCCGGATCCGCCGCCCCAAACACGCGGCCTTCTTCGAACCGCACCTCCGCAACCGCACACCCCAAAAGCTCGGCAGCCAGGGGTTCCAACGTCGCGCGGATCTTACGGCACGCATCCAGCACCGCCGCCCCATTCAAATCCGCACCCGAGGACGCGGCCGTCGCCGACGTGTTCGGCACCTTGTCCGTGCGCGGCGGCATCAGACGGATCGCCTCCGGCGCCACGCCCAGCGCGTCCACCGCGATTTGCCCGACCTTGGTGTACAACCCCTGCCCCATCTCCGTGCCGCCGTGATTCACCTGCACGCTGCCGTCGCGGTACACCAGCACCAGCGCTCCGGCCTGATTGTACAGAGTGGCCGTAAACGAAATGCCGAACTTCACGGGAGTAATCGCCATGCCGCGGCGCGTGTGCGCGTGCTCCGCATTGAAGCGGTCGATTTCCATGCGCCGCGCGGCGTACCCGCTTGCCTCCTTCAACTGCTGCCAGATGCGCGGCATGCGCGCTGCGTCTTTCACCGGCTGGCCATAGTGCGTGCTGTCACCCTCGCGATAGAAATTCCGCTCGCGCACCTCGTCCGGCGGCAGGCCGAGCGTGCGCGCCACGCGATCCAGAATGTCCTCGATCACCAGCATCCCCTGCGGTCCGCCGAAGCCGCGAAAGGCGGTCTGCGACGTCTTGTGCGTCTTGCACACCACTCCCGTCACTTCCAACGCGGGCAGGAAGTACGCGTTATCAACGTGGAACATCGCGCGCCCCAGAATCGCCTCGGAAAGATCGAGACTCCAACCGCCATCGGCAAACAGTTGGATACGCGCGGCCTCCACCCGGCCCTCGTCATCGAAGCCCGCCTCGAAACGCGCCAGGAACGGATGCCGCTTCCCCGTGAGCATCATGTCAAGTCGGCGCGATACGCGCACGCGCACCGGACGCCCCGTCTTGTGAGCGCCCAGCGCAGCCACCGCGGCGAAGTGGTTGGCCTGCGTTTCCTTGCCGCCGAACGCGCCGCCCATGCGCACACATTCCACCGTCACGGCATTCCGCGCCACGCCCAGCACGCGCGCCACAATCTCCTGCGTCTCCGCCGGATGCTGCGTCGACGAGTAGAGGTGCATGCCGCCCGATTCATCCGGCCGCGCGATGCTCGCCTGCATCTCCAGATAAAACTGTTCCTGCCCGCCGATGTGGATCTCGCCTTCGATGCGGTGCGCGCAGCCTGCCAGCGCGCCCCCTGCATCGCCGCGCCGGATCGCGACCGGCGCATCGTGAAAGCTCGCCGCGGCGATGGCTTCCTCCAATGTGAGTATGGCCGGCAATTCCCGGCAAACCACCTTCACCGCCTCCGCACCCAGGCGCGCCGCTTCCGGACTCCCGGCGAGCACCCACGCCGCAGGCTGATTGTGGAACATCACTTCCGCGGGGAATACCGGCTCGTCGTGGCGCACCGGGCCGCAATCGTTCTCCCCAGGTACGTCGTCGGCCGTCAGCACCGTGACCACCCCGTCGATCGCCATGGCGGCCGCCGTATCGATTTGCGTCAACGCCGCGTGCGCGTGCGGCGCCAGCAGCGGCCAGGCGTGAAGCAAGCCCGGAAAACGCGCTGCCAGATCGTCGGTGTAAAGCGCCGCGCCCGTGACGTGTCCGCGGGCGCTTTCGTGCGGCAGGGCTTTGCCTACGACGCTCACGCGGCCTCCGTCAGGCGCGTCTGCCAGTGGAATTTTTGGAGCAGCGATTGCGCCATCGCCAAGCGATACGCCGCGCTCCCGCGGTGATCATCCATCGGGCGCAGATTCGCCCGCATCGCACGCTGCGCGGCATTCACCGCGGTGGCGTCCCACGGGCGCCCGCGCAGCGCTGCTTCAGCGGCAGGCACACGCAGCGGCGTGGCCGCCATCCCGCCAAATGCGATGCGGCAATGCTCGATGCGGCCGCTCGAATCCAGCGAGATCGCGAACCCCGCCGCCACGGTACTGATGTCGTCCAGCGCGCGCTTAGCCACCTTATGAAATGCCGACAGCTGTGGAAATGGCTTCGGTATGCTCACCGAGACCAGCACTTCGCCCGCTTGCAGCAACGTCTTTCGATAGTCCAGAAAGAAATCCGCGAGCGCGACCTGCCGCCATCCGCCAACGCCCGCCAGGTTCACCCGCGCATCCAGCGAGAGCAGCATCGGCGCGCCGTCGCCCACCGGCGACGCCGTGGCCAGATTGCCTCCCAGCGTCGCGCGATTCCGTATCAGCGGAGACGCAAACAGCGGGAACCACTCCCGCGCAATCGGCGGCGCACACGTCCACAGCGCCTCAATTTCCGAGAGCGTGAGCCCCGCGCCAAGCACCACCTCTTGCGCCGACTCGCGGAACACCCTGAGTTCCGGAATCGCTTCCACACTGATCACCTGCGTAAAGCGCCGGCCGCGAAGATTCGCCTCCACACTCAGGTCCGTCCCGCCCGCCACCAGCGTCGCCTCAGGCCACCGCTGCAGCATCGCGAGGCATTCCGCCACGTCGCCCGGCCGCGCAAAGCCGGGCCGCGAGAACGCTTCCATCGCGGGCGCCGGAAGACGCAGGCGCTTCTGTATCTCGTCATCCGACACCGGCATGCCAAGGCTTAGCGCCGCATCGCGCAGAGGCCGGTAGCCGGTGCAACGGCATAAATTCCCGCTCATCGCGTGGGGATCGCAGGCACCCGCGCGGCCCGGACGGTGATATTCGGCGAACAGGCTCATCGCAAATCCGGGCGTGCAGTAGCCGCATTGCGACCCTCCCAGTTCGGCAATTGCGCGCTGCGGTTCACTCAGTCGCCCTTCGTACGCGAGACCCTCGACGGTGTAAACTTCCTGCCCCGCCACCATCGGCAGCAGCATCAGGCAGCTGTTCACCACGCGCAATTCGGAGCCCGCTCCGTTCGGCCGCACCAGCGCCACCGCGCACGCGCCACACTCGCCTTCGGCGCAGCCTTCCTTCGCGCCGGTGAGACCCTGCGCGCGCAGATAGTCCAATAGGGTGCAGTGAGAAGAAAAGCCGCCGGCATCCACAACGCGCTGATTGATGGAAAACTTCATAAATCTACCCCGAAGAGGCCTGCTGCGCCTGCGACCTGGAAGCGAGGGACGCGATTTCGGAGTACCCCGGACTCTGTACCGAATTCTACTTCCCCCTGCGCGAAATCCGCAAGCGCTCAACCTGTTACCATGTCCGGCAATGCGACGTCGTGACCTCTTACGTACCTGCGCCACGCTCCCCGCTGCGCTTGCCGCCGGACGCGGCGCCTTCGGCCAGAATCGCTACCAGCCCACCTGGGAATCCATTGATGCCCGCGCCTGCCCCGCCTGGTATACCGACGCGAAGTTTGGCATCTTCATCCATTGGGGCGTTTATTCCGTTCCCGCCTACGCGCCCGTCAACGTCAAGGGCGAAACCATGTACGCGGAGTGGTATTGGAATTCGTTGAACCGGCCCAACTCGTCCACCCGCCAGTTTCACGACCGGAACTACGGCGCGAATTTCCCCTACTCCGATTTTGCCCCGATGTTCCGCGCCGAGTTGTACGATCCCGACCATTGGGCCGGCGTCTTCGAGCGCTCCGGCGCTAAATACGTTGCGCTCACTTCCAAGCACCACGAAGGCTTTACGCTATGGAAGAACGAGCAGGCCAACCGCTCCTGGGGGCGCCCCTGGAACGCGGTGGACACCGGCCCGAAGCGCGACGTCGCGCTCGACCTCATGGAAGCCGGACGCCGTAAAGGTCTTCACATGGGGATCTACTACTCGCTCTATGAGTGGTACAACCCGCTCTGGCTCGCCGACAAAAAGCGTTACGTCGCCGAGCACATGTTCCCGCAGTTCAAGGATGCGGTGACCCATCTCAAGCCGAGCATCATCTTCTCCGACGGCGAGTGGGATCTGCCCAGCGACGAGTGGCGCGCCCCCGAATTGCTCGCCTGGCTGTTCAACGAATCCCCGGTTAAAGACGAAGTGGTGATCGACGATCGCTGGGGCAAGGATACACGCCATAAACACGGCGGCTACTTCACCACCGAATACACCAGCGGTATGCAGCAGGCTGCGCACCCCTGGGAGGAAAGCCGCGGCATGGGACAATCCTACGGCTACAACCGGATGGAGAAGCTTGCCGATTATCACAGCGATCGCGAGTTGCTCATGATGCTGCTCGACATCGTCGCGCGCGGCGGCAACCTCCTGCTCGATATCGGGCCTACCGCCGACGGCCGCATCCCCGTCATCATGGAAGAACGCCTTTTGCAGATCGGCGAATTCCTCAGGCCCAATGCGGAAGCCATCTATGGCACCACGGCCCGCAACACGCCTCGCCAGTGGAGCAAGGGCGAAATTCCCAAGCTCGAAGTGAAGGAGTTCATGGCGGACTACGACATTAAGAAGCTGGTGGATACCCCGCCCGCGGGATTCGCGCGCGTCGAAGCCTTCTTCACCGTCAAGCCCGGCGCCGTGTACGCGATTCTGCCGCACAGGCCCGCCGGCGAAATTGTGCTCGACAACATCGAAGCGCCCGCCGGCGTGAAGGTCACCCTGCTGGAAGGCGGCCAGGAAGTGCCGGCAACGCGCCGCGGCCGTCAACTGAGAATACGCATCCCTGACGCGCTCGCTGCCCGACTACCGGTGCGTCAGGCGTACGTGTTGAAACTCGCGGGGGCGCGCTAAGGCACAGCCTTTTGCACGCCGGACCGTACGGTCCGGCGTGCGAAAGGCGCTTCCGCTACGCTACGTCTGCCTGAACCTCGGGCAGTTCCACCGCCGGCGCCGTAAACGTGTACAACACGTCCGGCGTGAGCTTGCTCGAACGGCGGCGTTCGCGCAACCCCAAACGGTGCATGATCCGTCCCGCGTGATCCGGGTCGTAGCGCACACCGAAATGATTGAAAATCACATCGGCAAAGCGCGCTGTCGTCCACCGGTCGGAATCGAATCCCGATGCCCGCGGTCCGGCATGATAGCTTTCCGTGAGAAGTTTGAGCTGGTCTTGAGTGAGCCGGCTCGGCCGGCCCGGTGCACGACGCTTGCGGAGCGATTCAACACCCCTTCCGCTGAGCGTACGATTCCACCGGGACGCCGTGGTTCGGCTGACCCCGAATTTACGTGCGACTTGGGACTGCGAGAGCCCCGTCTGCAGGTCCTGTGCGGCTAACAGGCGCCTGCTCTCCATTTCATCGCGACTGAGAAGGCCTTGTTCGGCTGTATCCATAGTCTCGCGCGGTTGTTTGAGTTACCAGAGCGTTCCCAGAATACCAGAAAACATTTTCATTGCAAATTGTTTTTTACAGAGTCCCCGCATGCGACGCAATCTCTGGCACGTCCGCTCGCGTGTGGACACCGGGTTCGGCAGGAAATTCATTCGCCCTTCCGGCGCAGGCTTAGGGCTCCGCCCCACCGGCGGGCGCAGTCACCCGATACGAATCGGCGCCATCGCGGCATCTCATCCGATCGCCGCACGGCCGCGCGCGCAGCCCTGCTTTGCCAGAACGGACTACGCTTCGGTGGGAATGAACGCGACCGGTCCGGCAGTCGCGGCGCAGCGCACGGCACCGGCCACTTCCTCGATCTGCGCCGCCGTCATCTCCGGGAAGATTGGCAGCGCGAGCACCTCTTCCGCCGCCCGCTCCGCCACCGGAAACGCGCCGCGCGTCAACCCGAGGTCGGCATAGGCAGGCTGCAGGTGGACCGGAATGGGATAGTGAATCCCGCTCTGAATCTGCCTCTGCTCCAACTGGGCGCGCACCGCGGCGCGATCTGTGCAGCGCACGTTGTAGACGTGGTACACGTGGCGCGCATAGGGCATCTCCGGCGGAACCTGTATGCCGGCGCAATCCTTCAGAAGCTCTCCATAGCGCGCCGCGTGGGCGCGCCGCGCTTCGGTCCACGCGTCCAGGTGGCGCAGCTTGACGCGCAGCACGGCGCCCTGCATCCCCTCCATGCGATAGTTGTAACCCTTGAGTTCGTGCAGGTACTTCTGGGCGCTTCCCCAGTCGCGCAGCATGCGCATTTTGCGGATCAATTCGGGATGGTTTGAGACCACCGCGCCACCTTCTCCACAGGCGCCGAGATTCTTGCCCGGGTAGAAGCTGAAGCAGCCGATATCGCCGATTGCCCCCACGCGCCGCCCTTTATATTCGGCGCCGTGGGATTGCGCCGCATCCTCGATCACCACCAACCTGTGCCGCCTCGCGATTTCCAGAATGGGATCCAGATCGGCCGGCTGTCCGAAGAGATGCACCGGCAGGATGGCCTTCGTGCGCGCGGTAATGGCGCGTTCGATTTGCGCCACGTCGATATTGAAGGTCGCCGGTTCGATATCCACGAATACGGGCGTGGCACCCGTGTAGGCAATCGCCGCCGCCGTTGCAATAAACGTGAACGGAGTGGTGATCACCTCATCGCCTGCGCAGATTCCGGCGGCCAGCAATGCCAAGTGGAGCGCGCTCGTTCCCGAGTTGAGGCCCAGCGCCTCTCGCGCGCCGCAATGCGCGGCAAATTCCTTTTCGAAGGCGGCCACTTCCGGGCCTAGAATGAACTGCGCGTTCTCCATCACGCTCTGTACGGCCGCGTCGAGCTCGCTCTTGAGATTTCGATACTGGGCTTTGAGATCTAACAGTGGAATCATGGTGCTCTCGATCCCCCTACTGAACCGCGCCGGGCGGCCCATCGAAGCCGCAGACCTCCCACGTGACAGTGCCGGCCTTCAGGTTCGAGGCCGTACCGTCACCCAGAGGGAACGCCGCCTGGAAGAACAGCACCAGGTCATACGCCCCCGCGATCTGCGGCGGGGCGGGACGCTCATACCAGAAGAAGTGGGGCGCGGTGGCATTGCCCAGGGGAAGGGGCGAGATGACGTCCGCTCCGCGATTCGCCCTTCCCAGGCCCACGCTTACCTTGCCCTTGTCCGCGTCAGAGAAGCGCGCGGTTTCTCGCAGCAGCACGTGGTCAAAACGAAAACTGCCCGCCAGCCCTGTCACAATGGGCACTTCCTGCGCCTCAGATTTCGCTGTCAGCGCGCCGGCGTCCACGACGCCGCAACGGCACGAGAAGGGCGGGCGAAACGGGGCCGGACGGCGCGGTTGAATCTGGGTCGCGACCGCGCCGGCCCTGGCCTGCCGGTCGGCCGAACCAGTGCCTGAACTGGCATTCGCGGCGGCGGGCGATGCCGCGGCGGCGTTCGCGTCATTCGCGTTGAGGGCCGCACAATCCGCCCGCCGGGATTGTGCCACTGCGGCCAAGGGGCACAGCATCAGCAGCGGCAGAAATTTGATGGCAACGACACACGTCGGGTGCATGGTAAGTCTATCTCCAATTATGGAACGTTATGGCGGCGAAGTGGCGCGTCGCCCGGCTCCGGTGTGACTGATATTATTATCCAAAGGAGTCCACTGCTCGTGAAATTGTCGATTGTGATGCCCGCCCGCAACGAGGAGGGTTGTATCATCCCGACGCTCGAACGCTACACGAGCATCCTGTCTGAGCACCTGCCCGAATACGAAATCGTGGTGGTGGACGACGGCAGTACGGATGCTACAGCAGACCTGCTGAGCGCCTTCAGCCAGCAGCATCCCGAAATCGTTCCCCTGACCAACACGGGACGCCACGGCTTCGGCATGGCGATCCGTTTCGGCCTCGCGCACATCACCGGGGACGCCGTCGCGATTGTGATGGCCGACGGGTCCGACAGCCCGGACGACATGCTGAAGTATTACTGGAAGCTGCTCGAAGGCTACGATTGCGTTTTCGGCTCGCGCTTCATCCAGGGCGGCCGCGTGATCGATTATCCCAAGCACAAGCTGTTGTTGAATCGCATGGCGAATCTCTTCATCAAACTTCTCTTCGGCCTGGGCTTCAATGACATCACCAATGCGTTCAAGTGCTACCGTCGCGAAGTGGTCGCGGGTATTCAGCCGCTGATTTCGCCTCATTTCAATCTCACCGTCGAGATGCCGCTAAAGGCCCTGGTGCGCGGCTACTCCTACGCCGTCGTGCCTATTACCTGGACCAATCGGGCCGCCGGAGTCTCCAAGCTCAAGATCAAAGAGATGGGCAGCCGGTATCTCTTCATCGTGCTGTACCTGTGGTTGGAGAAACATCTCGCGCGCGGCGATTATCACCGCGCGGTTGTGGCCCCCACGGAAAAGGTCACCAAAATTAATGCCTAAGACCGTCCTGATTACAGGTGGCGCCGGGTTCGTCGGCTCCACGCTGGCCCTCTCGATTCGCCGCGTCTACCCAGGGACCGAGGTCATCGCGTTCGATAACCTGCGCCGCCGCGGTTCGGAGATGAATCTGCCGCGCCTCAAAGCCGGAGGCGTGCGTTTCGTGCACGGCGATGTGCGCACCCTCTGCGACCTCACCGCCATCCGGCCCGCGCCCGACCTGATTCTCGAATGCTCGGCGGAACCCTCCGTGCTCGCCGGCTATGGCGGTTCGCCGGATTACCTCATCCACACTAACCTCACCGGCTGTTTCCACTGCCTGGAACTCGCCCGCCAGACTAAAGCCGACTTCCTGTTCGTCTCCACCAGCCGCGTCTATCCGGTGGCGCCGCTGAATGCGCTGACCTTCGAGGAAACCCACACACGCTACTGCCTGCAACCCTCGCAGGCGATTGCGGGAGCCTCCGAATTCGGCATCAGCGAGGCCTTTCCCCTCGCCGGAGCGCGCTCGCTCTATGGCATGACCAAGCTTTCGGCGGAGTTGATGGTGGCGGAATATGGCGATGCGTACGGCATCCGCTTTATCATCGATCGCTGTGGCCTGTTGACCGGTCCGTGGCAGATGGCCAAAGCCGACCAGGGCGTGATTGCCTATTGGGTGGCCGCCCACTGCCTCAATCGCGGTCTTAAGTACATTGGCTTCGGCGGCACCGGCAAACAGGTGCGCGATTTCCTCCACATCGACGATTTCTGCGATCTCGTGCTCGACCAAATCGAGAATTTCGACGCCTATGCCGGGCGCCACTGGAATGTCGGCGGCGGTGCCGCCAATAGCCTCTCCCTGCGCGAGGCGACCGACCTGTGCCGCGAAGTCACCGGGCGTAGTATCGCGGTGGCTGCCACCAGTGAAAATCGTCCCGCGGACCTCCGCCTCTACATCACCGACCATCGCGCTGTGACCGCGGTACGCGGCTGGGTTCCGCTGCGCGATGCCCAGCGCACCGTCGCCGACATCGCCGCGTGGGTAGACAGCCACAGCGCGGAACTGGCGGATGTGGTGTTTGGCGGGTAGTTTTCAGTCGTCAGTAATCAGTTATCAGTACCGTGGCGCACTGGGCGCGGGAGGTGCCAGTCTCCCGCGAAGCAGACTGACAACTGATTACTGATTACTGAAAACTAGAAACTCCTAACCCGACTTTCGCACTTAAAGCTCATTTTCGGCTTTCGCGTGAGAAAATTCC
>JBDTMZ010000095.1:0-11168 GCA_039934035.1 Candidatus Solibacter sp. | reverse complement strand
GACGCCAGCGTGCTGATTCTCGGCGAGACCGGCACCGGGAAAGAGTTGATTGCGCGCGCCATCCACCAAGGCAGCACACGCGCTCACAAGCCGCTCGTAAAGGTGAATTGCGGATCGATTCCTCGTGAGCTCTTTGAGAGCGAGTTTTTCGGGCACACCCGCGGATCCTTCACTGGGGCTATCCGTGACCGCGTGGGCCGGTTTCAGTTAGCTGACGGGGGGACGTTGTTTCTCGACGAAGTAGGAGAGATCCCGCTCGAGCTGCAATCGAAGTTACTACGAGTCTTGCAGGAAGGCGAGTTTGAGCGGGTGGGCGATGAGACGACGCGGCGGGTCAACGTGCGCGTGGTGGCCGCTACCAACCGTGATCTGCGCCAGGAGGCGGAGGCGGGCCGGTTTCGGCTCGATCTCTTTTACCGCCTTGGCGTGTTTCCTATCGAGGTGCCTCCCCTGCGCGACCGCAGCGAGGACATCCCGGAACTGGCAGGCTACTTCGTACGCAACGCCTGCGCGCGCTTTCATGTGGCGGAACCACGGCTGATCGGGCGCGAGTTGGAACGTGCCCGGCAGTATGACTGGCCAGGCAACGTACGCGAGCTTCAGAACGTGGTGGAACGCGCCGTGATTCTTGCCCCGGGGGGATCGCTGACTCTCGATCTACCGGAACGGAAGTACGCGGCTGCCGCGGCCCCCGCCACCACCGATGACGTGATTCCAGACGCAGAATGGCGAAGAAGAGAACGGGCCAACGTCCTCGCCGCTTTGGAGAAATCAGGCTTCCGCGTGTCCGGCGGGGGCGGCGCGGCTGAACTGCTCGGAGTAAATCCCGGCACGCTGGCATCGCGCCTGAAATCGCTTGGAATTCAAAAGCGAGACTATCGCTCCCAGGGCGAACCCAGGCCGTGCATCCTCTGATCTAGACCGAGTGAGCACCGCTGCCCCGACTGACGTCCGGGGCCATGAGGTTGGACACGGCGACTGCGCTGCGAGTAACTGCGGTACCTGCGACGCTTTGCATTGGGAACAAGACAGGAAAAGGAGAATATGAGTGTGAAACTGACTAGCCGAGTAGAAGGTAATGTGACCATTGTAGACACGAGCGGAAGGTTGACGCTGGGTGAAGGCACCAGCCTACTTCGCGACAAGCTGCGGGAATTGGTGGACGGCGGTTCTAGACGGATTGTTCTGAACATGGCCGACGTCACCTACATCGACAGCTCGGGGCTCGGTGAACTTGTGGCCGTTCACACGACTGTGACCAGGGCCAGTGGGCAAGTGAAGTTGTTGAACCTCGCCAAGCGCGTGCATGACTTACTCAAGCTCACCAAGCTGTACACGGTATTCGAGACCTTTGAGAACGAAGCTCAGGCCAAGGACAGCTTCTTGGCGGCTGAGAAGACTGACCTCCAACTACAGAATTGAGGTTGGAGCTATGGAGGAATTCCGCTCTGACCTGACGGCAAACCTCGACTTTCGAACAGGCCTGCGTGCGGGATTTCGGGCGGACCCATTTCGTTTGAAGTGGGCCGCCTGGCGGAGCGAGTCGCGTATAGAGTCACGCTGCGCAACCAAAACCTATGCCTGGCGCTCGACACGGCGGAGACAATACCGGCAGCGTGCTTAAGCCCTTCCAGCGGATCGCCGCGCAGGTATCCGGCACGAGGCCGCGCAACCAGCGCGCGTCCCGAAGCCATTGCCGCCGAAGTGCGGATCACGTGCGGAGCCGCGCGGCGGTTCTGATCGTCGTCGCGCTCGCTATCGCGATTGGCGCTTACCGGCCAGCCGAAGGGCCCGAACTCCGCTGCGAGTTTTGGTTCCGGTCGGCCCGACTTGGCTGTTCCGCGGGCCCCGACGCGTTTTGGCGAGGCACAGCCGCTTGGGACAGATTCGACCGCCGGCCGCGCGCTGTCTATCTGGCACTGTTCCGCGACGTCACTGGGGGGAAAATTGGGGGGACCCCACCGTCCACGGATGGGTAAATTCGGGTAAGGATGGGTAATTCGTGATTCTGGTCCAGTGGCGAACTTCCGATCGACACTTACGGCATTCCTGAGGAACTATGTTGCTCTCGCGGCGTACGCACAGGAAGTGCCGGACTTCTTTCGAGTCTCAAAGTATGTTCGCGGCGTTCGATTCATCTAGAGGTGCGCCACCGTTATGACTACATTTCCCTTCTTGTGCCCCCGCTCAACATGCTTGAAAGCTTCCGCGATCTGCTCCAAGGGATAACATCTGTCGATGACCGGCTTGAGCTTTCCGGCCGCGACAAGTTCCGCGACGAAAGTCATTCTTTCGAGGTTGTTGATGGCCACGCCGCCCCTCATCTTCTTCCCCCCGATGATGGAGGTCCAAAGGGCCCGAAGCATTTCATTCAGACCCATGATGCAGCCAAGGAGAATGCCTTTGGGCTTCAGTGAGCGTTGGCAATGGTTGAAGGTGGTTGCTCCGACAACGTCAAATATCAGTTCGTAGGTTTCTGCAATCTTGGTGAAATCCTCCTTGGCGTAATCGATCACCTTGTCCGCGCCCAACGATTTCACCAGCTCCACGTTCGCGCCGCTGCACACGGCGGTTACGGTCGCCCCGAAATGCTTGCCCAGGTGCACTCCGGCCGAGCCGATACTCCCCGACGCTCCGATTATCAGAAGCTTGTGGCCGGCTTGGATCTTTCCCAGATCCCGAAGGTAATGTAAAGCGGTGTTCGCCCCAAAGGGAATGGCAACTGCCTCCTCCCAACTCAGAGAATCCGGCTTGATCGCCAAAGCCCCCTTTTCGGGGAGGCATGCGTATTGCGCATGCCCGCCGCCAGCCATACCCGTCGAGCCAAAGACTCGGTCCCCCGCCTTAAACCTCGTAACGTCTCTACCGCCTCCCACCACCTCTCCGGCCAGCTCGGTGCCGAGGATGCGTTCTTTCCAAGGCTTTCCGATACCAAACATGAGTTTCGCCATCGGCAGCATGGATTTGGTGACGAAAGTGAAATTGCGCATGTTGCAATCCCCGGTCGACACCGTGGTCGCGTGTACTCGAATCAGGACTTCGTTGTCTTTGGGAACAGGCTTGTCCACCTCCTTGAACCGGAGGAGGTCGGGGGAGCCGTACTGAGTATGCAGAATCGCTTTCACATGTGCTCCCTTTGGGGTCGCTGTTTGTCCTGCATGTTACTGGGGAGTTCGTTTCCGCCGCTCATTTGATCTTCTGCAAGGTCATCGGGCGCCGAGCGCGACGGCACGCGCGACGACCCATGCCGCGCCGCCGTAGCCGATGGTCGTCACGACGAAACCGCAGGACACCACCGCGCCGAATAATGACGCCGGCCGCTGTGGAAGGTCCGGTTTGATGGCAAGAGCCAGAAAAGCAGCGGGATTCACCAGAGAGCCGATGCTCATAGCGACAATAATCAACGGCGGAGGCGTCAGCCGAAAATGTGTGAACAGGAGGAAGAAGATAAACAACAAACCGGTCATCATCAAGTAGTCAATGTGCGCCTTCAGCAAATACTGGTAGCTGGGAAAGCATCTCTTCATGAATCCCGTTGTCCGCACCCCTACCAGACACCATGCCAGGATCAGAGCAAGCGTCAAACACAAACTACCGACGGCGGCCAATGCGGCTGGCACGACCTGCATTACTGAACCTCCGTGCAGTTGGCGTCAGTGTGACATTTGGTGGCCTGGCAGCGGCACCGGTTCTTCAGGCAGACGAAATGGCGAATTGCACAGTCGCATGCGCCAATGCAGGTGATCTCTACGGCAGTCTTGTCGGAATTGTACATTATGTTCTGCTTGTTTCTGTCGGCGCCTCATACGCTTTCAAAGGGGCTGACGTGGAGCACCCGGAAACCTATAGTCGTTGTAGTCGAGGGAATCAGAGCGCCCGCTCAAATCCGGAACGTCTCACCAGGAGCAAAGCTAAGAAGCCGCCGGCGAGAACGTCGAATGACCCACAGAAACCGGGCCACCACACCGGCATACCTGGATTCTGAATCACCAGGTGATGAAAGAAATCGAAGACACCGTGTCCGACGAGCCCGGCGACAGCAAACCACAGATTCTTCTTGAACCCCACCACCGCCGCCAGAAGAAAGATGCTCGCCGCCAGGCCCTCGCTTGTCAGCGCCGGTGTTGAACTGGCCATAGCGGCAAACAATATGTAGTACGTGGCGATCGGGGGGAGCATCATCGGATAGAAAAGACGCTCACGATCGAACCCGATCAGCATCCCGAAAAAGACGCACGTTGCCGTGGCCAGTACAACTCCGATTAGATATTCCATAAATTCCTGTTGTTTCAGATTGCCCATTTCGGGCTTTGTGGATCGGGTGGTCCCTATATCCTATACCCACCGTCGAACCCTGGCATGGTAAGCCTGATACCCCTGCGCGAACGAAGAGGCAAGCGCGCGTTCTTCCGGTCGGATCTGGAAGTGGTTCATATACACAACAAATGCCGGAAGCAAGGCGAAGGGCGCCAGGTTCGACAGGAATATCGCCCACCCGAGAAGAAGCAGCAGGAAACCCAAATACATTGGATTCCGCGTGTACTTGTAGATGCCTGAAACCACTAGAGACGACGTGGAATCAGGTCTCATGGGGTTGACGCTTGTCTTTGCGCGTCTGAACGAGACAACCCCTGAAAGACAAATGACCGCGCCAACCAGCGCCAGGCTCGCCGACGAAAGGAAGCTCGCGGGCAACCCGACGTCGAGGGCAGGTGTGGCCGATGCAGCGCACCACATCAGCGCAGCCACGATGACCCCGAGCGCCACCGGCGGAACTTTCAAGTGCATTTGGAGAGCTTGGCGTGCAACTGTCATGACCAAACAATATCCCGAGCGGGCTTCTCCAGGATTGAACGTTTCCGCTGAAGTTCTTGAATAAAGCAGCTACAGTGAAAGAACGCGAGGGGAGCGGTTTGGGCTTTTGGCCAAGACATTGAAGGACACGGCGTACCGATGGTTGAGTGAGCCGCGCTGGTACCTCTGGGAGGGCGGGTTCCTGCTCCTTGCCCGTGCCGAAGGCGTCGTACCGGCTCACGCGCACCACGCCATACAGATCGTAGTCGCGCTAGATGGCATGGTCGCCATCTGCGGCGAGGACAACCGATGGCGCCGGGGACCCGGAATCATTGTGCAACCCGACGTGGTTCACTCCTTCGATTGCAACGGGGCGAGGGGCGCCATGTTGTTCGTCGACCCCGAATCCAATGAAGGAGCGTGGCTGCAGCGTGCGCTTGAACAGGAAATCGCGGTCGTGCCGGAGGCTCGGCTCGCCTCATCCGTCTCTGAGTTGCGCACGTTCATCGAGCAGCCGATCGAGAGCATGGAAGTCGGGGATCTGATCCGTCATTGCGTGCATGCGCTAAGCCCTGGTGCGCCGCCGGCGCGCCGCCTGGACCAGCGGATCACCAAGGTTCTCGATGCCATCCGCGCCCGCGATGACCTGCGAATCTCGTTGAATGAGGCGGCGCAGTTGGCTTTCCTGTCCCCCAGTCGCTTCGCGCACCTGTTTAAAGACCAGGTCGGTCTTCCCTATAGCCGGTACATGCTGTGGCGCAAGTTGACACGAGCGATGGTTGCGATCGCCTCGGAGCGAACGATTGCGGCCGCCGCACAAGCCGCGGACTTTGCCGATGCCGCGCATTTGACGCGGACCTTCTATCAAATGGTGGGCATGGCTCCCTCCGTGTTGATGCGCGGCAAGTTCGCCGAAATCCGCTCCCCGTTCTTTGGGGCCAGCGACAATGCGTCGGCGGCGGCACCGGTCCCCGGACCGATCAGATAGCCGATTCGTTCATCGAAAACAGCCGCTTCATACAATCCCTGTTGGGGCCTCCGATGCGACACTTCATTTGTTGGCGCAAACCAACGCGAACCCAACTCAGAGTGAAGAGGAGATTCCAATGTCGATGAAATCGAAACAGTGTAAGTGCGCATCCTGCGCGGGCGCAGCTTGCAAGTGTGGCTGCCAGAACGCGAAAACCAACGGCCAGACTGAAGGGTGCAACTGCTGCGGACATCAATGCAACTGCGCTCCCACTTGCAACTGCAAGATCAGTTAGGCGGCACGTTATCGGCGCCGCGCATTTCTGCTCTGCCCGGCCGCGGGCCGGAGCCGAAGCAATGCGCGGCATTCCTTCTGACCAGAGGAGAGGAGTCAGTCCCGTATCACCACTCCCTGTCCCGGTCGCTCAAGAAGATCTGAAGGCAAAAAGGAGAACAAATAGAATGACCAGAATAGCAGCATCAATCTATTTCGCAACGATGCTTCTTCCCGTCGTGGCGATTGGCGCCCCGAAGGATGGGGTGTGCGGCATCGGAACACTGATCGATGTCCAGGCACATGTCGAAGTGATCCAGGCCGGCACCATCGAGCACGGCCGGGAGACCGTAAAGAAGAACGGCAGGAGGGAATATGACAGCTATTCCGCTCCCAATCTGCAGAAGCAGACGACCTATACTGTGACTATCGTCCTCGACGATCTGACCTACATAGGGCAATCCGAACTAATCTTCGGTTTCGGTTTCAAGCCGACGTCGCTTGTAGTCAACGATCCCATCGGTGTATGCGTTCGGGGAAGCACGTTTGCCCTGGCGCGCCCGGACGGCAAGGAATACAGGGCTCGCATACTGCGCGTCGCCAGAGTTCCCCGCGCAGGTCATCCGGCAGGCTTGCCGACGAATCGTTGAAGTCCTCGCGTTTGATTGGATCTCCGCAGCGGGGATCGCAATGCAATCGACACTTCCCGCAGAAAACTGGGCCTTCCTCAATAGCAAATTATTGCACCGCTGCTGCTTGAAGGGAGGCCCCAGGACCCTGCTCCCTCCGCTCTGCTTTTGCGCTCCGCTTCTTGTCGGCCGCGCGCTGGCGCGCCGCGCGATCTCGTCCAGTGCGCGCCGCTTCGCCTCCATCGCACGTGACAGTACCGCGAGAGCATGGCGCGAAAGCCGTGCCGGGCAATGCTCATGATCACCTCGTCGCCAGCTACCGACTCAGAAAGCTCCGTTACGAGGGTGTGGCGACTGTCGTGCCACCGCCCAACGACCTTGGCCTTGTCGCGCACCTTCGTCCACGCCGTTCGCAACGTCGTAACGGGCCGAGTAGGATCGTTCGGCTGGCCCTTCCCGGCGGGAAGACGTACCACTCCGGCTTGCACTCTCCGAACCGCCGGATGTACGACGCGGCGTGCGCCTCCAGGGCGATCATGACCGTATCGTTGAGCGGGATCACCCGGGGCCTGTGCCCGCGTCTGTCTTTGACTTGCCCACCGTTAGCTGCTTCTTATGGACGAGGTCGATCTGCCGCCACTGGAGCTCGAGCAGTTCCTTGTCGCTCAGTCCGCAGTTCAGATCCACGACGAGTGCAGGGTACATGTTCTTGCTTCGCAACTTCGCAGCCTCCGCGAGCATACGCGCCTTCTCGTCGGCGGTGTAGGCACGTCCTGGCGATGGCGGGATGGCGAGTTTCACGCGGCGCAGCTTCGCACGGATCAGATCGCCTGGTCGCCGCAGAGTCGCAACAGGAGCAGCACCTCGTCGTTGATGGTCCTGGGACCGGCCTTCTCCGTGAAGCGATCCGGCTGGTAGCGTTTCACGACTGTTGGCGTGATCTCCACGACCAGCCGCTTGCCGAGGAGGTCGGTCACGTGTCGTTCTCAACTCAATCTGCCCGACCTGACTGAAGTTCGCTTACCCTTCCACAAAATAACAAAACGGAGGAGAATCAGCAGTCCCCACCAGGCAGAAGCCGCAGAAACCATACCGTTATGCCAAGCGAGATAGGCGGACCGAGACCAGTTGCGCTGGAAGATTTTGGTGCCGAAACGGAGTCGATGCGAAACATCACCTCTGATCGTAACCTGGCGGAAACAAAAGAAGAGGTGAGCAGCGCTCGACTGACACACTTTCTGACACACTAGAGGAAAAGTCTACGCGTTCCAAAAAGGGAGTGACTGCTAAAATTAAGAAATAAAAGGAATTGATTGGTGCGCCCAGACCGATTCGAACGGCCGACCTTCTGGTTCGTAGCCAGACGCTCTATCCAGCTGAGCTATGGGCGCACAGGTGTGGAAACAACTCTTTTAATGTAGCGTTTCCGATTCGATATTGCAACCTTGGGCCAGTGAGTTGCTTTCCGCACTTTTCTTCTTCCCTGCACTCCGATACCATGGACGCGGAGAGCGAACCAATGAATGTCACCGGGGTATTCATCAGCCGGCCTGTGATGACCACCCTCGTCATGCTGGGCATTGTCCTGTTCGGCGTGATGGGATACCGCACCCTGCCCGTCAGCGACCTGCCCAACGTTGACTTCCCGACCTTGCAAGTCAACGCCGGCCTCCCCGGCGCCAGTCCCGAAACCATGGCGTCGGCCGTGGCCACGCCACTCGAACGGCAATTCTCGACCATCCCGGGCCTCGACTCCATGACGTCGACAAGTTCGCGCGGCTCCACCAGTGTCACGCTGCAGTTCTCGCTCGAGCGCTCGCTCGACGCCGCCGCGCAAGACGTGCAGTCGGCCATTTCCGCGTCGCTCCGCCGCCTCCCGGCCGGCATGCCGAGTGCGCCCACATTCCGCAAGGTCAACCCCGCCGACCAGCCGATTCTGAACCTCGCACTCTATTCGCCGACGCTCCCCCTGTCCGCGGTCGACGATTTCGCCGAGACCATGGTGGGGCAGCGCATCTCCATGATCAATGGCGTTGCGCAGGTCAACGTATTTGGCGGCCAGAAATATGCAGTACGCGCGCAACTCGACCCTACGCTGCTGTCCGGCCGCGGCATCGGCATCGACGAAGTGCAGACTGCCATGGAGCGCAGCAACGTCAATCGGCCGTCCGGCACGCTATGGGGTCCGAAGCAGGCCTTCACGCTACAGGCCACCGGGCAACTGATGACCGCCGCGGCGTATCGGCCGCTGATTGTCGCCTATCGCGGGGGACGCGCGGTGCGCCTGGAAGAACTCGGCCAGGTGATCGACAGCGTGGAGAACAACAAGGTCGCCGGCTGGTACAACGACACGCGCTCCATCTCGCTGATGGTGCAGCGGCAACCCGGCACCAACACGGTCGAAGTGGTGGACCGCATCAAGGAACTGCTGCCCAGCTTCCGCGAGCAGATGCCGCCCTCGGTGCATCTGGACGTGCTATACGACCGCTCCGAATCCATCCGCGAATCGGTGGACGACGTGAAGTTCACGCTGCTGCTGACCATTGCGCTGGTGGTGATGGTGATCTTCCTTTTCCTGCGCAACCTCTCCGCCACGTTGATTCCGTCGCTGGCGCTGCCGATGTCGGTGGTGGGCACGTTCGCGGCGATGGCGATGTGCGGCTACACGCTGGACAATCTTTCCCTGATGGCCCTCACCCTGTCGGTGGGCTTCGTGGTGGACGACGCCATCGTGATTCTGGAAAACATCGTGCGCCACATCGAGATGGGAAAGCCGCGCATGCAGGCGGCGGTGGAAGGCTCGCGCGAAATCGCCTTCACGATTCTTTCCATGACGCTGTCGCTGGCCGCGGTGTTCATTCCCGTGCTGTTCATGGGCGGGATCATGGGGCGGCTTTTCCACGAATTCGCGGTCACCATCAGCGTGGCGATTCTGATTTCGGGCTTCGTCTCGCTCAGCCTTACGCCGATGTTGTGCAGCCGCTTCCTGCACATCGGCGGCAAACAGAACGCCTTTCAGCGCGGCAGCGAGCGTGTCTTCGACGCCTTTCGCGATCTCTACGGCTGGAGCCTGCGCGGCGTGCTGCGCTGGCGCGCCGTGACTATGCTGGCGGCCGCCGGCACGCTCGCGGCGACCGTATTCCTTTACGGCCTCGTGCCCAAGGGCTTCATCCCGAATCAGGATACCGGGCAGATCTCAGGCACCACCGAAGCGTCGCAGGACATTTCGTTCGACGCCATGGTGCAGCGCCAGCAGGAGGTGGCGGCGATCGTTGCCAAAGACCCCGACGTCGACGGGTACTCCTCCAACGTCGGCGGCGGCGGCGGTGGCACCAATGCGGGCCGCATTTTCATCCGTCTCAAATCGCGCGAACATCGTACCAACACGCCAGAGCAGGTGATCGAGCGCCTGCGTCCCAAGCTGAATGCCCTACCGGGAATTCGCAGCTATTTGCAGAATCCTCCGCTGGTGCGCATCGGCGGACAGGTGAGCCGCAGCCTTTATCAATACACGCTGCAGGCACCCGAAATCGACGTACTCTACCGCGCCGCGGGGGATTTCGAAAAGCGCATGCGCACGATTCCCGGCCTGACGGACGTGAATAGCGATCTGCAGATTTCCAGCCCGCAGGTCATCGTCGATATCGATCGCGATCGCGCCTCGGCGCTCGGCCTGACCGCCGATGCCATTGAACTCGCGCTTTACAACGCCTACGGTTCGCGCCAGGTGTCCAGCATCTACGCGCCTACGGACGATTACCAGGTGATTCTGGAACTGCTGCCCCAGTACCAGCGCGACCCCAATGTACTGAACCTGCTTTACATCACGTCGAGCAACCGCCAGCAGATCGCACTGAGTTCGGTGTCGAAACTGCGCACCGAGGCCGCGGCGCTCACCGTGGCGCATCTGGGACAATTGCCCGCCGTCACCATCTCGTTCAACCTGGTTCCCGGCGTGTCGCTGGGCGAGGCGGTAGACCGAGTGGAAAGCGCCGCCGTGGAAACGCTGCCGGATACGGTGCGCACCAGTTTTCAGGGCGTTGCCGCGGCATACCAATCGTCACTGGGGGGAATGGGAGTGCTGCTCGTGATGGCAATCCTCGTCATCTACATGGTGCTCGGCATTCTGTACGAGAGCTTCATCCATCCCATCACGATTCTCTCCGGGCTGCCCTCCGCGGGCCTCGGCGCGCTGGTCACGCTTTTGGTGTTCCACGATGAGCTCAACATCTATTCCTTCGTGGGCATCATCATGCTGATCGGAATTGTGAAGAAGAACGCCATCATGATGATCGATTTCGCACTGGAAGCGCAGCGCTTGCATAATATGGCGCCCGAAGCCGCGATCTACGAGGCCTGCCTGGTGCGCTTCCGCCCGATCATGATGACTACCATGGCGGCGCTAATGGGGACCCTGCCGATCGCTCTGGGCTTCGGCGCGGGCGCGGAGGCGCGGCGCCCGCTCGGCCTTGGCAAGACGTGCTGGTCGAATTGGCGGGGCG
>JBDTMZ010000094.1:0-6291 GCA_039934035.1 Candidatus Solibacter sp. | reverse complement strand
CGTGCAAAGTCGATATCGCGCTGTTCGACGAGCGGAGCGAAATCCGCGCGGGTCCCCCATTCTTCTCCTGCCGCCAACGGAATGTGAGTCATAAGGCGTAGCTTGGGGAGCTGCGTGCGAAACTGTTCTTCCCGCAGAGGATCTTCCGCGCAAAACGGCCGCGCCGGCGCCATCAGATTACAGACCTCGACCGATTCGGCAAAATCGAAGCTCTGGTGAAGGTCGATCATCCAGTCGCCATCCGGCCCGACGCCTTCGCGAATCTGTGCCGCCGCTTCGGCGATTTCGCGGATGCGTGAGCGCGAGTTGAAAGTGCCGCGGCCTCCCACGCCGACAGGCCCATCCGGCGAAGCAGCCCCGCGTCCGGCGCCGCCCCTACCTCCAGCGGGAGGTCCACCGGCGGGTGTGGGCCTGATCGCGCTGTCCACCCGGAACACCCGGTACCCAGCCGCCATGGTCGCGGCGGCGCGCTCCTTCAGACTCATACGCTGCAAATCGGCTTGCGGGACCGCGCCCTGCGGTACGCCGTTGGTGGCGTAAAGCTCGATGTGCTGGCGCGCCTTGCCGCCGAACAACTGGTAGAGAGGGGTATCGAGCGCCTTGCCCTTGATGTCCCAGAGCGCCAGATCGATCGCGCCAAGAGCATGCAATCGTTCCTTGCCTGGTGAGTAGAACCCATCCATGAACCCGTGCTGCCAGATGAATTCCGTATCGAAAGCGTTCTTGCCGATCACGCTGCGCGCCATATTCCGCACGGTATCGGGCGATCCGCCCTGACCGATGCCGGTGATGCCGGCTTCCGTATCGACAAGCACGACCATGTTGCTCTGCGGAAAAGCCTGCGGACCGTTGGACTGGTAGTTCAGCGGATAATAGCAGCGGATCTTTGTCACGCGATTGACCGGCAGCTTTGCTGCGGATGCCTTTGTTGTCCAGGAGGGCAGCGCCAGCGCGGCTGCCAGTCCTTTGGTGAAAACCCTGCGATCCATCTTCATATTCGTCCTCATTTCTTATTTGGTTTCTATTTGGCGCCGACACGCAGGCCTGCGCGCATTCCGTCATAACCGTGAAGCAGGGTGGCACGCCTTTTGTGCCGACAATTAACGGATTGTCCTCGCTCTTCGTTCCTGACACCGGCAGGCCTCGCACTGGCGCAGGCGCCGTCATATTCGCTGTGACTGGAAAGTGATACGGAAACGCCCGCAGGTACAAACATCTCGATTGCCGTTATTGCGAGGATCGTTTGGGCGGGATTGTGGCTTCCCGCCCGAACAATCGCAACCGGAATCGCGTCAATCTTTCTACCGTTGGCCGTAGCGTTCACGAGTCCAGGAAGTCGGATCGCTGGTGGAGGGTCACAGCGATTGAGCGCAACAATCTGATCGATCGCGCCTGGCGCGTCAGGATCGAGCGAAGCAAGCCGCGCGATAACCGAAGGTAGATGGGCGATATGCTCCATCCTCGATTCCAAGCTTGCGATCGCTCGTCGCTGAACATCGGTCAAAATGGGAGTACCTGTTTCGCGTATGCCTCGGAAGATCGAAACTCATCGAGAGTGGTATCGCTCTCCAACACCGGATTTGATACTACCATCATTGTTCGACGTCGTTTTGCCGCGAACATTCACCTGTGGAGGCCACGCTGGTGTCATCGTCAAGGGAAACGGAACAGCGATATCTACTAATATCGGCCACTATTTTGTGCGGATTCTAAGGGAACTTGGCAGGTATTACGCCGTCGGCGGGAGTGCTGTATAACTTTGCGCTGCCAGATTGACGAGCGGCGTACACTGGATTCGGAGGTGGCCGGATGATTTCAAGACGGGACCTGGGTAAGCTGGCTTTGGGGGCGATGGGCTTGCCTGCGGCATCAGCGCCGAAGATCGACTCGGTGGTGAGTGGCGTGCAGTTCGGCTTGCAGAGCTATATCTTCACGGGGATTGGCCTGCCGCAGGATGGCCTGGTGGATGTGGTGATCGCGTCGATGGTGGAGTGCGGCCTGGGCGAATGCGATCTGTACGCGCCGCTGGTGGAGCCGGGACGGTTGTGGGACAAGGTCCGCGCGCCCGGCGCGACTGCGGCGGAGCGCGCGCAGGCTCGCGCAGAACTGTCGGCGTGGCGAGCATCGGTATCGTTGGACCACTACCGGCCGCTGCGCAAGAGATTCGAAGACGCTGGGATCGAGATCTATGCGATGACGGGCTTCCCGGGGTCAACGGAAGCGGAACTCACCAAGACTTTCGAGATCGCGGAGATTCTGGGAGCGCGGCTGATCAGCCTGACGCTAACGCTTTCGGCGGCGCAGCGGATGGCGCCGATGGTGGAGAAGAGTCACTTCACTGTGAGCGTGCAGGGCAGTCCGAACGTGAACAGCACGAATCCCGACGCGGTGGCGAAGCCGGAGGACCATGACAAGGCGATGTCATTCTCGAAGAGTTACCGGCTTACCTTCGACGTCGGCGACGGGACGGGAGGCGGATTCGATTCGCTGCAGTTCGTAGAGAAGCACCATGAGCGGCTCGCAAAGCTCGACGTCAAGGACCGGCGGAAGGACCGGACCAGCACGCCGTATGGCGAGGGAGACACTCCGGTGGGGGAGATTCTGCGACTGATTCGGGACCGGAAGTACAACATCCGGTGCTACCTGGATTGCGACTATAAGACTGCGGACCGGCCGGCGGATGTTAAGCGCTCGTTCGAGTACGTGAAAGCGGCCCTGCGGTAAAGGGGACCGCGATTGCCAAACGTCGGCGCGGTAGAACCCGCGTCATGTATAAATATCGGTAGCGCTTCAGCCTGTTGCGCATGCACGTTCGCGGTCACGCAGACCCACAGGCCGAAGCGTCTCCGCGATCGACGGCCGTCTGCCTGGCGAAGTGGGCATCCACTCCTTGGCCAAATCGCTGACGGGCAGCCCGTCCGCTTCCAGCCGGTGCCGGCGACGTTCGCGGATTGCCGCGGCCAAACGCTCCGACTCCTGGTCCGACTGCGCAGCCGTACTAAACCGTCATCCGATAATGGATGAGAGAGGTTTTGTGGATCATCCAAGTCCTAGCAATCAGCAAATAGAGGCACGTGCTTACCAGCTTTGGGAGGAGCGTGGCCACCCCGTGGGATCGCCGGAGATCGATTGGTGTAGGGCCGAGCGTGAACTCGCGGAGAAAAGGCAGGGCGCGGCATCGAGCCTGGCGCGCGAGGTCGGAACAGCGCTCGGTACGGTAATGGCCTTTGTGAGGGACGCTAAAGCGGTGCTGACCGAGCCGTCAGAATAATTACTCCTGCCCCAGAAGGCCTCTGACCCGCTGCCGCCTCGTGATGCCTGCCGGGCATTCTTTGGTCGTGTTCTCAGTGACCCGTTCCTGGCAACCTGTTCAATCGGGCCGCATCTGCCGATACTCCCTCCATGAACGTGATCGCCACGGTGATCCTCCTGACGGCCTCCGCGCGGTCATGGCCCAGCCGCGCTCCGCACCTCGATCACAGCCCCGTGATGAAGCACGCAGGCAGCGCACCGACGCCAGGCGTCCGGCCCCGGCCCGGAGTACCGCTGCGCGGCGCGCATTTCAGCAAAGCCATCCCTGCCCGGCGACCAGGAAGACGGTTGGCGCCTGCCCAGGCTGCGTGATGGACCACATCGTTCCTCTGAAGCGAGGTGGTAGTGATTGCAGACCATCTCCGGTGCGCGATTGAAGGATCGAGTCGAGTAGGCACCTACTTGGAAGCTTACGACCCTGCAATGTATGTCACCGATTTGGGACGGCTTTGAATCTGTTCGAGCATACCCAGCATGTCCCAGTTTTGCCAGCCTTCGACCAACTTTCAGGCGTGCATACGCGATATCGGTCAATATCGGCAGCTATCGAGCGGCCGATCAAAGAATATTCCATCAGCGATAGCCAGAGGAAGGAAGGCAGTTCCGAAGTACTGACGGAGACCGAGAGGGCTGTTGGCGATCCGCAAGCGCAGACGTACGTACAACCCCTACGACAATCGTGACTACGACCACGAGGGAGCCGTAAGGTATACCGGCAGTTGGGATGTCCAAGCGCCGCTCCAAAGGAAATGTAATCCGGACCACCTGATTAGAAAGCTCGGCGCCGAGGCAGCGCAACTTCGACGCAGATCGTGCGGCGCGAGTTTGCTGACTCCGATCTTGGCGGCGAGTTCCTTGACGACGCGTTCCCCTGGCAATCGACGCCAATCGCCGTGGCGCTGAACGCTGTGTCGGGCAAGTAAGCGTGCAGACGAGATGGCGGAGGGCGACGCGTTTCGATACCATGATTATTGTGATGATTCTCGTTCCCGGGCCGGGTGTGATTGGGCGCCCACAGTGTTCCGCCCATGCGTGAAGCGGACAGGAGCCGGAAAGAGTCGATGCGGCGCCAGAAGCTTTTGGCTGCGCAGGCCAAGCCAACCGCGACGGAACCAGGGGAAGTAAATGCTCTCGTCATCGGCATCGGTCCAGGACTTTGCAGCGTCGATATCGACGGGTCCATTCGCCACGTGCGCTGCGAAATCCCCGTGGTGCCGGGCGATGAAGTCTCTGTGTGGAACGACAACGTGTCCGGGATCAGTCCACGGCGGACCATACTTACGCGAACTGATCCGGTCAATGAACGGCGTGAGCGGGTAATCGTTGCAAACGTTGATCGCATGGTGATTGTCGCCGCAATAACCAACCCGCCGCTCCGCACCGGTCTGATTGACCGCTACATGATCGCCGCGGCGCGTGGAGGGATTCAGCCCATTCTGTGCATCAACAAACTCGACCTCTCGACAGATACGTCTGCCGTTGCGGGTTATGACGTGCCGATCGTGCGCTGTTCCACGAAGACAGGCCAAGGAATCGACGAACTTCGCGACCGCCTCGCTGGCAGCATCGCTGTTCTCACCGGCCACAGCGGAGTGGGCAAGAGTTCGCTCCTGAACGCACTTACTGGAGAAGATCAGGCTCGTGTCGGACCGCTGAGTGAAGACACTGGCAAGGGCCGTCACACCACCACCGCATCCCGGCTTTATCGTTTGGAGAACGGGGCTCGCATCATCGACACTCCCGGTATCAGGGAGTTCGGGCTGGGTCCGGTGACGCTTGATGAACTGAAGGCGGCCTTTCCGGAATTCAGCGGAGAACGATGCCGCTTCAGCGATTGCAGACACAAAGACGAACCGGGATGCGTGATTCGCGAAGCGGGTGGCCCCCGTTACGACGCGTGGCTGAGACTGCTGGAACTCCAAAGTCCTGTCTCTTAAGACCAGGAATATAGTACTGGCCGTATAACGCGCTATCGTTCGGAGTGCCCGATCCAAACCTTTGGGTGGATCGTCGGCCCCACTCGGAGAAAGCGAGGATCCGCGAATCGCGCCGGTGGCGGCGTTAAGACAACATATCGGTAGCGATTCAAGTTGTCGCCGCCGCGCGTTCGCGCTCACGCTGGCGGACAGCGCGTGTGTCTCCGCTATCGATAGCCGTCTGCCTGGCGCGACGGGCATCCGCTCTCCGGCCAAATCACCTAGTACTACTGGGTCATAAAATGTTGACGCTGTTGAAGATAGCGCAGTGATTTGGTTAAGTGGGCTGAGATGCGGATCGTTCAGGCGCAGATCCAGACGGTGGAGGAGATTTATCGGTTGGTCTGGACTGCCGTGGAGAACAAACAGCCGATCGAGGCGATGTATCAAGGGCGGCTCAGATTATTTTGCCCCCATCGATTGGGCCGGAATCGACAAGGACAGCTTCGCGTACTGTGCTATCAATACGGCGGGGAAAGCCTGAGTGGACTCCAACCGGCGGGTTCGCCTGCAAACTGGCGTTGTGTTGCACTGGAGAAACTCAGTAAGGTGAAGTTAACGGACGATGTCTGGCACACAGCTCCGAATCATGCGCGGCCTGCGTCCTGTGTGGCAGAAGCCGATATTGACGCGGAGGATCATCCCGAGCGCGATCCACAAAACGGACAGTGATGCAGTTGCCGCAGTAACAGGCGTGCGAGCACGATGCGTATCGTTGCGATCGAGTGCGGATTACGTCGTTCGGGGCGTACCCGGTGAGCCTTCTCGTAGAGGCCGCCGATGCGCTTCAGTTCATCCTCAACCAGAAACGGAACAACTTCGGTGAGATCAACCGCCGCTTCTTCTCCATTGGTGAAACCAGTGACCCGTTTGCCTTTGAGGAGCGGCACGCCGTCGTACATCGCTCGATGGAAGACCGCCGGGGAATGGCAGACCGCGGCAATCGGCTTCCCTGTTTCTGGAGCCATTCTGTGGCGAGCCGGTCGTCGTGATCGGACCACTC
>JBDTMZ010000093.1:0-128087 GCA_039934035.1 Candidatus Solibacter sp. | reverse complement strand
CAACATGAAAAAAATCAGCCCCTTACGCCTTGCCCATTCTGGTGACGTACACCCGCGGGAGAATCCGCGCTTGACGAGGTCGCTTTTCAGGTCGTCATTCAGAATGTTCATATGGCCCCTTTGTGGTCGCTAATGGCGGGAAGGTTAGCAATTTCCCGCTCCGGAGTCCACTAGAAAATATTGATCGAGGTTATCAAAGGGCCCGCGGCGGCGGCAAGCTCTCGACTCTATGCCGCCACGTACGGCGATTGCAGATACCACTCGTAGGTCTGGCGAATGCCCTCTTCGAGGGGAGTGCGCGCGTTCCAACCGAGGGCGCTGAGGCGCGAGACATCCAACAGTTTGCGCGGCGTGCCGTCGGGCTTGGAAGTGTCGTTCACCAGGCGTCCGTCGAAACCAATTACGCGTTGTATGATTTCGGCGACGCCGCGAATGGTGATCTCCTGCCCGGTGCCGACATTCACGATATCGCCGGAGGAATAGTTCCGCATGAGGAAGACGGCGGCATCGGCGAGGTCGTCCACGTGGAGGAACTCGCGCAAGGGCGAGCCCGTGCCCCAGATCACGGCTTCGGAGGCGCCGCGCACCTTGGCGTCGTGGAGTTTGCGCATCAGGGCGGGCAGCACATGGGAATGGTTCAGGTCGAAGTTATCGCCGGGCCCATAGAGATTGGTCGGCATCAGCGAAATGGCATCGAAGCCATATTGGCGGCGGTAGGATTGCGCCATCTCGATGCCGGCGATTTTGGCCACCGCGTAGGCCTGGTTGGTGGGCTCGAGCGGTCCGGTCATCAGGTAATCTTCGCGCAACGGCTGCATCGCCATGCGGGGATAGATGCAGGACGAACCCAGGAATTCCAGTTTCGCGACGCCGTTGCGCCAGGCGGCATCGATGACGTTGATCTGTAGCGCCAGGTTCTCGAAGATGAACTCCGCCGGACGGGTCTGGTTGGCCAGAATGCCGCCCACGCGCGCGGCGGCCAGAAACACGTACTCGGGTTTGGCAGCGGCAAAAAAGCGATCCACCGCGGAGCGATCCACCAGGTCCACCTCGCTGCGCACCGGAGTCAGAAGATTGTGAAATCCGGCCGACCGCAATTTGCGGCAAATGGCTCCGCCCACCAGGCCGCGGCTTCCCGCGACGAAGATGCGCGAACCCTCATGCATGGGTGGAACTCATCGGCAGCAAGAAGCCGGCCTCCTTGAGCGTCTTTTCCTGACGCGCCAGTTCCAGGTCGTTCTTCATCATGAGACTGACCAGAGTGCGGAAATCGATGCGCGGCGTCCAGCCCAGTTTGGTTCGCGCTTTGGTGGCATCGCCGAGCAGCATGTCGACTTCGGTGGGCCGCAGGTAGCGCGGGTCGAGTTCCACGAAGTCCTGCCAGTTGAGGCCGACCAATTTGGATGCCTCATCGAGGAACTCGCGGACCGTGTGACTCTCGCCGGTGGCCACCACGTAATCGTCCGGGGCTTCCTGCTGCAGCATCATCCACATGGCTTCCACGTAGTCGGCGGCGTAGCCCCAATCGCGCGAGGAATCCAGATTGCCGAGGTACAACTTCTGTTGCAGGCCGAGTTTGATCCGGCCCAGGGCGCGGGTGATTTTGCGGGTGACGAAGGTTTCGCCGCGCCGCTCGGATTCGTGGTTGAAGAGGATGCCGTTGCAGATGAAAAGGTTGTAGGCCTCGCGAAAATTCACACAATACCAGTGGGCCGCCACCTTGCTGACGGCATACGGGCTGCGCGGGTAGAAGGGCGTGCTTTCCAACTGCGGAGGCTTGGCCGCGCCGAACATTTCCGACGAGCCCGCCTCGTAGAAGCGCACCGGACGCCCGGAGACGCGCACATGATCGCGGTAGGCTTCCAACAAGCGGAGCGTGCCCGTGGCGACGACGTCCGCTGTGTACTCCGCCTGGTCGAAGCTTACGCGCACGTGAGACTGCGCGGCGAGATTATAGATTTCGTCGGGCTGCACCTTTTCGAGAATGTGGCGCAGGCAGGAGGCATCCGCCAGATCCCCGTAGTGGAGATGGAACCGGGCGCTTGACTCGTGAGGGTCCGCATAGATATTGGTCAGGCGGCCGGTATTGAAAGTGGACGCGCGGCGCACAATTCCGTGAACATCATATCCCTTGGCGAGAAGAAGTTCGGCGAGATACGATCCGTCTTGTCCGGTGACACCGGAAATTAAGGCAGTTTTCATCGATGGTAAGGTCAGGATATCACGCCCGATTTGGCGGCAACGGATGGGGGTTACTGAGCGAGACGTGCGGGAAGACGCGCTACGTAGCGGGGCCGCACCAAACAGCGCGCATCAGGCGGGTGTTGAGGGGGTAACCTGACTAAAGGCAGCGAGTATTTCGACCAGCCTCATGCTAAACTCTCCCTTACCAGGATCCAGCCGCCGGGTGCGAATTCATTGCCTCGCCGCGCCGGACGAACCACATCCTATGCTCTGAGCAGGTAATTCCCTCATGGAAGTTTCAACGTCCGCAGGAACAGGCAGCAAAGACTATCCGGGATGGGCCCGTGCGGTGCGGCGGGACGGACTGGCGTCCCGGCGTGAAGATCACGTCCGTGGGATCACCGAGTTCTTCGACCACTATGCGCAACAGGTAACGGACTGGCGGCGCCGGAACGCGAGCTATCACCGCGAGATCACGTCCCTGTCGCAATTCTACATTCCAGCGGGCGCGAGAGTACTTGAAATAGGAAGCGGTCCTGGCGACCTGTTGTCGTCGCTGAAGCCGCGCCGCGGAGTAGGGATCGATACCTCGGGCGAGATGGTGCGGCTGGCCAAAGCGAATTACCCGGATCTGGAATTTCACCAGATGGCGGTGGAAGAGTTGGAGCTTGGTGGAGAGAAATTCGATTACATCATCCTCTCCGATCTGGTCGGCTATCTGTACGACATCCGGTTGGTCTTCGAACGCCTGCGCGCGGTTTGCGAAGCCCACACCCGGATTATCATCCACTGGTACAGCCTGGCCTGGCAACCCGTGCTGACGATGGCCGAAAAACTTGGCCTGAAGTACCCGCAGCCGCTGGTCAACTGGACGACACGGGAAGATATTACCAATCTCCTGTATCTTGCGGACTTCGAAGCGGTGCAACGGCGCCAACATATCCTGCTGCCGAAGTACATCCCGCTGGTCTCTTCGTTCGTGAACCGGTTTCTCGCTCCCCTGCCGATTTTCCGTGCGCTGACCGTGACCAACTGGGTGGTGGCGCGGCCCCTGCATCTGGAGCCGGAACGCGCCGTTTCCATTTCCGTGATCTGCCCTTGCCGCAACGAAGCCGGGAATATCGAGCAGATTGTGAACCGGCTGCCTGAGATGGGCTCTCACACGGAGTTGATTCTGGTGGAAGGCCATTCCAAGGACAACACGTTAGCGGAATGTCATCGTGTGGCGGCGGCCAATCCCGGCAAGGACATCAGAGTTCTGCAGCAAACGGGCCGTGGAAAAGGCGACGCCGTTCGACTGGGCTTCGCGGAAGCCAAAGGCGACATCCTGATCATCCTGGATGCGGATATCAGCGTCGCGCCCGAAGACCTGGTGGACTTCTACGACGCACTGGCCGGGCACAAAGGCGACTTCATCAACGGCTGCCGCCTGGTGTATTCCATGGATCCGGAGGCGATGCGGTTTCTCAATCTGCTGGGCAACAAGTTCTTTGCGTTCCTTTTGAGCAAGCTCATGGGGCAGCCGATCAAAGACAGTCTGTGTGGAACCAAGGCACTGTGGCGGCCCACCTATCTGGAACTGGCAGCGGGCCGTCCGTATTTCGGTGAGTTCGATCCGTTTGGCGATTTCGACCTGCTCTTCGGGGCCGCGAAGCTGAATCTGAAGATCACCGAAATTCCCGTTCGCTACCGGCAGCGCACCTACGGCTCCACCAACATCAATCGCTTCGCCGATGGCAGCTTGCTGTTGCGGATGTGCGCCAAAGCGGCAGCCAAATTGTTCTTCATACGTTGAAGGCGGAGAGGACGATGGCAGCCAACGCCATGCCCGGCCAGGGTTGGAACTCCCGCGGTGCCAGAGCGAGACGTCTGGTGACAGTTCTCAGGCGAGCACTTACTGGCGCTGAACCGGCCTTGACTTGCCGCGCGACGGGCACTTACGATCGAACCCTATGAGTTGGACCAGCCTCCACACTTCATCCCGCCGGTGCCGCGCCAGATGAATCGCTCGTTCGACAACCCGCTGCGGTGGCTGGCGATTCCGCTGGTTTTGTGCGCGCTGTTGATTATCCCGGTGGTCTGGGACGGCGCGCAGGGGTGGATCTTCCCGGATTCCCTGTCATACATCGATTTGGCGAGCGATGCGGTCCGCGTCTCGCCCACCGTGCTGCTGAAGAACGCGTACTGGAGTCCGTTATACCCCGCGATGCTGGCGACGGCTCTGGCCGCGCTGCGCCCGTCCCTGGCGACGGAAGTGACCGTTTTCTACTTCGTCCACTGGCTGACGTTTGTCTTTGCCGCTGCCGGTTTCGGCGTGTTCTGGTGGACCTTTTTGCAGTGGTTGCGCGGCACTGGGTGGGTGGAATTGCGAGAGGACGACCGCCTTTTCCGGGCGCTCGCCGGCTTTGGCTACGTGCTGTTTTTTGTGGCGCACCTGAATCGCACGCTGTGGTATCTTACGCCCGACCTGTTGATGGAAGGCACGGTATTGTTTGCGGCGGCGCTGGCCATCCGCCTGTACCGGCCGGGCGCCGGCATTCGTCATTCGGTGTGGTTGGGAGCCGCGATGGGGGCAGGATATCTGGCTAAAGCGCCCATGTTCCTGTTGTCGTTGGCGCTCTTGGCAATCCTATGGTTGATGCCTCCCCCGGATCGCCACGGGCGCCGTCATTCTCTGGTGGCGCTGGCCGTGTTCTGCCTGGTGGCCGCTCCCCTGGTGGTGAGTCTGAGCCGCGAGAAGCACCGGCTGACCTTCGGGGATGCCGGCAAATTGAACTACGCGTATCACATCGGCGACCTGCCGAAGCACTCCGGCTGGATCGGACAAAACCCGAAGGATGGAGTTCCCGCGCACCCACCGCGGACGATCAGCGATCTGGTGCTGCTGATGGAATTCCGGACGCCTGTCAGCGGGACGATTCCCATCTGGTACGACCCGTCGTATTGGTGGGAAGGAGTCAAGGTGCATTTCGATCTCGGGAGACAATTGAACGGCCTGCTGCGTCCTTTTCGGATGGTGCATTCGGTGCAGTCGATCCTGCTCGCGCTGGTGGCAATCGCAATCGCACTGACGCTGCTGAGCGGCCGGGTGCGGAGAGCGATACGCGGCAGCGGAATACAGGCATGGATTCTGCTGGTGTGGCCGCTCATGGCACTGACGATGTATGCCTTGGTCGTGTTCAATTACCGGTACACGGTGGGCTTTATCCTCTTGCTCTGTTTGGGAGCGTTGACGCTGGTGCTGAGGGTTTTGCGGCCTGCCGCGGCGATCAAACTTTTGCTTGGCGGTATCGCCCTGCTGGCGATTGCGTCGGTGGTATTGTTGCGGCCTGTTGTGAAGGGCGCCCTGCATTCCGGCTCCCCGACCGAGCCATTGACCCGGGTAGAGGGGCAGGATAACCGCGCTTCCAGTATCGCGGTGGCGCAAGAACTGGCGCGTATGGGAATCCGCGCAGGCGACGAGATCGCCGTGCTGGGGACCGGCCTCGATGGCTACTACGCCCGCATGGCCGGCGTGCGGGTAGTCGCGCAGATCTGGGAGGATCCGGATCGCATCGAGAATCTGGAGGCGTCGCAGGTCGGCCAGATTCTATCCCAGTTGCGGCAGACCGGAGTGAAGGCATTGCTCTCGCGGACCAAACGCGGATTCGTCCATGACGATGGGTGGGTGGCCGTACCGCGCACCGACGTGTTCATTCGCGTCCTGTAGAGTTGCGCCGCCCTTGCGTGTTGCGCCGCCCGTGCGTGTTGCGCCGCCCGCGCGTGTTGCGCCGCCCGTGCGTGTTGCGCCGCCCGTGCGCTACCGGTAGGTAAGCGTTGGGGTATACTTTCGGTCGAATGAACAGACGGCAATTCCTGAGTACCGGCGCGGCTGGCCTGGCGGGCGCGGCCTGGAGCATGGCGGGACAGGCGGGCGGCACCAAGCCGCTGCGCGTGGGTATGATCGGCAGCGGCTGGTATGGCAAGAGCGACCTGCTGCGCCTGATTCAGGTGGCTCCCGTGGAAGTGGTATCGCTGTGCGATGTCGACCGGCGTATGCTGGCCGACGCGGCGGAGATTGTCAGCGTGCGGCAGGCATCGCACAAGAAGCCTCGCACGTTCTCCGATTACCGCACCATGCTGGCGGAGAAAGATCTCGATATCGTGCTGGTGGGCACGCCCGATCACTGGCACGCGCTCAATATGATCGCCGCCGTGAAGGCGGGCGCTCACGTCTACTGCCAGAAACCGATTTCCGTGGATGTGGTGGAAGGCCAGGCGATGCTGGCCGCGGCGCGCAAATACAAGCGCGTGGTGCAGATCGGCACGCAGCGGCGCAGTACGCCGCACCTGATGGAGGCGCGCGATCGCATCGTGCGCGAAGGCAAACTGGGCAAGGTCGCGCTGGTCGAGGTCTACTGCTATTACCACATGCGCAATGAGACCAATCCCCCGGACAGCGCTGCGCCGGAGTATCTCGACTACAACATGTGGACCGGTCCCGCGCCGATGCGCCCGTACAACCCGGTGGTGCACCCGCGCGGCTGGCGCGCCTTCATGGAATATGGCAACGGCATCATGGGCGACATGTGCGTCCACATGCTGGATATGGCGCGCTGGATGCTGGATCTCGGCTGGCCGAAATCCATCGCTTCGACGGGCGGCATTCTGGTGGACAAGGCCGCCAAGTCGAACATCACCGACACGCAGTTGGCGACCTTCGATTATGGCGATCTGAAGATTGTATGGCAGCACCGTTCCTGGGGCGACACTCCCGATCCGAAGTATCCCTGGGGCGCGACTTTCTACGGCGACAAAGGCACGCTGCGCGCCAGTGTGATGAGCTACGATTACACTCCGGCGGTGGGCGGCGGGGCGATCCACAAGGACGTCACGTACGAGCTGGAGCAATACCCCGAGGACAAGACGGAGAAGGAACTGGAGCAGCACGCGGCGCCGGCGATTCGCGGCCACATGCGCGATCTGCTGCACGCTATCGAGACGGGCGGCCGTCCGGTGGCCGACATCGAGCAGGGGCACATTTCGACGGCGAGTTGCATACTGGCGAATCTGGCGATGAAGCTGGGACGCACGCTGACCTGGGACGAGAAGGCGGGACGGGTGGTGGGCGATGCGGAGGCGAATCGATTGCTGACGCGTCCTTACCGCAGTCCCTGGGTGCACCCGACGGTGGCAGGGGTTTAGGGGGATGGCGAAGATGGAAGCGGACCTGGAAGCTGTGGAGCGGTATCTGGCGAAGGTGCCGGAACCGGCGCGGTCGACGCTCGAGAAAGTGCGCGCTACGATTCGTGCCGCCGCGCCTGAGGGTACGGTGGAGCGAATCGGTTACGGGATGCCGGGGTTCTATTACAAGGGCGCATTGGTGTGGTATGCCGCGGCCAAAGAGCACTGCGCACTGTATCCCACGTCGGGGCCGATCCAAGAATTGCGGGAGGAGTTGAAGAAGTACTCGGTTTCGAAGGGCACGATTCGTTTCGCGGTGGATCGAGCGCTGCCGGCAGCGCTGGTGAAGAAGATCGTCAAAATGCAGGTGGCGCGGAACGAGGGGAAGGCGAAGTAGCTTTCAGCGTTCAGCGTTCAGCTTCGCCTCCGGCGTCGACGGATTGAATCACTGGTGACCTTCGGATGGGCGGCCCCACAAGCATCACAACTCGGGAGCGGCGGGTGCGACGCCGAGTTCTTTGAGCAGGCCGGTAGCCTTGTAGACCTGCGTCAGCGCTTCCACGATGCCGCGCACGTCGACGTGTACGGCTCGCGCCTGCTCGTCGCTGTATAGGTAGGTCACCGGCAGGCTTTCCAGATTGCCATCGAACGTGACTCCCACCAGCTCGCCTTTCTGATTGATGGCGGCGCTGCCATAATCGCCTCCGCCGATATCGGCGGTGCTGACGAAATTCAATTGCGTCGTCTGTTGGATCGAATCGCGGATGTCGATCCAGCGCTGCGGGGCCTGCCAGGGACCCTCGTTGTCCTTGCGGTAATAGAGTCCGCTGAAGGTGGCGGCATAGGGCTGCGAGATTCCGGCGCGATCGGTATAGCCTTTGACGATTCCGTATTCGACGCGCGGCGTGTTGGTGCCGTCGGGGTAATCCGCCGCGCCGAAGAGCTTGAGGCGGAACTGCGCGATCTTTTCGGTGGACGTCACTTCGAGATTGCCGATAATCTCGTCGTGCTGCTTGCGGAGCCGGAGCGCGGCGGCATCGATGGCTTGCGCGAGAGCGATCACGGGGTCGTCCGATTTCGCGTTGAGCGATTTACGGCTCGCGGCATCCTTCAATTGCGTGGCCTTCACCATTTTCGCGGCAGCCTGGGCCGGAGTGGCGCCGGCCAGCACCGCCTTCAACGGCAGTTCTTTCTCGCCAACGCTCGCCAGTTCGGTGAGGTACTGCGTGAGCATCATGGTTTCGATGGTCTCGTTCACGGGATCGCCCGAATCGTCGATGGTTTCGCCGCGCAGGATCTGGCGCGCCATGCGGAAGAGCCGCGAGCCGGGTGCGGGCGAGGCTTCCAGAATTTCGTAGGGTTTGTCGAAGGGCCGCCACTTGCGATAGGCGGCGGTGATCTCGTCCCAGACTTTGCCGGCTTCGGCCCCGAGTTTGGCGTTGCCTTCGACGGCGCGGCGGATCTTGGCTTCGAAGGCGGTCTTGCGCGTGACCATGCGATCGTCGCGCAGCCCGATGAGTTTGCCGGCGTCCATTTTGTACTCGGTGAGCAGGCGGCTCAGGGTGGATTGCGCGGCGCGCAGATTGGCCTCGCTCTGCGCGGCGAACGCATTGAGCTGTTGGAGGCGCGGCTGCAGGCGCTCCAGGCGCGAGGGCAGCGCGACATCGCGCAGGAAGGTGAGTTGCGACGAAGTGGAGAGGCGTCCGGTGGGTCCCGGATTGCCGCCCAGAAACACCAGGTCACCTTCCTTTACGCCCTCGGAGCTCCACTTGAGGAACTCGGGCGTGGCGGCCGGCTTGCCGTTTTCGTAGGCGCGCAGAAACGCGATATTCAGGCCGTAGCGCAGGTAGGAGATGCTGTCGCGTTCGCGCCCGAAGAAGGCGATGCCGTACTCCGGCGCGAAGACCAGGCGCAGGTCGGCATAGCGGCGGTACTGATAGAGATCGTAGCGGCCGCCGGAAAAGAGGCGCACGACATTGCAGACGTTGCCCGATTTTGCGGCGCAGTCTTTCTCGATTTTGGAGATGGCGGCGTTGCGCTGCGCGAGGCTGGCGCCGCCCGCTCGGACCGCATCGCTGGCGTCTTCGATCTTGAGGAGGACGCTGGCGTCCATGCCCGCGCAGGGCAGTTCGGCGGTCTGGGTCGCGGCTTGGAAGCCGTCGCGAAAGTAATCGTGCTGCGCGGTGCTGAGGCCGGACAGGCAATCGGCGGCGAGAGCCCGGGTGGTCAGCAGCAGTCCGGTGGGCGAAACCAAGGCGCCAGAGCCGTCCGCCAGTTTGACGGAGGCGAGCCGCAGGCGATCGAGGAAATCGGGCTCGACGCTGAAAGCGTGCTTCTGTTTTACGGTATCTTTAGGGAATTGGTTATACGGCCAGAGGCCCTCGCCCGCGGTGGCTGGCAGGGCGCAAAGGCCGGCAATCAGGAATATTTGCAATCTCACGACAGGCTGATTCTCGTTGATCGACATGCCGCAGGTCAAGCGAAAACGTGATTTCGCGCGGCTCGCGTAATCCTTGGAACTTAATGCAGCAAAGAGGGAATCAATCTTGATGGACTCTCACCGCACACCCCGAAGCTCAGGCCCGAAGGCCTGCCCGTCCACGTTTCTGGCGCTGCTGGCGGCAACGGCGTCGTGGCTGCATGCGGCGCAATTCAGCGGACAGGTACGGGCGGCGGACCAGACGGTGCCGGGCGCGACGGTGACGGCGCTGCAAGGCGGCGCGAAGGTCACGGCCTTCACGGACGAAAGCGGGCGCTACACGTTGGAGCTGACGCCCGGAACGTGGCAGATCGAAATCAGCATGTTCGAGTTCACCACGGCGAAGGGACAGGTGACGGTGAGCGACGGCGCGGTGCGACGCGATTGGGTGCTCAACATGCCGAAGCTATCCGACCGCGGCGGCGCGCCGGTGCCGGCGGGAGCGGCTGCCGTGGCGGCGCCATTGCCGGCGGCTCCCGGAGTAGGGCAGACGGGACGCGGCGCTCGCGGGGCTCGCGGCGGAGCGGGCGGGCCGGGCGGCGGACGTTTTGGCGGCGGCTTTCCCGGAAGGGGCCAGGGCGCGGAAGGCGGCGGCGAAGGACGCCGCGGTGCGGGCGGGCAGCAGGCGCAGACGCAAGGTGGAGCGGCGGGACGCGGAGGACGCGGCGGCGCGGGCGCTCCGCAGGGCGGCTTCCAGAGTGCGGCGGTGCGCGCCACTCCCGAAGGCGAGCGGGCCAACGCGGAGCAGCAGGACGTTCCGCCCGCGGAGTTGGGCGGCGATGCCGATGAGGCGCTGCTGGTGAACGGCAGCATGAGCGGCGGGCTGGAGCGATCTAGCGACGATGAGGCGCTGCGCCAGCGCATGATGGGTGGACGCGGCGGGCCGGGCGGACCGGGCGGTCCTGGCGGCCCCGGCATGGTGTCGGCGGCGCAGGGGCTGGACGTGATGGCCGGTATGCCTCCCGGTATGACCGCGAGTCTGACCAATGACAGTTTGGGACTCGGGGGCTTTGGCGCGAGCGCGATCAACGGCGGCTTCGGCGTGGGCGCTGCGGCGCCGCCGGAGGGCGGGCGTGGCGGACGCGGCGGCGGTCCGGCAGCCTTCGGCGGTGGTGCTCCGGCAGGCTTCGGCGGACCGGGCGGCGGTGGCTTCGGTGGAGCGGGCGGAGGCGGCGGTGGTGGCGGTGGCGGGGGAGGACGCGGCGGCGGTGGAGGCGGCGGCGGACTCGGGCAGAATGGCGGGGGACGGGGCGGTCCTGGCGGACGCGGCGGGCGCGGGGCTTTCAACGGGCAGTTCGCCAGCTTCGGCAACCGCAGGCGGACGACGCCTCCGGTGCAGGGATCGGTCGCGATCACGGCGCGCAATTCGGCGTTCAATGCGGCGCCGTATTCGCTGAACGGGCAGGCGGCGCAGAAGCCCTACTCCGCGAACAACACCCTCAACGTGAACATCGGCGGACCGCTGCATATTCCGAAAATCGTGAACTGGCAGCGCGCGCAATATACGGTCACGTTCAGTACGGCGATGAATCGCAACGGGCGGAGTTCCATTGGCACGGTGCCCACGGAGGCGATGAAGACCGGCGATTTTTCGCAGCTGCTGGATAACTCGCGCGCCGTGCTGTACGACCCGTTGACCCAATCGCCATTCCCGAACAATGTGATTCCGGTAAACCGCTTCAACACCGCGTCGGCGGGGCTGCTGTCGTTCTTCCCGCAGACTACCTATGCGGGCATCGTGCAGAACTATCGCTTCGTCATCACAGACCCGAGCGGCAATCGCAACATCGGCGTCCGGTTCAATGCTCCTTTGAGTAACAAGGACCGGCTGAATTTCAGTTTCCAGAAGCAGCACCAGCATTCGGATTCCCACCAGTTGTTCGGATTTCTGGATACCAGCGACGGCTCTGGAACCAGTGCCTCCACCGGCTGGAGCCACAGTTTCCGCTCGCGGATGAACAATAACGCGACCCTCAACTTCAGCCGCAACCACAACCAGGCCACGCCGTTTTTCGCCTACACAGAGAACATCGCCGCGCAACTCGGCATCACGGGCACTTCGCAGGACCCCATCAACTATGGCCCGCCGGGGCTCTCGTTCACCAACTTTTCGGCGCTCTCCGACGGAGCGCCCACCATCAGCGTGAACCAGACCCTCACGTTCTCGGACAACGTCACCTACGTGCTGAAGCGCAAGCACAACCTGACATTTGGCTTCACTTACAACCGCCTGCAGCAGAACAGCAACAACTACCAGAATGCGCGCGGCTCATTTTCCTTTAGCGGCCTGGTGACCAGCCAGCTGGATGCCAAGGGGCAGCCGGTAAAGGGCACGGGCTTCGATTTTGCCGACTTTCTGCTGGGCATGCCGCAGAGCAGTTCGCTGCGCTTCGGCAGCGCCAACAACTACTTCCGCAGTTGGAGCACGAGCGCTTACGCGCAGGACGATTTCCGCGTCAGCGCGCGCCTGACCATCAATCTCGGCCTGCGCTACGAATACTTCGCGCCCTACACGGAGTTGCGCGGCCATCTGGCGAATCTCGATGTGAGCCCGGGCTTCACGGCCGTCGCGGTGGTGACTTCGGGGCAGAACGGTCCGTACTCGGGCGAATTGCCGGCCAGTATCGTGCGCTCGGCGCCGCGCAATTTTTCGCCGCGCTTCGGCTTGGCGTGGCGTCCGTTCGCGCGCCGCAATTCGCTGATTCGCGCGGGCTATAGCATCTTCTATAGCGGCTCGTCATACGCGCAGATCGCCAGTTCCATGGCGGCGCAGCCGCCCTTCGCCACCTCCGCCTCGCTGACCACCAGCACCGACCTTCCGCTGACGATCCAAAACGGGTTCGCGACCCAGCCTGGCACCTTGACCAATACGTATGCCATCGATCCGAATTTCCAGGTCGCGTACGCGCAGACGTGGACCGTCAGCGTACAGCACACCCTGCCGCACGGCCTGGTGCTGGACACCGAATACATCGGCACCAAGGGAACGCACCTGGGCATCCTGGAGAATCCCAACCGCTCCAACACGTCCATCACGGACGGTGGCCTGCAGATTGGCAACGCCACCAGTTTCAGCTATCAGACGTACGGAGCGAACTCCACTTATCAGGCCGGGCAGATCCGGCTGACGCGGCGGCTTTCGCGCAGCGTGTCGGCGAACTCGCTCTATACGTTTAGCAAGGGCATCGACGACGCTTCGAGTTTCAATGGCACGGGAGGCACGGTGGTGCAGTTCCTGGACAATCGCGGACTGGAGCGCGCGCTTTCCACCTTCGACCAGCGGCACAATTTGAACACGGGGTTCCAGCTTTCCTCGCCCGTGGGGGTCCGCGGGCTGCTGCGCAACGGCGGTTGGCGGACCAAGGTGCTGCGCGGCTGGAACATGAACGGGACTTTCACAGCGACAACGGGCACGCCGCTGACCGCGCATGTCTCGGGCAACCTGTCCAATACGGGCGGTCTTGCGGCGGGCGGCGGAAGTTTGCGCGCGCAGGCTACGGGACTGTCGATTCATGCCGACGGCCATCCCTACTTCAATCCCGCGGCCTTCACCACTCCGGTGGCGGGGCAATTCGGCAATGCGGGCCGGACGACGATTCCCGGACTGTTCCGGACGAGTTTCAACGCGAGCATGAACCGCACTTTCCGGTTCGGCGAAGGCCGCCGCACCCTGACCTTCTCGGCGAACGCGCAGAACCTGTTCAATCACGTGGTCATCACCAGCGTCGGAACCACCGTGAACTCGGCCAACTACGGGCTGCCGACGGCGGCTTCGGCCACGCGATCGCTGACCTTGAATTCGCGGTTTAACTTTTGAGGCATATGCGGAACCAGAGCCTGATTTCGACCTTTCTCACATTGCTGATGCTGCTGCCGGCGAGCGGACAGCAGGCGCCGGCGCCGGCAGCCGCGCCGTCCGGCGGCACCGTCACGTTCAAAGCGACCTCGAACCTCGTGATTGTCAACGTCACCGCGAAGGATAAGAGCGGCATGCCGGTGCAGGGGCTGAAGGCGGAAGATTTCACGGTGCTGGAAGACGGCAAGCCGCAGAAGGTTTCGGTCTTCGAATACCAGAAGATTTCGAGCACGCCGGAGCCGCCGAAAGAGTTGACGCTCGACGAACAGTTCAAGCTTCCCGAAGCGCCGAAGACCACCATCACGTCATCGACGCCCGGCCAGATTCAGTATCACGACAAGCGGCTCATGGTGTTCTTTTTCGACTTCTCGTCGATGCAGGTGCCGGACCAGTTGCGCGCCCAGGATGGCGCTTTGGAATATCTGAAGAAGAGCGTCACCAAGGACGATGTGGTGGCGGTGCTGTTTTACGCCAGCGCGATTCAGGTGTTGACGGATTTCACCAGCGACCGCGATGTTTTGACGCAGGTCATCAAGAACATGCCGATCGGCGAAGCCAGCGAACTGGCCGCGCTGGCTGATACCGGCGACGAGAACGGGGAAGACACGCAGGCCGCGTTTGTCGCCGATGAAACCGAATTCAACATCTTCAGCACGGATAAAAAGCTGGCAGCCATCGAGCAGGCCGCGAAGATGTTGGCGTCGTTCCCGGAGAAGAAGGCGCTGGTCTATTTCTCGGGCGGGGTGACGCGCAACGGGTTGGACAACGAAGCGCAGTTGCAGTCGGCAATCAACGCCGCTACCAAGGCGAACCTGGCGATTTATTCCATCGATACGCGCGGCTTGACGGCAGACCCGCCGGGCGGCGGCGCGTCCAAAGGCGGCTCGCGTGGAGCCGGCAACTTCAACGGGTCGGCGGTGAATTCGCAGCGCTCCAGCCAACTGGCATCGCAGGACACGCTGTTCACGCTGGCGTCGGAGACGGGCGGCAAGAGTTTCTTCGACAGCAACGATATCGCGTTGGGAATCACGCGCACGCAGGAGGCGATGGGCAGCTATTACCTGGTGGGGTATTACAGCAGCAATAATGCGGCGGACGGCAAATTCCGCAAGATTTCGGTCAAGCTCAACAATCCCAAACTGGCGGCGAAGCTGGAGCATCGCGAGGGCTATTACGCCGAAAAGATCTGGGGCAAACTGAACGCGCAGGATAAGGAGCAGCAATTGAAGGAGGCGCTGTCGGCGGGCGACCCCGCGACCGACCTGCCGCTGCAATTGCAGATCGATTATTTCCGGATTACCCCCACCGCGTATCTGGTGCCGGTATCGATCAAAATTCCGGGCAGCGTGATCGCGCTGGCGGCCAAGGGCGGAGCGGCCACCACGCAGTTCGATTTCGCCGGCCAGATTCAGGATGAGCGGCGCGCGGTGGTGGGCAACGTCCGCGACAAGATTGAAATTAAGCTGAATGCAGCGACCGTGGCGGCGGCGCCTGTCCCGGCGCCCGGAGCGGCGGCGGCACCGGCGACTCCTGTTCCGGCGGCGGCTCCCGCGGACCCCAAAGCGCCGCCTACCACTGCGGCGCGCAAGAGCTTTCAGTACGACGCGGGCTTCACGCTGGAGCCCGGCAAGTATCACATGAAGTTTGTCGTGCGCGAGAACATCACGGGCAAGATGGGGACGTTTGAAAGTCGCTTCACGGTGCCCGATCTCAGCGCGGATACCTCGGGGCTGAAGTTGAGTTCGGTGATTCTGAGCAACCAGCGCGAGCCGGTTACGGCGGCGGTCGGCATGGCGGAGCGTTTCTCGCGCAAGGAAGTGGGCGCCAATCCGCTGATTGTGGGCGCGCACAAAGTGGTGCCGAACATTACGCATGTTTTCCGCCGGAATCAGAGCATGTACGTCAATTTCGACGTCTACGACGCGCTGCCGGATCCCGCCGACACGCAGAAGCGGCGCGTGAAGGTGAGCATGAGCCTGTTCAACAAGAAGGGCGTGAAGACCTTCGAGGTGGGACCGGTGGAAGCGACGCAACTGGCGGCGACGCGGCCGGAAGCGGTGCCGGTGCAGATCGAGATTCCGCTCAAGGACGTGACGCGGGGTGAGTACGTTTGCCAGATCAACGTGGTGGACGAGGTGGGCCGCAAGTTCGCATTTCCGCGCGCTTCGATGATTGTGCAGTAAGCGATCGTGCAGTTAGCGATCGTGCGGCAGGCCGGTGCGATAATGGGCGAATGCTCCGCGATGCCAGTCTGATTCCGCTTTCGCAACAGCACCACAACGGGCTCGCGCTGGCCGTGATGACGCGGCGCTCGCTGGCGTCGGACGGGTCGGCGGGCAACGTTGCGAAGCTCGCACAGCGCGTGATCGATCGCTACGAACTCGAACTGGTGAATCATTTTGAGATTGAAGAGCAGGTGCTGTTTCCGGCCTGCGGCGATTTGCCGATTGTGGCGGAGCTGATCGCGGAACATCGTGCGATGGAGGCGATGGTCGCAGAAGTGCGCAGTGTGCCAACGGCGGAATTGCTGGAGCGGTTTTGTGAGTTGATTTCTACCCACATACGGCGGGAAGAGCGCGAACTATTCGAGGAGATTCAGCGAACGCTTTCGCGGGAAACGCTGGATGCGGCGGGCAGCGAGATCGATCGCCGCGCGGTGCGGATTTGTATGTGAGATCGGACCACTCGCCTGAACCAAGGCCTTATGCCGTTACATCGTGGTGGGGCCGAGCAGCGCCAGGACGGCAAACGCGGTGGCGGCGTCCGACATAAATTTCGACTGCTGCGAGCCTGTGGGGAACTGCTTGTTCATGGAGACCGCGAGCCAGCTTCCGGTAGCCGGATCCTGATGGGTACGCAGCCAGTTCAGCGCGCGCGCCATTTTGGGATTGGCGGAATCGCCGCCCTGCTGCATCACGTATGCTGCAAACGCGGTCATATAGGCATTGGCGCCGGGAGCTTCCGGCGCGGCCGCATGCGCGGTGAACGGTCCCATCGCCGCGGCAGTCCAACTGCCATCCTCCTGCTGCGCCTGCCACACCTTGTCGACGATTGCGCGGCGTTCCGGCGCGCCCAACAGCGCGGGGAAACGCGTGGCGGCCCAGAGCAGCATCAGGCGATTGTGCAAGGGCTGCGCCGCCTGTTCGCGCTGCAAAAATGCAGCCAGGTCTTTGGCCTCCGGCCGCGACTGTTCGGCGGCGGGCAGCGCCATGGCGGCCAGCGCCGCTCCATAGAATCGCGAGTGCGGCATCTCCCACGGGTCGAGATCGAGGCTGAACCAGTTCCACGAACCTTTGGTGTCGCCTGCTTTCACCTGCAGCGCCCACAAGCGATCCAACGCTTCGGGCGAGCCCAGGAAGCGGGCGGCCAACACGGTCTCCACACCGAGAGCGGGAGCCGCGGGCGGCTCGCGCTTTTCGACACGGGAGCGCAGCGAAGCCAGCAACCCCGTCTCGTAAGTCGTGGGCGCGTCTTCACCCAGCGCGCGGCGCAAGGCGGGACGCGCGAGCAGGTACGTCATGCCGGTGTGGCAACTCACGCACGGCTTCGCGTTGGCGTTGGCCGTGGGCCACTCGAACCATTCCTTCTGGCGCGCGTCGAGGTACTGCGCGGCCAGCCGCGGATTCCAATCGGCGGCCACAACGGGCAACACCGGCAACAGGCAAAGTAAAGCAGCGCGAGCCAGCATATGGTCCTCAGTTTACACTGGTGGAAGTGAAGCAGGACGCAGCGTACTTCGAACAGAAAGAGCCGGTATTGATTTACATCGGCAAGCGGCTGAAAGATTCCCTACGCCTGGAGGAGATCTTCACCGCGGCCAATGTTGATTATGGCGTCGAGGCCGATGAGTACCGCGGCGGCGTGATCTTCAGCTCCGTGCGCACCGGCGCCTTCTTCTATGTCCTGCCGGAGCACGTGGAGACGGCCCACGAGGTGATGCGGCAGAACGGGTACAAGCCGTATGTGGGACCGCCGCCGGAAGTGAAATAGCACGGCTGCGGGCTCGGGCGGGCGCGAAGGGTTGCCGAGGTCGAGCAGCACGGTGTGGCAGTCCGGAAGCAGGCCCCCTTCCGATTGCCTCCGCCGGCCGTAGCATTTGGTTTGCCGGGGCGGGAGCGGCGTGATACGGTTGGCACAAGGCGCACCGGCGAACGTGTCGCCGGCTCCAATAGGGTGCATAGAAGCGCTTCCCTGTGAGAAAGGATGAAACCCCATGAAACGAGTGCCCGCCGGCTATAAGCTGGCTTTGGTTCCCGCGCTACTCGCGCTCGGCCTGGTTGTCGAAGTGGTCAGTCTGGCCAGTCCGGAGCCGCAACGCCAGCCCGCCGGCGCGACCGCCAAGTCCGTGCGCAAGGTCACGGTGATTACCGATTCCGGCTTGGATGCGACTGCCAGGCACGGTATCGGCAAGTTGACGGAAGCACTGCGCGCCAAGGGCATCACGGTGGCCGAGGGTGCGGGAGAAACGCAAGCGGCGGACGTCGTGGTGCTCGCAGGTCTGGCCGGCGCGCGCGGGGCTGCGGCCGCCGCGCTATCCGGCGCCAGCGCTCCGGTTCCGAGCGGGGCGGAAGCGTTGACCATTCGCACCGGCATTCGCTATCAGGGGAAGCCCGCGATTGTGCTCGCCGGGTCCGACGGCACGGGCCTGATGTACGCGGCACTGGATCTGGCCGACCGTGTGAGCTGGGCGGCCGGGGCAGACCCGTTTCAATTCGCGCGCGATGCCGCCGAGAAACCGTATCTGGCGGAGCGCGGCGTCACTATCTTCACCATGAATCAGGCGTACTTCGAAAGCCACCTCCACGACGAGAAGTTTTGGATCCGCTACTTCGACATGTTCGCGGCGGATCGAATCAATCGCCTGGTGCTGACGTTCGGCTATGAAGACGGCGGCTACATGACTCCGCTGTATCCCTATTTCTATAATGTCGATGGCTTTCCGGATGTGCGCGTGACCGGGCTGACCGCGGAGCAGCAGGCGCGCAACCTGGCCGACTTGAAGACGGTGCTCCGCCTGGCCGCGGAGCGCGGCATCCACGTAAAGCCCGGGATCTGGGAACACATCTACCGAGGCCGCACGCGCAACGGGCAGGGGGGCGCCATTCCGTGGGCGGCGGACGGCACTATGCCGACAGCCGGTCTGGTCTGGGGCATCACCCCGCAGAACCTGGTGCCGTACACGGTAGCTGCGTTGAAGAAGTTTTACGAGACGTTTCCGGATATCCACGAGACGCAATTCCGCATGCACAACGAATCCGGGCTGCTCAACGAGGAGATCGAGGCTTTCTGGCACGAGGTTTTCGGTTTCTACAGTAAGAGCAAGCGGGATGTGCGGTTGGAACTGCGCGCCAAGGGCCTGCCGAAATCGGTAATCCGCGACGCGCAGGCGCAGGGCATCAGCGTGCAGTTGGACACCAAAATCTGGATGGAGCAGATGGGGCTGCCGTACCATCCGAGCCACGTCAACAAACAGAACCAGATGGATGCGCGGCACAGCTACGCGGACTTGCTGGACTATCCGCAGACCTATCAGGTGAACTGGACGCTTTGGAATGGCGGCACGGCGCGCCTGCTGTTGTGGAGCGACGCCGAGTATGCGCGGCGCATGGCGCAGAGTGCGCGGCTGTACAACGGGCAGGGGCTGGCCGTCACGGAAATGCTGGCCACGAAGATGCTGGGCGATCCGCATGACACCAAGCCGCGCGATTTCCTGAATTCCCGCTACCGGTATTTCGACTACGAATTCGAGCGCTACTGGGCCTTCTATCGCGTCTTCGGCCGGCTATCGTATAACCCGCAAGCGTCTGCCGATGTTTGGGAAATGGAGTTCGTGAAGCGCTTCGGGCCGGTGGCCGGTCCGCATGTGATGAAGGCGCTGCAACTGGCCAGCAGGGTGCTGCCGCGCATTGTGGCGGCGAGCGTCCCGTACAGCATGTTTCCGACCACCAGCGGGTGGCCCGAAATGATGCATCTTGGCAGCCTGCCGAGCTACGCGCAGCGCGAGGAGGGGAGCGACATTGCACAGTTCATGAACGTGCGCGAGGGAGCCACCAGCATCCTCAACGGCACGGACACGGCGATGCGGCGCCCGGAGGAAATCAGCCGCTGGTTCGCACAGACGTCGGACGCGATTCTGGCGGAGGTGGCGGCGGCGCAGGCCGGCGCGGGCGAGCGCGCGAACGGCAACGAATGGAAGGCGACGATGACGGATGCGAAGATTCTGGCGGCGCTGGCCCGCTATCACTCGTGGCGTCAACTCGGAGGGGTGGATTACAACCTGTACAAGCAGTCGGGAGATCTCGGGGCGTTTGACCAGGCGGTGGCTGACGAGCGCAACGCGGTGCAGGCGTGGCGGGATCTGGTGGAAGCGGCGGGCGACTTTTACATCGACGACATGGCATTCGGCACGACGGCGAGAGGCTTTCCGCGGCATTGGAAGGACGAGTTGAAACTGCTGACCACGGAGTTCGATCAACTGGTGGCAGAGCGGCAGGCGGCCAAACCGAATCCTGACGCGAAGCCGGCGCGTATTCCGGCGCGCGATGCCAAGGCGGCGCTGCCAGTGGTGACGTTTGTGCCGGGGCAGACGCAGGCGGTCCCGGGGAAGAATTTCGTCGTGCAGGCGAAGGTGACGGGTGCGGCGGGCGTGAAGTGGATCCGACTGCGGTACCGCCACCTGAATCAGAAGGAAGATTATCAGACGGCGGAGATGAGCCCGTCAGGCAGCGGATTGTATACGGCTTCGATTCCGGCTTCGTTCATCGATCCCCAATGGGACTTGATGTACTTCGTGGAGGTGGTGGATCGCCAGGGCAACGGGAGGATCTACCCCGATCTGGAAGTGGAGACGCCGTACATACTGCTGGGCGTGAATCGCTGACGGACTGGGTCTGGCAATGCCAGGCCACGCTGGAGGACACTCCTTCCGGCTGGAAAAGCGATGGCCTGTTCCGGTGCGTTTTGCAGCGGGGAACAGGCCATCTCGAACGGTCGCTTGCCAGAGGGGTTTTGACTTACTTCTTCTTACGCAGGTAGATGGTGCCGTTATAAGTCTTGAAGGTGGTTTCGGTGCCGCCGCCATTGATGGTGCCGCTGATGGTGCGATCGATCTTGACCTTGAACCTGCCGTCCGGGGTATCGTTCTTCTGAGTAACGGCGCCGCCCGAGCCAGGCTGGAAATCGAAGTCGCTATAAATCGCGCCGTGATCGGTCCGCATCTTCACATTGCTCTTGAAGCTCGCCGGCAGCGTCACGTCGATGGTGCCATTCATGCTGGTGAAGGAGAGCGGCTTGCCGGCATCCACCGCGTCCATTACCACCGTCATGGCGCCGTTCATGGTGTTGGCCAGTACCGACCCCGAAACGTCCTTCAGATTGATCTTGCCGTTCATGGTGTCGACTGCCAGTTCGCCCTTCACTCCCTCCACATTGATTTCGCCGCTCATGGTGTGCAGCGTCAGACTGGTGTCGGGCGGGACCGAGATGGTCAGGTCGCCGTGCTGGGCGCCGGGAATCCGCACGGTGACGACATTGTTTTCCTCTTCGACCGAGAGTCCGCGGGTGACGCCGTCGATGCGGTGCATGCCCTCGGGCACCCGATCTTCGCGGCGCGCGCGATTGCGTCCGGCGGTGTTGCGCGCCTCCACGATGACCTCTTTGCCGGAGTACGCCTTCACCGTAATGGAACCGCCCATCACGTTCACGTCCACCTTGCGGGCATGGGTGGTATTGCGTGCCGGCACGACGACGCGGTCGGTATCGTTGTCCTGCGCCAGGCCGAGTCCGCAGAACACCACGGGGATGCCCAAAAGGGCGATGTATGGTTGCATTGCATTTTCCTCGAATCAGATGGTCTTCGTATGCAGGCGGATATTGCCGTTGAGCGTATCGAAGCTCAATTCCGGACCGCCCTTGCCGGCGCGTCCGGCGACACGTCCGCCGCCGCTGCGGTAGACGAATTTGCCGTCACGGTTCTCGCCGGCGTCGGCCTTCCGCGGCACGGCGGCGACTTCGAAATCGGTGTAGATTGCGCCGTTCAGCTTCTTGAATTTCAGCTCGGCGTTTAAATCGCGCTGGAAGTAGATGTCCACGCTGCCGTTGAGCGTCTTATACTCCGTGGCTTTTGTGGGATTGCGCGTGTAGCTCACTTTCACCTTGCCGTTCAGGGTGTGGACGCTGCCGGAGCCCGCGATGTCTTCCATCTCGATGCCGCCGTTGAGGCCGCGGATCTCGTAGTCGCCGGTGGTCTTCTTCACGATGATGTTGCCCTGGTTCACGGTCTTCAAGACGAGTTCGGTGTCGAAGGGAACCTGCACTTCGAAATCGAAGACGACGCGATAGCCGTAATAGCGATCGCCGCGATAGTTCGTGCCGTCGTTGCCGTTGCGGAAAGGGCCGTCTTCGTAAAGGCGCACGAAGTTGCCCTGCTGCGACATATCCATTTTGACGCTGCGTTTGGCTTCGGCCAGGGCCTCGCTGGAATCGGCGAAGATGTGCTTTTCGATCGACACCTGCACCTGCGAGCCGCCGTAGCCGGTAACATGCACGAAGCCGTGGATGTTATCGACCAGCAGTTTGCGCCCGGAGGCGCCGGTGTCGAAGGAACGGCGGAGGGTCTCTTTCTCGTCCAGCTTCCACTGGTGATCGTCATCCCAGCCGGCCGCGCCGAGCGGCAGAACGGCGGCCAGCGCCAGGGTCCAAGCGAGTCTCATTTTGTCTCCAGTTTGTTGACCGCCCACAGCATCCGCTGGCGGACCATTTCGTTCAATTCGGAATCGTTAGCCAGGCGGGCGAGGTCGGGCGCCGCCACGCGGGCGTTCAGTTGCACCAGCATATCGACGAGGGCGATCTGCACGAGCGGGGAGTCCTGTTCGGGAATGGAACGGACCATGGCGCGCGACGTCTCGGGGTCGCCGCCGAATTTCTGCAGCGCGTCGACTGCCGAGAGGCGTACATTGACGCTGCTATCGTGATTGACGGCCTGCAGCAGGGCGTCGAGCACCTGCGGATCGGGCTGTGCGATGCGTTCGCTATAGGTGACGCCGCGCATGCGCGCGCTGGGCGACTGGCCTTGCAGCATGGAGAGCGCCACCATCTGGTTGAGGTTTTCCACCTGGCTGCGCAGTTGGGCGAGCTCCGGGCTGCCGCCGCTGGTTTGCGGCAGATAACGGCCGAAGAGAATGCCGCAGAGCACCAGGCCGGCCGCGATCGCCGCCTGCCAGACGGGACGGGCAGGGATGCCGGCCACGTTGTTCTTCCGCACCACCGGTTGCGCCGCCTGCATGCCGGCCTGATAGGCAGCCAGCATGTCCTGGAACCGGGTTTTGGCTCCGCTATCGGGCGCCGCGTCCATTCCTGATTTCACGGCTTCCAACCCCCTCCATACGGCATTGAGTTCGGCCACTTCGGTGCGGCAGGCGCCGCAACTTTCCAGATGTTCCACCAGGGTCTCGCGGTCGGCCTTGGACAGCCGTCCGGCGAGCGCTTCCGGAATCTGTTCTCGAATGCGTTCGCAATTCATGACGCTCGTTCTCCACTGAGGGCGAAAAACCGGTCGGTCAAATCCCGCATGGCCCGGTAGACTCGCACCTTGACAGTTCCCACTTCGCATTTCAGGACGGTCGCGATTTCCTCGTACTTCAGGTCGAGGAAGCGGCTCATGATGAGGACCTCACGTTTTTCGCAGGGCATGGCGGCGAGGGCTCGACGCAGCATCAGGGACTCCTGCTTCTTCTGGAATTCACGATCGGGGGGAGCATCCGCCCCGCGAATCTCGCGCGCCTCTTCGGGCAGCGCGACTTCGGGCTTCTGTTTGCCCAACTGGTCGGCGAACACGTTGCGCGCGATCTGGTAGAGCCAGGGGCGGAAATTGGCGCCCGTCTGCCAGGTCTGCCGGTATTTCAAGACCCGGAAGAATACGTCCTGGGCCAGGTCTTCGCTCAGCGTGCGGTTCGACGTCAGGTAGTTGAAATAGCGGAGGATCCCGGCGTAGTGCCGGTCGAACAGCACTTCCAGCCGGCCGACATCGCCTTCCCGGACCTCCTGCATCACCAGTTCGTCTTCCACCGTCTCTCCGTTTCGATATCCAATACCTGCGAACGCGTAAAAGGTTACGCGAATTCTACACCTGTGCCGTTCCGGCAACAATCGTGCGGGTACTGATTTTCTGCGCCATGCCGTTGATTTGAGGCAAAATAGAAGGGCAGCCCACAATTGAACGGTTTGGACCCACCGGTGCAACCGTGGCCCTGCGCCGGTCTCTGCCGGCTAATTCCAATGCTTGAGGCGTACGTGAAGATTTCTCGAACTGGCTTACTTTGTTCCTGTCTCCTGTTGGCTTCGCTTGTACTGCTTTGGGCGCCGGCGCCGCTGAGCGCCCAAGCCCCCGCACAGGCGCCCGCACAGACTCCCGCTCCGCAGCAGCCAGCGCCTCCGCAACCGCCACCGCAGGAAGAACCGCCGGCCGAGGAAACTCCGCAGCCGGCCGATCAGGTCCGACGCCTGAAACTGCCGCCGGCGCCGCCCAAGGTGACCGACGTGCGCATGCCCGGAGAGGCCGGGTGGTATATCGGGATTACCGGCTGGCTTCCCTACAGCAGCATGGTGGCGGAAAAGGGAGAACAGACTAATTTCGTAAATCCCTCGCACCTGGAGCTGCCCGGCCGCGCGCGCGGTGCTTTCGGCGCCGAGTTCGGCGTTGCCGCGGGATTGCATAATAGCCTCAAGTTCTCCTACTGGCAGGCCAAGAAAAGCGGCGAACAGATCGCTCAGAACGACTTGACCATCTTTTCCCAGGGCTACGCCAAGGGCGATCTGCTCTCGACCAGTGCCAAGCTGAGCGACCTTAAGATCTCCTACGAATTTCTCACCTGGCCCTATCCCGTGGAGGCGCGCCACTTCCGGCTGAAGACCCTCTTCCAGCTGCACTACATCAACATGAAGACCGTGGTGGATGCGCCCATCCTGTCGTCTACGCAGGACCCCTCCACCGGAGCGCTCATCTCCTATTCGACGTTTAGTAACCAGTCCATCCTGACGCCGTCTTTCGGGCTGGGTGTGCATCAGTACGCCAGTCGCCACGTCCACTTCGAGGCCAACGTCGCCGGCTTCGGCTGGCCTGGCCATTGGTACGTCGGGGACGCCGATGCCTCGGTTGCCTATCGCACCGGCAAAGTCGAACTGCAGGTCGGCGTGAAGGGCTTCATCTTCCGTACCAGTCCCAAGTCCGACTACTATTTCCGCGGGTCTCTCGGCGGGGTCTTCGCCGCCGTGCGCTGGCACTCCGACTAGCGAAAAGAAGCAGGCCTGGAGCAGCTTGGCATGCGGGGGTCGAAGGGCCAAGAGATCGCTTGCTCACGCGCGCGTCTCGGTAGGATCAGTGAGGTGCAGCCGGTTAGTGAGCTTGGGCCTGTGCTCCCGCCCGGGTCCGGCGTCCGGTCAGGATCTGGACTTCTTCGGCGGTCAGCGGGCGCCACTTGCCAACCGGCAGGTCTCCGATACGGATGGGACCGATGGCCGTGCGTACCAACTTCAGTACCTTACTCTCCACGGCCTCCAGCATGCGGCGCACCTGACGGTTGCGCCCCTCGGTGATGGTCATTTCCAGGAAGGTATACTTTTCGCTGTCGCGCAACCTGGCTACGATGGCGGGCCGGGTGGGACCGTCGCCGAGCTGTACCCCCTGACGCAGACTTTCCAACTGCGCCTCGGTCAGGCGTGTGCCGGCCTTGATCTGATAGGTTTTCGGGACCTGGTGATCGGGGTTGGTCAACCGCTCCGTCAGATCCGTATCGTTGGTCAGGATGAGCAGCCCGCTGGTGTCGAGGTCCAGCCGGCCGACCGGCGATACCCACGCTTCCACGTCAGGGATCAGGTCGTAAACGGTGGCCCGGCCTTCCGGGTCGCGGTAGGTGGTGAGGTAGCCCTTGGGCTTGTAGAGCAGGATATAGGTTTTGGCGGCGGACTTCAGCGGTTTCCCGTCGAGGGTTACCCGGTCGGAATCGAGATCGACCCAGTGCTCGGGGTTTTGAACAATCCGCCCATTGATGCGAACCCTGCCGGCGCCGATCCAGCTTCGTGCGTCGGTGCGGGAGCCCGCTCCGGCCTTGGAAAAGACCCGTTCCAATGTCTTGATTCGCCGGTTTCCGGGGGGCGGTGTCTGCTTAGCCATAGGGGGAAATGGCAATTAGTTCCAGTACTAATGTTACAGTATGGGGGGGTATAAACTGGAGACGATCATTATCCGGGGCGCCCGCAACCTGGTCACCATGCGCGGAGCCCGGGGTCCTCGCCGACGGACCGCGTTAGGCGAAATCAATGTAATCCCGGATGGCGCGATCCTGATCCGGGACGGACTTCTACAGGAAGTCGGGCCCAGCCGCCGGGTGGAAAATCTGGCACAGGCGCGCGATGCCATCGAAATCAATGCGGCAGGGCGTGTGGTGATGCCGAGCTTTGTCGACGCCCATACACACGTCGCCTTTCCGCCGCCGGGAATCGACGTGCCGGACCGGGAATCCGCTGTGCGCGCGCTGCACGCGGCCACCGGGCACCGCCTGGAGGCGCGCACAAGGACCTGCCTGGAGGCCATGGCTCGCCACGGTACCACTACCGCCGAGGTGAAGACCGGAGGGGGACTCGACGAGGGCGGCGAGAGTAAGTTGCTGCGAGTCTTGCAGGCGCTGCGCAGCGAGCCTCTGGCCCTGGTGCCGACCTTCTTCTTCCGCCTTCGCCCGGGCCCTTGCGAGAAATGTGAGCTGGCCACGGAGTGGATGGTGAGCGAGTTGCTGCCCAAGGTGAGGCGCCGTGGCGTGGCTCCTTTCGCCGATCTGGGATGGGAGTCCGATAAGGCCCTGCTGCCCCATTTTGAACGCTATCTGCAGGCTGCGCGGCAACTGGGCTTCGAACTCAAGATTCACGCGGACGGGCCCGATCCGGCGGGGGCGATCGAACTGGCGATCCGGCATCAGGTTTCCAGCATCGATCACCTGGAGTACATCGACGACGCGCTGGCGCGGCGGGTGGGCGAGGCCGGGCTGACGGTCACGCTGGTGCCCAACGCCAGTTTCGATGAGCAGGCCCGCGTGGCGCCGGCGCGTGCGCTGATCGAGGCCGGCGCCGCGATCGCGCTGGGGAGTAATTTCAATTTGAGCCACACGCCCACGCTGAGTATGCAGACCGTGGTCGCGCTGGCCAGCGGGCGGCTGGGCATGACGCTGGAAGAAGCGCTCTCGGCGGCGACCATCAATTCCGCTTACGCGCTGGGCTGCGGCGATCAGGTGGGGTCGCTCGAGCCGGGCAAATCCGCCGATCTGCTGATTCTGAATGCCGGGCACTACCGCGATCTGGGACAGAGTCTGGGCACCAATCTGGTGCATCTGGCGATGAAAGGCGGCAAGTTCATCTACCGGGAAGCGAATGTCGCACCCTTGCCTGCCCAGGAACTCGAGCTGCGGTACTGAAAATCCCGCCGTCGTCACCGCGCTATAGAATGGTCTGGTGTCGAATACCTCAGAACTCCTGGCGGCGCTTGGCGGTGAGTCGGGATGCCGGCGGCTGAGTGCGGCGTTCTACGCGAGGGTAGCGAAAGACCCGGTGCTGCGTCCCTTGTTTCCGGGCAAATCACAGAAGTGCGCGATCGAGGAGATGGCCGCGTTTCTAATCCAATTCCTGGAGGGCGACGAAGGGCAGACGCAGCACCGCTGGTGGTTGAGTTTGCGGGAATCGCATGCGCGCTTCCGGATCGAGGCGGCGCAGCGTGCGGCCTGGCTCCAACACATGCGGGCGACTTTGGACGGAGCGGTGGATGGGGAGACGGGGGCGGCCTTCATGCAGTTCTTCGAGCGCTCGTCGACCTATGTGATGGGCGGGGAAGCGCGGGCTCCCGAGCAGGCGGAGTTGGCGGAGCGTTGGGCGCATCAGCGGGTGCTGGACGCGGCCATCGCGGCGATCGCCGGCGGGCGCGATGAGGAAGCGCTCGCGCTGGCACCGCGGTTTGCGGGGCGTCGGTCGGTATTGGTGGGATTGTTGGCGCGGATGCTGCAAACAGGCCGGCCTCGGTTGATCGCTTTTGCGATGGAGAAGGTAGGGGAAGACGCTTCGCTGGCAACGGCCAAGTGCGGGGGACGCGGGTTGTTGCATTACGCGGCGGGGGCGGGATGCTTGCCGGTGGTGGAACTGCTGCTGCGGCTGGGTACGGACCCGGATCTGTTGCGGATCGGGAAACATACCGCGCTCTATTCCGTGGCCAATGAATGCGGATCGGAGGCCGGACCGCGGATTGTGCGAGCGCTGGTGGGGGCGGGCGCGGATGTCAACGCGTGCGCGGGGGTGACGCGATCGACTCCGCTGCATATGGCAGCGCGGCGCGGGCATGTGGAGACGGCGCGCACGCTGCTGGAATTGGGCGCGCGGAGGGATGCGCGGGACAGTAAGGGCGCTACGCCGTTACAGCGCGCGGTGAATTGCCGGAAGGCAGCGGTGGCGCAGCTTCTCCGTTAGCTGGTGGAACTGGTGGGAGTTGGGGAGTTGGTGGGACCGACGATCGTTTTTCGTCGTCGGTCCGCGCAGTTTCGAAGTGCCATTGGGGCACATGGGAGAAGAAACGGACCGACGACGAAAAACGATCGTCGGTCCCACCGGGAGGCGGCAGCCAGGAATGGCTGCCTCACAAAGATCCAATCAGGGGCACCGCACAAAGAAAAAGGGCGGCCTTTCGGCCGCCCTTTCTTACTGCACTACCGGGTTGGATTACCTCACGAACACCGAGATGGTCGCGCTGACGGTCTGGCCTCCAGGTCCGTAAGCGGTCAAGGTGTAGACCGAGTTGGTAATCGGATTGACCGTAAAGCTGCCGTTGGCGGGCAGGGTCTGCGCTCCGAGTTCGCTGCCGATCAGGACGATCGAGCTGGCGTTCTGCGTGGTCCAGGAGAGGACTACCGGGTTGCCGGCGGCCGTCGAGGTGACCGGGTTGGCGGTGAACGACGTGATCTTCACGGCGCCCACGTTGACCGTCACGTTGGCCTGAATCTGGCCGCTCGCGTTGGTCGCGGTCAGGGTGTAGGTGGTGGTGACGCTCGGGCTGACGGTGGCGCAATCGTTAGAGTTCAGATTGCTGCCGACGCCCGGTTCGATATTGATCGCCGTCGCTCCCGTCACCTGCCAGCAGAGCTTGGTAGAGCTCCCGGCGTCGATGGTGGTCGGGGTGGCCACGAAGACAACAACCTGCGGAATGGTACCCGACGCCACCGTGATGGTGATCGGCGAGGTGACCGTCTTGCCATCGGCGGAAGTGGCCGAGAGGGTGTACGTGGTGGTCTGAGCCGGCGACACGGTGGTGCTGCCGTTCGGCGTGACCGAGCCCACACCGGAGATGGACACCGTGGTCGCGCCCGTGGTGGTCCAGCTGAGGGTCGACTGCTCACCCGGCCGGATGTTGAGCGGGCTGCCTTCGAAGCGGAGGATCTGCGGGTTGCCCGGGACGACCGGCCCGGAGCTAACCGTGACGGTGGTAGTGGCCGTAATGTTGCCGGCCGGACCAACCGCAGTCAGGGTGTAAGTGGTGGTCTGCGTCGGCGACACGCCGGTGGAGCCGGTGGCCGCGACATTACCCACGCCGTTGTTGATGGAGACGCTGGTCGCGCCCTGGACGATCCAGGTGAGCGTGGACTGCTGTCCAGGCTGGATCTGGCTCGGGGTCGCGTCGAAGCGCACAATCTGCGCGGTAGACGGAGAGCCGATGGCGACGCGCGTGGTGGCGCTGTTGCTCAGCCCGCCCACATCGGTCACAGTCAGGCGGAAAGCGTAAGTTTGTCCGACTGCGGCCGTGAAGGTAGTCTTGGCCGCGGTGGGCGCTGACAGAGTGACGCCCGCGCCGCTGATCTGGGTCCACTGATAGGTGATGGCATCGCCATCCGGATCGTAGGAGCCGGAGCCATCGAGGGTGATGGTGCCGGCGGAGGTTCCGGTCTGATCCGGACCGGCGTTGGCGATGGGCGCCGAATTGCCGGAGCGGCGCGTCATGATTTCATAACGTACGCGCGGAACGTCCATCGGGACAGGGGACTTCATCTTGGCGTATTCCTTGGGCCGCATGTAGTTGCCGACCTGGAAGCCGAAGACGACACGGCCGCTATCCTTCACGCCCAGGAGGCTCTCGTTCAGGCCCAATTCCGCGGTGAAAGCCACGTGCTCGTTGAGAGGCTGGACGAGTTTGAGGGCGCCGCCAGGACGATCGTTGCCTTCGGAGTGGCGGCGGAGGTAACCGATGTTGCCTTCCATGTACGCATCGCCCCAAACGCCGACCAAGGCGTTGACGCCGGTCTGGTCGACCACTTGCGCGTAGGTCTGCAGGAAGCTCTGCGGGCCCAACTGCATCGAGTTGAGGACGGCGTAATTCTTGAAGCCCTTGGTGGTGAACAGGCCGATGCGGCCGCGGCTGAAGATGTAATCCACCAGGAAGGCTGCCTGACCCAGGCCGCCGCCCGATTGATAGCCTTTGAAGTTCAGGTACTTAAAGCTGCCGAAGGCGCCGGCCTGGATGTTACCCCAGCGGTTAACCAAACCGAGGTCGAACTGGCCTTCCTGGCGGCCCGAGTAGTAGCTGTACTCGCCCTGAGCCTGGACCGCGTGAGTACCGTCTCCGCCAAATGGCGAGAAGAACTGAGCGCGGCCGTTGACGTTGAAATTGCCGGTGCGGGAAGGTCCGAACGTGGGTCCGATATTGAGCCCGACGATGGAGAACTTCTTGTTGCGCCGCTGGGCCTCGTCCACCGCGCCGATGGCTTCGGTGTGCGCGATATCCTGCGTCTGCGAAGCGTTGAGCGGCTTGGGCAGGCCGGCCACCTGGTCCTTGAGTGCGTTGTGCTGATTGCGAAGGTCGTCGAGCTGCGCGCGCAGGGTGCTGTTCTCGCCCTGCATGGCTTTCATCCCGGCGAGAATATCGTCGAGCTTATCGAGACGCTTGAGAATCTGAGCGCAGCACTCTTCCTGTTTCTTCGCCATCGCGTCCAACTTATCGTTGATCGCTTTGATGACGTCATTGATGCCGCCTTCCTTGAGGAGCACGCCGTTGGCTCCCTGCAGGGAGAGATCCACGCGGCGATTCATGAAGCGGCCTTCTTTGGTTTTGTTATCGACTTCCGGAGCGCGCTTGCCGTCGCCCGCGGTGGTGACCTGGTTGTCCGCAACGCCGTACTTCACCAGGAACGCCTTCACGGCTTCGGCGCGCTTCATTGCCAGTTTGTCGTTGTAAGCGGCGGAACCGACGTAATCAGTGTGTCCGGTAACTTTCACGCGGTAATCGCGATGCTGGCTCAGAAGCTCGGCCAGTCGCAGTAGGCTCGGGTAACCGTCGGAAAGAATGGAGGAATTGAATTCGAAATTGACTTCCTCCCAATCGTCCTTGGTCTGACCGCCCGTATTCAGCCCCTGGGCAAACAGAGCAGAGGCCAACAGCCCCATCGCGCCTATCGCTGCCAGTTTTCTCATTGTGTTCTAACTCTCCTCAGCTTTAACCAACATGTGCAAGAACATTCAAAGACTTTTTTGCGCCGCCTAGTCGCGCGAAATTCCTACTATCGCCCAATCCGGAGGCCGCTACCTGAAACTCCACTACGACTAGGATACACCGGATTTTTCTTCCATCTACCACAAATCTAGGGTCTTAGTGATCACTAACGCGTGCTCGCACGTACACATGGGGGACAAAGATGCGACAATAATCGAGTGAAGCTGCCGGACGGGCAGTCGCTGCCGGGTCTTCGGGCCCGGGGGAGGAAAGTCCGGTCTCCATAGGGCAACGTGCCGGCTAACGGCCGGGCAGGTTCGCAAGGGCCTGACGGAAAGTGCCACAGAAAATATACCGCCTCGCTGCAAAGCGGGGTAAGGGTGAAAAGGTGCGGTAAGAGCGCACCGCGGCGGGAGTAATTTCGCCGGCAGGGAAAACCCCACGCGGAGCAAGACCAAATAGGGGAGGAGGGACGGCCCGTCCCGCTAAAACTTCCGGGTAGGTCGCTAGAACCAGTCAGTGATGGCTGGTCCAGATGAATGACTGCCGCCCGCAAGGGTACAGGAACCGGCTTACAGTCCGGCAGCTAAACGCATTCGATCATTGGGCGAGAGACCAGGGAATTTCCTGATATCCTCGCGCTTCTGTAAGCGGCGGAAATACCGTGCGAAGTATTCCACGAGATCTCCGCCGTATTGGAAGTTGTACATAATATCGTCGAAATCGGCAGTATGGGCGAGCCCCAAGGCATGGCCGAGCTCGTGGAGGCAAGTGAGATAGACGGTGGTCTCACGGAGCAGTCCGGTACCCGGGTCGGGACGGACGTACACGTCGCCGCCGCGGGTTTCGCCGTACAGACCAGTGCGCGCCGACACCCAATAGACCTTGATGACCGCCTGGTCTTTCACCATGGTCCGTTCGGCGCGCAGTTTGCCGTCGGACGCCCCTTGCCACGCTTCCATCGCCCACTGCGCCAGATCGGGGTCGGCCGGTTTGCATCCCGACTCGGCGGAATTGGTACAGGGTTCGATCCAATATTTCAGACCCGCAGCCGGCGCGCAGCAGACGGCGGCCAGCGTCAGGAACAGGATCTTCATGATCACCATATTCGCACCGATTTCCAGCCCGGGATTCTAATTTACGAAAGCGTTTTGTTTCCGCCCGCGAGGGGGACGCGTCCCACCGCGATGACCGATACGGCGGGCCAGGGAAAGAAGCGGTCGATGCGGCGCCACAGGGGCACCAGGGAATCGAAGATGCGCAGTTGAAAGCGGCTGAAGGTGCGCCGTTTGAGGATTTGTCCGTTAAAACGCCAGCCCGGGCGGGTGACCCGGTTGAAGTGCAGCATGGTTTCGATTTCGAAACCGGCCTGCTGCATCAGACTCTTCAATTGCGCTTCCGAATAGCGCCGGTAGTGGCCCAGCACTTCGTCGAGGGTGCCGAACGCCTTCTGATCCTGCGGCACGAGGATGACGGCGGATCCGCCGGGCTTGAGGGCGGAGAAGATATTGCGCAGCGCGGTGAGATCGTGTTCGACGTGTTCCACCACGTTGAGGCACACGACGCTATCGAAGCGTCCCGCGAGGGGTGCGAAGTCTTCCGGGTCGCAGAGATCGCACTTGCGTATTTCCAGGTTGGGCCGGCCATGAAAGCGCACGCGCAGGCGGGCCAGGTGCTCCTCGTCGATGTCGCTGGCTACGTAAGATCGGCGGCGGCGGCGCAGGTGCTGCGTCATATTGCCGATGCCGGAGCCGAGTTCGAGCACGGTGGGTCCGAGGTAGGGGCGCACGGTATCGGCCATCCAGCGGTTGAAGCGCCTGGTGCCGGCGAGCGAATCGAGAATGCGGGCGCCTCCATCGAGATAGATGTCGCGCGTGAGGGCACAGCGCAGAATCACCCACAGCGCGCTGACCGCGTCTTTGGCGCCGATCTTCTTGCCTTCGTCATAGGTCCGGCCGTAATAGCTGATGGGGACCTCGTAGATGGAGGCGAGGCGCTTGGCGAACTTGATGGTGAGCTCCGGTTCGATGCCGAAGCGATTGCTGCGGAGGGGAATGCTGCGCGCCAGCGAAAGGCGGAAGGCCTTGTAGCAGGTTTCCATGTCCGTCAGATTAATATCGGCGGCCATGTTGCAGGCAGTGGTCAGGAGATGGTTGGCGAGTGAATGCCAATAATAGATGACTCGCCGCTCGCCGGAAATCAGGAAGCGCGAACCGTACACGACATCCGCGTTATTGGCCAGCAGCGGCCCCAGCACCTTGGGGTACTCGGCGGGATCGTATTCCAGGTCGGCGTCCTGAATGATGGCGAATTCGCCTTGCGCCTTCTGAATGGCGGTGCGGATGGCCGCGCCTTTTCCCTGGTTGACGGCGTGGCGGAAGAGGCGGATGCGGTCCGGGAAGCGGGCTGCGAGTTCGGCGAGAATTTGCGGAGTGCCATCGTCGGAAGCATCGTCGACGACGACCACTTCGGAGGTCAGGCCGTCCGGCAGCGTAGCATCGAGAGCGCGTTGAATGGAAGTCCCGACAAACTCTTCTTCGTTGTAAACAGGTACCAGAATGGACAGCCGGTGCAGGATAGTCAAGTTGGTATTATCGCGCATCGACGGGGATGTGACGGTACTATACCGGGGTGAGGTACCGGGTGATACCCTCGGCCGCTTTGCGGCCTTCGGCGATGGCCCACACGACGAGCGACTGGCCGCGGCGCATGTCGCCGGCGGCGAAGACGCCGGGCACGCTGGACATGTAGTTGGTGTCGGCGAGCACGTTGCCGCGCGGGTCCAAGGTGACGCCGAGCTGATCGATCATGCCGTTTTTGACGGGACCGGTGAAGCCCATGGCGAGCAGTACGAAATCGGCATCGAGGGTGAATTCGGTGCCGGGGATGGGTTCCAGTTTGGGCGTCACGCGCACGCCATGCAAGTGTTTGACGTTGCCCTGGTCATCGCCCGTGAACTTCACGGTGCTGACGCTCCAATCGCGCGTGCCGCCCTCTTCATGGGAGCTCTCGATACGCAACTGCATGGGCCACAGAGGCCACGGCGTGAGCGGAGAGCGGGTGTCCGGGGGTTTGGGCAGCAGTTCGAACTGGGTGACCGAGCGCGCGCCCTGGCGATGGCTGGTGCCGAGGCAATCGGCTCCGGTATCGCCGCCGCCGATGATGATCACGTTCTTGCCGGTGGCGAGCAACTGGTTGGCGACGGTGTCGCCCTCGCAGACCTTATTCTGCTGGGGCAGGAACTCCATGGCAAAGTGAATGCCCTTGAGGTCGCGGCCGGGGACGGGAAGATTGCGGGGCTGCTCGGAGCCGCCGGCCAGCAGGATGGCGTCGAACTCGCGGCGCAGGTCTTCCACCCGGACGCTGTTGCCGACGTGCGCGTTGATCTCGAACGTCACTCCCTCGGCGCGCATCTGTTCGATGCGGCGATCGATAAGGTGCTTCTCCATCTTAAAATTGGGAATGCCGTAACGGAGAAGGCCGCCGATGCGATCGTTCTTTTCGAAGACGGTGACGTCGTGCCCGGCGCGCGCGAGCTGCTGCGCGGCGGCCAGCCCGGCGGGTCCGCTGCCGATCACGGCGACGCGTTTGCCGCTCTTCACGGGAGCGGGCTCTGGGGTGATGAAGCCTACCTCGAAAGCGTGATCGATGATGGTTTTTTCGATCTGCTTGATGGTGACGGCGGGCTCATTGATGCCGAGCACGCACGAAGCTTCGCACGGGGCAGGGCACACGCGGCCGGTGAATTCCGGGAAATTGTTGGTGGCGTGCAACTGCCGGACGGCTTCCTTCCAGGAGCCGCGATACACCTGATCGTTCCAATCGGGAATGATGTTGGTGAGCGGGCAGCCGGTGTGGCAGAAGGGCACGCCGCAATCCATGCAGCGCGCCGCCTGCGTGCGCAGGTGATCTTCCGGGAACGGCTGGTAGATCTCAAACCAGTCTTTGATGCGCACCGCGGGCTCGCGCCGCTGCGGCATCTCCCGCGTATATTCCATGAAGCCGGTGACTTTTCCCATGACGATCTCCTATGCCACCGCCATCTGTTTGCGTTGCAAGCCCAGCACGCGTTTGAATTCGTGCGGAAAGACTTTGATGAATTTGGGCAGCATATTGTCCCAATTCTCCAGCACCCATTTCCCGCGCGGGCTGCCGGTGGCATCCACGTGAGCGGTGATCAGGGAGAAGAGCATTTCGACGTCTTCGGCGGGGACGGGGTCGAGATCGACCGCCGCGGTGTTGCAGCGCTTCTCGGCGAAATCGCCCTTCTCATCGAGCACGTAAGCGACGCCGCCGCTCATGCCGGCGGCGAAATTGCGACCGACTTTACCGAGCACCACCACCATACCGCCGGTCATGTACTCGCAGCAGTGATCGCCGGTGCCTTCGACAACCGCAGTGGCGCCCGAGTTGCGCACCGCGAAACGTTCGCCGGCCATGCCGTTGAAGAACGACTGGCCGCTGGTGGCGCCATAGAGCGCGACGTTACCGATCAGGATGTTTTCTTCCGGCTGGAAGGTGGAGACGCGCGGCGGATAGACCACCAGGCGCCCGCCGGAGAGCCCCTTGCCGACGTAATCGTTGGCATCGCCTTCGAGTTCGAGGGTCACGCCCTGGGCGAGGAACGCGCCGAAGCTCTGTCCGGCGCTGCCGGAAAACTGGCAGTGGATGGTATTGTCGGGCAGCCCCGCGGAACCGTGCTTACGGGCGATTTCGCCGCTGAGCATGGCGCCCACGGTGCGATGCACATTGCGAATGGGCAGCTTGATTTCCACCGGCGTGCCGTAATCGATGGCATCGCGGGCGTGATCGATCAGTTTGTAGTCGAGCGCTTCGGAGAGGCCGTGATCCTGCTCTTGCACGCAGCGGCGGGCGATACGGCTGGGCATCTCCGGCTTGTACAGGATAGCGGAAAGATCGATGTCCTTGGCCTTCCAGTGGTCGAGGGCCGCTCGCGAATCCAGCATGTCCACGCGGCCCACCATTTCATCGAAGGAGCGGAAGCCCATCGCCGCCATGTACTGCCTGACCTGTTCGGCGATGAAGAAGAAGAAATTGATGACGTTTTCCGGCGTGCCTTCGAATTTCTTGCGCAGGGCCGGGTCCTGGGTGGCGATGCCCACCGGGCAGGTATTGAGGTGGCACTTGCGCATCATGATGCAGCCCATGGCCACCAGCGGGGCGGTGGAGAAGCCGAACTCCTCGGCGCCCAGCAGCGCGGCAATGGTGACGTCGCGGCCGGTCTGCAACTTGCCGTCGGTCTGCAGGCGCACACGGCCGCGCAGATCGTTCATCACCAGCACCTGGTGGGCTTCGGCGAGGCCGAGTTCCCAGGGAGCGCCGGCGTGCTTGATGGAACTGAGCGGGCTGGCGCCGGTGCCGCCGGTATCGCCGGAAATCAGAATCGCGTCGGCATGTGCTTTGGCCACGCCCGCGGCGACCGTGCCCACGCCCACTTCGGCCACGAGCTTGACCGAAATGCGGGCGCGCGGATTGACGTTCTTCAAGTCGTAGATGAGCTGCGCCAGATCTTCAATCGAATAGATGTCGTGGTGCGGCGGAGGGGAAATCAAGCCCACGCCCGGAGTGGAGTGACGCACCCGGGCGATGGTCTCGTCCACCTTGTAGCCGGGAAGCTGACCGCCCTCGCCGGGCTTGGCGCCCTGCGCCATTTTGATCTGCAACTCGTCGGCGTTGATCAGGTAGTTGGCGGTGACGCCGAAGCGGCCGCTGGCCACCTGTTTGATGGCGCTGCGCTTTTCGGTGCCGAAGCGGGCCTCGTCCTCGCCGCCTTCGCCGGTGTTGCTGCGTCCGCCGATGCGGTTCATGGCGATGGCCAGGGTCTCGTGCGCTTCCTTCGAAATGGAGCCATAGCTCATGGCGCCGGTGGCGAAGCGTTTGACGATGTCCTTGGCAGGCTCGACCTCTTCGAGCGGCACCGGCTCGGCACCCGGCTTGAACTCCAGCAGGCCGCGCAGGGTGCAAAGCTGCCGCGTTTGCTTATCGAGCAGGTCAGTATATTCCTGGAACGTGGCGAAGTTTTCGCTGCGCACGGCGGACTGCAGTTTCTGAATGGTCTGCGGATTGTAGAGGTGGTATTCGCCGCGCGCGCGGAATTGATAATTGCCCGCGACGGCGAGCTCGGTATCGGAATCCGTCTGCGGCGCGTAGGCGTGCTGGTGCTTGAGCAGGGCTTCCCTGGCGAGCGTTTCCAGGCCGACGCCGCTGATGCGGCTCGAAGTGCCGGTGAAGTATTTATCGACCAGGTCTTTGGAGAGGCCGATGGCTTCGAACACCTGCGCGCCGCGGTAGCTTTGCAGCGTGGAGATGCCCATCTTGCTGAAGGTCTTGAGCAGGCCTTTGTTGACCGACTTGACGTAATTGTAGATGGCCTTCTCTTCGTGGCCGACGGTTTCGAGCGCGAGGTAGGGATTGACGGCGCTGGCGCCGTAGCCGATCAGGAGGGCGAAGTGCATGATTTCGCGCGGCTCGCCGCTCTCGATGATGAGGGCGCACTGGGTGCGCGTTTCTTCGCGCACCAGGTGATTGTGCACGGCTGTCATGGCCAGCAGGCTGGGAATGGGCGCGTACTCTTCGTCCACGCCGCGATCGCTCAGAATCAACAGCGTGTAGCCCGACTGAACGGCCAGCGAAACGCGGCGGCACAGTTGGGTGAGGGCGCGTTCCAGCCCCTTGGCGCCGTCTTCCACGGCGAAGAGCATGGGCAACGTGGTGGCCAGAAAATCGCCCTGGCTGACGCGGCGCAGCTTTTCGAGATCGCGATTGTTCAGGATGGGATGCGGCAGCTTCAGCGTGTGGCAGTGCTGCGGGGTTTCGCTGAGAATATTGCGCTCGGTGCCGATGTAGCTGGTGAGCGACATGACCATCTCTTCGCGGATGGGATCGATGGGCGGATTGGTGACCTGCGCGAAGAGCTGCTTGAAATAGTGGAACAGGGGCTGCGGCTTATCGGACAGGCACGCCAGCGGCGTATCGGTGCCCATGGAGCCGATAGGCTCTTCGCCCTTTTCGGCCATGGGGCCGAGCACGATGCGAATGTCCTCGTCGGTATAGCCGAAGGCGCGCTGCCGGCGCACCAGGGTGGTGTCGTTAGAGCCGTGTTCGCGCGGCGGTTCGGGCAGCTGATCGAGCGTGATCTGATTTTCCTTGAGCCAGAGCTGATAGGGATTGCGGCCGTAGAGGGAGCGCTTGAGTTCGCGGTCGCTGACGATGCGCCCCTCGACGGTGTCCACGAGCAACATTTTGCCGGGCTGTAGGCGGCCTTTGAGTCTCACGTCCTCGGGCTTCACCGCGAGCACGCCGGTTTCCGACGCCATGATGATGACGTCGTCTTTGGTCACCAGATAACGCGCCGGGCGCAGGCCGTTGCGGTCGAGCGTAGCACCGATGGAACGGCCATCGGTGAAGGCCACGGCCGCGGGACCGTCCCACGGTTCCATGAGCGACGCGTGGTATTCGTAGAACGCGCGCTTCTGCGGATTCATGTGCTCGTTCTTGGCCCAGGCTTCGGGAATCAGCATCGCCATGGCGTGCTGCAGGCTGCGGCCGGAGAGCACCAGCAGTTCGAGCGCGTTGTCGAAGGCCGCGGAATCGCTGCCGCCCGGCTGAATGATGGGGAAGAGCTTTTTGATGTCGTCGTGGAAGAGCGGGGAGCGGAGCACGCTCTGGCGCGCATGCATCCAATTGACGTTGCCGCGGACGGTGTTGATTTCCCCGTTGTGCGCGATGTAGCGGTAGGGGTGGGCGAGCGGCCAGGTGGGGAACGTATTGGTGCTGAAACGCTGGTGCACCAGGCAGAGGGCGCTGACCACTTCGGGGTCCTGCAACTCGGGATAGAAGTTGGCGATTTGGGGGGCCAGCAGCAGGCCTTTATAAATGATGGTGCGCGCGGAGAGCGACGGGACGTAGAAGAAAGCCTTCTCCGGAATGTCGCTCTTGGCGATTTCCGATTCAGCGCGTTTGCGCGCGATGTAGAGCTTGCGCTCCAGATCGTCGTCCGTCATGCCCTTGCCGCGGGCCACAAAAATCTGCTGGATATAAGGCTGCGAATTGCGGGCCACGCGGCCGATGGCTGCGCCGTTGATCGGGGTATCGCGCCAGCCGAGCACGCGCAGACCCTCTTCCCCTACGATTCGCTCGACGATGCCTTCGGTGCGCAGGCGGGCGTGCGGTTCCACCGGCAGGAAGACCATGCCCACGCCGTACTCGCCGGCCGGGGGCAGTGTGAAGCCAAGTTTGGCGCACTCACGAGTGAAGAACTTGTGCGGAATCTGGATCAGGATACCGGCTCCGTCGCCGGTTTCCGGGTCGCAGCCGCAGGCTCCCCGGTGGGTCAGGTTGATCAGTACCTGAATCCCCTTGGTGATGATTTCGTGCGTTTTCTGACCCTTGATGTTGGCAACGAAGCCTATACCGCAGGCATCGTGCTCGTGCCGAGGATCGTAAAGGCCCTGCGCGGGAGGTAGACCGGTGCTTACACTGTGTTCGCTCATGGTTGTATCTCGAGGGGATTCTGCCGGCAGGAGGGTAGTCCAGGGGCAGCTCTTTCCGTTCCGGGCGGTTGCCTGTAGAGCTAGTGTAACAGCAGCCCTACTATTAGACAATAGGAAAATATTCAACATGCAAAATTAGAAAATCTTATGATATGCTGGACCCGTGGAGTTCTGGGAACAGAAGCTTTTCAGAGAGATAGCGGCAACCAGGAGCATGAGCCGCGGGGCGGAGCATTGCGGCGTCAGTCAGTCCGCTGCTAGCCAGCACGTACAGGAGGTGGAGCGCCGTCTGGGCGTAACTCTTTTAGATCGAACCAAGCGTCCGCTGGAATTGACGCCGGCGGGGAGGGTTTACAGCGAGTTCTGCCGCGACGTGCTGCGCCGCGAAGAGGAATTTTCGCTGTCCCTCGAGGCATTACGCGGCGATGTGCAAGGGGCGGTCCGGGTGGTCTCGATCTACTCCGCGGGACTCAGCGAGATGAGTCTGCTGAGCGCACGTTTCGCGGCCAAGTATCCCGAGGCGCAATTGCAGGTGGAGTACATGCGCCCCGATAAGATTTACGACGCTTTGCGGGAAGACGTGGCGGACCTCGGGCTGGTGAGCTATCCGGAATCGAGCCGCGAAATTGCGGCGATCCCGCTGCGCGACGAGCAGATGGATGTCGCGCTGCCGCCCAATCATCCGCTGGCGTCGCGCGGCGAAGTTTTCCCGGTGGACCTGAATGGCTACCCGTTCATCGGGTTCGACGAAGATCTGCGGATCCGGCGGGAACTGGATCGTTTTTTGCGCGCGCAGGGGGTCGAAGTGACGATGACGATGCACTTCGACAACATTCAGATGATTAAGGAAGCGGTGGCGCTGGGGCAGGGAATCAGCATTCTGCCGGCGCGTACGATGCAGATGGAAATCGAGCAGGGGCGGTTGGTGGCGGTGAAGTTGAACGCCCCGGGACTGGTCCGCCCGGTGGGCATCGTGCACCGCAAGCGGAAGAAGTTTAATCGCGCCACACAGGCGCTGCTGGGAATGCTGCTGGCTTCCCGGGAAGGCTGAAGCGCTACCATCGCGGCGGTTCGGGTACCGGCTTGACAGGCATCTGGGCGTGGAATCACATTGTTATTACCATGAGAGCGGTGCACGTGAGCATTCGGCAGATCGGGAACTCCCACGGAATCGTCATTCCGAAGACGGTACTGGCGCAAACGGGCCTGGATGCCAGGGCTGAAGTGGCGATGACGATTGAGGATGGCGCGCTGGTTTTGCGAAGACTCACGAGTCCGGTCCGCACAGGCTGGACTGAGGCTGCCAGGAGCATCGCGGAATCTGGCGACGACGAACTCGTGATGAGTGAATTTGCCAACACGGAGGATTCGGAGTTGGTTTGGTGAGGCGCGGAGACCCTGCCCTGGGATCCAGGCCAAAAGCGCCGCCGCTGCTCCAGTTACCAGTAGCTAGTCGTGGCGGAGGGTGATGGCGGGATCCACCCTGGCGGCGCGGCGGGCGGGGCCCAGCGTGGCCAGTACCGCGGTCGCGAACAGCACTCCCAGGCTGGCGGCCATCGCTATTGGATCGGTCGGGTTCACATTCACCAACAAACTGGCGAGCAGGCGCCCCAAGGCCAGCGCGCCGGCCAGTCCGATGGCCGCACCCACGGCTACCATCCGCAGATTTTGTCGCACGATCATGGCGAGCACTACTTGCGGACGGGCGCCCAGCGCCAGCCGGATACCTACTTCGCGCGTGCGCTGCGAAACGGTGTACGCAGCCACGCTGTAGATGCCGATGCAGGCCAGCAGCAGAGCCACTATCCCCGAACCTGTGCCGAAGGCGGCGGCGATCCCATAGCTCCGCCGCCACAGCGCAATGGTTCGCTCGTAGGGCTCCACGGATACCACCAGACGCGGCGCCGCATCCTGCACGGCGCGGCGCAAGTCGGCCACCGCCGGTCCGCGGCCCGTCCGGCGAATCACCAGCGCCGAGGCGCGTTTGCCTGTGCCGGCCACCCAAATGAAGGGCGCGCCGCGCTCTTCCGGAATCGTCGTGATGGAATCGGCTACCACCGCCACTACCTGTAGCAGCTTCGATGTCTGAATGGTTTTGCCCAGCGGATTTTCACCCGGCCATAGCAGCTTCGCCGCCGGCTGATTGATCGCGATTGCGTTGCCCGCCGCTTCGTCCGCCGGCAGAAAGGACCGGCCCGCCAGCAGCGGAATGCCCATCGTCTGCAGATAGTTCGCCGACACATCCGCGAATCCCGCGCCGAACTCCTGTCCGCTTCCCGGAAGCCGGAATGACATCCCGCCGGCGCGCTGCCCGAATGGGATGGTGGTCGAGTGCGCCACCGCTTCTACCGCGCCCAGGCCGGCAATGCGCTCGCGTAATTGCGGCACCACCTGGCCGGCGCGCACCTCATCGATGCCGGCAGCCTCCAGGCCCGGCGACACGACGCTCAAGCTGCCGGGCTGGAAACCGGCGTCGATGCGGTGCGCGGAGTCGAGAGACCGTACCAGTAGCGCGGTCCCGGCGATCAGCACGGTGCACAGGCACACCTGCGCCGCGAGCAGTGCCGACCGCAGGCGCGTGGTAGCTGTCGCGCGCCCGCCTTCGCGCATGCCGTCCGCCGTACCGCTGCGAATGGCCGTCAAGGCCGGGGCGAGTCCGCACACCAGCACCGCCGACAGCGCGAGCCCCACCACGAACGCGATCACCCGCCAGTCATTGTCGAAGCGCAGCATGACGCTCTCGCCGGGCGGCACCACTGCCTTGATGATCGCCGCCGGGGCCACCGCCGACAGCGCCCCCGCGGCCGCGCCCGCCAGAGCGCTCAACGGCAGCATTTCCGCCAGCAGTTGGCGCACAATGCGCCCCCGGCCCGCCCCCAATGAGAGCCTCACCGCAATCTCACGCCGCCTCGCCAGCGCCCGCGCCAGTTGCAGGTTGGCCACATTGGCGCACGCCAGCAGCAGAATCAGCAGCGCGCCCACGCCCATGGCGCCGAATAATTTCGACGAATTTCCGCTCTTTTGCGGGTTCGCCAGCAGGGTGGGCGCGGCCACCAGGACGCGGCGTGGTTCCAGCCCCGCGTCCTTGGCGAATTGCGATGCCAACACGTTCAGCTCCGCCTGTACGGCGGCCTGCGACACGCCCGGCTTGAGTCTCCCGATGGCCTGCGTGCAGCAGACGCGGGGATCGTCGAGGGTGTTTACCGACCGCTCCAGCAGATCGCGCCAACCCGCCGGAATCCATAAGCTCGTGGCCTGCGCCTGCGCGCCGTTGAACCCCCGCGACGCTACGCCGACCACCGTGAACCATTGCTCATTCAATTCCAACTGCCTGCCTACCACCGCCGGATCGCCGGCATAATGCGACCGCCACGTGTCGAAGCTGAGTACGATCTCGGCGGCCGCGCCATGCGTTCGGTCCGCGGCTGCCGAGAATCCCCGTCCCACCGCGAAGCCGGTACCGATGAGGTCGAGATAATTGCCACTGGCGGCCAGCGCGCGCGCCTGCCAGTTGCCTTCTTTCTGCGTCACCGTGACTCCGAAGTTCGTGGCCGCGGCGAGTCCTTCCAACGATTTTGTATGCTCTCGCAGATAGCGGAAATGCGGCCAGGAGAGGCCGCTCCAGAGGCCGCCTTCGTTCTGTCCGAATACCTGCACCGTCTCGGTGGCGTCCCTGATGGCCCAAGGTGCGAACATCAGTGCGTTGTAAACGTTGAACAGCATCGCGCTCAAACCAATCCCCAGACTGAGCGCTACTACCGATGCCGCCGCGAAGCCCGGCTCGCGTGCCAGGGCGTGTGTGCCCTGGCGAAAATCCTGCCAGAAGTCGTGCCACCAGCGCGCGATCCATACCGAGCGCGCTTCTTCCTGTTTGGCCGCCATCCCGCCGAATCGCCGCCGCGCCTGGGCGCGTGCCGCTGCCTCCGTCATGCCTCCGGCCTGCAACTCCGCCGCGACTTCCTGGATGTGCTGCTCCATCTCCTCGCGCAGCGCTTCATCGCGCTCCGTACGATGCAGCCAGTAACGCAATCTCCGCATCAGCATGATTTACTCCTGCTCCATGACGCGCGCAATCGCCAGCGTGAGATGCCGGTACCTGTCGGTTTCCACCGCCAGTTGCTTGCGGCCTTTGGCCGTCAGCCGGTAAATGCGGGCGCGCCGCTTGTTGGGCGTCACGCCCCATTCGCCGTCGATCCAGCCGTTCAGCTCCAGCCGCTGCAGGGCGGGGTAGAGCGAGCCCTCTTCGATCAGGATGGCTTCCTCAGACGCCTGTTGGATCAACTGGGAAATCGCGTAGCCATGCAAGTGGCCGCGGGTGAGGGTCTTCAGAATCAGCATGTCCAAAGAGCCCGGGAGGGAGTCGTTCTTCTGTGGTTTGCGTCCCATACTAAGAATTCTTAGTATGGTACGGAGGAGCGGCGGAAAAGTTCGGGAAATTTTTTGGAAATGTTCGTCGGCGCGGACGATGCAGATGGAAATCGAGCAGGGGCGGCTGGTGGCGGTGAAGTTGAACGCGCCGGGACTGGTCCGCCCGGTGGGCATTGTGCACCGCAGACGGAAGAAGTTCAATCGCGCCACGGAGGCGCAGCTCGGTATGCTGCTGGCTTCCTTGCGCCGGGTATGCGGTCCACTCGTTCTCGCGCACTCCTATACAATGCTGAATACGAATGCGGCACTCTCCCGAACAGATTCGAGAGCATTTGGGAAAGTTGTTGGCGAGCGCCACATTTGCCCAAGCGGAGCGTATGAGACGGTTTCTGCGCTTCATTGTCGAATTCAATCTTTCCGCCCCAGGCGCGCCCCTGAAGGAGATCCACATCGGAATAGAGCTCTACGCCGCCGGGGGAGACTTCGATCCCCGCATCAGCGCCTCCGTTCGCGTCGACGCCACCCGGCTCCGCGCCAAACTCCGTGAATACTATGCCTCCGATGGCGCCTCCGACTCGCTGATCATCGACCTGCCTAAGGGAGGCTACACTCCTTGCTTTCTCGATGCGAAAATCTCGAGCAGTGCCGCGGCGGCACCCCCGCAGGACGAACCATCCATCGCCGTCCTTCCTTTCTCCAATCTCAGCCCCGAACCCGAGGATTATTTCAGTGACGGTCTTACCGAAGAGATCATTCATGCGCTCTCGTCCGTACAGGGAATTCGAGTCGTCGCGCGCACTTCCGCCTTTGCGTTGAAACACAAAAATGCGGACGTCAGGCACGTGGGCCAAGCGCTGAATGTGGCTTTTGTACTCGAAGGCAGCGTGCGCAAATCGCACGGCACCCTGCGGGTCACCGCTCAACTGGTCAGCACAGCGGATGGCTACCAGCTGTGGTCTCGCCGCTATGAGCGGGATGTCGGAGACGTCTTCGCCGTGCAAGATGAAATTGCCCGTGAGATCGTCAAATTGTTATGCGTCACAACGGGAATGCACCCGCAATCCTTTCCGCCCCCCGCCACGCGCAATTTCGAAGCCTACGCGTTGTACCTGCAGGGCCGCTACCATTTGAACCGGCAAACCAGGGACTCTCTTCACCACGCAATCGATTGCTTTCAATTGGCTCTACAGCACAGTCCTGGGTATGCGCCCGCTTTTAGTGGCATCGCCGTGGCTTGGCTCTACTTCGCTGTGTTTGCAAGCAAAGCGCCTTCGGAGGCTATGCCACGGGCCCTACAGGCCGCGGCAAGCACCTTGGAAATTGATCCCCAAAACGGCGACGCCCTCTCCGTCGCTGCCTGTGCCAAGGCAATGTTTGAATGGGATTGGAACGCCGCCGAGACCCTGTTCCGTAAGTCGCTGCGTTCCCAACCCGGAAGCGATCTCTCCGGCCACATGTTCGTCATGTTTTCTTTACTGCCTATGGCCCGCATTGAAGAGGCCCTCGCCGTTCTCGAGGAAGCGAGATGGAACGATCCACTCTCGTTATTCGTTTCCGCCAGCAAAGGCGCAGTATTGCTGATGGCGCGTCGTCCAGCGGAAGCGGAGCCTGAATATCGCCGCGCGCTGGAACTGGACCCAGACTTTTGGCGGGCGTTGATCGGTTTGGGCCGGTGTCACGAGGCCAACGGACGCTTCGATGACGCCATCGCCTGCTTCGAACGGGCGAAAATTGTTTCCGACTCCGTTCCCACCGCCATCGGCTCCTTGGGGCACGCCTACGCTCTGGCCGGCAGACCGGACGATGCGCTCTCTATCTTGAGCGATTTGGACCACCTCGCCGATACGCGATACGTGTCCCCATACGGCAGAGCGCTGATTCTGCTAGGTCTCCGCGACGATCGGGTTTTCACCTGGCTGGATCGCAGCTACCAGGAACGTGCCAGCTGGCTGATGTACCTCGGCCTCGATCCCCGCTTTGATCCGCTACGCCCCGATCCGCGCTTTCAAGCACTCCTGCGCGCCATCGGTTTACCGCAACTTTGAAACCGTTTCAAACTGGCGAATGAACTCCACGCGGCGCATAATCGCAACTGACTTAACATGCTGACAGCGGCCTTGGCGAGACATCCGGAAAAGATGGCGATTGCTTTTGAGCAGCAATCATGGACTTATTCCGAACTTGACCGAATTACCTCAGACCTGGCACGCAACCTAAGTTCGGCCGGAGTTGCCCCGGGCGACCGTGTCGCCTTACACCTGCAGAACCGTCCTGAGCTGGCTTTCGCCATCCTCGCCTGCCTCAAGGCGGGATGCATCATGGTGCCCATTAATACCCGTTTGAAGGGACCCGAAATCGACTATATCCTGCGCCATAGCGGGGCGGCCTTTTATATAGGGCAGGCCGACCTCTACGCGGAACTGGAACGGTCCTGTCCCGCGATAGCCAGTTTGGAAGCCCGCTATCTTACCGATGCTCCAAATGCCGGCGGGACCATTCACTTCGGCGAACTATTGCGGCCTGCCAATGCCAGCGTCGCCCTGCCCGAAGTTGCCCCCACCCAGATTGCCGCGATCCTGTACACCTCGGGCACAACCGCTCATCCCAAAGGGGTAACCCATACAAATCGGAGCTTGGCTCACATGGCGGACTGCATGCGGGACATGCACCTTGATGAAACGCAGGTCGTCTTAATCTTGTCGTCGATGGCGCATATGATAGGGCTCGGTATGCTACTTCTCTCTGGGCTGTTGAATGGCGCCTCTATCGTCATTGCGCGGCCAATGGAGTGTGAAGAGAACTTGAAAGCTTTCGCCCGATGGCGCTGCACCTATATCTTTGCACTGCCCGTTATGTTCGGAGGCTTAGTCCGCGCGCAGACCATAGCAGAGGAAGACATGAGTTCGGGGAAATTCTTTTTCTCTGGTGGCGATTCCCTGTCCCCATCGGTCAAACAGACATTTGAAGCCGAGATTGGACCCGTCTTAGAAGCGTACGGTGCCACCGAAATCGCGCCGATCTGCTGGAATAGTCCCGCAGAATCCTGTCCCGGTTCGCTTGGCCGTCCCTGCAAGGAAACGGAGATTCGCCTGATAAATAGGAACGGGCAAGAAGCAGGGGACGGCGAAGTGGGGGAAGTCTGCGTCCTAGGTCCCCACCTCATGGCCGGCTACTGGCAGGATGAAGCGGCCACCGCCGCAGCCCTGCAGGACGGATGGTTCCGAACCGGAGACCTTGCCCGCCGGGATTCGAATGGATTTTATCAATTCGCCGGACGCACGAAGGAGATCGTCGTTCGCGGTGGAAGCAATGTTTCTCCACAGGAAGTGGAGGCCGCCCTCTATGACCATCCGGCTGTCAGCGAAGTCGGCGTTATTGGGTCTCCGGATCCCATTTGGGGAGAATCCGTTGTTGCCTATGTCGTATTACGTCCCGGTTGCGCCGCCTCTGAAGCGGAGCTGATTTCGTTTGCTCGCGAACGCCTGGCCGACTACAAAACGCCGGAGAAGATTTTCTTTCTGAACCAATTGCCCAAAAGCCCCAGCGGTAAAGTACAGCGCCGCGCATTGCGAGAGGCCGAACGCCAAGCCGCCCTCGCGCAGACACTTTAACCACGATTCGACAAAAGGAGAAAGCACACCATGGCAACCGTAGCCTCGCCGGCCGTTTCAACAGCCACCCAGTTGCTGATCGACAATCAATGGGTTCCCAGCCAATCGGGAAAGACCTTTGCGACATTCAACCCCGCCACGGGCCAGGAACTAGCCCAGATCGCCGAAGCCGACATCGCCGACGTGAATCGTGCGGTGCAAGCGGCCCGGAACGCGTTTGAACGCGGCGCCTGGCGCCGTACGACGGCATCGGAACGCGGCCGGCTGATGTATCGCTTCGCCGATCTGCTCGAAAAACATGCCGAGGAATTGGCGCTTCTGGAATCGCTGGACAACGGCATGCCGCTCTCTATAGCGCGCGGAGTCGCAGTGCCGCTCACCATTGCTCATTTCCGCTATTTCGCCGGCTGGGCCGACAAAAATCATGGCAAGACCATTCCGATTAATGGTGACTACTTCTGTTACACCCGGCACGAAGCCGTTGGCGTTTGCGGCCAGATCACCCCCTGGAATTTTCCGCTGTTGATGTACGGTATGAAGCTCGGACCGGCGCTCGCCATGGGCAACACCGTGGTTCTCAAGCCCGCCGAACAGACGCCTCTCACGGCACTGCGCGTGGGAGAACTGATTCTCGAAGCGGGCTTCCCGCCCGGAGTGGTGAACATACTTCCCGGCTTCGGCCCGACAGCCGGCGCCGCCATCGCCAACCACATGGATATCGATAAGGTCGCCTTCACCGGCTCCACCGAAGTGGGGCATTTGGTGATGGAAGCAGCCGGCCGGTCGAACCTGAAGCGCGTCAGTCTGGAATTGGGAGGGAAGAGTCCGAACATCGTCTTCGCCGATGCCGACATGGACCAAGCCATTGAGGGCTGTCATTTCGGAGTCTTCTTCAATCAGGGTCAGGTCTGCTGCGCCGGTTCGCGCATCTATGTAGAAGAAAAAGCGTACGACCACTTTGTGGAGAAAAGTGTTGCTCGGGCCAAGCGCCGGACCGTCGGCGATCCGCTCGACGAGAATACCGAACAGGGTCCGCAAATCGATTCTACCCAATTTGAAAGGGTGATGTCCTACATCGATGTCGGTAAGAACGAAGGGGCTGAACTCCTCTGTGGCGGCAGGCGCGTTGGCGATCAGGGGCACTTCGTCGAACCCACGGTCTTCGCCAATGTCAAAGACGAGATGAGAATTGCCCGCGAAGAAATCTTTGGCCCGGTCATGAGCATCATCAAATTTCGCGAGCTCGATGAAGTGATCGAACGCGCCAACAACACCACGTATGGCTTGGCGGCAGCGGTCTGGACGCGCGACATCGGGAAGGCCCACGCCATCGCGAACAATGTTCGCGCGGGTACAGTCTGGGTAAACTGCTTCGACGTGTTCGACGCCGCTGCCCCGTTCGGCGGCTTCAAACAATCCGGAATCGGCCGCGAGATGGGTGAGTATGGGCTTCAACAGTACACGGAAGTTAAGACTGTCACCATCTCAGCACCTGTTTCCACACTGAACTAGAATCGGCAGCGGCTGGCGGAAGCACAGTACAACGAACGATGGCTCCGCCTGAATCAATCGATAGGCCTCGGCATACTCGACTCTTACCGGGATGGAGGCTCGCAGCGTTAAGGATGTTCCAGTTGGCGCGCCGCAATCTCAGCCGCCTGCCGGTCCAACTTCAACAGCGCAGTTGCCATTTGATTGACCGCCTGCTCCTCTTCTGACCTGCTGGCCTGACTTCGAGGCAGCGACGCGAGTTCGAGGTGGATGAGCTCGTGTACTACGGTGAACTCCATATCCGCCAGCATCTCGGCGACCGGAACACGGTATTCGGAAACGGCCAGCACCTGCATGTTTGCGGTCTTGCGGCCTTTGTCCCAACGAATGCCACCCAGGGTTCGCGGTTTCAAATCGCTGCGGTGGCACATTGTAATCGCGACCTTCCACTCCTCCAGCCCAAGGCGCTGTTTCCAGACCGCAAGCCGTTGATTTACAAAGTCTTCGGCAACCTTCGCCATTTGGGCCTGGTCGGCATCCGGCGGCGGCTGTTGCGCGCATGCCGTTACGGCGGAAGCGATCAGCGCAAATAGACAGGCGCGAATCATTCTTCCCCTCCAATCCGGTATCGGAGCGCGTGGCTTCCCATTTGTTTAATGTACGTGGAACGCTCATTGTTGAGAAATCAATAATTTCTATCCGGCCAAAAGCCTGGCAGGTGTGGAACAATTCAGCGGTTCCAGGTGCCTGAAATGGGACAGTTGCATCAAGTTACTGGACGGACTCCGGCACCAGATTGGCCACAGGACGCAAATAGTGACAGATATCCAGTTGATATCAAAGGGGTTGTGGGTTTGGCAGAGGTCGTGCTTTATAGGAGGTTACTGGATCACTTAAGAAAATCTTAAAAGTGCTCCCGGAATAAAGGAGTTTGAGTTATGAAACGCGTAATTATAATGGCTTTCGTAGGTGCAACGTTTGTCGCCGCCGGCATGGCACAGTCGAGCAACGAAGAGCGGTTCAAAGCGAAGTTTGGGCGCTATTCCGCAGCCGAAGAAGCCCGGCAGAGCGCTGGGCAGGAAAACACAGCCTACCGGGCGGAAACGTTGCCCGTTACGGCCGCCGCGCCTTGGAACGAACAGTGGTTCAAGGCGAAGTATGGCCGCTATACGCCAACGGAAGAGGCGCGGCAGAATCGTGAGCAGGAGAATTCAGCCTTCCGTGCGGAGACCTTACCCGTTACTCCCAGCACGACCTGGAGCGAACAATGGATGAAGTTGAAATTGGGCCGGTAGTCCCGGTGGGAAGAGGGGCAGTTCGCAGATTGCTAATCATTGCTCATCATTGCTAATCATTGCTCATCATTGCTCATCATTGCGCTAATCAAGGATCAATCGAAATGAAGAGTCGGGAGTGGCGTGTTTGACCGTCAGCCTACCTGCTGGTCTTCCGCTCCCGACTGTTCCCTTCGGAGGCCGAATTTCTCCATGCGGTAGATCAGGGTCTTGCGGCTGAGATCCAGGTACTGAGCAGCATGCGTCTGATTCCCATTAAACTTTTCCAGTGCACGGACGATCAGTTCCTTCTCAACCGCTTCCAGGCTAATTCCATGGGGCGGCAGGTCCAGGTGCAATGCCTCCATGGGGGGATGTTCGCGTCGCAGGAAGTCGGGGAGGTCGTCGAGCGTAATCTCATTGCCGCGCGCGAGCACCACAATTCGCTCGATGATATTCTCCAGTTCGCGAACGTTTCCCGGCCATGTGTAGCCGCTGAAATAGGGCAGTAGCCGCAATGGCAGTACGAGGTCGGGCCGCCCCTGTTTGTCCTTCGCTTTGATGAAGAAGTTCTGCACCAGCTCCGGCACGTCCTCGTCCCGCTCGCGTAGGGGCGGAAGCTCCAGCGGGATGACTGCCAGCCGGTAATATAAATCCTCCCGGAAGGTTTGATCTTCCACCATCGCCTGAAGGTTGCGGTGAGTGGCGGCAATGATGCGGACATCGACTGTCGTAACGCCCGCGACTCCGAGCTTTTCGATCTCGCCCTGCTGAATGAGGCGGAGGAGTTTTACCTGCAATTCCAGCGGCAACTCTCCGATCTCATCCAGGAACAAGGTGCCCCCGTCGGCCAACTCTACCTTTCCCTTCTTGTTGGCAAATGCGCCTGTAAACGAACCTTTGACATGGCCGAACAACTCGGACTCAAGGAGGTCCTTCGGGATGGCTCCGCTGTTGATGGTTACGAACGGTCTGTCTTTGCGACGGCTATTAAAGTGAACCGCCTTGGCAAGCAGCTCTTTTCCCGTTCCTGTCTCGCCTCGGATGAGGACCGTCGATGTCGCCTGCGCGGCTCTGGCTGCCATGTCGAGCACGGCGAGCAGCTTCTTGGACTGTCCTAGAATGTTCTCAAACCCGTACTTCTGGTCGAGGCTGCTGCGCAAGATCCTTACCTCTTCGCGAAGTTCCAGATGCTCCAGTCCGCGCTTCATGATCAAGCGCAGCTCGTCCATGTTTACGGGCTTGGTGATGTAGTCGTAAGCCCCCGCCCTCATTGCCTCAACCGCTGTCTCGACCGTCCCGAACGCAGTCACCATGATGACGATGATCTCGGGATACTCGGCGCGAATCTGCTTCAGCAGATCGACTCCGGACATGCCTGGCATCTTGAGGTCCGTGATGACCAGATCGGTTGGAAAATTCCGGAGCTGTTCCAAGGCGGAGGCGCCATCGGCAGCGGCAGACACGCTGTACCCACTCTGCTGAAGTTGCGCCTGCGTCACCCACCGCAAGCTCTCGTCATCATCTACGACCAGAATTCGCTTGTTCAACGTTCCTCCTCTGCTCCATTGGGATCGTCAGGGAGAACGTCATGCCGCCTCCGGGGTTGCGCTCCGCAATCACTTCGCCGCCATGCTGATTCACTATCTGATACACCACCGACAGTCCCAACCCGGTGCCCTCGTCCTTGGTCGTGTAGAACGGGTTGAAAACCCGATCGAGGTCCTCGTCACTAATGCCGGGGCCCTGATCGCGTACGCTGATGACCACCGAGGCTCCACGCTGCCTTGCGGATAGGACGATCTCACCGGCGCCGGTCATTGCCTGGACCGCATTGATCACGAGGTTCAGCATCACCTGCTTCATCTGTTCCGGGTCACACTCAAACGGCGGCACGGCGGCGGGAAGTTCCTTGCGGAGCGTGATCCCTTTCTGTTGGGCGGAATGGTTCACCAGGGCGACGGTGCCATCGATCAGGCGCTCGGGTTGTATTTCCTGGAACTCGGGCTTCCGGGGGCGTGCAAAATCGAGCAGGTTGGTGAGTAGACGGTTCAAACGCTGCACCTCTTTGCGAATGATGGCGAGCGACACCTTGCGCATCTCCGGGGGCGTCTGCTCGGACTCGATCAGATTCGTCGCTCCGTCGATGCTGGCGAGCGGATTCCGGATTTCGTGAGCCAGGCTGGCGGAGAGTTGGCCGATGGCGGACAGCCGGTCCGCCCGCTTGATCTGCTCGAAGCTGTCCAGGAGGCTTCGGTTGAGCGCCGCCAACTCATGCCTCTGCTTCATTCCCTGGTCGGCCAGCACCCCGGTCACCGTACCCACCAGGAAAAACACGATGATCTCGGCGTACTGATTCATCGCGTAGTCCGGCATGTGATGCCACGCCATCAGAATGTGCGGGATGTAGCAGCAGGCCGAAACGGCCGACGCAACAAAGCCGCCTCGCCAGCCGAGGTATATGGCGGCATAAATGATCGGGAGGTAGTAAAGGCGCTGAAAGAGATTGTGCCAGAGGATCAGGGAAGGCGATGTGACATAGTGCAGCGAGGTCGCGACGGCGATCCCAGCGGCGACCATGACGATTCTCGTGAGCGGCCTGGCTTCCTGCAGTCCTTCGTCCAGTTTCAACCTGTTTTGGATCATAGCGCGATGCGGGGGACACTTTCCGGCTACTGCCGTATAGTGCACGCCCATCGCACCTTCTGCCACTTCCCCTTCAGCCAAGCAGTCAGCTCAAATGCGCGGGTCCGCCCAGGGGACATGCCAAACGCCAAATATGGCGCCCGGCTGGAAACTGGCGTCAATGCGGTGCGCGGAGTCGAGAGACCGTACCAGTAGCGCGGTCCCGGCGATCAGCACGGTGCACAGGCACACCTGCGCCGCGAGCAGTGCCGACCGCAGGCGCGTGGTAGCTGTCGCGCGCCCGCCTTCGCGCATGCCGTCCGCCGTACCGCTGCGAATGGCCGTCAAGGCCGGGGCGAGTCCGCACACCAGCACCGCCGACAGCGCCAGCGCCACCACGAACGCGATCGCCCGCCAGTCATTGTCGAAGCGCAGCGCTGGAATTCCATTTCGTCTTTGAATGCTTCCATCGAGTTTGTAGACGATGGGGCAGCAGCGGGCGCGGTCGATCAGTTCCCCCCATGCGGCTGACGATGGATCCCTTGCCGCGCACCACCCCGGGGAATTGCGGTGCGGGAAGATGTGGCGGACCTCGAGGTGGTGAGCTATCCGGAATCGAGCCGCGAAATTGCGGCGATCCCGCTGCGCGAGGAACGCGGGGACCTTTTGGGCGGCGTCACGGTGACCAAAGGCAAATTCGCCGAGGGCACCGCGCTGCTCGCCATCCCGAATTTACGCACGCTGCAATCGCGACCGGCAGACGCCGCGTCCGCCGGCCTCCATCATGTGGATCAAAGAAGCCCAGGCCGACATCACGCTCACTTCTGCGGCGACGGTTTTCCGGATGCCTTGCCCCGCACGGTGTAAAGGATGACCTTGGAACCCTGCGGTCCCGGAATCTCCTGACGTTCCGCTTCCGCAGGTACGCCCAGCGGCCGCGCGTCGGGCTCCATCGTCACCGGCGCCTGAGCTGCTGAATAGTAGTGAACACTGGGTGCGTTGGGTGCGCACAGCACGCTGTTGCGTAACGTACGAGAGCTGCCCGAGGTATTGTGGACATAACAGTAGTACCCCGTAACATTCTCGGGCGAAAGACCGGCAAAATCCAGGATGATGTCGCTCAATGCGCTGTTGGCATCGCGGTGCCCGCACGAGCCCGAGATAGCGTACCACCCGGATGGACACGTTGTGGCCCCGAAACTGCGGCAGTTGCCGCACACGGTGTACGTCAAATCGTAGAGCGCCAGATCAAGCGGACCTGCCGGGCCTTGGGATCCGGTTGGTCCTGTGGGTCCCCGTGTGCCGACGGCTCCCGTCGGCCCGGTGGGGCCGGTGGGGCCTCGCGCCCCGGTGGGTCCCGTTGTCCCCATTGGCCCGGTGGGTCCGGCGATCCCCGCCGGCCCAGTCGGTCCAGCAAGTCCCGTCGGGCCCGTCGCGCCCGTCGCGCCCGTCGAGCCCACAGGCCCAGTCGGACCGGCAGGGCCTACAGAGCCCAGCACTACATCTAATATCGCCGGATGGCTGGTGGTAGTGCTTTCCTTGGTATCCAGCAGGATCGAGGTGGACGGGGCGGCCAGTGCCGCCGTCACCTGCACCCCGTAGTTGGGCTGCGCACCGGATACCCAGTTCTTCACAAGGTTGGTGATGTCCACCGTCACGTAACTGCCTGAAACGTTCACCGGTACATTGATGGCCGAGGCCGGAAACGCCCCCGGCCGCGTGCCGAACGACACGGTGCTTTCCGCCCACGGTGAGCTGATTTGGGCGAAATCGAGCCCGCCTGCCACCAGCACCTTGTTGACGTAGACCGAGAGCGTCGCCTTACTGATGTTGGCCGCCACCGTGCCGGAGGGCAAACCGTTCAAATCGAACTGGACGAGCCCGGTGTTGCCGGGGGCGCTCGACGCCGCCAGCGGGCCCACTGACATCGTGCCCAGGTTTGCGAAATTCAGCCCCGGGTTGGCGGGGCCGACATAGGTATCCGCCACCGGGGCGCTGGAACCCGCCCATGCAGCCGGCGCCACCAGCGCGCAGATCGCCCATCCGATGGGAAGTAACCTAGTCCACTGCTTCTGTATCGTGCGCATAATCCCCTCGATTCCGCCATGGGCGGATGCTACACAAACCTGCTTTTCAAACATGTGGGCCCGCCCAGTCTCGCAACTGACGCTTACCTGGAGGCACGCATTCGGCGCTGCAACACCAGCCCCAACCCGCTAGCCAGCAACCACAGCGGCGCGGGCTCCGGAGCCGAAGCCGCTTGGGCGGCGTCAACCGGACCGATGGTGAAATAGAAGTACGCTGATCGTGGGTTGCCGCCTGCGTCGATGAATGGCCCGCCCGTGAAATCGCCCGCGCCGCTGAGTGCGAAGCCATCAGCGAGAGTGGGCCCGTTGGGGAGATTGTCCTGCTCCGTCACCACCACACGGTAGCTGCCTGCGGAACCCAAAGCCGCCTGCGTGTACGCGTCCAGGCAAAGGTCGCTGACGACATCCTGCGCCCTCGCGCCCGTGGAACAATCGCGGGGAGCCGTGCCCCCCACCGAGCCGCCGTTGTCGTACGCCAAGAGGTTGCCCGCGCCATCGAACAGCGAAAGTACGGGTGCGAATCCGCCGCGTGGAACCGGGTTGGCCTGAAGGTCGGGTCCGCCGGCGTAAGACCACGACCGCAACTCGACCGTCGCTGGCGATGCAATAGTAAAAAGGAAATCGGCGCGGTCGTCATCTTGCGTGAAATTGCCGGAGAAGTGGACGTAAAGCGGTCCGGCAAGCGCCGGCGCGGACGGCGCCGATAGCAGGGCGACGGCGAACACCAATCGACTCATATTGTTCATAGTGGAATTTGAGTAACTCCTGATAGCATCTATCGTCGCGAAAGGCAGCACGATTTCGTGCCTATTAGCCCCTTCGCCAAATTGGTATTGGATGAACCTACCAGATTCCCAGGGCAAAAGGCAACTTCATTTCACAGTGGTAATCCGACGGCGTACAGGTATTAGTGAACTTGCTCACAGTCCTCGCGTCCGCGCCTCCCTGGCCGCGCTCGGCGCTTTGCGGGGACATGCCAAACGCAAAAAGGCCGCCGACGAAGGGCGGCCTTCGCCCAAGGTTTGGGCCGACCGGAACCGTAAGCCTCAAGTCAAACGCAGTTGCTCCTAGGTATACTTTGTGCATGCATAGGTCCATGCTTAGTTTGATCTGCGACGTCCGGATTGTCCTGGCCGCATCCCTGTTCACATTCTGCGTTGGGACTCCCGCCATGGCTGCTGAAACGCGCACGTTCGAAGCGAAGTCCGCGGAACTCATTAGCGGCACCTCCACGGTGAACGATACTACGGCTTCGGGAGGCTCACTGGCCGGTCTGGCCGAGCCTGGCCAGGGCGTCAAGTTCGCCGGCCTGCCCGCGGCCAGCAAATTGGCGATTCGCTATGCCTCGGTGAAAGTGGGCACGATCAGTGTCGCCGTCAACGGCCAAGCGGCACGCAAGGTGAACGTCCACTCGTCGGGAGCGCTCACCAATTCGTTTCTCCATGCCATCATTGACCTGGCGATTCCCGCCAACGCCACACTGACCATCAGCCTGGCGGCCAACGATGTCGCGGTGAACCTCGACAAGATCATTGTCGGCGACGGCGGCCTGGGTTTGCCGCCGGATATCTGGAATTTGCCGCCATTGCCGGTGGCCGCGGGGCCTTATTCCGCCGACTGGAAGGCGATGAGCCAGCTTTACGTCACGCCGGAGTGGTGGCGCGACGCCAAGTTCGGCGCGTGGGCGCATTGGGATCCGCAGTCCATGCCCGAGTTCGGCGACTGGTATGCCCGCGGCATGTATATGGAGGGCAGCGCGCAATATAAATACCATCTCGAACACTTCGGCCATCCGTCGGAATACGGTTACAAGGACATTGCCCATAACTGGGTGATTGACCGGTGGAATCCGACTGAGCTGATGGATTTGTATGTCGAAATGGGAGCGCGTTACTTCATGGCGATGGGCGTTCACCACGACAACTTCGACAACTGGGATTCGGCCTACCAACCATGGAACTCGGTGCGAGTCGGCCCCAAAGTCGACATCGTCGGCGCCTGGGAAAAGGTGGCACGCCAGCGGGGGCTGCATTTCGGCATCGGTTTTCACCACTCGCCGGGGAGGACCTGGGGCCAATTCATGCCGGTGCGTTACAACAGCGACAAGCTCGGTTCGAAGGCAGGCGTGCCTAAGGACGCGCTACAAACCATTTTGGACGGAAAAGGAAAGTGGTGGGAAGGCCTGGATCCGGTGGACCTCTACGGACCCCAGCACACCATCGCGAGGGGGCCGCGCACTCCGGACAACGATCCGTTGCTCTCGCCTTTTGCCAACCAGTTCATGTGGCGGGTGGATGACGCCATCACCAAGTATCATCCCGATGTGATCTATTTCGACGAGCACGCCGGCGACTCACAAGTGGATGTGGGGGTTCACATGGGATTGGGATTTCTGGCGCCGCAATTGGCCGCGAATTACTACAACAAATCGATGCAGTGGAACCAGGGAAAAATGGAGGCCGTGCTCAATCTGAAGGGTGTGGGCGGGCGTTACAACAGCTTCCAAAACAGTCTTGAACTGATGCCTTTGGTTGACCGTTCACTGGTCAAGAGCACGGAGGCCATCATCGAACCGGAGATCATGGCCTATTCCTTCCAGACCGAAACCACCATCGCCGATTGGCATTACAAAGCCGGACAAAAGTACCTGGATGCCAAGAAACTGGTCGGCTTGTTGATGCAAAACGTTTCGCGGAATGGCACCATGTTGCTCAACCTTACGCAACACGGCCGCGGTGATCTGGACCCGGAAGTGATTCGCATTGCCAAGGACGTCGGCGCCTGGCTGAAGGTGAACGGCGAAGCCGTGTATGCCTCGCGCCCATTTGAAGTCTCTGGCGATAATTCAGTGAATTACACGCGCAACGAGGGCAAGGTTTATGCCACTCTGCTGGATTGGTCCGGCGGGCCGGTAACTCTCAAGGCGCTGCGCTCTGGCGGAGCTACGTTGGGCAAAGTGTCCAAAGTCGAACTGGTCGGCTCCGGCATGGCGTTGACATTTGTACAAAACGATGAGGGGCTTCTGGTGACGCCAAGCGGGTCGGCGCAGCCGCTGCCGGGGATCGCCAACCAATCGCTGGCAACTGCCATCCGCGTGCTGCGCATTACCCATGACAAGGGCTGGGTCAACGACGACGACCCGGGCGTGGCGGCTGCGGGATGGACGCGCCGCTCTAACCTGGGCACCGGCGATTACAACAACGACCTCACCATCAGCGAAACGCCCGGCGATGTGTGGAGTTCTTCGTTCACCGGCAGAAGCGTTTCCGTGGTCGCGCCGAAGCAGGCCGGAGCTGGAAAAATTGAGGTTCAAATTGACGGCCGGACCCGCGCCACGGTGGACGAATCGACCAGCGGCCCCCGCCTGGCCGAGCAGCCGGTGTGTGAAGTGACCGGCCTGACTGCGGGCAAACATACCATCAAAATCATCAATCGCGGCTCCGGGCCAGTGGCCGTGGATGCGCTGGTCGTCCGATGAAACGCAATCCCTATTGTGAGGAATACAGTTAGTAGTAGTAACTCAAGCAAGTAGCCTTACCGCTTGAATTCCATTTCGTCTTTGAACGCTTCGATCGAGTTATACACGATGGGGCAGTAGCAGGCGCGGTCGATCAGTTCCCACATGCGGCTGACGATGGAGCCGTTGCCGCGAACCACGTGGGGAAAGCGCTGGCAGCTTTCCGGGCGCGCGTCGTAGACGGTACATTCGTTGCCGCTGAGGAAGACGCAGCCCGTCTTCTTGTCGCGCCGCAAAATCAGGCCTTCCTCCTCGCTTTCCTGCGTGAAATCGGCGAGGAAGCGGGCAGGCTTCAGGCGGAAGTGTTTCGAAAGCCGTTCGACATCGCGCTCGTTGAGTTTGGCGGTGGCCACGCGGCAGCAGTTGGCACACTGGAGACAATCGATCTGGTCTTCGATGCCCTCCGCGATCCGCCGCAAAATACGGTCCGAGTGATCGAAGCTTTTCATGTGCTTGCGAAAACGCTCGTTCTCCGGGCGCTTCTTTTCGCCAAGCATTTTGATCTGGATTAAATCGGTAATCACTTACAGCCGCTTCGCCACGATCAGGGTAATATCGTCGGCCTGAGGAGCGCCGGCGGTGAATTCGGCGAGAGCCTTCATCACAGCCTGCACGATTTTCTCGGCAGACAGGTGGCGGTTTTCGCGCAGCACCTCAATGAAACGTTCTTCGTCGAATTCGTCAAAGTTGATGTTGTTAGCCTCGGTCACGCCGTCGCTGTAAATCGCCAGCAGGTCGCCGTGATCCACCTGGGCCTTCATTTCGGAATAGGGTGCGATGGGGAGAATCCCGAGCACCGTGCCACCGCCGGGCAACATTTCGGCATCGCCGTTGGCGCGCATCAGCACCGGCGGATTGTGGCCGGCGTTGCCGTATACCAGTTCACCGGTGTTGGCATTCAGAATCGAGAAGAAGAAGGTAATGAAGCGATTGCTGGGACAGTTGGCGCAGGTAGCCTTGTTGATGCGCGTCATGAACTGGGCCAGGTTCCCCGGTTCCTCGGCCAGCACCTGCACACGGGCGTGCAGCGCCATCATCATGAGCGACGCGGGCATGCCTTTGCCGGAGACATCGCCGAGGGTGAGCGCCACGCGTCCATCGGGATATTTGAAGAAATCGTAGTAGTCGCCGCCCACGGTGCGGCAGGCCACGTTGAAGCCGGCAAGGTCGGCGCCGGGCACATCGGGAGCCTTCTCGGGAAGCATGCGGCCTTGAATGTCGGCGGCCTGCGAGAGATCGCGGGCCATGATGCGTTCCGCCTGTTCCACTTCAGCGAGGCGGGCATTCTCGATGCGGATGGCCGCGATGTTGGCCATCACGGTGAGCAGGCTCAGATCGTCCTTGGTGAATTCGCGCAGGATGAACGGCGAATCCAGATAGATCAGGCCGATGATCCGGTCCTTGGTCTGCAGGGGCGCCGCCATCATGGTGTGGACCTTCTGCTCCACGATGCTCATGCGGCCCTTGAAGGCATCGTCCAACTGGGCATCGCGCACCAGGATGGAAGAGCGCTCGTTCATGACCCGGTCGCGCACGGCACTCGATATCCGGAAGCCGTCGCCTTTGTGGGCGCGCGGCACCAGCCGGTCGCCCTCCTGAATCAACAGGACGCCGCGCTGCGCGTTCACGGCTTGAATGGCCAGATCGAGGATCACGGGGAACAGATCGTACAGGGGGCGATTGTCGCTCAATTCCTGGCCGGCGCGGATCAGCGCCTGCATGGGCGCGGAGGCTTTGGGGCCGCCACGCTCCAACGTGATCGTCTGGTTGGAGAGCGCGCCTTCCAGGCTGGTAATGACGGTGGAAGTGGTGGGCGAACTGGTTTCACCTTCGAAGACGACGACTCCGGCGTTGGGATTGGCCGCATCGGGCGAATAGACGATTACTATGTGTCCGGCCGTGACACGGTCGCCGGGGTTGAGAATCAGGCGAGCCTTGAGGGGAATGTTGTTCACGAAGGTGCCGTTCTTGCTGCCAAGGTCCTGCACCGTCCAGTGATCGCCCTCGGGGTCGAAGGCGAAGTGCTGGCGGGAGAGCCCGGCATCCTCCGGAAAGCAGAGGTCCGCGGCGCTCGACCGGCCGATCGACAGGCGTGCGCCAGTCAGCGCAACAGTCTTCATCTGCCCATCCGGGCATTGGATGAGTAGTTCACGCGGCATAGTATCCCTCAATTGGAAGCTTGAATTCTCATTATAAACGGAGACTCAGTTCGCGGCGGGGAAACTCCCGGGAGATCGATGCGGCTGCCGTTGGTACTCGAGGAGTCGCTGGAAATAGCGGGGAGCCGCACCGTCCAGCCGCTGCATCAGGAAACGCTCCAACGCCGTGTAGGGCTCGAAGGGGTATACCGTTTCTATCATTTGCGCGCGCAGCCGGGCCTGGTAGCGGTTGTTCTGCAAGCCCGGTGAAACATCATGAGTGTTGCGAAAAAACCACACCTTGCGTACTCGGGGGTTTGCCAGACGCAGGTCGAAGGCAGTACTGGTTGCCGGCAATCCGGTCCGCAGGAAAGTGCGCTGGGGGTGGAGCGCGTAGAGCATGGCGATGGGGTCGGCATTGGAATTGTCCACCAGGATGAGGGAATCTTCCGCCGTGGATTCGCGCAGGATGCGGTCCGCAATCTGGCGGATGGGCATCGGATACTGCTTGTTACGGAAGCCGGATTTTGCGAAGTAGCAGCCGATGCTGGAGAGCGCACCATGAGCAGGGTGCCGCTTTCGCCCAGGGGGAGAGCAGCGCCAGGTTCCAGCAGTAGAGCAGCGCCTGAAGGGGTAGGAAGAAGGCGAGCGGGCGGCGGCGCAGCCAGATGATCACGGCAGGACGTCGAGCATGCGGTCGATTTCCGCCGGACTGATATAGAAGTGCGGGGAGGTGCGGACCCAGCCCGCGCGCGCGGCCGTCAATATCTTCTCTTGGCGGAGCAGGCGGACAAGCTCCGTGGCCTCCTTCAACGGGTGGCGGAAGCTGACAATGCCGGCGGAATTCTCCGGGGTGCGCTCCAACAGCAGTTCGTAGCCCTTGGCTTTCACGCCCGAGGCGATGCGGTCGCCCAGGTTTTGGATAACGGGGGCGATTTCTCCCTGCCCGACTTCAAGTAAGAATTCAATAGATGCTCGCAAGCCGAAGCAACCGATGGTGTTAAGTGTTCCGCACTCGTAGCGGCCGGCGTCCTTGCGGAGGGCCATGTCGCGCGAACCATAGTCGTTGTAGCCGGCCACGTTGGTCCAGCCGAATTCTACCGGCTCGACGCGATCCTGAAGTGCCTGACTGACATAGAGGATGGCGCAGCCTTCCGGACCCAGCATCCACTTGTGACCGTCGGCAGCCAGAGCATCGATGTGGCAGGCTCGCACGTCGAGCGGGAAGGCGCCGAGTCCCTGAATCGCATCTACTAAAAAAATGCAGTGGTTACGCTGGCAAATCTCACCGATCGCTTGAAGTGGGGCGCGGTAGCCGCCAAGGAACTGCACGAAGCTGATGGCGAGGAGTTTGGCGCCGCGCACGGCATCTTCAATCTTGCCGAGTGAATCGTAAATGGAAAGCCAGGTGACTTGCACGCCCTTGGCTTCCAGGCGTTTCCAGGGGTAGAGGTTGGAGGGAAATTCTTCGAGGAAGCCCACCATGCGGTCGCCGGGCTGCCAGTCGAGGCCCACGGCGAGGGTGGCGATGCCTTCCGAGGTGTTCTTCATGAGGGCGATTTCGGAAGCGTCGCTATGGATGAGGCGGGCAGCGGCGGAGCGCAGACCGTCGTAGGCGGCGAGCCACTCGTCGTAGTGGAGGCTGCCGTAGTGAAGGGCATCGTCCGCCAGGTGTTTGAGGGCGTCGGCGGCGCGGCGCGGCAGGGGCGACACGGCTGCGTGGTTCAGGTAAATCAGGTTTTCCCGCACCGGGAACTGATCCGCATAGCGTTGCCAAAGCGGGAGTTCCACCGCGGAAGCATTTACAATTTCACTACCCATTCTCTCTACAATACGTTAATAATGGCTTGAGGAGTAGCGATGCGATATCTGTGCGCCCTGGCCTGCCTTTTGGCATGGAGTCCGGGTGCGATGGAGGCACAGACACCCCGCAATAAGAAGGAAGATCCCAGCCAGATTGGCAAGCGCGACGTCGGCAAGGGGTTGAACTTCTATTCGCTGGAAAAGGAACTGGCATTGGGCAGGCAGCTTGCCCAGGAAGTCCAGCGGCAGGCGAAGGTGGTGGAAGATCCGCTGCTGTCGGAGTACGTCAATCGCATCGGTCAGAATCTGGCGCGCAATTCCGACGCACGGGTGCCGTTCACATTCCAGGTGATTGAAGGCGATTCGCCCAATGCGTTCGCGCTGCCCGGCGGGTACGTCTTCGTGTACACGGGGCTGATTAAGATTGCCAGCGAGGAAGCCGAACTGGCGGCGGCGCTAGCTCACGAAGTGGCTCACGTGGCGGCCCGGCACATGACGCGCCAAGCCACGAAATCGCAGTTGGCCGGGCTGGCGGGAATTCCTGTGGGCGTGCTGCTGGGCGGGAACTGGAGCGGAATCCTGGCGCGGCAGGGTGTGAATGCCGGGCTGTCCACGGCGTTTCTGCAGTTCACCCGGCAGGACGAGGCGGAGGCGGACTTCCTTGGCGTGCAGTATCTTTATTCCGCCGGCTACGACCCGAACGGGGCGGTCAGCATCTTCGAGAAACTGGCATCGCTCGAGCGTAAGCAGCCCGGCACGGTAGCGCGGATCTTCTCCACGCATCCGATGGACGCGGCGCGGATTGCCAGGACCGAGCAGGAGATCGAACGGATTCTGCCGGCGCGCAGCGAATACGTGGTGAACACTTCCGAATATACGGCGGTGCGCCAGCGGCTGATCGACGGCAAGACGGCGCGGCGGCCTTCGCTGGTGGATGGCGAAGAGACGGCCGAACCGGGGATCCGGCGGCGGGACCGGCTGGAGTAGCGAGCTTGCGGGCGCGGGCGCGGGCTGGGCTCGGAGCCCGGGGCAAGAGCGCTCACGGTCGCGGCTCGGATTGACGGGCTTGTCGCGGCTCGGATTGATCAGTTGCCACGGGTTGCTAGGCGGTCTCTTTGAGTTTGTCCAGCAAGGCGAACAGCGCGACGCCCACGATGGCGTTCAGGAGGCCGACGACGGCCGTATGAGCGAGGTCGAAGGACATGTGCTGGCCGAGCAGCGCACGCGTCAGGACCCAATAGAGAAACTGGTGGAAGAGGTAAAAGAAGAACCCGAGCAGCAGGCGGATGAAGCTGTGTTCGACATCGATGCGCACGCCGACGGACGCGGCGAAGTAGCCCACCAGGGTATTGACGATGCCGAACATTCCCAGTGGGCTTTTGGCCAGCGAATCCTGCGCCAGACCGACGAGCGCGCCCACCGTCAGCCCGCTGATCTGGTTGCGCCGCATGATAGCGAAGTACAGCACCACCAGGAAGGGCATTTCGAGGAAATTCAGCTTGTTGAAGAAGGTGGGCACGTAGGCCTGGAAGAGCACGGCCAGGAGCGGCACCACCAGGAACACCCATTTGCGGAATCGCGAGATCTGACCCTCGCGCTGATTGCTCAGCAGAATTCGTTCGCCGGAATAGGTCATTAGCGCTGCGCACCTCCCGCCGGCGCAGCCGGCTGTTTGGCCGGTGTGACCGCGGGTTGTCTAGGCGGCGCAACGGCCGGCGGAGTGGCGGGGGCAGCTTGTTTCTGAGGTGGGGCAGCGGGCGGTTTGGACGCGGTTGGGTTGGGTGCGGGAGGCAGGCCCCCGCTCTGGTTGAGTACGCGGCGGGCGGCGGCATCCGGCGCCGGGGTGGGCGTGGTTCCCGCGGGAGCAGGGGAGGCGGCCGGCGGTTTGGCGGACGGCGCCGGCTGGACGGGATTCTGGCCGAGTCTGGTCAAATCCACCGGCTTGGTCCCCGGCGGATTCTCGCCCCACTGGTGCTTCTGTTCCTCGCCGAGGGCTTTGTATTGGATGCGCAAACGGTCCGCCTCGGTACCGGGTCCGGCGGCCGGGGCCGCGGCGGGCTGCCCTTCCTCCGCCGGGGGTGGCGAGGCGAGATAGACGGGCTGCATGCCGCTGGGGGCATCGGGGATTCGTTCGTGGACGCCTTCGAGCACGATCAGCACATCTTCGAGGCCGCGTTGATTGCCGCTGGGATCGAGCAGGATCTCTTTGAAGGGCTGGCTGGGACGCACGGTGCGCACGATGCCGACGCGGAAGCCTCGCGGGAAAATGCGATCGTCACCGGACGTGTACACCCACTCGCCGGGCTCGACCTTTTCCTCGAAGGCCACGTAATCGATTTTGCATTGCGGGGTGCCCTGGCCTTTGAGGGTTCCATGCACGCCCTTCTCGGTCACCACGCCGGCGGCGAAATCCGGGTCGCTGATGAGCAGAATCTGACTGGCCGTGGGGTAAGCGGCGATCACCTTGCCGACGATGCCATCGGGCGTGACTACGGCCATGCCGCGCTGCACGCCGTTGACTGTGCCACGGTCCACGAAGACCACCTTGGAATTGGTGCCGGTGCCGTTGGCGATGATCGTGGCGGCTACCGTCCTGGAGAGCGTGTGCTGCTGGAAGACTTGCAGTGCTTTGGCACGGTCGGCCGTGTTCAGCTCGTTTTTGAGGAAGACGTTCTCCATCTTGAGCTTGTCGAGATCGGCGTGCAGGCGGCGGTTTTCCTGATTGGTATCGTGCAGCAGGATGTAATTGTGCAGGAAACCGGTGCTGCCGCCGCGCAGGCCTTCGAGGACGCGGGCGACGGGGGTGATGGCGGTGACGGTCCAGACGCGAATGAAGCGCACGTCGTCGGGGTTTTTGGCCGAAACCGCGAGCAACACCAACTGCCCCATGATCACCAGGAGCAGGACTGTGATATTGCGGTACCGGTTGAGCAAAGACTCCACGGGCGCCTTCTTTATCAGTCTATCGAAATCTTACGCAGCAGACGGAAATCGCTGAGCATGCGGCCGGTGCCGAGCACTACCGAGGCCAGCGGATCGTCTGCGATGGAGACGGGCAGGCCGGTCTCTTCGCGAATGCGCTTATCGAGATTCTTGAGCAGGGCGCCGCCGCCGGTGAGGACGATACCGCGATCGCTAATGTCGGCGCTCAATTCGGGGGGTGTGCGTTCCAGCGCCACTCGGATGGCGTTGATGATGGTGGCGACGCATTCGGCGAGAGACTCGCGGATTTCGGTGTCGTTCACCGAAATGGTGCGCGGCACGCCTTCAATCAGGTTGCGCCCCTTGATCTCCATGGTGAGCGGCTTGTCGAGCGGATAGGCCGAGCCGACCTCCATCTTGATGGCTTCCGCCGTGCGCTCGCCGATCAGCAGGTTGTATTTGCGCTTCATGAACTGCATGACGGCGTCATCCATCTCATTGCCGGCCACCCGCACGCTGCGCGAATAGACGATGCCGGAGAGGGAAATGACGGCCACGTCGGTGGTGCCGCCGCCGATATCCACCACCATGTTGCCGGAGGGTTCGGTGATGGGGAGGCCGGCGCCGATGGCCGCCACCATCGCCTGTTCGACCAGGTGGACTTCACTGGCCTTGGCGCGATACGCGGAATCCATGACGGCGCGTTTTTCGACTTGTGTGATTTCGCTCGGGACCCCGATCACGATGCGGGGATGAACCAGCATTTTGCGGCCATGCGCCTTCTGAATGAAATAATTCAGCATGCGCTCGGTGACTTTGAAATCGGCGATGACGCCGTCTTTCATGGGTTTGATGGCGACGATGTTGCCGGGAGTGCGGCCCAGCATCTCTTTCGCCTCTTTGCCAACCGCCTCCACTTCGCCATTGTTCTTATTGATGGCGACGATGGAGGGCTCGTTGACGACGATGCCTTTACCTTTGGCAAACACCAGCGTATTGGCCGTGCCAAGATCAATCGCGAGGTCCGAAGAAAAGAGACTGAATAATGAACGTAAATTCATGGAAATAAGGGTGTTGCGCTTCGGGAGGGACGCGCCTCGAAGCCCGGAGCCGGTCCATCTGAATGGTAACACAAGCTACCAAAGGAGGTTTAGGAATCCTGCGAACGGCGTAAGGCTTTCCAGTAGGATACCGGAATGACAAGCGTGCGCGGCCCCATCAGGCGTGTCATCTTCTCGCCGGACTTACGGATCTTGGCCGTAATGTTGGCGGGCGTCGCGGTCTGTGGCGTACTCGACGGATCGCTTTGGACAGCGCTTCTGACACCAACGATTGCGTATCGCCAGAGCCTTATCCCACTTGCCTGCTTGCGCTTCGATGGGGAGAGGACGGGCCACAAAAAACGGTGGCCCATCCCACCGCCGGTGGCGAGCTGTGCTCGACTGCACAAGGCAGAGCATGCCCTTGAACGGCGATGGAATCAGGCTTCCGTTGCGTTCTCCGGCAACAGAATCGCGAACCGCGCCCCCTTGCCCGGCTCACTGTGTACCGCGATGTGTCCGCCGCTCTGCAGGACGATGCCGTAGACCGTGGACAGGCCCAGCCCGGTCCCCATGCCCGGCGGCTTGGTGGTGAAGAACGGCTCGAACATGCGCCCCCGCACCTCATCGGTGAGTCCGGTCCCGCTGTCTGTCACCGACAGCCGCACATACCGGCCGGGCTCGGCTCTCGGGAAGTCCGGATCCTCCGCCTGGATCTCGACGTTCGCGGTCTCAATCGTCACCCTGCCTCCATCTGGCATGGCGTCGCGCGCGTTGGTCACCAGGTTAGCGATCGCGCGATGAAGCTGCACAGCGTCGGCGTAGACTCTGCCCAGTGGCAGGGCCAGATTCAGCAGCAGCTCGATTCGGTCGCCGAGCAGGCCGCGGATGATCTGTTCGTCGCTCAGGATGACCTCGTTCAGGCTGATCAGGTCCGGCCGCAGGTACTGCTGCCGGCCGAACGCCAGCAATTGGCTGCTGAGGCGGGCGCACTGCGTGGCCGCGGTTTCGATCGCCGTGAGGCGCTGGTTGGTTGGGTCCTGTTTCAAGTGTTCCTTCAACAGGAGCGTGGTGTATCCCAGGATCACCGTTAGCATGTTGTTGAAGTCGTGCGCCACGCCCGCCGCCAGACGCCCGACGCTCTCCAGTTTCTGGGCCTCTCGCAGCTGAAACTCGAGCGCCCTCTGCCGCGTGATGTCCCGCCCGAGGGCCGCCACCCCGGCCGCTTCGCCGTTCTCGTCCGAAAGACCGATGGTATCCCAAGCGATCAGCTTGGGTGGTCCGTTCTTCGCCTGGATGCTGCCCTCGAAATGGATGCCGGCCCGGCGTCCCAGGTCGTCCGTCTCCATCGCCCGCTTCCAAGTCCCCGACTCCGCTTCAGGGACGATGCCTTCGAGCCACCGGGGCGAGGCGGCATCGTCCTGCGAACGCTGCGCCAGCTGCAGGAAGCACTCGTTGGCGAACGTGATCGCGCCCTCCAGATCGAGCATTACCGCCGGAAGGTGGATGCCTTGCAGCACTTCACGAAAGCGTCGCTGCGACGCCGCCAGCGAAAGCTCGGTGCGCCGCAATTCGGTGATGTCCCGGGTCATGCCCCAGATGCGCCGAAGACTGCCATCTTCCACGATCCCGAATTGCGTCCTCAAACGATGGACCAGTTCGCCGCCTGGTTTAGTGGGAGTGGTCTCCACCCGGATCGATCGAAAACCCGAGCGAAGCGCTTCTCGCAGTTCCTCCCGCGCTCCCGAATGGATAAGCTCGGCGATCTCACCGAAGCGCATCCCCACCAGTTCGTCCCCACTCTCCACACCCGCCAGGGGCGCCATGGCCTGGTTGCATTCGGCCAGATACCCAAAGCGATACACGCGGTCGATCTGTTCCTCTTCCGAAATACTGAGCAGTACCGGCTGCTCCATCTCGATCCGCCACATCGCGTCGGGATTGGAGGAGATGAAAGCCTGGTGGCGCTGCTCGTTTTCGAGGCGCAGGTCTTCCCGTCTTTTGCGCTCCAGTTCCGCCGCGGCCCGGGGCACGAACGCCTCCATTACCGACTTCACGAGGTGGATGTTGACGAACGGGGTCCGCGACGCGATGGCCAGCAGACCAATGGCCTGCCCGGCGGAATCCGACAGCCGCAGGCCGACGAAACCCTCCGCTTCCATCGAGGCGATCAGGTCATCCTCGGGGAACAGGAGTTGGATCTCCTTACTGCAGGCAACCGAGCCGCCAGCGATGGCATAACTCGCCGCGCTGCCGGAGAGCGGCTGCTCGAACCCGGAGGAGCCGTCCTTTTCGCGAAATACCGCCAGCGTCCGGATACGGTCCATTGAGGCGCCGGTAAGTTCGGCGAGATACGCGCAATCGGCCTGAAACGCGCTGGCCAGGTGTTTCACCACCGATTGAAAAAAATCCGTGCCCAAGGTGGCGGAAAGTTCCTGGGCGATCTGCAACACCCGCCGGCGCTGCTCGGCCGCGCGGCGCGTCTTTGTCTGCGCGGGGGCATCCTGCTGGTTGGCCATGGCACCTGTCACTGCACCTTCCAATCCGCCGTCAGTTGGAACTCGATGCGCGTCTCCGCCGGAATCTTGAGGTGCGGCTGTCCGCTGGCCGCGACGATGGTGCCACCCACTCCGCCCACCAGCGCTCCAATTCCGGCGCCCTTGCCGCCGCCCGCGATCCCGCCGACGATGGCGCCCAGGCCAGCGCCGCCGAGCACTTTCTTGGTCGTCTTCTTACCCTCGCCGCTGGTCTTCGTCTCCGTCACGGTGGTGACCACCGGGTACGAGCGCGCGCCCACTTTGATCGCGGTCACCTTCAACTCGATCAAGTCGCTGCCCTTCATCTTTCCGCCCTGCTGGACCTTGGCCGCCACCAACACCACGTCCGCGCCGCGCGGCACAATTACGTCGCCGCCCAACATGATGGGATCGTCCGTGGCGCCGCGGAACTTCGCGCCCGCCTGCGTCTTGTCCACATCGATGTTGTCGATGGTCCGCACCCGGATGGCGGTGCCGGCCGGAACTGTAACGGCCTTGCGCGCCGCTGCCGGCGGTGGGGGCGCGGGAGCCGGTGGAGCGACCGCGGCCGGTTCCGAAAGGTCGATGGACGCGACTTTGTCCAGCGGCATCTTTATGGCTTTGCCGGTATCCGGCAGAAACTCCACCTGCCGTGCGGTCGCCCCGAGCAACGTGCCGTTGATCTCCTTGCCGTCGCGCATTACCAGTGTGTCGGCGTGTACGGGCAGAGCCGCCAGCGCCAGCGCCAGAATATTGAGCTTCATGATCCGCCTCCTCACCGTTCCGCGATTACGGGCAGTTCCGCCGCGAGCTGCAGATCCATGATCCGCTCCAGTTGATTCTCGACCTGCAGGAAGCGCGTGGCTGTGATGGCTCCCACGCTTTCCTTGAATTGGTCGTAGTATTTTTTCTTGAGCGCATTGCGCTGCTGCTCGATGGAGAGCACCTGGTTCGCCAGTTGATCGGCGGCGGCATCCGTCATCTCGTCGTAATGGCTGACGTAGTTTTTGATGGTGGTGGCAATCTGGTCGCCGATCTTGATGTAGTCGCTCTCGAATTCCTTATAGATTGGCCAGAACTTGGCCGCGCGTGCGGCATCGAGCGCCATCACCTCCGCCACGATCTGCGCCTTCGAAGTTCGGATGTCGGTACGCAGCAGTTCCATGTAGGCGCGGATGTTCAGTTCTTCATTGGACGCGGCCTGCTGCTTGCCGAGGCCGGCCGACTTCGCCGCGGGTTTACCTGTCGTCTGCGCTAGCAGGGAGAGGGCCGCCGCCAACGTGCAGGCAGTGACAATCAATACTCTTTTCATAGGGTGATCTCCGTATTCCGCCTTTTCGTGATGCCCTCCGAGGAATGCCCGATCTAAGAAAAGATCGATCCTGCGTCCACGAAGGGAATCTCTTTGTGTGCTGCCAGAGCAGTGGCGGCTTCCACCGGTTGGCGCGAGGGCGGCTGGAAGATTCGCTGGCCCGGCTGCGGCGGCAAGCGGCTCGTTAGTCATTGAATCAAGGTGTCTTGTAGGCCATGCGACGGGCCGCTAGGTGCCGGACGCCGGGTCTTCCGCGCACGGCAGTGTCACGGTAAACCTGCTGCCTTTGCCAAGCGTGCTCTCGACCTCGACCGCTCCGCCGTGCCGCCGTACCACGCCCTGCACCACGGAAAGCCCCAGCCCGCGGCCGATGAGCCTGGTGGTAAAAAACGGGTCGAAGATTCGTGCCTTGACTTCGCCCGCCATGCCGCAACCCGTGTCCCGCACTTCCAACCGCACTCCGGCCGGGAGCCGCGCCGTGCGGACCGAAATCGTGCCGGTCTTCCCCGTCAGCGCCTCCGAGGCGTTAATAATCAGGTTCATCACTAACTGCCGGATCTCGGCTGGACTCACGCGAATGGGCGGAAGGTCCGGGGCCAGGTCGGTCTCCAGCACCGCCAGCTTCGAGATGGACACGCGCAACAGGTCCAGCATCTCGGCCACCAGGCGGGACAGATCGACGGTAGCCATGGGTTCCGTCTCCTGCCGCGCGTACGTCATCAATTGCGACACCATCTCCGCCGCCCGCCGCGCCGTCACCAGGATTTGCCCCATGTCCTGTGCCGGCTCGGAACCGGGGGCGAGACTGCTCTGCGCGTTCTCTGCGAGAGCGGCGATGGCGCCCAGAAGATTGTTGAAGTCATGCGCCACGCCCGCCGCCAGCACGCCCAGGCTCTCCAGGTTTTGAGCGGCCAGGTGCTGTTCGTAGCTGTTTTTGAGATTGGTGATGTCGATTCCCGTGCAGACGTGCCCTTGGTACACTCCTCCCTCGAAGCGCGGAACGCCGCCGCTTAAAAACCAGCGGTACACGCCGTCGGCGCGCCGGAACCGGACCTCGACGGAGAAGGGTGCGCGCTCTTGCGTCGCTGCATGAAAGACCTTGAGGTATTCGTCGAGATCGTCCGGGTGGACCGCTTGCAGGTACCCGTCTCCGGCCGCTTCCTCCTGAGTCAATCCGGTATACTCCAGCGCCCGCGCGTTGAGGAAGGTCGCGACGGTTTGGGGCCCGCTCATCCAGGTGATGACGGGTGCGCTGTCCACCAGGCTACGAAAGTGCGCCTCACTGTGGCGCAATGCGTCCTCTGCCTTTTTCCGCTCGTCGATGTCCGTAAAAAGACCCAGCAGCGCAAACGGCGCTCCGCTCGCGCTTTTCATCGGCATGCAGGAGATGCTGACCCAAAGCGGCGATCCGTCGTCGCGGCGAAGCCGGAAATCGAAAGGCCGCCGGTCTCCGCCCAGCGCGCGGGCAAAGTGCTGCTGTGCCTCGGCCGCCTCGTCCGGAAATACGCACGCGAAGCACGACTGCCGGGCCATCGACTCGAACTCGACTCCCAGAAGCTCGGCCATGCGGCGGTTGCTGAAGACCGTCCGGCCTTCGGGGGTTACAATCCAAATCCCCTCGGGCACGGCGTCGACGATGTCCTGGTACGCGATCCCGCCGCCGCCCGAAGGGGCACTCATCGTTGGCTCCCCGTCGCCTGTTCCAATAGTTTCACCAGATCGTTGCCGCGGTATGGCTTGCGGATGAAGCCCCAAACCTCGCGGCCCTCGAATCTCGACATTGCCGTCTCCCGGCTGTAGGCCGTGCTCACAATTACCTTAACTCCCCTACGGATCCGGCACAACTCGTCCAGCAGTTCCACCCCCGAGATCCCCGGCAGCGTCACATCCAGAAGGATGATCCCGATGTCCTTGCCGTTCGTGGCGAGGATCTCAATCGCCGCCGGGCCGTCCGCTGCCTCGACGACATTGAAGCCACTGCGGCGCAGGATCTTGGATACCGCCGTTCGCAGCGAGTCCTCGTCGTCGATAAAAAGTACGCCGCCGCGCGCCCGTGCGGAGGTGGCGGCAGGTGCCGCCGTTTCCAGCGGCGCAGATGTTTCCAGCGGCGCAGGCGTTTGCCCGTTCGCACAGGGCAGCACCACGGTGAACCGGCTTCCCTTTCCGGGCTCGCTCTCGATCTCGATGGAGCCGTCGTGCCGCCGTACAATCCCCTGCACCGCCGAAAGTCCCAGCCCGCGGCCGACGAAGCGCCTGGTGAAGAACGGATCGAAGATCCGCGCCTTCACCTCCTCCGTCATGCCCGACCCGGTGTCGCGGACATCGAGACGCACCGCCGTATACGGACCCTCGGGTGGGGTCACGGTCGAGGTCGTGATCGTGATCAGTCCCATTTGGCCCTCGAGCGCTTCGGAGGCGTTGATTACCAGGTTCATCACCACCTGACGGATCTCAGCGGCGTTGGCGTAAACCGGCGGCAGGTCCGCGGCAAGTTCGGTCTTGAGCACGGCCGACTTGGCGATGGAGACCCGCACCAGCCCAATGGTTTCCGCCACCAGTTGAGACAGGTCGACTGCCGTCCTGGGTGCATTCTCCTGGCGCGCGAACGTCATCAGTTGCGATACGATCTCCGCCGCCCGCAGCGCGGTCACCCGGACCTGCTCCACGTCGGAGGCAGCCGGCGATCCCTCCGTGAGTTCGCTCCGCGCGGCCTCCGCCTGAGCTACGATCGCGCCCAGCAGATTATTGAAGTCGTGCGCCACCCCCGCCGCCAGCACGCCCAGGCTCTCCAGTTTCTGCATGGCCAGGTGACGCTCGTAGTTGTTCTTCAACTCCGTGATATCGAGGCACGAGCCGATATATCCGGCGAACACGCCGTGGTCGGAACTCCGCGCCACGCCGTGATCCAGAACAAACCGATACTCTCCGTCGGACCGCAGCAGCCGGTACTCCATCTGGAAATTGCGACGCCTATCGAACGACAGCTCGTAGGTCGCCATGCATCGCTCCCGGTCCTCGGGATGGATGCATTCGGCCCACCCGTCGCCCAATTCCTGCTCCATGGTGCGGCCCGTGAATTCCAGCCACCGCCGGTTGAAGAAGGTGCGCAGCCTGTCCGGACCGGATACCCACATCAGCACCGGCGCCGAATCGGCCATGTTGCGGAAGCGCTCTTCGCTCTCCTTAATGGCTGATTCCGCCTCCTTGCGGTCGGTAATGTCCTCGACCACCGCAATGAAGCCTGTTGGCTGGCCGTTGCCGTCCCGCACCAGCGACTTGTACACCACCGCCCAGACGACGCTGCCGTCGTCGCGCTGATACCGTTTCTCCGTGGAAAAAGTCTGGATCTCCCCGGCAAGCAGCCGCGGCATCATGGCGATCTGCTTTTTCAAATCGTCACCGGGGCTCATCTCCCGGGTGCCCCTCCCCACCATGTCGCTTGGCTTACGGCCGAGCACTTCACAATACCGGTCATTTGCGATGACGACCCGGCCATCGAGGCCGATTTGCGCTACTCCCACGCCGGCCTGATCGAAAATGGCGCGAAACCGCGCCTCGCTCTCCCGCAGCACCCGCTCAGAGCGGGAGCGCTGCCGCAGGTAGATGATTTGCCAGAGCGCCAACACCAGAACGACAACCGAAGCCGCGGAACTCCACGCGACCCATTTGGTGCGTTCCACGGACTCCATCAGGTGGTAGTCGGACCAGGCGTCGTCCAGTCCGTAGAAAGAATACTTCGCCATCAGAACGCCCAGACTTCCATCGCGATACATCGTGCCGATCTCGTCGCGCAAGAGCCTGGCTGCGTCCGCTGCCGCGAACGTCGACGCCAGACCGGCCTTCACCCTGAGGCGCTGCAACTCGTGGATGCGCAGGTCCGTGTCCTGACACTCCTTCGGCAGATCCTGCAGGAGCATCCTCGCAGTCCGCTTTTCCAGAAAAGCCGCACCAGCGGCACCCGTACAGACCTGCTTCAGTGCCTGGTGCGCGTCCGGCAGCCGCAGCAGCACAGCTTTGGGGACTTCATGGATCGCGAGGCGGATCTGCAACGGCGAATCGAGAATGGAAATCGGTCCGCCGAAATCGCGGTCGGGGACTGTGACACCCGATTTCATGACCAGAATATGGTGGGCCACGGCCCAGGGACGGCTGAGGAACATCTTCTTCCGCCGTTCCGGAAGGTCGCCCATCAGGGGCCACAGGTCGACCAGCCCTTTTTCGATGGCTTCTTCGGAACTGGTCTGCGGCTCGACCCATTCGAGGCGAATCCCGCGGCGCCGCGCCGCCTCCCTGACGACATCGACTGAGAGACCGCTGTAGCCGGCCGCCGTACGAATCTGGAAGGGAGGATTGGATTTGAAGCCGATGCGCAGCGGCCCCTTGGGAATCGAGCGAGAACGGAATGCGTAGTACGAGCCGGCTCCGGCTCCCGCGACCCCCAGGATGGCAAGCACCGCCCACCACCGCCGGTTTGACGTGAGCTTCATGCGCTTCGGGCGGGCGCGGGAGGTTCCACTGGCAGCAGCACTTCGAAGGTCGAGCCGGCGCCCGGCGAACTCCAGGACGAGATGGAGCCGCCGTGCGAACGAATGATCCCCTGCACCGCGGCCAGCCCCAGGCCGCGTCCCAGAAACTTGGTGCTGTAAAAGGGATCGAACATCCGGTCCTGCACTTCTTCCGTCATCCCGAGCCCTGTGTCCGCCACTTCCAGCCTGACATAGCGGCCATCCGGCAGGTCTCGCCAGCACTCTTCCGTGGATTCTCGCGTGAGGTCTTTGATGCCGGTGGAGATCGTCACCCTGCCCTTCTCGCCCTGCAGCGCCTCCACGGCATTGATGATCAGGTTGAGGACCACCAGCCGCATCTGGAGCGGACTCGCCTGAATGGAAGGAAGGTGCGGGGCCAGATTCATGTGGAGTTCCGCCTTCTTCAATGGCGGGCCCTTGAGATGCGGTGTGATCTCGCGCGCCACGGTATTGAGGTCCACCATCTCCGGCTGGTTGGTATCCGACCGGTCGCCGACATACGCCATCAGGAGGCGCACGATTTCGGCGGCCCGTTTGGCGACGCCGTCAATCCTTTCGACGTTTTCGCGGCCGGGGGCGTCCTCCGGCATGTCCGCGAGCGCCAGGTCGACCTCTCCGAAAATCGCCGCCACCAGCGTATTGAAATCGTGCGCAATGCCGGCCGACAGCAGTCGCAGGTTTTGCAGGTTCTTCTCGCGAAATGCCTGCTCCTGCGCCCGCTTCACATCGGTCACGTCAAAGACCACGCCGATGAAGCCGGCAAACTCGGCGCCACCCACGAACCGGGGAGTCGCCAGGTCCAACATGTCGCGGTACTCTCCGTCCGCGCGCCTCAGGCGGTATTCGAACTGGAATCTCTCGCGCCCGGCCAAGGCCTGCGTGACGTGGTCGCAATGGTTTTCCCGGTCTTCGGGATGCACCAGCTCACACCACCTGATGTTCAACAATTCGTCGGTGCCACGACCGGTGAAGCGAGCGGCATGCTCGTTGCGGAAATCCACGCTGCCCTGAGCGTTCGACGTCCAAATGATTACCGGAGCCGCGTTGGCAATGTGACGGAACCTCTCTTCACTTTCGCGCACGGCCTGCTCGGCACGCCGGCGCTCCACGATCTCGAGGCGCAACTGTTCCACTGCATAGCGCAATTGCGACGTTCGTTGCGCGACCAGGGTTTCCAACTTAACCTGCAGGCGTCCCAACTCCACGTGGGTCCGCACCCGCGCAAGGAGTTCCTCCCGCTGAAATGGTTTGGAAACGAAGTCTACAGCGCCGAGGGCAAACCCTTCCGCCCACTCCTCCCTGTCCCGGGAAGAACTGATGAACATCACGGGAACGCGCCGCCCGTTCTCGGTTTCTTTGATCCGCCGGCAGACTTCGAAGCCATCCATGCCGGGCATGCGAAGATCCAGCAGTACCAGATCCGGAGGCTGTGCCGCCACGGAAACCAGCGCCAGCTTGCCGCTGTCGGCCGGTTGAACGTCGTAGTTTTCCTTTTCCAGAACGTCGACCAACAGGGACAGCGCCTCGGGATCGTCGTCCACCACCAGGATCGTGCCGTTACCGTTGCTCATTGGCTCTCACCCATGTGTTCTGCTTCCGAACGCCCAAACGTTCAGGATCGCGGTATCCGAGACATCGATGGGCGCACCTGGCCCCGCACGGCCGCGATTGCCGGGCTGCCATCCGCCCCTCGCCGGACTCCGCCCCCTTCGCTATGTGATTGACGCCGGGCACCCGTGGCGCGTTGCGAGGTTCGTCGCGCAGCCCTATTCCGAAGACTCTCCCGGCGCCAGAGACGGGGGGCGCGGGCGGTACTGACCGGGCCACCGGAGATGGCCAAGCGGGGTACCCGAGGTCAAAGCACCGTGGTGCGAACAAGACTCCCGGTGGCGGATCCCCCGCTATCGGACCACGCGGGCGGAGATAGATCATTAATCCTGAAAGTTGTTCCTCCGGCCTCTTTGAGCCGCTCGGCAAATCCCCACCTTATTAAATGCAACCGAAACAAAAAAATTAAGCAACCGAAATAAAGAAGCCTTCATTCTAAACCTAAGCGGCCAGGCACTCCAGCATTGTGGAGTCAATTTAACCAGGAAAAGGGCGCCACATCTGAAAGTTCCCGGTCGCCGACCCGCTTTGCCACCCTTCGGACGGCTACCCGGGGACACGGCAGGCGGCGGACTGCTTCCGGCCGGCGCCACCCGCTCCTCATGCGGACGTGAAGCATCCCACGGCAGCCGAACCGAAAAAAGACACCGGGGGTCCCGCAACGGCATCAAGGGAACGGACGGGGGCTGACTGGTCACTGGATCCGCCGTTCCCCCACGGGATCACGCCGCCGGTCGCCCCCGGTTCCCGAGTTTTCCTGAGTGGGGAAGGTCTTATGTCCCACGAAGATTCGCCTGGCGCGCGGCGGTGATTCTGGCGAAATACGGCACCACGTGAATTCGAGGCGTTCGCCTTGTTGCCGTCCAGCTCAACGCCGATATCGAGCTTACTGTTGTCGGCTACCACGTTCCCATGCGGAGGACCAGGCCGGAGGAGAACTGGAGGGCATCGGAGAAACTCTTGCCCCACAAAGCACCCGCCCAGGAATGCTGATAGTTCAGTTCCGCGACGCGGAGGGTGAGCGCGGGGCTGAGCTTGTAGTTCACGCCGCCGCCGCCGCGCAGCGAGAATCCATTGCGGGCGATGGAATCGGTATAGTCTTCGTGGATCGGAGGCGTTGCTTTGGGGTCGCGCGACGCGACGGCTTCGAGCAGCTTCTTACGTACGGGGTACATCCGTTCTTCGGTGAGTTTGTTGCCGCCCACCAGGACCTGGAGATTGGCGCTCCAGCGGCCCCAGTCGCGCGAGCGGAATCGCGGCCCGGCCATGTAGGATAGCGAGTCGCCGCTCAGATTCTCCTCGAGCCCCAACATTTTGCAGCCGTCCACCGCAGCCAACAGTTGCCACGTGTCGGAGACCCGGAACGCCGCCGTGGGGCCGGCGCCGAGGCAACCCACTTTGGAGCCGGAGAAGCGCAGATGGCGAACCGCCATGTCCAGTTCGAACGGCGCTGGACCGGCGACGTCGGGCACCTCTTCTACGGCCGTGCGCGCGGCGCGCTGCGCATTCGGCGCGAACGAGAGGATTCCCTCACGCGTGTCGCGATGCCACGGCGCGTGACCCTGCAGGACATTGGCAAATGTGCGGGTCGGATTCAAGGCCGATCTCGCCACCAGCCGGACAAGCTGGTTGCCGGTGGCACCCTCGATGCGTTGAATCAGGTATTTGTCCATCACGTCTTCGGCGATCATCCAGGTGAAGCCGATTGTCGGTGTGACCACGTGGTCGACGAAACCCTGTTGGGGGAAGGAACTTTGAATCGCGCCGATGGAGGCTTCACTGAGAAGACCGATTTCGAACTGCGCGCTGTAGGCCCAGGCGTAAGCGGCGGCGCGGAGCCGGCTGCGCCAGTAGAGCCGGTTTTTCCCGAACTCGGCGCCCCGATAGGCGCGGTCGTTCTGTACCCAGATAAAACCCGCCACGCTGCCCTGCATCGGATGCCCGACGTAGTTCACGTAGAATTCATCGCCGTCCGCCCAGCCGTGAAGATTGCTCACGGCCGCGGCGTAGTTACCGAAAAAACTGCCTTTCAGACCGCTGCGTGTGCCCGGCTCCGTCATCAGGCGAAATCCATGTTCGATAGCGAGAAAGCGTCCGGACGTGCGGAACAGGCTGCTCCAATCCACGCCCTCGGCAGACTCTACCCCCGGCGAAGCGATCACGCTCCGCGACGAGGGCAGGAGGCTGGCGGCGGATGGCCCGGGGGCGGCGGATGGCCCGGGAGAGGCGGACGGCCCTGGAGCGGCGGATGACCCCGGAGCGGATCTCTCGTCGCCCTCTCCGGCCGCCGGAAAGAAGCTTGGTTTGGGATTGTCAGGCGGTGCGTTCTCCGGATACTGTGCGGATAATCGGAGGGCCACCGCGGCAAGCAGCAGGAATCTTTTCACCGTGATCTCTCATCTCCCTGATCGGCTTTTTCGAAATCCACAAAGTAGTACCCGATCATGTGACAAATGATCATGTGGACATCTTCGATGCTGCCCTGATGGCTGACGGGCACCTGGATGGTCAGTTCGGCTAAGCGAGCGACCTCGCCACCGTCGCAGCCGGTAATTCCTATGGTGCGGCAGCCAATCCAGGAGGCATATTCGATGGCGTTCACCACGCTGGAAGTGTCGCCAGAGGTGCAGATTCCCATGACCACGTCCTCGGGTTCGGCGAAGTTCTTCAGTTGCTCGACAAACACGCGCTCGTTCATGAAATCGTCGCGGACGGCCGCGATGATCGGGCTCGGATCGCTCAAAGCGAGAATCCGGAAACGAGAGGACCGGTTGCGTCCGGCGCTTTTGACCATTTCGCAAAGGAACTGTGAAGCCATCGCGTCGGTTCCGCCCGCGCCGCACACGAAAATCCTCTGGCCGTGTGCGCGCGCGGACTTAAACAACTGGATGACTCGGGTGACCTTGGCGAGGTCGATCGTTTGAATAGCACTCAATACCTGGGATTGATACTGCCCCGGATAATCCATATCCCATCACTCCGTTGGCTTTCGGACATCGCGCCGTTTCCGGCGCGCCAGCACCCGTTCTGCATCGCCCGTACCAGCAAGATGTAATCTCGCCGCAAGTTGCCGCATTTTGTTATGGTCCGTTGAGCCACGGGGGGTAGAAAGTTTGGATCTTGTGCGGCGCGGCTTCATCATTGCCACGACGGGCTGTCCACGCAGGCCCGCGATACACCGTTTGGCAGGGAGGTTGACTGCAGGGCTTCGTCATGGACGTGGGCGCGGTTCACGACGGCAATAATGGGGGGAATCACCTGGATAGCAGGTTTGCGAATTATCTGTTTCCACGCGACGACACTCTGGGGCTCGGACTGGCGATAAGCCGGCAGATTGCCGCGGCACATTGCGGTAATATCACGGTAGTCGAGACATCGAAGAGAGGAACGTGTATTTCAAGCCGGTTACGTTTCGACCCGCGCGAGCCAAATGAGCAACGGCCATATATTGGTGGTAGAAGATGACGAAAGCCTGAGGCGCGTCACCCACGCACAACTCGAGAGAGCCGGATACGACGCCAGCACCGCCGTCGACGTGGCGCAGGCGCTAGAGATCCTCCACCACCAGCCGCAAGACCTGGTCATCACAGATCTCAATCTGCCGGACGCGTCGGGGATGGAGCTGCTCAAAAGAGTCCGCGCCGATTTCCATAACACCGCGGTCGTCATCTTCACGGCATACGGGACCATCGAGAATGCGGTGGAGGCCATCAAGCTGGGCGCCTACGACTACCTCACCAAGCCGGTTCACCCCGACGAACTGCGCGCCCTGGTCCGGCGCGTGCTGGAGCGGAACCGTCTGCTCGAAGAGGTGCAGACGCTGCGGACCACCATCGACCGCAAGTTCGGGTTTGAGAACATTATCGGCTCGTCGAACTCGCTGTTGCAGGTGCTGGACGCGGCCGCGGCGGTGGCGCACACCGACGCCAACATCCTGATTTTGGGCGAGACCGGCACCGGCAAGGAGTTGCTGGCCAAGGCGATCCACCTCAACAGTCCGCGGCGCGACCGGCCGTTTGTGATTATCAGTTGCGGATCGATCCCGCGGGAGCTGCTGGAGTCGGAATTGTTCGGGCATATCAAGGGTTCGTTTACGGGCGCGTTTTCGCACAAGAAGGGGAAGGTCGAGATCGCCGACGGGGGCACCGTGTTCCTGGACGAAATCGGCGAGATGCCGCTGGATCTGCAGGTGCGCGTGCTGCGGCTAGTGCAGGAGCACGAGATCGAGAAGATCGGCGCCACCAACACGCAGAAGGTGAACGTGCGGATTCTGGCTGCCACCCACCGGAATCTGGAGGCGTGGGTTGCGGATGGGCTGTTCCGGGAGGATTTGTATTACCGGCTGTCGGTGATTCCGATCCGGCTGCCGCCGCTGCGCGATCGGCGCGACGACATTGCCACGCTGGTCGCGGAATTCTTCGAACGGGCCAAGCGCAAGTACTCCAAACCCGGTCTGGCTTTGCCGCCACGCCTGATGCCGTTTTTCGAGCACTATCGGTGGCCCGGGAATATTCGCGAGTTGGAGAACCTGGTGGAGCGGATCGTACTGTTGAGCAACTCCGACGAAGTTGGGATGGCGAATCTGCCGGAGTCTTTGCGGGCCGCACAGCCGGCGGCGGAATTCGCCGCGGAGGAGCGGGGGGGCGTGCTCCGGATGCCGATGGAAACGGAGGGCGTGAGCCTGGAGGCGGTGGAGCGCGAGATGATCGTTCAGGCGCTGCGCAAGTTCGACTGGAACCAGACGCAGGCGGCGAAATATCTAGATATCAGCCGCAAGACCCTGACCTACCGGATTGCAAAACACGGGATCGAAAAAGAGAGTGATCCGGGGAGAAGAATGAAGGCGCAAGAAGGGGGCTGACCGGAAGGAAAAAGATGCTGGACACCCGCGCTATAGGACGAAGGAATGCCTGGTAGGCCGTTACAAGCGCTTACAGTCGGAACGCTAAACTGTGCACGGTCTGCCGTTATGTAAGCAAGCTCACTGAGGCAAGATCAAAAGTCTGCCGTCCTATAAATCAAAGGCGTATACTAACCTTTTCAAACTATGCAGAAGCCGTTTCCCCCGCGCGGCCACTATGTCAAACAATTGGTCTTTACCTACAGTCCTCATCGCAGGCTCGTCTCCCCAAATCAGTGAAGCGGTGGTTGTTCTGCAGCGCGACGGGTATCTTGTTCTGGAATCTCGCGACGAAGACGAAGCCATGGACATTATCCGCCTGCACTCGAGACCGATTCACCTCATGTTGATCGATGAGAGCGCGTATGGTCGCGAACTGGCTGCGCGGCTGAACCAGTACCGGCCTCAGATGCAGGTCGTTTTTGTGGATTGGGACGCCCGGCAAAACGTCTGCCTCAAGGTGAAGGAGATCCTCGGTCCCCTCCAGGCCGGCGACAGGTTACCGGAAATCAAACCGGCCACCGATGCGGCTGAGCGCGCGCCGCTGGTACGACGGCGTTCCGCCTGAACATTGCTTCCCGGCCCGGATCATCGACCCGAGCGTAGTGCTATGCCCCCGCCTGGGCGAGCTTTTCCTCTCTGGCCGAGGGTGCGCATCGCGGGAGCGATCGGCGAGGACGCGAAGTTCTCGCGGATGGTTTGGACAGCTTTAGCCTGCCCGGCTTGATTCCGTGGCTGCGGTGCGTCGATTTCGCCGTCGCAGCGAGCGGTCGGTTTGACCGGTTTGGAAAAGCTGCCGCCGCCCTGCCAGGCTTCCGCGGAACTCCACTCATGACCTTCTTGAAGCTGCCGGGAGCAAATGTTCCGGGCGCTCCAGCCTGAAGGATCCCGATAAACCGCCCAGAATCAGGCGTAACAACCATGGCAAAGTGCCGGGGCGACAACAGGCGGTTCGCGTTCACGCGCCGGAAGTTTTGTCGATTTCTCCAGCATTCAGGCTGTTAGCCCAAGGCCGGAAGCCCCCCAGATTCCCTGGCACGCCAAAATTAATGCGACTTGCGGCCCGGTGCCGAATCATGCAACCGGCTCTTAGTTCTGCCGATGAAGGTGTCCGTGAAGCGATGGCGCGCGGAGATGCCGGTGGCGTCGTCAGCCGGACTTGGCGGCGCCGGCGGTTGAGTCTATCCTGGCCGGTCAATCAAAGTAAGTGAGGTGTTAACTGTGGACGCAAAAGGCATTACTCTTCGGTTTTCAAATTATTCGTTCCGCTGCCTGACCGCGCTCCTGTGCGCCGGATTGCTCGTGCCCGGTGACGCGTGGGCCTGGGCCGAACAGCAAGCAGCGGCGGCACCGGCGGCGACGCCGGCCCCGGAGGCGGTGAAACTCACCAACGACCAGTTGGATTCACTGGTAGCGCCCATCGCGCTCTTCCCGGACCCTATGCTGGCACAGGTGCTGGCCGCCTCCACGTATCCCCTGGAGCTCATCCAGCTTCAGCAGTGGCTGGCGAAGAACAAGACCCTGAAAGACAAGGCTCTGGCGGATGCGGTGATGAAGCAAAACTGGGACCCCAGCATTCAGGGCCTGGCCCCGATGCCGGATCTGGTTAAACGGCTGGCCGACGACGTCAAATGGACCGCGGACCTGGGTAATGCGTTTCTCGCGCAACAGGGCGAGGTGATGGACGCGGTGCAGCGCATGCGCGCGAAGGCCAAGGACAAGGGCAACCTGAAGACCACCGAGCAGCAGAAGGTGGAAACCAAGGTGGTGGAGAACAAGACCGTCATCGTGGTGGAGCAGGCGAATCCCCAAGTCGTCTATGTCCCCAGCTATGACCCGGTGGTGGTTTACGGCGTGGCGCCTTACCCCTATCCGCCAATCTACTACCCGCCGGCAGGTTATTACGCCGCGGGCATGGCAATTTCGTTCGGCGTCGGGCTGGCCATGGGGGCCGCCTGGGGCGGAGGTTGGGGGTACAACAGCAACTGGGGCGGCGGCAACAACAATATCAATATCAATAACAACAATAACTTCGTCAACAACAGCAACCGGAACCAGGTCAACGGCGGCAACCGGGTCAACGGCGGCGACAGGAATAACGTGGGCAGTGGAAACCGGGGCGGCGCCGGCGGCAACAGCTGGCAGCACAATCCGTCGCATCGAGGCGGGGCGCCCTACGGAGATCGCTCCACGGCGAACAAGTTTGGCGGCTCGGCCCGCGGGGATTCCGCAGGGGATCGTCAGTCAAATGCACGGCAGAATCAAGGCCGGCAGCAGGCCGGAACGTCTGACCGCGGCGCCGGAGCCGGCAACGCGGGTGGAAACCGCGGCGATAGCGGGGCGGCGAACCGGGCCGGCTCGGGTGGAGGCGACCGCGTGGGGAATCGAAGTGTCCCCAGTTCTTCCGGTTCCAGGGACAGCGGCGCATTCGGCGGCTCGTCGTCCTCGCGAGGCAGCGGAAGTTCGGGAAGTTCGGCAAGTCGATCCAGCAGCCGGGGTTCGTCCAGCATGGGAAGCAGCAGCCGCGGCGGCGGCGGAGGTTCCCGTGGGGGCGGCGGCGGACGCCGGAGGTAGGCGAGTCAATTACCGAGGAGAAAAACATGAGATTCAACTTGTCGACTGTTCTCGAAAAGAAAGTTCTTCTGGCAGTTCTGGCGACTGCCTTGTTCCCGGCATCGGCGCTTCGCTCGCAGACAGCGCCTCAAAAAGGGTTTACCACGGCCAATGAAGCCGCTGTCGCGTTGATCCAGGCGGCCGGTAATTTCGACACGCCCGCGCTGCTTGAGATTTTGGGGTCGGATGGCAAAGACCTGGTGGGCTCCGATGATCCTACGCAGGGCAAGAATCAAAGCGTCGCCTTTGCCGCGCTGGCCAAGGAGAAAACCACTGTGGTGGTTGACCCTGCCAAGCCAACCCGCGCCATTCTCAAGGTGGGCAATGACGATTGGCCGCTGCCGATTCCGATCGTCAAGAAATCGGCAAAGTGGTATTTCGATTCCAAGGCGGGCCGGCAGGAGATTCTCTTCCGCCGGATTGGCGCCAACGAACTGGACGCCATTGAAGTGTGCCGTGGGTATGTCGAGGCGCAACTGGAGTATGCCTCCACCATTCACGACAATTCCGGGATCGCCCAGTACGCGCAAAAGCTGATCAGCACTCCCGGAAAACAGGATGGTCTGTATTGGAAGAATGCGGATGGAACCCCGGGAGGGCCGGTCAGCGAAGGGGTGGCCAAGGCGATCCAGGAGGGCTACACGTTGACCACGGGCGCCGCTTTTCATGGCTACTATTTCAAGCTGCTGAAGGGGCAGGGCCCCGCGGCGCCTAACGGCGAGATCGACTACGTCATCAACGGAGTCATGATCGGCGGCTTCGGCCTGCTCGCCACGCCGGCCGAATACCGCGTGACGGGCGTGCAGACCTTCATGATCAATCACGACGGAATCGTTTACCAGAAGGATCTGGGGCCGGATTCGGTGAACCTCGCTAAACAGATTGAGAAATTCAATCCGGACAAGACCTGGCGCCGCACCGACGACGATTGGTCCGACAAATAATCGCAGGAAGACCGGTAGTGGCGACCCCATCCCCAACAGGTTTTGGCACGTTATGACGGGATAATCGCGACGCCGGAGTAAGGGTTCGTAGGGAAGACACAGGTAGAGAAAAGGAGAATCGCAGATGAAGATCACACGCATCATTCTGCCGCTGATGGCGCTGGCGGCAGTTGGATTCGCACAGGACGTGCGCTACAACTTCGACAAGGGCGCGAATTTCGGCGCTTTCAAGACATTCAAGTGGGTCCAGATCAAGGACACCCCGCAGTTGAACCAGTTGGTGGACGAGCAGGTCAGGACTGCGATCGAGGGGGAACTGGCGAAGAAAGGCCTGACCAAGGTCACCAGCGACGATGCCAACCTCCTGATCGGATATCAGTTCACGCTGGGCCAGGAGAAGCAGATCAACTCCTACAGCTCCGATTTCGGCTACGGGGCGGGATGGGGGCGCGGCTGGTATGGAGGCGGTATGGGCGGCAGCAGCATGACCACCAGCAGCACGAGCACGATCCACGTCGGTGAACTGGCGCTAGACATGTACGACCCCGCGGGGAAGCAGATCGTCTGGCGGGGAACGGCGTCGAAGACGCTGGATGCCAAGGCTAAACCCGAGAAGCGCCAGAAGAATCTCGACAAGGGCGTGGTGAAGCTGCTGAAGAATTATCCGCCGCCGGCGAAATAGCGGCGAGACTACCAGATGCAGTTGGCTCTCACGATCGTGGACCGCACGATGCTGGGGGTAGGCCTGATCCTGCTCGCAGTGTTTGCGGGGGACGTCGTCTACCAGTCGGTTTCTTCCGCACAGGACGTGCGGGAATTCGATGCGGCGAGGACGGCGGCTGCGAGTGAGAGCCCGCAGCCGCCGCCGGGGTTCGAGTTGGAAGGCCCGGCGGACCTGCGCCTCTGGTCGGCGCCGCGGGCGCGAGCGTATCACGAAAGTGGTGCGATGCGAAAGGCTGCTCCCATCGCGGTGGTTCGCATCGAGCGTCTGAATGTGAGGGTGCCGGTATATGAAGGTACGGACGGGCTGACGCTGAACCGGGGTGCCGGCTGGATCGCCGGCACGGCGCGGCCAGGCGAGCGAGGCAACATCGGCATCGCAGGGCACAGGGACGGCTTTTTCCGGCCGTTGAAAGATGCTGTGGCAGGCGACTCGATCGAGCTTTTGACGTTACGGGAGACGACGCAGTACAGGGTAGACCAGATCGAAATCGTGACCCCGGAGAACACGGGTGTGTTGGAGACGCGGGCGACACCCTCGCTGACGCTGGTCACCTGCTACCCGTTCTACTTCATCGGAGACGCACCCAAGCGATACATCCTGCACGCATCGCTGAATGGGCGCACTACCGAAACCCAGACAACAAGGAGAGCGGCAAAATGACGACAGCTCGTAAGATGCTGTTGGGATCGTGCTTTCCGGCATTGGTATTCACGCTGACGGCAGTTGCGCAGCACCAGCTGAGCCGGTTGATGCGGCAGGCAGCGAGCTTCCACTGATCTGATGGAAGCGTTGTCCATCGGGGTCTCGTACGTGGTGCGAAAACCTCGGTGGGTTTAACCGGCGAGTCCACCGGGGCCGGCTTAATGAGCAGGTCGCCGGGGTTACAGGATGAAAGGCGCGGGCAGAAGTGCCTGCGCCGTGCAATACAGGAGCTCTTATGACTGGCATGGGGACGAGGTTTCTACTGGTGTGGGCGGCCGCGGGCTGCATCTGCTGGGCGCAGAGCGACGGCAAGGTGTTCCGGGCGATCGGCTATCCGGTGGGTGGAGGATCGACGAAGGTCGACCTGAAACCCTCGGGGCCAATTCCTGGAGCTATAGGTCAGGCGAAGGTCGAGGCGAAACCTGGCGTCTCCACGGTGGAGGCAGAGGTGGCGGGGCTCAAGCCTCCGACCGATCTCGGCGCGGAGTTACTCACGTATGTGCTGTGGGCGGTATCGGTGGAGGGACGCGCCGTCAATCTAGGCGGGATTCCTCTCGAGGCGGATGGTAAGGGCAAGTTGAAGGCGACCACCCAACTGCAGGCCTTTTCTCTGTTCGTCACAGCGGAACCGTATGCGACGGTGCGGCAACCCAGCGAGGTCCTGATTCTGGAGAATGACATCCGGAAGGGCACGAAGGGAACGGTGTTCAACGTTCGCGAGTACAAACTGATGCGGCGGACCGAGTATGCGAAGAAGAGCAATCCCCTGGCGTTGACGATGGACTTGAAGAACACGCCGCTCGAAGTGTACGAGGCGCGCAACGCGGTGGAGATCGCAAAGGCGCGCGGCGCGGACACTTACGCGGCGGAGATTTTCCAGAAATCGGAGGGCGCGCTGACGATGGCGGAGGCCGCCCTGAAGCGCAAGGCGAGTAAGAAAGACATCGTGTCGCCGGCGCGCCTGGCGGCGCAATTTGCGGAAGACGCGCGGGCGCTGACGATCGAGAAGCAGGAGCAGGAGCGGATCGAGGCAGAGCGCACAGCGGCGGCGGCCAAGGCCAAGAATGAGGCGGAGGCGATAGCGGCGACTCAGGCAGCCGAAGCGCAACGCAAGTCAAACGAAGCGGCTGAGCGGCAGCGGGCACTGGCAGCGGAAGCGCAACGCAAGGCAAACGAAGAGGCTGAGCGGCAGCGCGAACTGGCAGCGGCCAAACAGGCCCAACTCCGTGCCGAAGCAAGCGCTCGCGAAGCACAGATCAAAGCCCAGGCAGAGATCGCCGAGGCACAGGCCAAGTCCAGGGAAGATGCCGCGAAGGCGGATGCGGAACGCGAGCGGCTCGCGGCGTCCCAACTGCGCGCACAATTGCTGGAGCAGTTCAATCGTATCCTGGAAACACGCGATTCGCCGCGCGGGCTGGTGGTGACGATGGCGGACGTGCTGTTCGATACCGGGAAGTTTGACCTGCGCGAACAGGCGCGCGAAAAGCTGGCGCGGTTTTCGGGGATCCTGTTGGCCCATCCGGGCTTGACGCTCGAGGTGGAAGGACACACTGATGCGACCGGCAGCGACGAGCTAAATCAGAAACTTTCCCTGCAGCGCTCCGGGGCGGTGCGCGACTATCTCATCCGGCAGGGGTTGCCAGAGACCGGCATTACGGCGACCGGATTCGGCAAGGAGATGCCCGTGGCGGACAACAGCACGGCGGCGGGGCGGCAGCAGAACCGGCGCGTGGAGTTGATCGTTTCGGGTGAAGTGATCGGGATTAAGATCGGGCAATGACAATTGGCGAGGAGGGCGTTCCATTGAAATCGAAAACTTGGCCCCGGTATCCGGCGATCTACGAGATCAACACGTGGGTCTGGCTGGCTGAATTGGGCGCCAAATACGGAGACTTCATCGAGCTGGGCTCGGTGCCGGATGCGGAATGGGACGCGATTGCCGAATACGGCTTCGATGCGGTGTGGCTGATGGGCGTCTGGGAGCGAAGTCCGGCGGCGATCGCCCTGGCTAACCGCAACGCGGCGCTGCTGGAGGGTTTTCGCCGCGCCCTGCCGGATTTTCACCCGCTGGACAACGTGGGCTCGCCGTACAGCGTGCGGCGCTACGAGGTCGATCAGCTCATCGGCGGCCGCGAGGGGCTGGCGATGGCGCGGAAGGAACTAGCCCGGCGAGGCATGCGGCTGATCCTCGATTTCGTGCCCAATCACGTGGCGCCGGATCATTCGTGGGCTGTCGAACACCCGGAGTATTTCATCCAGGGCAGCCTGGAAGACCTGCAGCGCGATCCGGAGTCATTCCTGCGGGTGGGCGACCACGTAATCGCCCGCGGGCGGGATCCGTATTTCCCGGCGTGGCCCGATGTGCTGCAGCTGAATGGCTTCGATCGGGGCCTGCGCCAGGCCGCGGAGGAGACGGTGGCGAACATCGCGCCGCAGTGCGACGGCATCCGCTGCGACATGGCGATGCTGCTGGAGAATCCGATCTTCGAGCGCACTTGGGATGGCCGGGCGGGCCAACGGCCTGGAACGGAGTATTGGGCGGACCTGATCCCCGCGATCAAGAGACGCCACCCGAACTTCCTCTTCATCGCCGAAGCGTACTGGGACCGGGAGTGGGAGTTGCAGCAGCAGGGCTTCGATTTCTGCTACGACGGGCGGCTCTACGAGCGGCTGGAGCACGACACAGCCGAATCGGTGAGAATGCACCTGCGCGGGGATCCGGCGTATCAGGAGAAGCTGATACGGTTCATCGAGAACCATGACGAGCCGCGGGCGGCGGCGAGCTTCTCGCCGGCGAAGGAGATGGCGGCGGCGCTGCTGATGGCGACAGCGCCGGGCGCGCGGTTGTTCCACGAGGGGCAGTTCGAGGGCCGCAAGGTGAAGCTGCCGGTGTTTCTGGACCGGCGCCCGGCGGAAGGGGTGGACAAGGAACTGCAGTCGTTTTACCGCACGCTGCTGAAAGTGATCGAAGAGCCCATTTTCCACGACGGCGAATGGACGCTGTGCGAGCAGGGGGGGTGGCCCGACGATCGGTCATACGAGAACCTTGTGGCATGGTGCTGGGAAAAAGACGACCGGCGGCGCCTGGTAGTAGTGAATTTGAGCGACCAGAAGGCCCAGGCCCGCGTGCGCGTGCCGTGGAACGACATGTCCGGGGAGACCTGGCGACTGAACGATGCGCTTTCGGGGGCCACCTACGACTGCGAGGGGGACGAGATTGGAACATTGGGTCTCTACGTCGGGTTGGGGCCCTGGAATTTCCATCTCTTCGAGTGCCGGCGCAGCCGCAAGGAACTGCTGGCCAGCGCGGCTTGAGAAAAAATAAAAACGCGCCGACGGCGTGTGCATCATTGACTGGAACTTCGCTAGGAAGAACTTCCTATACCTCCCCCGCGCTGGGACCTCCGGCGCGGGTTTTTTGTGGGTAGTGGGTAATTCGATTCGCAGTCTTCGGTCTGCATGGTAGAGCTGTGGACCGCGGCACACACCGGCTCACTCGTCCGTCTGAGCTGCGCAAAGCTGGACGAAGGCGCGAGCGGATCCCGACGTCGTGCTGCCGGCATCCATAACTCCCTGCCCTCGTTCAACGTTCCCGCTTCTCAGGCGGCGAACACACCTAACGGCTTCGCTCGCCGCACCTGGGCAATTCCGGTACTGTGGCGCCTCGCGGGGGTTGCGTCTTCGTCCGGCAAGGACGGGCCACAAAAAACGATGGCACATCCCACCGCCGGCTCCGTGGCACCAAGGCTTCCGAGTAGCGGGTACTGGAGTAGCAATCGTTTTACGGTGTACATATTCTGAACTTTTCCGGTCGGAGGGCGCATCAGCACTGCGATGAGTTCCGACGTCGTCATCCGATTCTTAGTACCCAGCGATCCCCGGTACCTGAGCGTGCTGCGGGCAGCGGTCGAGGAACTCGCTTCGGTATACGGGCTGCCGGAGCAGGAGTGCCGCGCGATGACGCTGGCTGTCGACGAAGCGATGGCCAACGTAATCCGGCACGCATACCGGGGGGATCCCGGCCACTCGATCGAGGTAGTTTGCGAGGGATCGGCGGACCGGCTGAATTTCACGCTGCTGGATCAGGGCGAGGCGCCGGATCTGGAACGCCTACAGCCCCATCCGCTGAATGACTGGGCGTTGAGCGGACGGGGCACGCACCTCATCCGTTCGGCCATGGACGAGGTCAGTTACGAGCGGGTACCGCGCGGCAATCAATTGCGATTAAGCAAACGCCTGCCCGCGGATGCGCGCGCCGGCAAAGGGAGAGGAAAATGAACACCGCGATTCGAAACATTGGCACGGCCACGGTCGTGGACGTGACCGGCCACATCGACCTGGGCAGTTCCCCAGCGTTGCGCAAAACCATGCTGGATTGCCTGAAGGGCACGGACCGCATGGCGGCGAACCTTGCGGGGGTGAAGTACATCGACAGTTCGGGGATCGCGTCGCTTTTGGAAGTGCTGAAAGAGGCACGCAAGAACCAGAAGAAGTTCGTCCTCTTCGGACTGACAGTGGGTGTTCGGGAAGTTCTACACCTTACCCGGCTCACTGGGGTGTTCGAGATTTTCGAGAGCGAGGAGAGCGCCCTGGGTCCGGCTCTGAGCCAAGGGAGTTCCTGTCCGTGAGCGCAGCGTCACAGATCGGCGGGATCGGTGCGCGGACGCTGGATGCCCTGGCATACCTGGGGAGTCTGGCGCTGCTGGCCGGGCAGTCGGCGCACGAGATCTTTGTCGCACCGTTTCAAGGCCGCCGCTTCCGGCCCCAGCGCGCGATTCATCAGGGGATGGCGGTCGGGGTGGGAGCCATTCCGATTCTGTCGCTGATCTCGCTGCTGTTCGGGCTGATTATGGCGCTGCAAACCGGTCACGAGCTGAAGAAGTTCGGCATGATTCAGGTGGTCGCCGAAGCGGTGGTGGTGGCGATCACACGCGAACTGGGTCCGCTGATTACGGCGATTGTCGTGATCGGGCGCTCAGGCTCGGCGTTCGCGGCGGAGATCGGCACTAAGAAGGTCACCGAGGAAGTAGACGCGCTGCGCACCATGGCGTTCGATCCGGTGGGCTTTCTGGTTGCGCCGAAGTTTCTGGCGATGCTGGTGATGGTGCCGGCGCTGACGATCTGGGCCGATTTGATGGGCGTGGTGGGCGGAAGCATCTTCGGCGTAATCGGCGCCGGCTTCACCTTTGGGTCCTATTTCCGCGCGTCGCTGGATGCGCTGGTGCTCGGCGACTTGTACACGGGGCTGATTAAGAGCCTGGTGTTTGCGATGGCGATCACGGCGGTGGGATGTAGGGAAGGTTTCGGCACAGGGTCCGGCGCGGAGGCGGTGGGGCGCTCGACCACCTCGGCAGTGGTGACTTCGATCTTTCTGGTGGTTACGGTGGATCTGATCTTCACCACGCTTTTCTATGTGACCAGCGCGGGTATGTAAGGTATGGAAACGTCAACTGCGATTTCGATAGTGAACCTGCGGGTCGCGTACGGGGAGCGGGAGATTCTTCACGGGATCAGCTTCGACGTAGTGAAGGGTGAGACTCTGGTCATCCTGGGCGGATCCGGATCGGGAAAGAGCACGCTGCTGCGGACGCTGGTGGGACTGCAGAAGCCGACGTCGGGAGAAGTCTGGATTAACGGCGTCAACACGGCGAAAGCCACCGAACGAGAGATGGACAAGGTCCGGATGAAGATGGGGATGTCCTTTCAACAGGGAGCCCTGTTCGGGTCGATGACCGTGGGGGAAAACGTAGCGCTGCCGCTGGAGGAGCACACGCGGCTGGAGCCCTCGACCATCGAGATCATGGTGCGGATCAAGCTGAGTCAGGTAGGGCTGGCGAATTTCCAGCACTTCATGCCAGCGGAGCTGAGCGGCGGCATGAAGAAACGGGCGGCGGTGGCGCGGGCGCTGGCGATGGATCCGGAGATCCTGTTTTTCGACGAGCCCTCAGCGGGGCTCGACCCGATCATCGGCGCCGGGCTGGATCAATTGATTCTGAACCTGAAGAAGGCCTACTCGATCACCATCGTGGTGGTGACTCACGAACTCTCGAGTGCGTTCCAGATTGCCGACCGGATGGTGCTGGTGGATCGGGGACACGTCGTGGCGATCGGGACCAAGGAAGAGATCAGGGTCAGCACACATCCGCGGGTGCGGCAATTTCTGGATCGGGTGGCGGAGCCCGAGGTATCGGATGAACTCGATCATCTGGAAATGCTGACGGGCGAACGCAAGAGGGAGGCAAGATGACGAACCGGCGAGAGCAGGTGTTGGTCGGGTTGTTTGTGCTGATCGCGGCGACGGTGTTGATCGCCGTGGCGGTCTCCGTGTCGGGAGCGCTGAACAACCAGGGGAATACGTACAAGGCATATTTCAAATTCGCGAGCGGACTGGCGTCCTCCGCTCCGGTCCGGTACGGAGGCTTCCTGGCCGGCAAGGTAGAGAAGGTGCGAGTGGATCCACAGGATTCCACGCGTATCGAGATCGAGTTTCGGATCCGGCCGGAGATTCCGGTGAAGCTGAACAGCGTGGCGAAGGTGACGTCGCTGGGGGCGCTGGGTGAAAGCTATCTCGAAATTACGACGGGCACGCGCGAGTCCGCACTGGCGCCGCCGGGGAGCGTGCTGCAGTCGCACGAGATGCTGGCAATCAGCGAACTCGGCGACCTGATCGGCGGGCTGGCGCCGGTAGCGGAACAGGTAATGCACGCGTTGAACGACCGGCTCGGGGAGCTAAAGCCCACGATCGCGAATGTCAACGAACTGGTGGGTGACACGAACCGGCAGAAGATCACGGCGAGCCTGGAGAACCTCAACGCCATGCTGGCCGATACGCGTCCGAAGATCGCGGCGACGCTCACCAACGTGCAGACAGCGAGCGGCCGGTTCCCGACAGTATCGAAGAACATGGAACTGTTGAGCGAGCGCATGGTGCCGCTGCTGGACGATCTCAAGGGCACGATCAAGCAGGCCAACACCGCACTGGCGAACGTGGATGCCGTGTTAGCGGAGAACCGCACGGACCTGCGGGCGTCGACGGCAGAGGTCCGGAAGACGCTGGAGACGGCGTCCAAAGCGGTGGAACTGCTGCGAGCTTCGCTGGACCGCAACGGCGACAACCTCGACGAATCGCTGGCGAACGTGAAGGCGGCGTCGGACAACCTGAGGGAGATGACGGACACGCTGAAACGCAAACCGTCAGTTCTGATTCGGGGAGAGAACGGTCAGAACCGGCAGCCGGGCGGGACGAAATAAGGAGACTTCTATGAGCCAAATCTCACGACTCTTTCCATTGGCGCCAGTGATCCTGGGCTTGTGCGGCTGCGGCTCGCCGCGTCCCATCAATTACTACAATCTCCAGATCCCGACGGCGCCGACGCCGGCAGGCCACACCTACCCGGTCGGGGTGGTGGTAGGGCGCATTCAGGGGTCGGACCTGCTCGACGCCTCGCCGATCGTCTATAAATCGCCGCGCAATCAATTGGGGACGTACGCTTATCATCGCTGGTCGGAAGCGCCGGTGCAGTTGGTGCAGGAGAAGCTCGTGCGCATGCTGCGGACCGGCGGAGAGTACCAGTCGGTCACGAGATCGTCAGACCCTGCCGGCGGGGACCTGTTGCTTCGCGGCAGGCTGTACGACTTCACGGAAGTGGACAGCGACAACGTCAGCGGGCTGGTGAGCCTGGAAATCGAATTGTACAACCGGCGGACGGGCAAGATCCTGTGGACGCACTTCTACACCGGGACGGAACCGGTGCCTGGGGAGAAGGTGGAAGTCCCGGAGGTAGCCCAGGCCCTGGACCGCAATCTCGATCGCGGGCTGAAGGAAGTGGTAGCGGGGCTGAGCCAGTATTTCGCGGCGCAACAGAGCCTGGCCGAGGCAAAAGCCAAGTGATCGCCGAAGCGGACAAGAAGACCGTGCTGGTGGTGGACGACGCGCCGGCCAATATCCGCATCGTCAACGAGATTCTGCATCGCGACTACAAGGTCCGGATCGCGACCAACGGGCCCAAAGGAATCGAGCTGGCGGGGAGCGACCCGGGACCGGACCTGATCCTGCTGGATGTGGTGATGCCGGGGATGGATGGATACGAGGTCTGCACGAAGTTGAAATCCGACCCCGCGACGAGAGACATTCCGATCATCTTTCTGACCGGCCAGACGGAGAGCACGGACGAGACCCGTGGATTCGAGGTCGGCGCGGTGGATTACATTCATAAGCCGTTTTCGGCGGCGGTGGTGGCGGCGCGGGTGCACACGCACCTGGCGCTGCGCGAAACCCGCGCGTTGCTGGAGCAGCAGTTGCTGGGGATGCGCAAGGAAATGGAAAGTGCGCGGCAGATCCAGCTATCGATTCTGCCGCAGGAAATCCCACATGTCCAGGGGTTGGACATCGCGGCCCGTTACATCCCGATGACTGCGGTAGCGGGCGATTTTTACGATTTCCTGGCGATCGACGAGCACCGGATCGGAGTGCTGGTGGCGGACGTATCGGGGCACGGGATGCCGGCGGCACTGATCGCCTCGATGTTGAAGATTGCGTTTGCCGCGCAGGCGGACAAGGCGAGCGATCCGGCGGCTGTGATCTCGGGCTTGAATTCGGCCCTGTGCGGGAAATTTCAGGGTCACTTTGTGACCGCTGCGTACGCGCTGATCGATACCGCAAAGCGCCTGGTGCGCTACGCGGGTGCAGGGCACCCCCCTTTATTGTTGCGAGAGCAGCGGACGGGGATCGCCCGGCAAATTCTGGAGAACGGACTCTTCCTGGGGTTCTCTCCGGCAGCCGCGTACCAGGAGACTGAGGCGCGCTTCGAAGAGGGCGACTCGCTGCTGTTCTTCACCGACGGGATCACCGAGATGGCGGACGCGACCGATGAGCAGTTCGGGGAAGAGCGACTGCAGGAGTTCCTGGCGAAACAGGGCAATATCGCTGCGACCGATGTGATCGACCGGCTACTGGAGCACCTGGCGACGTGGAGCGGACGCGCCGCGGGCGAGGAACCGGACGACGACGTGACTGTGCTGTCCGTACGCTACGTCTTATGACCATTGCCAAACGTCTGACGCTGCTGCTGGCGGTGCCCCTGGTCGTGTTGACGACACTTGGGGTGCTCGGCATCATCCAGATCGCGAAGATTCGCGAACTGACGCGTCGCGTGGCGGACCAGCAAGTTCCCAGCCTGGCAGCGCTGGGAGACATCACTCGCACGTACACCGAGATGCGGGTGAATATCCGAAATCTCCTGCTAACCAACAACGGGGCGGAACTGGCGGACGCGCAAGCCGCGCTTCGATTGGAGCAGACAAAACTGACGAAACTGCTTGCGAACTATGGCGACAACCTGATCACGAGCGAGAAGGACCGCAGACTGTACTCGGAATACGCGGAACTGATGCGAGCGTGGTCCGTGGAGTGCGACCCGGTGATTTCCCTGGCGGGGGGGGGCCGGAAAGAGGAGGCCATCGCAAAGTTCTACGGCGGTCCACTACCGCTCATAGGCTTTCAGACGCTTAACGTGTTGGGGGAGTGGAACCAGCACAACCAGGCACTGGCGGGAAAGGCCGCGCAGGCGACGCTTTCGGCCGTGCAGAACTCGCAGCGCAACCTGTTGATCGCGCTGGCGGTGGCGATGGCGGTTTCGACCCTTTTGGGGCTGCTCACGTTCCGGCGAATTGTGCATACGATTCGCGCGCTGCAGCGGTCGGTGGAAGCGATCGCGGCGGGCGATTACGCGCACGCGGTGCCGTTCACGCAGGTGCAGGAAGAGATCGGGGCGCTGGCGCGATCGATCGAAGTACTCAAACTCGGGGCGGGCGCGATGGAGGAGCAGCGCTGGGTGAAGGCGAACATCGCGGCGCTCACCGGGTCGTTGCAGGGCGCCGAATCGCTGGCGGAATTCGGGCGGCGTCTGCTCTCGGGGCTGGTGCCGGTGCTGGGCGGCGGAGCGGCGGCATTCTTTGTGCTGGACCAAGACCGCAAGCGGCTCTCGAAGGTCGCGACGTACGGGCTGGCGGAAGGCGCGGATTCGCTGGACGGCATGGAAATCGGCGGGGGGCTGACCGGACAGTGTGCCCGCGACGGCGTGGTGACCGTGTTGACGGACCTGCCTCCGGAGTACCTGTGGATCTCGTGCGGGCTCGGGGGAAACACGCCGGCGCGCGCGATTGCGTGGCCGGTCGCCTCGCCTTCGGGTCTTCTCGGTGTGCTGGAGTTCGCATCCTTCCGTCAGTTGCGCACGGCGGAAAAAACCCTGATGGACGAGCTGTTGCCGGTTGTCGCCATGAGCGTAGAGGTGCTCGCGCATAACCTTGCGACGCAGGAACTCCTCACTCAGACGCAGGAGCAGGCACACCAGCTCGAGTTGCAGAACGAGGCGGCCGTCGGGCGTGCCCGCTATGACGCGATGCAGTCGGACCTGGGCACCGCGCTGGTGCAGTCGCCGGACTTTCCGCGCATGATGCAGGAGTGCGCGGAGGCAATCCTACGGGGCGTGGGGACGGCGTTTTCGCGCATTTGGATGCTGGAGCCGGGCACGGACACGCTGGTATTGTGCAGCAGCGCCGGACTGTACACGAACCTGGACGGGGAGCGGGCCAGGGTCAAGGTCGGGCAAATGAAGGTGGGACGGATCGCGGAATCGCGCCTGGCGATGGAAACCAATTCGATCGAGAGCGAGGCCGGCATAGACCTGGAATGGCTCCACGCGCAGGGGCTGGTTTCGTTCGCCGGCTACCCGCTGTCGGTGCAGGGCCGGCTGGTCGGGGTGATCGTTACGTTCGGGCGGCAGGCGTTATCGGCGGAGGACTTTCAGGCCTTGCGGCAGGCGGCCGGGAGAATCAGCCTCGGCATTCAGCGGAGGCAGACTGAGGAAGAACTGCAGCGCATCAACTTCAAGGCTGACAGCGCATTAGATCTCACAAAGGCGGGATATTGGCACGTACCGCTGGACGGCACCGGCTGGTATAACTCCTCGGAACGGGCGGTACGGATCTTTGGCGACCACCCCACCCCTGACTTTCGCTACACGCTGGCGCACTGGGCGGAACACGTGCGGCTCGGAGACGAAGCCGCAGCCAAGGACACGGCGGAGAATTTTAAGGCCGCAGTGGAGGGGCAGATCCCCGTGTATGACTCCACTTACGCGTACCAACGTCCGGTGGACGGTCGCGTCGTGTGGATACATGCGCTCGGGCATGTCATCAAAGACCAGAACGGCAAGCCCACGGATATGTATGGCGTCACGCAGGATGTCACCGAGTTCAAACTGCTGGAAATGGAACTGGTACAAGCCAAGCAGAGGGCGGAGGAGGCAACCGCGGCGAAGTCGATGTTCCTGGCCAACATGAGCCACGAGATCCGCACGCCCATGAACGCCATCATCGGGATGACGCACCTGGCGTTGAAGACGGATTTGACGGCTAAGCAGCGCGACTATCTTTCGAAGGTGAAGATCTCGGCCGGATCGCTGCTGGGGATCATCAACGACATCCTGGATTTCTCGAAGATCGAGGCCGGCAAGCTGGATATGGAAGCGGCCGATTTTCATTTCGAGGATGTGATGGACAACCTGGCGACCGTAGTGGGCCAAAAGGCCACCGACAAGAACCTGGAGTTCCTGATCGGTGCTCAACCGGATATTCCGCCGAACCTGGTGGGCGATCCGCTGCGCTTGGGGCAGATTCTGATCAACCTGGTCAACAACGCTGTCAAGTTCACGGAGCGCGGCGAGGTGATGGTCTCGGCGGAGGTGGAGGAGAGTTCGGAGGGCCGCATAAAGCTGAAGTTCGCGGTGCGTGACACGGGGATCGGGATGACGCCGGAGCAGAGTGCGCGCTTGTTCCAGGCGTTCACCCAGGCCGATACGTCGACCACGCGCAAGTTCGGCGGCACAGGGTTAGGGCTTTCGATCAGCAAGCGGCTGGTCGAAATGATGGGGGGCAGCATCTGGGCGGAAAGCGCGCCGCAGGTCGGGAGCACATTCTTCTTTACGGCGTGGTTCGGCGTGGGAGCGGATACTCAGGCGCTCAAGCGGTTCAAGCCGGACCTCGGAGCCCTCCGGGTGCTGGTAGTGGACGACAATCCGCAGGCGCGGGAGATTCTTTCGGACACCTTACGCGGCTTCTCCATGCGTACGGATACAGCTGCGAGCGGCGAGGAGGCGATCCGCGCAGTGGCGGACGCGGACTTGAAGGATCCCTATGCGCTGGTGCTTATGGACTGGCACATGCCGGGGATGGATGGCCTGGAGGCGAGTCGTGTGATCAAGAGCGGCGGGCGGCTTCTGAACGTTCCGAAGATCGCGATGGTGACGGCGTTCGGCCGCGACGAGATTCGGGCGCAAGCACAGTCGCTGGGGGTGGAGGGTTACCTCGTAAAGCCGGTGAACGCGTCCATGCTCTACGACACCATGATGGACCTGTGCGGCGGCGCGGAACAGGACAGCGGTTCCACGCGGTTGGCGCGCCAGGAACCGGGCGCCGAGGCAGTGCGCGGCGTGCGGATTCTGCTGGTGGAAGACAACGAGATGAATCAACAGGTGGCGATGGAGCTGCTGATGAGCGAGGGCGCGACGGTGGCGATCGCGAACCACGGGGGGGAGGCCTTGAAGATTCTGCAAGAGGGGCCGCAGCCGCCGCCGTTTGATGTGGTGCTGATGGATCTGCAGATGCCGGTGATGGACGGACATACGGCGACGCGGCTGCTGCGCGCGGACGAGCGCTTCCGCGATCTGCCGATCATCGCGATGACCGCGCACGCCCTGGTGGAGGAGCGGCAGCGCTGCCTGGAAGCGGGAATGAACGACCACGTCACCAAGCCGATCGAGCCGGAAACCCTGTTCGCCGCGCTGAAGCGCTGGGTGAAGCCCCGGGAGGCGGGCGCGCCCGTTAGTCCGCCGGTTGCGAAAGCGGCTACGGAGTCGAGCCAGGCAGTGGTCGGCGAGATTGAGGACATCGATGTGGCAGGCGGATTGCGCCGCGTCGCGGGCAACAAGCGCTTGTATCGCAGCCTGCTGGAGCAGTTCGCGAGCAAGCAGGCGGACGCGTGCGTTCAGATCGCGGAGGCTCTGCGCCTAAACGACCGCGAGACGGCGGGGCGAATCGCGCACACGGTGAAGGGTGTGGCGGGAAATCTGGGGATCGGCAAGGCACAGACTGCGGCGGCGAGCGTGGAGCGGGCGATCCGGGAAGGCGGCTCCGTGCCGGCGGAACTGATGAGCGGTTTAGAGGCCGCGCTCAAAGGCTCGATTACGGCGATCCAAGAGGAACTCGCGCGCACGGCGCCGCCGGTTGTGGAAACCACCGCGCGAAAGTACGATCCGGCGGCGGCAGGGGCGGCGATCGCACGATTGAGGGACTTGATCGAGGCGAACGACGGCGACGCGGCGGAGGCGCTTCCCGAGGTGGAGCAGGCGCTGGCAGGAACGGTCGATGCGGCGCGGCTCGATGCGCTGCGGGAGGCACTGGGGAACTTTGACTTCGAGGGAGCGCGATCGAAGCTGGAGGAGATCGCCAGTGAGAATGTGGCGGCCGGCAAGTAGCGCCGGATCAGTTCCGGTCGACCCGGGCAGCTTATTTCGGCTGTGACGACTTGGTTCCGCGCGGCGAGAGTCCGGGAAAGCGAAGCAGCATGGTTGAGACTACGGGCACGCTGACGAGCGGGCCGGAGACAGGAGGTGAACGTTGCTTAACGAGACCAGGAAAGTGCGCTCCGTGAGCGGGCGAGGTGGCTTCTCTACGCTGCGCCGGGTTGGATGGTTGAGTCTTGTTCTGATGACCGCGTGTGGCCACCGTCCCGCAGTCTCAAACTCCGATTCGACCGCCGGATGGCGTGAGTTTGAGGGAACCTGGACCGCCGTGGGCAATCGCACCGTCATGATGCTCGGCGGAGCCAGGAAGGCGGCTGTTTCCACCTTCAATGGTTCGCTGGTCCTGGCCGGTACGTCGCGGCCTGCTGCCGGTTTTCGATCGGAGGCGATCGTGTTCAACGACAGCGACTCGGGTCTGATCGGCCGCGCTGCCTGGACCGATGAGAACGGCGATGAGGCCTATAGCGAACTTAGAGGAGAGGGAACGGCCGACAACAACAAGATCACCGGCACCTTTGTGGGCGGCACCGGGCGCTACGCAGGCGTGGCCGGCAATTACGAATTTTCCTGGCGTTTCGTTCTTGAGGGCGAAGATGGAGCCGTTCAGGGACAATCGATGGGATTGAAGGGACGGGTTCGCGTCGACAATCCGCAGAGCACGGGGGGAGGGCATTAACGATGAGTTCCGGAGTTGTGACAAAACCACCTGCCGCGGCCGCAAGCGATCCAGGCATGGGCTTGATGCTGAAACGCGCCTTTCCCATTGCGATGGCGATTATCATCTGGAACCTGCCGGTGCCGGCGGGACTGACCCCGCAGTCCTGGCATCTGTTCGCCATATTCTCCACGGCGATCGTGTCCGTGCTACTCAACGTCTACACGCTGCTGACGTCCACGATGCTGGCGGCAGGAACGGTGGTCCTGACCAAAACGCTCTCGGCCGAGAAGGCGTTCGCGGGATTCGCCAATTCCAGTGTGCTGCTGGTGGTGGTGGCTTTCCTGGTGGCGCAGGCCGTGGTGAAGTCCGGATTGGGGCAGCGCATCGCGTTGTTCATGGTAAGCCTGTTTGGCCGCTCGTCAATGGGGCTGGCATACAGCGTAGTGCTTACCGACGCGGCGATCGCGCCGGCATTCCCCAGCAATACGGCGCGCGGCGGAGTGCTCTTCCCGATTGTGCTTTCGGTAGCCCAGGGATCGGGCTCGAATCCGAACGATCCCCAAGGCCGGCGTCTGGGCGGTTATCTGATGTTCTGCGCGATGGCGGGCCTGGCTATTTCCTCCGCTCTCTGGATGACTGCGACGTCCGCCAATCCAATTGCTATTCAGGTGGCGGCCAAGTATGGAGTGAAAGTTGACTTCGGGCAGTGGCTGATTGCCTCGTCGGTGCCGGCTCTGATTTGCATCCTGGCGCTGCCCTGGCTAGTGGCGCGCCTGTTTCCGCCCGGGGTGGGCTCCACTCCCGAAGCGCCCGCGGCCGCGCGTAAGGCCCTGGGAGAAATGGGCCCGCTGTCGCGCGCAGAATGGCTCACGGGAATCGCTTTCCTGTTTATGGTGACGGGCTGGATATTGGCCGACAAGATCCATCTGAGTGTAACCAGCATCGCGTTTGCGGGCCTCGGTGTGTTGCTCATGAGCGGAGTGCTTACCGCACATGACATTGCGACCCAGGGCGACACGCTGGCTACGTTTCTGTGGCTTGCGGTGCTATTCGCCCTGAGCACGCAGCTCAACGAGCTTGGATTTATGGGCTATGTGGGGCAGCGGCTCGCGGGTTACATGGGGGGACTGTCCTGGCCGGTGACCTATGTGGCGTTGATCCTGCTGTATGTCGCCATCCACTACATGTTCGTAAGCCAATCCTCGCAGGTGCTTGCCCTGCTCGGTGTATTTCTGGATGTCGGCATCCGGGGCGGCGTGCCGGCGTCGCTGATGGCTTATTCGCTGTTCTTTGCGAGCAGCTACTTCTCGGTCATCACGCCGCAAGGTGGAAGTCAGAATATCATCTTTGTGGGCAGCGGGTATCTCTCACAGGGCGAACTGTACAAGCTCGGGCTGCTGACCACGCTGTTCTTTCTGGCCGTATTCCTGACGGTGGGGACCGGATGGCTGCTGTTGGTAACGTGATGATGGTTACGAGAAGCCCAAAGCAATAGCTATTGAGACCTACAGTTTTCGACTAGCGGCTTCTGATACGATGGTGCCGGTGAGAGTGGAGCGCGGAAATGACACAGGGTGAGAAGATTCGGCTTGTTATTGCTGACGATCATCCAATCTTCCGCGATGGACTCTGCCGCCTGCTGGCCATGGAAGAGGACTTTGATGTGGTCGCCCAAGCCCAGGACGGACGCCAGGTACTGGATGTTCTGCAACAGCATGAACCCGATATCCTCCTGCTTGATTTGAATATGCCGGGCTTGGACGGTCTGGCCACCTTGCAGCGTCTTCAAATCGCAAAAAGTAAGACCCGCGTGATCGTGGTGACCGCATCGGACGACAAGAACGAGTTCGTCCAGGCTATGAAACTTGGGGCATCTGGTATCGTCCTCAAACAGACCGACACCGAATTGCTTATTCGGGCCATCCGAAAGGTCCACGGGGGGGAAATCTGGCTCGATTCCCACACGACCGCCGCAGTCATCCGCCTGTTTGTGCCCAACGACGAAGTGCAGCAGCCGAGCCTTGATTCGATGCCCGTAGCGCCCCCACAGCGCGAGCGTGAACGCTCTCCGTTGAGCCAGCGCGAGCGCGAAATCGTGGCGTTGGTGGCACAAGGCTTCAAGAACAAGGAAATGGCCGAGAAGATGTTCATCAGCGAGCAGACGGTCAAGAACCACCTGCACAACATCTTCGATAAACTCGGAGTCCGTGATCGTTTGGAGTTGGCTCTCTATGGAATTGACGACGGGCTTGCCGATGGTCCGTGGGTTCGCGCGGGTGGGAAACCTCGACTGCCGTACCGACCACCACGTGCTGCCGCCGCAGAACCGCCTGAAGATCCGTTGATAGCATAGATGTGCGGATTGGGTGCTGAGGAAAGCAGTTTACCCTTCTTCCTTTGTGCCATCCTCAAGGTGATGGGATGCCGCGCCGTCGCCCCCTCTTCCACGTGTACGACCGCAGTGCGCATTCGTTTCCGGAGTGCTTCCGTGGTCGAGGCGTCCTTCACCCGCTGCGTTGTAGGTCTGCCGGACTTCCCGCGCACCCGGTTGGAATTGCACCGGCAAATGGAAGTTGGCTTTACGGTGTCCTACGATACAAACGGCACGTCGCCGTGTTACGGTTCCCGCATGGTATCTCCGACCACGAACTCATTGTTGAAGGGTAAGCAGAGCGCAGCGGCCAAGAACGGCGCGGCGACTCCTCTAAGGCAGGTTGTCGATCCCCCGTCCGCGCGCCAGTCTGGGTCGCGATTTCCGGATCGACTTCCAGGCGCGAGTTTCACCCTGGGGTGGATCAGGGCAGAACCAAATCGGGTTCGGTGGGCATTGTGCTCAGAACCAGCAACTGCTGCTGGACCCGGGCCCACTTCTTCTTGTCGCGCCTGGTAGAAATGGGCGCATCGGGATCGGCGTAGTACTGGAGGACGTCCTGCTTGAGCCCATCGGGAACAGGCAGCCAGGGATTTTTGGTAACCCCGGCGAGGAGCCTGGCATAGGTTTGGTCCGTCAGGGAGTACTCGCCCGGCACCACGCGCTTTCCTGTATCCAGGTCGCGATTGGGCACCAGACTCGCGGATATCGTCGCCGCGGGCGGGGCGGTCGGCAGGGGCACCGACGCAGGAGGGAGCGCAACTCCGGCAGCCATTTCGGCATTGCTCTTTCGAATGAGGTCAGTCATCATGCGATCGGTAACCTCGGCAGAGGGATCCGGAGCCCCAAGTTGGGTGAGCGCCAGAGCGAGTGCCGTGGTGGTGAGATTCACGCTCTCGATATAGAGACTCTGGGTCTGCACGGTGGGGCCCTTGATGGCGAGCACTTTGAGCGGGCCGATCTTCGGCAGAATGAAGATGAGACCCGCCATCAAGTGCGTTCCTGGACCCGGCTTCTTGCGGTAGCGGTCCCACTCGGCTTCGCGGGCCAACTGCGCCGTGCGCTGTTCATACAAATTAAACTGCGTGCCGGCTGGGTCTAACGGAAAGCGGTGGTGATGGATCAGCCCTTCGGCGTAGGTGACCGCCGGCAGGAAACGGCGGGCTCCGAAGTGGTAGGCCCGCATGGCGTTACTCGAAGGGCCGAGGATGTCACGAAGCGGAAAGCCGTAGGTCTCCTGAAAGGCTGCGGCAAGTTGTCCCCACGGCACCTTCAAGCCAATGGAGACGACCACGTCATAAGGCGCCAGACGCAACGTTACGGCCTGATTGATATCGAACGCGAACTCGACGCGGCTGTGGGCGATCTTGTCCTGTGCATAGTTCACCGAAGGCCCGTATTTCGCGCTGAGTTTGGGAAACTCGATTGCCACGGAGCGGTTGGTGACCTGGGAGTGACCGATGCTGTCGCCGAAGTAGTGAGCCAGCGCGCCGATGGCGAATGCCAGTTCGTCGGCGGTGCGGGCGTTGCGAAACAGGCTGCGCACAAAGTCGCCGGTGCGGACGTAGTGGGTCAGATCGGAGAAGAACCCATTGCTGAACGGATAGTAGCCGAGGTCCTGAATGACGGAGCCGCCGTACGCGTAGGCATGCGCGGTGCTGAGCTGTTGGGCAGTGAGCGAGGGAAACCGGCTCAGCAGGATGGGAACGATGGCCGACTTCCAGGACTGGTCGATCAACTGCTGGTGCGTCAGGAGACCGTAGGCACCGGCCGACGGAGGTGCCGCAACGACCAGGAGCAGAAACAGGGCCAGGCGTTGAGCGTGTCCGCTAGTTTTCATGGCGCTGCTTCCGCGGCAACAGAAGGGCATCCCGCTTGGGATTGTCAAGGCTTGCGCGCTTTGGGTGGAAAATTACCGAGGGCCTTGCGAACGGCCTTGGAGATGTCCTTGTGGCGCTCGCGCATGTCCTTGACGTCTTGGCCGCAATGAGCGCGCCAGAGCAGTTTCGACGTGGCGGCGTCGACGATATCTATCACCAGCATTCCCTGCAGGTAGTCCTGAACCTCGGTGACGGTCCAGGAGGGCGCTCCATACCAGCCGTATCCGCTGCCCCACGAAGAGGTCACGATGTTGATTTCCTGCGCGTCATGGGCTAACACGTAAAAGGTGACGTAGACGTCCGGCGAAACGTCCTCCGCATGAAGTCCACGTTTTGCCAACTCGGCATTGCCCGCCTCCATGACGAGTTGGATGGCAACATGGTATTTCTCCTGGAGTCCGGGATTTTTCTCGTAGACCGGGTGGGTTCGCCATTGATATCCGCGGACGTGAGAAAAGTCGGTACCAGGGTCGAATTGGATGTCCTTCTTCCCCGCGATGGCGGGAGCGGATAAAAGGCCGAATCCGAGAACGGCGGCCAAGCCGGCCCGGGCGAATATTGCTCTGACGCAGGTCATCCTCAGCGAGATGCCGGAGCGGGTGCGTGAGGTGCACGAAATCGGGGGGCGCGGCACCTCAGCTGTCAGCTATCAGCTATCAGCGGTCAGCGGTCAGCTATCAGCCCGCCTCCGGCGCGAGGCTTCCTGCAGTCCGCACGCCGTACTGAGAACTGAGAACTGAAAACTGAGAACTGCGCGCTGCGCGCTGATAGCTGATAGCTGAAAGGCGAAACCGGATCCAGGGTCAGCGCTTTCCGCGGAATCCGAACCGGGCCGTGCCTGCGATCACGCTCTCGCCAGTCAACACGCCGGAGAGTTGGATCAGATTTGCGATGGTTCCGGTCCAACCGGTCTGATGGCTGGCGCCGATGCCGGCACCGTTATCGCCGTGGAAGTATTCGTAGAACAGGATCAGATCGCGCCAGTGCGGATCGTTCTGGAACTTCTCCGTGCCGCCATAGACCGGACGGCGGCCGCTGGCATCGCGGAGGAAAATGCGGCCGAGCCGTCTGCCGAGCTCCTGCGCCACCTCGAACATGTTCATCAAGTTGCCGGAGCCGGTGGGGCACTCCACACGGAGGTTGTCGCCGTAATACTGATGCAGGTTGACAAGCGAGCGGATGATCAGGAAATTGATGGGCATCCACACGGGACCGCGCCAGTTGGAATTGCCGCCGAACATGCCCGTGTCCGACTCCGCGGGGACGTACTGCACGCGGAATTCCTGGCCGCTGGCGTGGAACACATACGGGTGATCGAGATGGTAGCGAGAGATGGAGCGGATCCCGTAGGGGCCGAGGAATTCATTCTCGTCCAGCATTTTAGCCAGCACCCGGCGGTATCTGTCCGCGCTCATGAGATCGAGCAGCCGAGTTCCGTCGACTCCGTCTTTCAGCATGCTTTCCAGGGCCATCGACTGGCGGATGCGGGGATGCCTGTCTACGAAGGTGTTGAGCTTGCGGATGACGTCCGGCATGTGGCTTCTCAATTCGCCGTGAAATACTGCGGTGGCGCAGAGAGGCAGGAGTCCGACCAGGGAGCGGACCTTCATGCGGGTGGCGGAGCCATCGGGCAGACGCAGGACGTCGTAGAAGAAGCCGTCTTCTTCGTCCCACATGGCTTCGTGCTCGTTGCCCAGATTCTCCATGGCGAGGGCGATCCACATGAAGTGTTTGGCGAACTTCACGACCATGCGTTCGTAGGACGGATCGTCGATCGCCAGTTCGGTAGCGATCTGCAGCATGCACTGGCTGTAGAAGGCCATCCAGGCAGTGCCGTCGGCCTGTTCGAGATGGCCGCCGGTGGGCAACGGGGCACTGCGGTCGAAGACGCCGATGTTATCGAGGCCGAGGAATCCGCCTCCGAAAATGTTATTGCCGCCGGGATCCTTGCGGTTGACCCACCAGGTGAAGTTCAGGGACAGCTTCTGAAAGGTCTCCTCGAGGAATTTGCGGTCGCATTTGCCGGTTAGCTCCTTACAGTTTTCATAGACGAAACGGGTAGCCCAGGCGTGCACTGGTGGGTTGACGTCGCCGAAGTTCCATTCGTACGCCGGAAGTTGGCCGGTCGGATGGAGATAATCGTCGCACAGCATCAGGTCCATCTGCTCTTTGGCGAATTCGGGGTCCACAATGGAGAGTGCGACGCAGTGGAAGGCGAGGTCCCACGCCGCATACCACGGGTACTCCCACTTGTCGGGCATGGAGATGACATGATCGTTGGCCAGGTGGACCCAGTCGCGATTGCGGTGGGCGCCCTTGCGGCGCTCGCTCCAACTGTCCACGTCGTAGGCGTAAAACTGCTTGGTCCACAACATGCCCGCGAGGGCCTGGCGCATGACGCGGATGGCGTCTTCGGAGAGCGAGTCGGGGGTGAGGGCGTCGTAGAATGCGTCGGCTTCGCGGCGGCGAGCCTCCATGATCTCATCGAACGCGGCACCCAATGACGCAGCGCTTCCCGTCGTCTCGGGGGCGGTAGGGGTCAGGCGCAGGCGGATTACCCGGCTTTCCCCCGCCGGCACATCCATGCGGTAGTAAGGGGACGCCTTCGTGCCGTGCCGGTCCGGATTAACCCGGTCGGTGCGGCCGTGGACCACGTAGTCGTTGATACCGTCCTTTAAGTACGGTGACGTGTTCTCCGTGCCGAAGACGCGCTCGTTGTTGGTCTCGTTTTCGGTGTAAAGGACCGGCACATCGTTGCCGGCGTAAAGGTAGCGGACGCCCAGGTCGGCATGGGAGGCGGCGATGACGGTAGATCCATCGGACGTGTAACATTGCTCCAGCAGCGGCTTATGGCCGTTTGCCGACCACGACCAGGTGTTGCGGAACCACAACGCCGGGAGAACGTGTACGGGCGCCGCGGACGGCCCCCGATTGGCGACGGTGATGCGCACCAGGATGTCGTCCGGCGACTCTTTGGCGTATTCGACGAAGACATCGAAGTAGCGGTCCTCATCGAAAACGCCGGTGTCGAGCAGTTCGTACTCCGCTTCGTGGCGGCCGCGCCGGCGGTTCTCCTCGACCAACTGGCAGTAAGGATAGGCTGCCTGCGGGTACTTGTAGAGGTACTTCATGTAGGAGTGAGTCGGAGTGCTGTCGAGGTAGAAGTAGTACTCCTTGACGTCCTCGCCGTGGTTGCCTTCGCTGTTGGTCAGGCCGAACAGGCGTTCCTTAAGGATCGGGTCCTGGCCGTTCCACAGCGCCAGGGCGAAGCAGAGCTGTTGGCGGTCATCGGAGATGCCGGCGAGGCCGTCCTCGCCCCAGCGGTAGGCGCGCGAGCGCGCATGGTCGTGGGTGAAATACTTCCAGGCGTCGCCGTCGTCGCTATAGTCTTCGCGAACGGTACCCCATTGTCTCTCGCTCAGATAGGGGCCCCATTTTTTCCACAGGTGGCCCTCGGAATTCAATCGGTTGTGTTCGGCGTCCTGCTGGGTTGCCATTTACGGCCTCCGTCTCCTGATAGTCGATGCTCCACCGCCTGTCACGATGGCGGCGCCGATCGGCGTGAAGTACTTTTTGTAACCGAGCCCTCTCAATGGGCGGCTTTGAGTCCGGCGATGCCTTTGTTTTGCAGGACCCTGACGACCACGCGGCGATTTTGTGCCTCGCCCTCGCGCGACGGATCGTCCACAGCCTGGTTGGTCTCGCCCATGGCGCCTGGCGCCAGCAGGTTGGTCAGGGGAACGTGTCCTTCCTGCAACAAGATGTTGGTTACCGCGCTGGCTCGATCCTCGCTCAGCTTCTGATTGACGGCCACGCTTCCGGACGGAGACGCGTAGCCGACCACCTGAATCATATAAGCGTCGATCGTTTTGGCATTTTGGGCCAATTCCAGCAGCTTGGGTTTGTACTGGGCCTCGACGGCGGTCTTGCCGTTGCCGAAGAGCACGGTGACTTCGGCGAAAATGTAGTAATCATCGAGCTGGCCGAAACGGGCGATGGCCGCGTCGATGGCTCCTTTGTGGGCCTCAATCTGGCGGCTCTGCTGCTCCAGGCCGGCCTTGTTTTGCTGCGCCTGCGCCTCGGTCTCGTGCATGCCGGCCTGGATGGATTGGGCCCGCTCGAGATCGTTGCCCTGGAATTTGACGGACGTAGCGGCCAGTTGCCGCTCGGCGTTGTAAGTACCTTCCACCTGGACTTCGAGGCCCGGGATCAGGGCAGCCATCGACATCTCCTTGCGGCGCACCTTGAGGGTCCCCTGGATCTGCGCGACTTGCGTGGAGTCGGCCAGCAACACGACAACGTCCGGCGAACTGGCGGTGTGAACGACCATGGTGGCGCCACTCCTGGCTTTGATCATTCCCTGGATTTTGGTGGTTTGCGCCAGCGCACTTCCGCCAAGCATGGCAAATGCGAGCAACGGTAAAACTGCCTTGATCGCGATTCGGTCAAACGTTCGATTCATGATGTTCCCTCCCTGTGATTCCGCTCCACACGGCTCCGCCGGCGAATTCCGGCACGGGCGTCCAGATGGACAGATGATTGCCACAACGGGGTGAGGTAGTTTTTTTGGTGTAACAAAACTGCAACTCCGCTCCCGGACTCGCATCATTGTCCCGGAGAGAACGGCGGAAAGCCGTTTCGTTTGAAGGCAGTGACCGCGGAAGGAGCAGCAGATTCCGCGAGCCAAGCCCTGGAGTGTACCGTATGGCCGCACCGTCGAAAGCTCGTGATGTGGAAAAGATGAAGAATAAGCAGTACGAGAAAGAACTGCGCAAGCTGCAAGGCAAGCTATGCGAGTTACAGGAATGGGTGAAGCACAAAGGGCTGCGCGTCATCATCGTATTCGAGGGTCGCGACGCGGCAGGGAAGGGCGGCACGATCAAAGCACTCACCGAGCGGGTGAGCCCGCGCGTTTTTCGGATGGTGGCGCTGCCGGCTCCCTCCGATCGGGAAAAGGACCAGCTGTTCTTCCAACGCTATTTCCAGCACTTTCCGGCCAAAGGCGAGGTGGTGATCTTCGATCGGAGCTGGTATAACCGCGCCGGCGTCGAGCTGGTGATGGGCTTCTGCACCAAGGAGCAGCACCGGCGGTTTCTGGATCTCTGCCCGCAGATGGAAAAGCACATTATCGACGGCGGAGTCCAGATCATCAAGATCTGGCTGGAAGTCGGCGATAAGGAACAGATGAAGCGGTTTGAGGCGCGGATGAAAGATCCGCTGCGACAGTGGAAACTGAGCCCGATGGACCTGCCGTCGCGTAGCAAGTGGTTCGACTATTCTCGCGCGCGCGACATGATGCTCAAGGCTACGGATACGAAAGATTCACCCTGGTACATCCTGAGTTCGGACGATAAGCAGCGAGCTCGTCTGAACTGCATCGCACACATCCTGGACCTGATTCCTTATAAGAAAGTTCCGCGCGAGAAGGTGAAGCTGCCGGAGCGCTCGATGGACGGCGCGTATGACGACCAGGCGTCGCTGCAAGGGCGGAAGTTCGTGCCGCAGAAATACTAAGGCGTAAGCCGGCTCGATTCTTACGATGGCCGCAGGCGGTCGCCGGTTGGGGTTGCGGCCTCGCCGGTATGAGCCAGAGGCGCGCAGGCAAAGAAAAGAGTGCGGAGCGAGTGCGGCTGCATCTTCTTGCGGTGGAGGTACCCTTATGCATAAGCCCGACCGGTTTCTGTATGCGATCCTGATGACGATTGTGCTGCTGCTCGGGATCATCGCGCTGCGTCCCATTCTGGATCCGCAGGATAAGGTACTGGCACAATCGGCCCAATTCGATCACGTCACGATCGTCTCCGCGGTGTTCCTGCACAAGGGCCAGCAAGGAATGTTGGTGCTTGACCGGCGGAACGCCAACGTCTGGTTCATTCCCAAGGTGAATGATCAGTTCCAGAACCCGGTGTTCGTGCTCCGGGTGCCGTTCGAAAAGATGGACCAGCTTCCCCATTGAGCCCGTATGACGAACCGGCTGTTCATCTTCGCGATCCTGTGCGGCGGACTCTGGGCGCAGGAGAACGGCATACCCGTCATAGTCGACGGACGGGAGGTGGTGCGGGTCTATAGCGGGGTTGGAACGTTTACCGCCGCGGACCGGGTTCCCGAGATTGAGCGCCGGATTGCGGCGCTTGGGGAAAAGCATTTTACGGGCGAGGTTACCACCCGGTCCATACCCTCGGAGCAGGCGACCGCGGTGGTGGCCGGCGGCGTCATTGTGATGGCCGTTACCACGGCCGACGCAGAGACGGCCGGCGTTCCTCGTGCGGAACTCGCTCAGAAATACGCGGCAGCCATTCACCGGGCGATCGAGGGATATCGAGTTCGCCATAGCTGGTACAGCTTCCTGAAGGCGGTCCTGCTGACCCTGCTTGCTTGGAGCCTATTTTTCGGGTCGGTTTGGGCTCTTCGCAAAGCGGTCCTATGGCTGGGGGAGCGTCTGGAACGCTTGTTCAGCCGCCACGCCGCGGAGAGCGGCGCGCGGCGGTTCCACCTCCTGATGGCAGAACGCGGCAGGCTGCTGCTGATGACGGCAGTGAGATTCCTGGTGATGGTCGCGTTGGTTTGCGAGTTCTCTTTCGCCATCTCCTACACACTTGGCCTGTTTCCGCAGACCGCCGGCATCTCGACCACGCTGTTGGATTTCCTGAGGCATACGTTCGGTCTCGCCGCACAGGCACTGATCGACTACCTGCCCAGCGGCGGCTTCGTCCTCATCGCGATGATGCTGGCGCATTACCTCTTGAGAATCCTCAAGTTCCTCTCCAGCGCGATCGAGAGCGGGGATCTGACGATAAAGGGACTTCATCCGGAGATGGCCAAGCCGACCTATCAGTTGGTACGGATCATCGTGCTGCTGTTCGGGTTGGTCGTGGTTTTTCCCTTCCTGCCGGGCGGAAAATCCGAAGCGTTCAAGGGCGTGTCGATCTTCCTGGGCCTGCTGCTCTCCCTGGGATCGAGCTCCGCCGTCAGCAATGTGCTGGCGGGACTGGTACTGACTTACATGCGGCCCTTTCGCGGCGGCGATCGCGTCAAGATCGCGGACACCCTCGGGGACGTGCTGGAGAAGTCGCTGCTGGTGACGCGGCTGCGCACCATCAAGAACGTCGAAGTCGTGATTCCGAACAGCTCTATCCTCAATAACCAGATCCTCAACTACAGCGCCCTGGCGCGCACGACAGGGCTGATTCTCAATACCACTGTGACCATCGGGTACGACGCGCCGTGGCGCAAGGTGCACGCGCTGCTGGTCCGCGCGGCGCTGAATACCGATGGAATCCTGCCTGCGCCTCCGCCGTTCGTGTTGGAGACGAGCATGAACGATTTCCACATCAGCTACGAACTGAACGCCTACACGGATCGGGCAAACGACACGCAAGACATCTACTCCCGGCTGCACGAGGCGATTCAGGACAGCTTCAACGAGGGCGGAGTCGAAATCATGTCGCCGACGTTCTACGCGCTGCGCGACGGGAACCCGGTCACGATTCCGGAAGCCTACCGGCCGGCGAACTACCAGCCGCCGGCGTTCCGGGTCAATGAAACCCGGGCGGGCGATGGCCGCAATATATCGCCGATGTCGGCGACGAAGTAGCCGCCGCCGGCGGACTTCCAGTTTCCTGTTGCCACACGCATCCTCCTCGAGCGCAGGGACCTGCTTGCGCGGGTGCGGCGGTTGGCACAAATTTTGTCTCCCCCTCCGGATTCGTGGCATCCAGGCCGCGTGCAGATGTATTTGGCAATCTGGTTCTTGAGCGCGTGCGCCGTGTTACAGGCGGATGAGCGGCCCGGGGATTGGACCGGAAATTATCTACCCTGCGATCGCCACGACGAGTTGCTCAAGGACGGAGCGATGAACCTGGGCGTTCGCTTCGCCACCGCCAATCCGTCGCTCGCCGCCGAGTTTTCTCGTGCCCTCGATTTCTGGGCGGGCATTCTCGAGATGGAATGGCACGAGGAGGACGGGCGGGGCTGCGCGATTCAGGTGGTGGACGGCTACGCCGGTCTGTTCCGGCCAGCGGAAATGGCGCGAGCGCAGCTTCCAGCCGCGCCCCGGTTCCAAGGCTGGATCGCATTTAATCCGGGTATGAAGGTGCCCTCGATCGATCTCCTCATGACTGCCGTGCACGAAGTCGGGCACCTGCTGGGGTTGCCGCATAGCGCGAATTCGTCGTCGGTGATGTACTTTCTTTCGCTCGATGGGCCGGCGTTCCTGGACAGCGCCGATCTTGCGGCGCTGGCGGTCCGCCACAAACTGCGGAAGGAGGTTCGATCGTGTCCTGGTCCACAACTCGTTACCTTCCCATTGCAGGTTGGCTGCCGAAGTATCCGCGTAGCTGGTTCCGCCTCGACCTTGTCGCCGGATTGACCGCGGGTGCGGTGGTGATGCCGAAGGCGATGGCCATGGCCGCCGTGGCCGGCGTCCCGGTGGAGCTTGGACTCTACACCGCGCTGTTCCCCATGGCCATCTACGCCCTGATGGGCACATCGCGCCGGCTCAGTATGAGCACCACGGCGACCATCGGAATGCTGACCGGGGCGGAACTGGCTGAGGTGTCGCGCGACGGCACGCCGGAGCAGATGATCGCGGCCACCGCCACCTTGACCCTCCTGGTAGGAGCCGTGCTGCTGGCCGCTTCGTTCCTCAAGCTGGGGCGAATCGCAAGCTTCATTTCCGATCCGGTCCTGACCGGCTTCAAGATCGGACTGGGACTGGTGATTGTGGCCGACCAGGTTCCGAAGCTGCTCGGCATCCATATCGCGAAGGCCGGATTCTTCCGCGATCTCGTCTCTCTCGGGCGTCATCTGCCGGAACTGTCCTTGGCGACGCTGGCGATTGGCGGCGGGACGCTGATCGTGGTGTTCGCACTGGAGCATTTCTGGCCTCATTTGCCGGCGCCGCTGTTCGCGGTAGTCGGTGGAACCGCGGCCTCCAGCCTGCTGAGCCTGCAGAGAGCGGGAGTTGCCATTGTCGGACATGTGCCGGCGGGGTTGCCGGGTCTTCACTTGCCAGGGGTCGGACTGATGGAGGAACTGTGGGCGCCGGCGATCGGTATCGCGCTGATGAGTTTCACGGAGACGATCGCGGTAGGGCGGGCATTTGCAGGACCGGGAGAGCCGCGGCCCGATCCCGATCAGGAACTGCGGGCGATCGCGGTGGCCAATCTCGCGGCCAGCGTGTTTCATGCCATACCGGTTGGTGGCGGCACCTCGCAAACGGTGGTGAACTGCCAGGCGGGCGCCAAAACGCAAGTGTCCGAACTGGTGACCGTCGGATTGACTGTTCTGACCGTCCTGTTCCTGTCGCCGATGATCACGTTGATGCCGCAGGCCACGCTCGCCGCGGTGGTGATCGCCACCTCCGTGGGATTGATCAGTTGCGGAGAACTGCTGACCATCCGGCGGCTGCGGCACATGGAATTCTGGTGGGGAGTGTGCGCCGCGGTCGGGGTCGTGCTGCTGGGCACGCTCAAAGGGATCCTGGTCGCGGTCATCGTCTCGCTGGTGGCGCTGGTGTACGAAGCCTGCCACGCGCCCGTCTACATTTTGGGCCGCAAACCCGGCACCCAGGTGTTTCGGGGACGCAGCGAGGCGCATCCGGAGGACGAGAGCTTTCCCGGACTTCTGCTGGTGCGGACAGAGGGAAGAATCTTCTTCGCCAACGCGCAGTACGTCGGCGATCGGAGCTGGGCGTTGATCCGCGAGGCGAAACCCAAAGTGCTGGTGCTCGATTGCAGCGCCATTCCGAACATGGAGTACACGGCAGTGCGGATGCTGACCCATAGTGAGGAGAAGCTGCGCGAGGCCGGCGTCTCGTTGTGGCTTGCCGGACTTACGCCGGTGACGCTCGATCTCATCAGGAGGTCAACGCTCGCCGATGTTCTGGGACGGGAGCGCATGTGCTTCGACGTGGCGCAGGCGGTCGCCGGGTATCAAGCTGAGGCCACGGGGGCTGCAAACAGCGGATCCGACGTGCTGTGAGCGATCGAATCCGTATCGGGCCTGAGTCCGGTCGGAGGGCGCCCGCGTACGGTTTGCCGACGCTACGCTCATCACTGAGGCGCATCCACTGCGGGGCGGGAGCGGTTCCACTTCTGAGCGGCGAATACCTACCGCCCTTGAAGCCTTTTAAGGTTGGAATCGCAAACCACTGCCTTCTGTTTGATCGTGTCGAGAAGACAGCTCGCCGCGTCCATAACTCCGTCCATGTCGGCGATCGCCACGTCCAGACGTCTGGCTGCCTCTGCGCGGCTTGCGGGATCGCCAGACTTGTACACTCCCGCAGCCTGACTCAACTCAGCGAGCTTGCTTCGGATGAGTTCATTCGTTCGACTCACAAGAGGCCCGGCTTTGAGTTCACTTACGCTTTCGATTTGGCTACCGAACCGCTGTAGGGTAGCTGCCAAATCCCTGGCCGGCGTCTCCAACTTCCTGACCTCGGCGGAGCTTGCACCATCTGCGATCGTGCCTTCAGCAAACTTCCGTCTCAGCTGGCTTTTATCTTCTTTGATTTTTCTTGCTTGAGAATAAATTTGCTTCGCAACATTCTCGGATTGAGATCGCGCAAGAATGTCGAGAAGTTCATTCCCCTTTTGGAACAGGTCCTTGGTAAATGCTATAAACGCGCTAACTGTAGGTGCCAGTGACTCGCGGCCCCCCTCCGCGCCGAAGGCTGGCAGGAGCAAGACCAACAGGCATACCAAGCTCACAACTTTCATTTCGGAGTCCCTCCTTTCGGTTCACCGCCGACGCCTATGAGAGCCGCCACATAGACGAAGACAATCGCGAAAAAAATATAACGAACATTGTCGACCACCAGAACGTTCGTCAGGATCAGCAGCAGAAAGACTGCCTGAGCCAGCACAAATGCGGCTGTCAACGCCTTTCGAGAGATTTTCATCGTAGAGCATTGTCTCACAGAAGTCTGGGCCGAAGGGCTCCACCTTGTCTCATGCAAGATGAGCCTGAAGGCCTGGCGCCGCCGCACCTCAGAATGCCTGGCCGATGCTGAAGAAGAAGGCGCCGATGCTCTCGCCGGGCCGCCGATTGAACTTGATGCCGTAGTCGAATCGCAGGACGATGAACGGATTCCGGATACGCAATCCGAGGCCATAGGCGGCGCAAAGGTCCTTCACCCGGAAATCGCAGACTCTCGGGAAGACGTTGCCGATGTGGATGGAGCTGGCGGCGTCGAAGATCCAGACCAGCGGATACCGCAGTTCTTCGTTGAGCACGAAGACGGCATCGCCACCTGCCGGTTGGCTGTTGGAGAGCTTGGGTCCGAGTTCGTCCTGGCGGAAGCCGCGAACCGTGGTTCCCCCGCCCGCGTCGAAGCGGTCGGTAAGCACCTCGCCGGTTGAGTTGAAGCCCTTCTGCACGCCCACGCGTGAGCCGGTCACAAAGATCAGGCGCGGGCGCTGCTCCTTCTCGCCGTACGGAACAAGGCGCGGGCGGGTCAGGCCGAAATACTTGAAGTACTGCACGTAGTAACGCGCGTACGGATAATCGCTGCCGAGGAAGTGGGGCGCGAGTTCGAAGCCGTGGGACACGAAGGAGCCGCGGCTGGCGTCGAGAAAGGAATCGCGAGAGTCGCGTGAGAAGGTGAGGGTGAGGGGGGCCACGGCGACGACGGTTTCCGGAATCCGCGGCGCCGCGGCGTCGGGGATGAAGCCGCGCTGCTTTTCGTAGCGGTAGCCGTAGGACAGAAACCATAGGGAGCGCAGTTGCACGTCCTGCTGATTGGCTGACGCCGAGTTTCTGAGTGGGAGTGTTTTGCAGGTATTCCGTCTCACGGGTGAAGTAGGTGGCGAACGTAGTGGAGAGCTTGCGGGACTTCCATGTCGGCTGGGTGATGTACAGGCGGGCTTCGTTGGTCTCCGAATCGTAAAGAGTGCGCAAGCCCAGTACACGGCCCGAGCCGATGAGGTTCACGTTGATGCCGCACGCCGCGCTCGCCGCGGGGTGATCGCTACTTCCGTGGGACTGATCAGTTGCGGAGAACTGCTGACCATCCGGCGGCTGCGGCACATGGAATTCTGGTGGGGAGTGTGCGCCGCGGTCGGGGTCGTGCTGCTGGGCACGCTCAAAGGGATCCTGGTCGCGGTCATCGTCTCGCTGGTGGCGCTGGTGTACGAAGCCTGCCACGCGCCCGTCTACATTTTGGGCCGCAAACCCGGCACCCAGGTGTTTCGGGGACGCAGCGAGGCGCATCCGGAGGACGAGAGCTTTCCCGGACTTCTGCTGGTGCGGACAGAGGGAAGAATCTTCTTCGCCAACGCGCAGTACGTCGGCGATCGGAGCTGGGCGTTGATCCGCGAGGCGAAACCCAAAGTGCTGGTGCTCGATTGCAGCGCCATTCCGAACATGGAGTACACGGCAGTGCGGATGCTGACCCATAGTGAGGAGAAGCTGCGCGAGGCCGGCGTCTCGTTGTGGCTTGCCGGACTTACGCCGGTGACGCTCGATCTCATCAGGAGGTCAACGCCCGGCGAGGTTCCGGGACGCGAGCGGATGTGCTTCGACGTGGCGCAGGCGGTGGCCCGGTATCAGGCCGGCGCGGCTGTGTCCTAGTGGGTAGGTCGCGGAGGCGGCAGGGCTCCCGTCGGCCCAGTGAGTGCATGCATTGCCGTTCGCCGAATGGGAGACTATCCCAATCCCGCAGTTCTCTCCGAGTAGACGGTCCGGCCGAGACGCTCGGCATTTCCGCGAGTTGGGAGTTTTTCGTCAAAGCGTCGAGATCTGTGGTCAGGCGGTGACAAGGCGACTTCCCGTTCCTGATCCTCGAAAGGAGGGCTTTCTCCGAGTGGCCGGCCATCCGCCAGGTGGCAACAGTAAACGCTACGCCGTCGACGGCTGGTTTCAGCGCGAGGCTTCACGCTGCGGCAACACCGATTCCCACGGCAGTGTGCGACCCCGATGCAAACTCGTGCATCTCAAGCAGTGAAGAAGCGGGACAAAATAGTAGCTAGGAGGAAGGAGAAGCATGGCATCCAAACTGGAGGGCAAGGTCGCAGTAGTCACTGGAGGCAGCAGCGGGCTGGGGCTGGCGACAGCACGGCGCTTTGTCGAGGAGGGCGCGTTCGTCTTCATCACCGGGCGGCGGCAGAAAGAGCTGGATGAGGCCGTTCGCACCATCGGTCGCAACGTGATCGCGGTGCGGGGCGATATGGCGGTACTGGCCGACATACGGCAGCTGTATACGACGATCCGAGAGCAAAAGGGCAAGGTCGATGTCGTATTTGCGAACGCCGGCACGGGCGCTTTTGCTGCACTGGGACAGATCACGGAGCAGCACTTCGACATGCAGTTCGACATAAATGTCAAAGGCTTACTCTTCACGGTCCAGGAAGCGCTGCCATTGCTACAGGACGGTGGCGCAGTGGTACTGAACGCCTCTATCGTTTCGGGCACTGGCAGTGCCGCAATGAGCGTCTACAGCGCTAGTAAAGCGGCGGTCCGGTCTTTTGCGCGCACCTGGTCCGTTGATCTGAAAGACAGGCACATACGGGTTAACGCGATCAGCCCAGGTATCGTACCGACACCCGGCTATAACACGAGTTTGGGAATGTCCCCAGAGCAGGTGGAGCAATACGTTGCGAGCGCCGTACCATCCATTCCTCTCGGGCGCGCGGGCACTCCGGACGAAATCGCCAAGGCGGTCGTATTTCTGGCATCAGACGACAGCAGTTACATCACGGGCATCGAACTGTTCGTGGACGGCGGGATGACTCAGGTGTAGCGGGCTGTACGCCCGAAGTGCTCCGGCGGGACGGTGACAAACCGTTCGCGACTTGCTGGTATTCGGAACTTGTGTCCACAGCAGTTTACTATGTTTGTCCGTGAGAATTCACTACAACACGGTGGCAAAGCCCAGCCTAGTCGCGAAGGGCCAGTTCACCCTAAACCCCAACCGCCGTAACCACAGATCGCCGCTTCGGCGGTAGCGGAGATCCGGCAACTCCAAAACCGGTAATGTCAACAACGCGGGTTAATCCCGCCAAGTGGAAACGTGCGAATCTGTTGGCCTATGATGGCAGCGGCTGGGGGACGGCACGCTCAGGCTTTGGGCGATATGGACAATTGGTTCGAATCGATTTCAACGGAAACACAGCTTTCCCTTGAGGCCGGATACGCATTGCACACCGACGGGTTGATCGTCCTGCCGGGACCCGTCGCTGGGGCAGGTCTAGCGGAACCTAGCCCATCTGCACGATGAAGTGATATCCCGTGCGGCCCCGGATGACACAAAGGTGGGCAGCACGAGTACCGCGCGCGGCAAAATTCGAAGGGAAGGCATTCTACAATGGAAGTCGAGGATTCTTCCCATGCCACGTCAGTTCGATGTCGTGATCGAGCGCGACTCAGAAGGCTATTACGTAGCCTCGGTTCCGCAGCTTCCCGCGTGCCACACGCAAGCGCGATCCCTCGACCAGGTCACGGAACGCATTCGTGAAGCGATCGAACTGTGCCTGGAAGTGGAAGGCACGCCGGAGCAGGATCTGGAGTTCGTTGGTATCCAGCGCGTGACCATCGCGGCATGAGCCGGGCGCCGCGCATCACTGGCTCCGACCTCCTTGCAGCGCTCGCGAAGGCGGGATTTCGAGCTCTTCGTGTCAAGGGCAGTCACCACTTCCTGCGCCATGAAGATGGCCGAAGCACGGTCGTGCCCGCGCACTCAGGCGAAATCATCGGCCCCGGCCTCCTGAACAAAATCCTTCGGGATTGCCGAATGTCGGTCGAGCAACTCACGGAACTTCTATAAAGCGATACTCCCCTATACGTGCCTGCGTCTGGCCAATCCAAGTTGACCGAAAGTCGCCATATCACTGAAGTGCCCTGGGCGTCTCACGCGCCACTGGGGGAAAGCTCCGGGTCATCCGCTCAGCGCATCCGAAAGCATCATCTTGCCTTGCGGTAGAAAGCGCCCGGCGATAGGAAAACGAGGCCTGACGATGTTCGCGGGCCACGAAGGAGCATGGCTGCGGTCAATAGGTGCGCCGGCGTCAGGCTCAGTTCTCGGTTGGATGTTCGGCCTTCTCAATCACCAGAATCTCGATCGGCAGCTTGCGCGCTTCGAGCTTCAGACCGATTTCGCGAACCGCAGTGAAAATCGACCCTACCGACTTCGACGAGGGCGGCCCCGAATCGTCGGACAATTCGTGATTACCTTCTTCGAAGTGCATACTGAAGTCGTAATTGCCTTCGATGCGAGTCTGATTCACTACCGGCATCTGAAGTTCTAGCCAAAGTCCGTGAGCAAAATGATCAAGCGTACTGCCGCGCGCCCAGATTTCGCCGCCCCCCATTTGCAGGACTCCCGTACTGCCCGGCGGCACGTCTGTTTTCGGGGCCGGCAGTTTCGGGCCGTTCTTGTCGACGATCAACGCATAGCCGGACATCATTCGAGTATCCCGCCGCAGCACAAGATGGAAGCGGTCGGCGAGCAGCACCTGCAGCATAACTCTTAGCTGAGCGGCTGTCGCGGGACCGGCGGTCTTCGCTTGCACGTTGAAGAACTGAGACTGCGCCCACGGCGGCCCACCCACAACCTGCGCGGATTCCACGCTGTAGGCCATCATCACCAAGTGCATGAGTGTGCCCTCGGTGCTCAGGACATCCGGGCCGAGCCGGTAGGGCACAGTGAGGTTGCGATCGCTTGGTTTGATCGAGGCGACATCGAATGCAGGCTGCGCCTGCGCGCTCGCCGCCAAAAGTACGACGCTCAGGAACCGCAGCATCAGCACCATGATCCTATGAACGGTGGTTAAGGGCAATTTTATTGGCCTTCCAGAGCTGTATCGGCGTATCGATACAGGCCGGTACCGGAACACTCTACGATTGCGCCCATCCCGCAACTGCTCTGGTCGTATCACGCCACTCGGAGAAAGGCCATCTCTTTTAGGGCTATCGGACCGGATCACTCCCCGTAAACACGCTTGCCTCTGCGATTCCAAGTTGACGAATAGTCGTTCCGCCGAAGGTGGAGTGCTCCGTCCGAAAAATGCGCCACTCGCAAGTCAGCCGTTAGCAAAGCCGCTTCAACGATTCTGGCGGCCAAGACGGAAGTGGGATCCGCGGAGACGCTCATGCTCCGGCTTGCGCCATATCGTGAGACCACCGACAATCAAGGGCATGAAACGCCTGTGCGGCCCGTTCGCCCTTGCCCTCCTCCTCTCCACCGCGACTCCGGCGGCCGCGCCCGATTGGTTCCCGCGGGCGGACCTGATGACGATCGGCGCCTACTACTATCCGGAAGCCTGGCCCGAAGCGCAATGGCCGCGCGACATGGCCAATATCAAAAAGATGGGCATGGAATTCGTCCACATGGGCGAGTTCGCCTGGGCGTTCATGGAGCCGGAAGAAGGCAAATATCAATTCGACTGGCTGGAAAAGAACGTCGCTCTCGCCGCGCAGAACGGCCTCAAAGTGATTCTGTGCACGCCCACCGCCACGCCTCCAATCTGGCTCTCTCGCCAGCATCCCGAGACTCTGATGGTGGACGCTACGGGACGCCGCATGAATCACGGCGGCCGCACGCAGGGCGACTGGAGTTCGCCAGTCTACCGCGAGTACGCCACCAAAATCATCACGGAACTCGCGCGCAGATTCGGCAATGACAAGCGAGTGTGGGGCTGGCAGCTCGATAACGAACTCAGCCATTACGAGAAGCAATATTCCTACTCGCCGGCCGCCACCCAGCGTTTCCGCGCCTGGCTGCGCACCCGCTACGGCAGCATCGAACGCCTGAATGCCGATTGGGGCACCGCGTTCTGGAGCATGGTGTATCAAAATTTCGACCAGATCGAAATTCCCAATCAGCTGGAGCATCCGGCCCTGCCCAATCCGCATGCGCAGCTCGATTTCGCGCGCTGGTTCGCCGAAGAGGCGTCCGATTATTTGCGCCTGCAGGCCGGGCTGCTGCGCCAGCATGGCAGCGGCCAGTGGATCACCACCAACTTCATGGCCATGCACGGCGATGTGAATCCGCTGCTCTCCGCCAAAGATCTCGATGTACTGACGTGGACGCACTACCCCGTGCACGGCGACGTGTTCCCGGAAAACGGTCCGCTGGGCTTCCGCCTGGGCAACGGGGCGATCCAGAGTTTCATGCACGATTTCATGCGCCCGGTGAACGGGCTCTCCGGCTTGATGGAGTTGCAGCCGGGGCAGGTGAATTGGGGCGCCGTCAATCCGTGGCCGCAGCCCGGCGCGATCCGTATGTGGATTCTGAGGGCCTTCGCCGCCGGCGCGCGCATGGTCGCGACCTACCGCTACCGGCAGCCGCTGATCGGCAACGAGCAGTATCACAAAGGGCTGGTGGAGACCGATGGCGTCACATTGTCGCAGGGCGGCCGCGAGTATGCACAGGCGATGGCCGACGTCGTCAAGCTGCGCGCTCAATATAAGGCCGACGCCAAGGAACCCGCCGCGTACGCCAAACGCCGCACCGCCTTCCTGATCAGCTTCGACAACCGCTGGGACATCGACATTCACAAGCAGACCACGCGCTGGGACACGGTGGCGCACTGGATGAAGTATTACCGCGGCCTCAAGAGCATGATGGCGCCTGTCGATGTAGTGTCTGAAGATCGCGACCTGAACGCGTATCCGTTCGTGGTGGCGCCGGCCTATCAGTTGATCGACGATGCGCTGGTGGGCCGGTGGAAGGCCTACGCGGAGAATGGCGGCCATCTCGTGCTGACCGCGCGGAGCGGCCAGAAGGATCGCCGCGGCCAATTTCCCGAGACCCTCTGGGTGGAGAAACTGTACGGCCTCATCGGCGCCAAACTGCCGTTTTACGATCTGCTGCCCGGCAACATCGAGGGCCACGTCACGGCGGAGGGCCTGCGCTACGCATGGGGCAGTTGGGCCGATGTGCTGGAACCGCAGGCGGGCACGACGACGCTCGCCACGTACAGCGATCAATTCTATACCGGGAAGGCCGCGGCGGTCACCCGCAAGCTTGGCAAGGGCAGTGTGACGTATATCGGAGTCGATACGCTCTCCGGCGATCTGGAGGCGGCCCTGCTGCGCAAAGTCTATACGGCGTCGGGAGCGGCTCCCGCGGCGCTGAAATCGGACTTCCTGGTGGACTGGCGCGACGGCTTCTGGGTGGCCACCAATTTCACCTCGACGGCGCAGGCGATTCCCGCGCGGCCCGGCGCCACCGTGCTGCTCGGCACGCGCAGCGTGGTGCCCGGCGGAGTGGCGGTGTGGCGTGACTGACGCCTTCGAACTCAACATTGAGGTGAAGCCCGCGGATATCGACCGCATGGGGCACGTCAACAATCTGGTCTACCTGCGCTGGGTGCAGGATATCGCCGTGGCGCACTGGCGCGCGGCGGCTTCCCAGGAAGACCAGCGCAACTTGCTGTGGGTGGTGGTGCGCCACGAAATCGATTACAAGCAGCCGGCGCTCCCCGGCGATGTGCTGCGGGTGCGCACCTGGGTGGGCTCCGCCTCGCGCCTGCGTTTCGAGCGCTTCACGGAAATCTTGCGCTCCAGCGACGGGGTGCTGCTGTCTAAGGCGCTGACCATCTGGTGTCCGGTGGATGCGGTCACCGGCCGTCCTACGCAGGTCAGCCCCGCGGTGCGTGCGGCTTTTTCCGTGTAGGCTGGAGGCGCAGTACGGATGGCGGGGCCTCGCGCGCAAGCCAAGTCTGCCCGGATGTGGGATTGGGGTTCGCTCCGAAACGCCGCCCCGGTCACCAAGGCGAAGGGTAAACGCCGCGCAACGTATCATAAGAGAATTGACTCGATTGAACCTTCATCCGCGGACCACAGCTCAATGAGTGGCCGTGCCGCCTTCGGCTACCGCAACTTCCGCTACTACATGACTGCGCGCGTGCTGGTGACGGCGGCCAGCGAGATGCAAGCCGTGGCCGTTGGCTGGCAGATTTACGCGCTGACCCACCGCGCTCTCGATCTCGGCCTGGTGGGACTGGCGCAGTTCCTGCCCGGCATGCTCCTGTTCCTAGTCTCGGGCCAGACGGCCGACCGCTACCCGCGCCAGCGCATCCTGCAATGCTGCTATCTCTCGTTTGCGGGAATATCCGCGCTCCTTCTGGCACTATCCTTACGCGGGCCGACTTCGGTGTGGCCGGTGTACGGGGCGCTGGTTCTGAACGGCATGGTACGCGCTTTCAATGCCCCGGCCTCGCAGGCATTTCTGCCGCTGGTGGTGCCGCCAGATGTCTTCCCGAACGCGGTGGCGTTGGGCTCCGGCGTCTTCCAGGGATCGATGATCGCGGGACCGATGATCGGCGGCGCGATTTACGGGTTCACGGGCAGCGCCTCGCCGGTCTACGCGGCGAGCGCAGTGACCTGCCTGTGCGCGGCGGTGATGATGGCGCGGATTCGCGTCGCGGCTGTGCAGCGCGCGCGCATCGTAATGAAAGCGGCGGTTCTGCTGGAAGGCATGCGCTACCTGTGGCGTGCCAAGTTAACTCTCGGCGCGATGTCGCTCGATATGTTCGCGGTGTTGTTGGGCGGCGCCGTGGCCCTGCTGCCGGTGTATGCGAAGGATATCCTCGGCGTGGGCGCGGAAGGCCTCGGGCTGCTGCGCGGCGCTCCGGGCACCGGCGCGGTGATCACGGCGCTGGTTCTGGCGCATCGCCCGCTGACCAAGCACGCCGGCGCCATTATGTTGTGGTGCGTCGGGGGCTTCGGCGCGCTCACGGTGGTCTTTGGCCTCTCGCGCAACCTGTTGCTGAGTGTCGTCGTACTGGTGGCGATGGGCGCCTGCGACATGGTGAGCGTGGTGGTGCGGCATACCCTGGTGCAGCTCAACACACCAGATGAGATGCGCGGCCGCGTGAGCGCCGTTAATTCGATGTTCATTGGGGCGTCGAACGAGGTAGGGCAATTCGAATCGGGCCTCACGGCGGCGTGGTTTGGGGCGGTGCCCGCCGTGGTGATCGGGGGAGTAGGGACAATCCTGATTGTGGGATTATGGAGCCGGCTTTTTCCCGAATTACGGAAGGTAAACCACCTGCAACCTGCCCGTCATGGGTGACATCTATACAACCAATTACGTCATAACCGTGGGGCGGATTCGCCCTACGACCTGCGATCGAACGGGCCGTTCACATGGATGTGCCCGGAGGGAAGAAGAATGATGCGAAATACATGGAATTTAAGTGCCTGCGTGCTGGCTCTGGGCTTGGCGCTGGCAGCCAATCTGTTCGGGCAGGCGGCGGCAATGAACGGGGAAATCTCCGGTACCGTGACGGACCCGGCGGACGCTTCGATTGCGGGCGCCGTCGTGCAGATCACCAATCTGGACACCGGATTTAAGCAGAGAACGAAGACCAACGAGAGCGGCTTCTACCGCTTCGCTGTGCTGCCGCTGGGAAATTACGAGATTTCGGTGGAAGCTACCGGCTTCGGGCCCTCCAAACGCGCGGGGGTGGCGCTGAGCGTAGGCGCCACCGCGACGGTGAATGTCACCATGGGAGTCGCGGGCACATCCACGATGGTGGACGTGACGGCATCGGCATCGGTCACGGAACCGAGCCGCATCGATCTTGGCAGCACGCTGAGCGAGAATATGACGCGCAATCTGCCGCTGGTGTCGCGCAATCCGTACAACTTCATTCTGTTTCAGCCCAACGTCAGCGGGCGCGCCAACACCGAATTCGGCGTGCCGCGCAAGATCAATGCCAACGGCTTCAATGGGCGCATCAACTACCAGCTGGATGGCAGCAATAATACGGAAAGCGATCGCGCCGGCATCCGCCTGATTCCGGTGTCCGATATCTATGTAGCCGAAGTGCAGCAGGTGTCCAACGGCTTCGCGCCGGAATTCGGCAACACCGTGGGCACGGTATTCAATACCGTGACCAAGAGCGGCGCCAACGAATACCATGGCGAAGGCGCCTATCTGTTCCGCCGCACGGATTTCAGCGCGCGCCCCAAACTGCTCGCCTCCACCGCTTTGGTGCCGCAGGTCAACGTGGATTCTTACAGCGTGGATGGCGGCGGCCGCATCGTGAAGGACAAACTATTTTTCTTCGGCGCCTTCGAACACGTGAAGCGCGATCTTCCCTATGTCGTCACGGTGAGCGCCGCCAACATCGCCGCCCTCGGCCTGCCTGCCGATTACATCAATCCCATCCCGTTCCGGCAGAGCGTTTATTTCTATATGGGCAAGGCGGATTATCAGATCAATGAAAAGAACCGCCTCTCGGTGCGCTACATGCACCACGCCAACGATTCGCCGTACAACAACTCGACCATCGGCGGAGTGAACCTGGTGTCGCAATCGTATAACTTCGTGGATCGTTCGCATGTGGGCGCCGTGCAACTGGTGTCGATCGTCAACGAACACATGGTGAATGAACTGCGCGGACAGGTGGCGTATCGCGGCCAGGTACAGGATCGCTTCGCCGCGTCGGGCACCGGTCCGGTGATCAACGTCACGGGAATCGCCAATTTCGGCGGACCCACCGGCGCCGGCTTCCTTTACCAGGAAACCACGCCAGAGATTGCCGATAACTTCAGCTATCTACGTGGCACGCACGCCTTCAAATTTGGTTTTAGCACGCATGGGGTGCGGGACACGCAGGTGCAGGCCACTTACGCGCAGTACAACTTCCCGACCATCGCCGCCTATAACTCGGCGGTCTCGGGCGCGGCTCCCATGGGCTACTCCAGTTTCAGCCAGATTGTGGGCAATCCGTCGCTCGAATACAACTCGCTGTTCACTAACTTCTTCGCCCAGGACACCTGGAAGCCGGCGCGCAACCTGACCGTCACCTATGGCCTGCGCTACGACCTCTATAAGATGCCGAAGGCCGATTCCAGCGCGCCGTTCGCCTTCTCCCGCGACTTCCGCACCGACAAGAACAATTTCGGACCGCGGCTCGGGCTCGCCTGGGGTTTGGGCAAAGATCAGAAGACCGTGATCCGCGCCAGTTCGGGTATCTTCTACGACGCGCCGCAGACGGATCAATACCGCCGCGCGCTCTCGTTCAACGGGAATCCGGCGTTTTTCACCGTGTCCGCCACGCCCCTTACCAGTTGGGCGCCGTCCTATCCGGGCGTTTTCAAGTCCATTCCGGCCGGCACCACGGGCAGCACCGACATCACCACGATCTCGCCGGACTTTGGCAATCTCTACTCCATGAATGCCAATTTCTCGGTCACCCGGGAACTGGCGCAGACCGTGGCGCTGACGGCGTCGTATCTTTACACGGCGGGCAAGCGGCTGCCAGTCTATCGCAACATCAATGTCGTGCCCGGCGGCACGTTCCTGGCGGATGGCCGTCCCATCTTCGGCACGGCGCGCACGTACGCGGGCTTCGGCAATATTACTTCCGCGGAATCGGTGGGCAGTTCCACTTACAACGGGCTCAACGTGACGTTGCGCAAGCAGTTGTCGCGCGGCTACGAACTGTATGGCACCTACACGTGGTCGCACGCCATCGACGACGCTCCCGAACAGAACAATATCGATTCCGGCGCCAACCTGCTCAGCGACCCCACCAACCGGCGCCGTGACAAGGGCAATTCCCTTACCGACAAGCGTCACGTGTTCAATATGACCGGCGTGATGGCGCCGGTTTTCAAAGCGGACAATGCCACGGCGAACTATCTGATCAATCACAACGTGCTTTCATTTTCGATTGTGGCGTCCAGCGGCGACCTGTTCAACATGGGCAGCAATCGCGTGCTGAACGGTGATTCCACCGAAGGCGCGGCGTTTCAGCGCCCGCTTTACGTGGGCCGCAACACGATTCGCGCGGGCTACGCGGCGGAGATCAATGCGCGGTACTCGCGCCTCTTCCCGATTACCGAAAAGAAGAGCGTGGAGTTTCTGGCGGAGACTACCAATCTGGGCAACCGGCTGAACGTGACCGGACTGAATTCCACGGCGTCAGTGGATACCGCCGGCAATATCACCACGCCCGCGACGCTGGCCCCCAACGGCACGCGCGATCAGCGACTGTTGCAGTTAGGACTCCGCTTCAACTGGTAGGGTAGGCCGCCTGACTTGTGGTGGAACAGGTCATCGTTTTGTGTGGCCTGTTCTCTTTCGATGCGGGATTCCTGGTGGAACAGTTCATCGTTTGGTGTGGCCTGTTGTCTTTTCGATGCGGGGAGGACAGACGACGAAAGACGATCGTCTGGATAGCGCCGGGATAAACCGGCATGGAGTAGCGAATGAAAGAGT
>JBDTMZ010000092.1:0-7544 GCA_039934035.1 Candidatus Solibacter sp. | reverse complement strand
AACATTCTAGGCCAGAAATGGGTTTTTGCGACACTTATTTTCTAACAATTACTAACCTCCCAGCCCACTTCCCAAACCGTGCCAAACTGAAACGTCACCGATGAACAACCTTCTCCGTCTCTCCGCCACCCGTCAGGCGCAACTCATCCGCGAACGCCGCCTTTCCTCCCTCGAACTCATCGACGCCCACCTGGAGCGCATCGCGCAAATCAATCCGCAAATCAACGCCGCCATCGAAGTCTTCTCCACCCAGGCCCGCGCCGCAGCACGCCAGGCCGACGCTTCCCCCAATCCCGCCGCCCCCCTCCACGGCGTCCCCTTCAGCGTCAAGGACTCCCTCGAAATCGCCGGCTTCCCCTGCACCGCCGGCACCCTCGGACGCCGCCACACGCCGCCCGCCACCCGCGATGCCACCCTGGTCAACCGCCTCCGCGAAGCCGGCGGAATCCCCATCGCCCGCACCAACCTGCCCGACCTCCTCTGGTCCTTCGAAAGCGACAACCTGCTCTACGGCGCCACCCGCAACCCCTACGACCTCTCGCGTACCTCCGGCGGCAGCAGCGGGGGCGAAGCCGCCCTCATCGCCGCCTGCGGCTCGCCCCTCGGACTCGGTAGCGACGCCGCGGGCTCCGTCCGCCTGCCCGCCGCCTTCTGCGGCATCGCCGGCATCAAGCCCACCACCGGACGCCTGCCCCGCACCGGACACTATCCGTCCGACGGCGGCTGGATCAGCCACATCTGGCAAATCGGCCCCATGGCGCGCCGCGTCGAAGACCTGTGCACCGTGATGCCCCTTCTCGCTCGCAGCGATGGCATCGATCCCACCGTCGTCGACATGCCGTTTCACGATCCCACCGCCGTGGACCTTCGCCCCCTCCGCGTCGCCTGGTACACCAATAACGGCGTCGTGCCGGCCACCGCCGAAGTCGCCGAAGTGGTCCGCTCCGCCGCCCGCGCTCTCGCCGGAGCCACCGCCACAGTCGCCGAAGACCGCCCCGCCTGCCTCGCCCACGCCTACGATCTCGAAATGAAAATCATCGGCGCGGATGGCGGCGATGGCTTCCGTGCCTTTGCGGCTTCCCTCGGCTCCACCCAACTCCACCCGCTCACCAACGCCTGGGTCGAGAAGTTCGCAGCCTACCGTACCGATCTCGCAGGCTTCGCCGATTACTGGCACGAATGGGACGCCTTCCGCCGCGGCATCGCCGATTTTCTGCGCCTCTACGACGTCATCCTCTGCCCCGCCTACACCCAGCCCGCGCTCCCGCACGGCGCCTCGATCCTGGACGAAAACTTCCGCGGCTTCAGCCACACCATGGCCTACAACGTCTCCGGCCTTCCCGGAGCCGTCGTCCGCTGCGGCACTTCCGCCACAGGACTCCCCATCGCGGTGCAGATCGTCGCCGCGCCCTGGCGCGAAGACCTCGCCCTCGCGGTCGCCCTCCGCCTTGAAAGCGAATTCGGCGGCTGGAGCGAGCCCGCCCTCTAACTCACTCCACGCCATCTAACTTTCTTAAGAATTATATTTCCCCTGAATCGATACACTTACAAATTTCGCAGCCCGTAGCCCACATACTTAGATGCTATTTCTGTAAGTGAAAAGAGTTGCTCGTTCGCCAAGATGCAACCCGTCCGGTACTCTATGCGGGAGCCCACACACCTCGAGGGGGCCTTCGATAATCCCGAGCCCATAGTTTAAGCGTCGAATAGGCGGCCAACAGCGGCAGCTGTATCCTTCCCTAGAGGAGGGAAAAGGGATCGATTCCTTTTGCTGTCCCGGCTCACCCCGGGCAGCATACCAGTAACACCCGGTTCTTTGAAATCTTGACCAACGCCCCGGCGGGGAAGCCCTACTTCTTTGGCAGAATGCCCTTCGTTTCGTCGATCGTCAAAAATTGATCGGCCGCAACATTCGCAAACTGCTGGCGAGTGCCACTCGGCCACTCGATCTCCAGGTTCGCCGTAGCCGCTTTTCCCAATCCGAACGTGAGAGCCAGTTCGCTGGCCGAGCAATAGCTCGATCCGCTGCGCACCATATTCCACTGCTTGCCCGCCGCGCTCTGCACCCGCACCACAGCTCCGATTCCGTCGCGATTGGCCTTCGTTCCGGCCAGCTTCAGATTCAACCAGTGATTGCGATTCCCGCCCACATTCGCCAGCAGCATCGCCGGACCGTGATTCGTCGAAATCAACACGTCGAGATCGCCATCGTGATCGTAATCGGCATACGCCGCGCCGCGCGCCACAATTGCCTTCGTCAGGCCCGCGCCCGCCTGCGGTGTCGCATTCTCGAATTTGTGATTCCCCAGATTGCGGAATAACAGCGGCGTCTGCCGGTAACTCACCTTCGGCTGCACCCGTCCGATCTCTTCTTCAATATGTCCGTTGGCGGCGAAAATATCCGGCGCGCCATCCAAATCGTAATCGAAGAAAAACGCCCCGAACGTCAGCGACAGCAAACTCGACCGGCCCACCGACGACGAAGGCGCTTCGTCCACAAACAACCCGTTGCCCTCGTTGTGATATAGCCCCAGCATCTGATTGGAAAAATTGCCCACCAGCAGATGCGGACGCCCGCTGCCGTCGTAATCCCCCGCGTCCGCGCCCATCGCCCCGCGCGCCACGCCGTCCTCGCCGTACGCCACGCCCGCCTGCATGCCCGTCTCGACAAACGTTCCCTTGCCCGTATTGCGATACAGCTTGTTGGGCTGCGTGTCGTTGGCCACGAACAAATCCGGCCACCCATCGCCGTTGTAATCGAACACCGTCACGCCCAGCGACTTGCTGTTCAGGTCGCCCAGGCCCGCCGCTTCCGCCACATCCTGAAACTTGCCGTCGCCCAAATTGTGGAACAGCCGCGAGCGCGTGCCCTTGTACGATTCCGGCGTGCAGTAGCTCTTCGTCGCGCCATCGAGCGAGCACCACAGATCGTTCTTCGGCTGCCATTGCACATAATTCGCCACGAACAGATCCAGCCTGCCATCGCGATCGTAGTCCAGCCACGCCGCGCTGGTACCGAAATTCGCGTTGGCAATGCCGCTCGCCTTCGTCACATCCGCGAACTTGCCGCCCCCCAGATTGCGGAACAGCCTGTCGCCTTCGAGCGCCGTGATGTAGACATCGTCCCGCCCGTCGTTATCGTAATCGCCAACCGCGACGCCCATGCCGTACATCTCAACATCGAGCCCGCTGCCCGACGTGATATCCGTGAACGTGCCGTTCTTGTTGTTGCGATACAACGCGGCCACACTGCGCCGCCCGCGCGGCGTCCAGTCCTTGCTGTTGACCAGCAAGATATCCGGCCAGCCATCGCCATCCAGATCGATAAACGCGCAGCCCGAACCGAGCGTCTCCGGCAGATACTTCTTGCCCGCGCGCCCGCTATTGTGGACGAACCGGATTCCCGCCTGCGCCGTCACGTCCGCAAAGGTCGGCGAAACCCCTGCTCCCTCGGCCGCCCACATCAGCCCCATCGCGGCAGCCGCCGCGGCCCCCGCGATCCCCCAGCCCCACTTCATTACAGCGTCCCCTTCAGCGCGCTCTCGTGCTCGTGCACCTGCTGGCGCTCGTTATTGTCTTCCGGTTTTTGCCTGCGCCGGCGCTCGGTAATCGACTGCGACGCTTCATCCGCCTTGAACCTGCGGAACAGCGCCTCTTCACGCTGGGCAGACTCCTCATCGCCCATTCCCCGGTACGCCAGCATGGCCGTGTAGTGCATCTGCACGTCTTCCGGATCCACCCCCGCCACTTCCTTCAGCACCGCCACCGCGCCTTTGAAATCGCGCTTCAAAAACAGCAGCCGTCCGATCTGATTCAGCACCACGCGATCACGCGGATACAGTTCACTCGTCTTCGAAAGCGATTGCAGCGCGCCATCGTAATCCCCGTCCGCCTTCTGAATCGCTGCCTGGAAAAACCAGATGCGCCCCAGCTTCGGATTGATCGCCATGGCCCTCGCGATGAAAGGCTTCGCCGCGTCCGTCTCGCCTTCCTGAATCAACGCCCGCGCCACGTTCAACCACCCATCGGCATACTCAGGCTCGGCCTCCGTCACTTTCCGGAACGCGTATTCCGCGCCCTTCAAATCGCCCTGCAGCAGCAGCCCGATTCCCCAATCGTTCCAGCGCTCGCGATCCTGCTTGCGCACCACCGGACTCCAGGCCGCTTCTCCCACCGGAATGCTCGCCTTGTTCTCCGCCAGCGTGATCACTGGCACATCGGGAATGCGATCGCGGATCTTGCCCGATACGTTCACCGGAATCGTCTTGAACTCGTACTCCATCCCGTTGTGGTCTTTTCCCAACAGGGCCGGATCCTGCCCCGCCTTCGCCTCGCCCGCATACGCGAATTGCGTGTAATAGCGCGAGAACTTGCGGTAATTCAATTTCGCCGTGAACTCGATCGGCCCCTTGGCATCTTTCGGCACCGGCACGCGGAAGTGCGCCACATCGGCCGCCCCCGGCGGAATCAACCGCACATACAACACGCTGCGCGCCTGCCACGCATTGCGTTTATCGATCGGATTGCCTTCCCCATCCAACTGGTACGACCGATAAAAATGCGCGCCCGGTTCCACTGGACCCTTGCCATCTTCGGTGACACTCCCACTCCAGTAAATCATCCGGCCCGCGGCGTCCTTCGCCTGCAATTCCAGCCAGACATCGAACGCGTCCACCGTGCCGCCCGGGAAGAAGTGCCCGATCTTGCGCGTGCGCACCACTACGTCGACGCGCGCCGTACCGCCCGGCGTCAACGCGCTATTCGCCACGCCCACCGGCGCCGACACCTTGCCCACCTCGCGGATGATGGCCGCGCCGCCCTGTTCGGCTTCTTCGCCCACGGCAAACGTCGAGTTCGCCTGCACGGTTTCCGTGCGCCGTACCATCGCCGTCTGCCCCTTGTTTTCATCGGCCGGCGTCACCGCGAAAATGTCCACCGTGATGAAGCCCGACTTCAAAAACTGCTCCGTCGCCTTCATCTGCGTCTCGTCCTGATTGGCCTGCGCCACCGCCATATTCGCTGCCGGGAAACGATGCGAGTGCACCTTGCCATCCACATTGCCCGGGTCTTTCGACATCACCAGCGGCATGTGGCAATCCGAGCATGACGACGTCTTCGGCGGATAGTAGAACGACCGCGCGCCCTGCCCCGAAACTCCGCTCGCCTGCCAGTTGTCGTAATCGTTGAAGCCGCGGACCCAGCGGTACGAGTTCACCGGCACGTCCAGATGGACCTTGTGACAAGCCGCGCAATACTCCGCCGATTGCTCGCGCATGAACGGCTTCATGAACGTCGCCTTATGCGGCTTCGGGTTCAAATAGGTGATGAAATAATCGATCGCCCGCAGATATTGGTTCTTGCTCGACGCCAGTTCGTGCAGCGGCGGATATTCCACCGTGAAGTCCGCATTCCCCATGCTGCTGCCCACGTGCACAATCGCGTGGCAGCTCATGCAGCCCAACCCCGCCTGCGCTTCCGGCGTATCGATCTGCTCTTTAATCGGACGGTCGAAGCGCCCGTTAAAGAAGACCGCGTGATCGTGGCAGCCCGCGCACCACTTGCTGGGACGCGTGCCCACCACGTCCTGCATGTACTCGATGGACTTGCGGTAAAACTGGTTGTTGAACGACCCGAAGTGGTGCATCGAGCCCTTCCACTGCTCGTAAATATCCTTGTGGCACTGCCCGCACGCTTCCGAATCCATGAAGAAATTCGAGGGGATAATCTTCCCCGTATTGCTCTGCGCCGACGAGGGCGCGAACGGCGATTTCGCCCCGCCGCCCTCCTGATCCATCGACATCGGGGCCACCGTGGGATTCTGAATCCGGTCATTCGGATTGGGCCGCAGCTTGCGATAGAAATTGGCCCCCGAAGGCAGCAGGATCATCAGCACGCATGCCGCGATGAACCCCCTGATCAACCGGGGCGGCGCTTTCTGATGAATCAGGCGCACACCGATTACCGCCAGGGCCAGGAACGCCAGCGCCATGTGTGCCCACAGCACGAAGAACTGATCTCGCGTATTCCCCTTCACCGCCAGATACAGCGCGGGCACGCCGCACAACAGAAACAGTCCGCACTCCACCGGACGCCGCTTCAGCCACGCCAGCGCCACCAGCATCAGCGCCAGCCCCAGCCCGAGGTGCAACAGCACATTGGCCACGTAAAATATTGTCGGGTCGCCGAAAGCCGCGATATAGCCGCTGTTGACGATCAGTACCCCGAGGCCCACCCCTACAACGCGTTTCGACATCCCTATTCCCCCAACCTGCGCAGCAGGCGCAAGGCCGGCCGCGTGTTGTAGTCCCTCTGATAAATCGCGTGCGCTTCATCCGCCGGATAGCGTTCACCGGCCGGATAAGGATAGCTGGTCATCCCGTGGAACGGCAGCGGCAGCACGCTCTGCGAATACGCCGTATTGGCGTCCGCATCTTTCGCCCAGCCATCCACCAGCAGCAGGAAATCGCGCTTCCACCCATCGGGAAGCGCGGGCAGTTTCTCCGCCGAGAAGCGCAGGGTCACCTCATCGCCCGACCCCATAATCGTCAGCCGGTCGTCCACCGCGCGCAGCAGCGAGTCCACTGCGCCGTAACGCGTGTAGCGCCCCGGCGTGGGGTTCCACATGGTGGTGCTGCTCACGCGGGAGTAATCGAATTGCTCGGGCTGCTTGCGCTCCGGATGAATCGTGACCTTCGAGAAACCGCGGAAATGCAGGTCGGCGCTGCGCATCTCGGCCGCCGTCACGCGAGCCTCGGGCGCGGCGCTGTTCTCCGTCAGAAAGATCTCGTCCCAGTACACGCACAGATTGGTCACGATCCGAACTGCCCGCGAGGCCGAAAGAAACTTCCCGGTCAGGTCCACCGCAATCGTCTTCGGCTTGCCCGCCGGAATGCCCATTTCTTCCACCACCGTCTTCCAGTTTCCCGCCGCGTCCTTCACCTGTAAATACGGGAAAGTCAGGTCCCGCTTCGCCTGCGTGGCCGAAAGGAACGTGCTGCCATCGGCCCAATCCACCCAGCCATTCAATATCAATACCGCCCGGTTGTCGCGAGCCGCAGCGCCGAAATCCAGCTCCAGCGTGTGCATCTCCGCAATCCCCGCGGAGTCGCGCTTAAACCCGTCCGGGTACACACGGTTGCGCTGCACAAGCGCCGCCCGCGCGTCGCCGCGCGCATCGCGCGCTGCTTTCGGGTACACGCGCTGCGAGACGCCGAACAGGCGGAACTCCGGGAACGGCGGCGAGTGAAACTTTTCGTTGGTCACGATGTCCACCCCGGCCGGATGATCCAGCGCCAGCAATTGAATCTGGTCCAGATACGAAATCTCGCGCAATTCCTCCGTCACGCGGACCTCGTATTCGCCATCGCGCGCCGCCAGCGCTTGCCCGGGAATCGAGACGTATTCATCGTGATCCACCGGAAAATACTGGCCGTCGCCCGAGCTCGCGCCCAGCGGCGCCACGCCCAATACATCCGTGATGAACTGGAAACCCTGCCCGTTCCACGTGAAGATCATCGGGCACGAACCCGAGAGCCGCGGCGCTT
>JBDTMZ010000091.1:0-102156 GCA_039934035.1 Candidatus Solibacter sp. | reverse complement strand
TCCGTTGGGGATGTCGGGCACCGGGTGCGCCGCGGTGGGGGGCGCGATGGGGATGCAGCGCTGGCTGCGCGGTCCGTTGGGGATGTCGGGCACCGGGTGCGCCGCGGTGGGGGGCGCGATGGGGATGTCGCGCACCGGGTGCGCCGCGGTGGGGGGCGCGATGGGGATGCAGCGCTGGCCGCGCGGTCCGTTGGGGATGTCGCGCGTGGGGTGCGGCGGGGGCGGGCGGTGCGATGACGATACGGTCAGCCGGCATGATGCCCTGCCCGTAGACGTACGGCATCCATGGCCACCGCGGTCAGAATGATGGCACCTTCGAGGGCGCGCTCCCAATAGGCGCTGAAGCCAAGAAAGGTCAGCGCCGGACCGATCATGCCGAGCAGCAGGAGGCCCAGCATGGTTCCGGCGATGGTGCCGCGACCGCCGGCGATGGCCACGCCGCCGACCACGGCCGCGGTGATCACCTTCATCTCCAGCCCGATTCCGGCATTGCTCGGAATCTGATGGAAGCGCACCGCGTTGAAGACCGCGGCAAACCCGGTGAGCGCGCCGGTCACGACGAACGCCCAGAACATCACCAGCCGCGGATTGATGCCGGCGAGGCGGGCGGCATTCGGACTGCTTCCCGTGGCGTACACTACGCGGCCCGCCGCCAGATTGCGCAAGCCCCAATTCATCCCGATGGCGAGCATTGCGGCACAGCCCGCCGTGATCCATTCGCTGGCCGCCTGCGATTGACCGAACCATTGAAATCCCGCCGGCAGGTCCTGCACCCACGCTCCCTGCGTCACCCAGCGGAGACCGTCGCGCAGGGCCACCATGGTGGCGAGCGTCACGACGATCGAGGGGATGCGGACCCAGACCACGAGCGCGCCGTTGATGCTGCCCATGAGGGCGCCGGCGAGGCAAGCAGCGAGACCGGCGACGGGTACCGGGAGTCCGGCGCGCGCGAACTCGCCCGCGGCCACGCTGCAGATGGCGAACTGCGAGCCCACGGAAATATCGATCTGTCCGGTGAGAATCACCAGCACCATGCCGAGCGCGACGATGAGCACGGGCATGTTGGCGAGCAACAGATCGCGCAGGTTGGCGAACGTGAAGAAGCCGGGAGCGGCGATGGCCAGTACGAGGGCGAGCAGCCCAATGGCGGCGAGCAGCGAGACTTCCCTGCGATGACGATGCAGCATCAGTTGTGCCCCTGCGCCAGAGCGAGGAGGCGCTCCTGCGTCGCCTCCGCGCGCGTCAACACGCTTGCGATCTTTCCGCGCTGCCTCACTGCCATGCGATCGCTCATGCCCGGGATCTCCGGAAGCTCCGGCAGGTTGGCGAACGTGAAGAAGCCGGGAGCGGCGATGGCCAGCACGAGGGCGAGCAGCCCGATGGCGGCGAGCAGCGAGACTTCCCTGCGATGGCGCTGCAGCATCAGTTGTGCCCCAGGGCAAGGGCGAGGACGCGTTCCTGCGTCGCTTCCGCGCGCGATAGCACGCCCGCGATTTTTCCGCCATGCATCACTGCAATGCGATCGCTCATGCCCAGGATTTCCGGAAGCTCCGAAGAGATCATGACGATGGCCATACCGCGCGCCGCGAGGTCCATCATGATCTGGTGAATTTCGGACTTGGAGCCGATGTCCACTCCCTGGGTAGGCTCGTCGAGGATCATCACTTCGGGGGCGATGGCCAGCCAGCGCGCGACCGCCACCTTTTGCTGGTTGCCGCCGGAAAGCGCGCCGGCCTCGGTGAAGATGGAGGGCGTTTTGATGCGCAGGCGCTCGACGAGATCTTTCGCGATGGAGCGTTCGCGCGCCGCATCGATCAGGCCGTGCCGGGTGATGGCCGCGAGGCAGGCGAGCGTGGTGTTGGCCGCCACGGGCATCTCGAGGACGACGCCGTGCTGCCGCCGGTCTTCGGGGAGATAGGCGAGTTTGCAGCCGATCGCCGCGGCGGGCGAATCCATGCGCACGATCTCGCCGCGCACGCGGATCTCGCCCTCGTCGGCGGGAGTGAGGCCGAAGAGGGTTTCGGCGAGTTGGGTGCGGCCCGAGCCGACGAGGCCGGCGATGCCGAGGATTTCGCCGCGGCGCACGGTGAGATCGATGCCGCGAATGCCCGCCGCGCGGCAGCCGAGTCCACGGACTTCGAGCGCGACGTCGCCGAGCGGCACCTCGCGTTTGGGAAAGATCGCGTGCACATCGCGGCCCACCATCAGGCGCACCAATTCCGCGCGGTCGACTTCTTTCACGCCGCAAGTGGCAATGATCTGTCCGTCGCGCAGGACGGTGGCGCGGGTGGCGATCCGGGACACTTCTTCCAGCCGGTGCGAGATATAGATGATGCCGGCGCCTTGCTGGCGCAGTCCTTCGATCACACGGAAGAGGCGCTCGACTTCGCGCTCGGTGAGCGACGCGGTGGGCTCGTCGAAGATCACGACTTTGGCGCGTGCGCCGATAGCCTTGGCGATCTCCACCAATTGCTGCTCGGGCATGCTGAGGGTGCTGACGGTACGGCCGGGATCGAGGGCGGCGCCGCAGCGATCGAGCAGGTCACGCGCATGCTGGCGGCGGGCACGCCAGTCGATGCGGCGCCAGATGGCGGCGTCCTCGAGAGCGATGGCGATGTTCTCTTCCACGGTGAGATCGGGGAAGAGCGCGGGCTGCTGATAGACGGCCGCGATGCCGAGGGCGCGCGCCGCCGCCGGGGAGTTGTGGCGCAGGGGAATGCCATTCAGCAGGAGATCGCCGGAGTCTGCCGTTTCCGCGCCGGTGATGATTTTGATGAGGGTGCTCTTCCCTGCCCCATTTTCGCCGAGCAGCGCGTGCACTTCGCCGGTGCGGAGTTCGAGCGAGACGCCGCGCAGCGCCTGCACTCCGGCGAATGACTTGGCGATCGCCTTGGCTTCCAGCAAGGGCATGCAGCTTAGTATACGAGGCAGCGCGCCGGGCTTCGAGCACGAGCGAAATCGGGGCGACACAGAGGTGGGGGACTCACGAAGTGCCCGCCAGAATTCCATACCACGGGTGTGACCCGTGGTAGGTGGGAAGGGAAACCCCGCTAGGGACGTCCGAGCTGCGCTCGGATGCACAAGGTGGAGCCTTATGCCACCGGGCTTCGGAGCGATCTTGACACGTAATTCGGGAAGCTAGTACGCTACAAGCACTCTGCCGGCAGGTGCCGGAACCATGACGTCCATTGCACGATCGCCCATGAAACGACTACTGATTCCGGCCGTTGCCGCGCTGTTGAGCGCCTGCGGCGGCCCCGATAAAGCGACTGAAGCGCCGAAGGCCGTGGAAGCGCCGAAGGCCGTGGAATACTTCACGGTTGACGCGGCCACCGCAGGCACCGTCAAGGGAACCATCACTTTCGCGGGCGTCAAACCGGCGCGCACCAAGGTCGCGATGGAATCCGACGAAGGCTGCCAGAAAGAGGCAGCGGGCAAGCCGGTGTACGAGGATGCGGTGGTCACAGGCAAGGCCGGCGCTCTCGCCAATGCCTTCGTCTATATTCAAGGGGGCTTGGAGGGCAAGCACTTCGAGCCGAGTGCGACGGCGGTGGCGCTCGATCAGCAGGGCTGCATGTTTGTGCCGCGCGTGATTGCGCTGCGCGCCGGGCAGACGCTGCAGTTGAAGAACAGCGACGGCGTGGCGCACAACATCCATCCCATGCCGCAGAACAATCGCGAATGGAATCAGGAACAGGCGCCGAAGGCCGAACCGGTGGAGCACAAATTTGCGCGGCCGGAGATCATGATTCCGGTGAAGTGCAATATTCATTCGTGGATGCATTCATATATCGGCGTGGTGGATCATCCGTATTTTTCGGTCACGGGGCCGGATGGCGCCTTCGAATGGAAGAACGTGCCTCCGGGGGACTACACGGTCGGCGTCTGGCACGAGAAGTTGGGCAAGCAGGAACAGCAGGTGCACGTTGCCGCGAGCGGTTCCGCGGCTGTAGACTTCACGTATCGTTAGAGGGAGCTCCCTATGAAGACATTCGCTTTCGCCATCGTGCCGCTGCTGGCGGCACTCGTCGCCTGCGGCCCGAAAGGCCCAACCTATAAGGTCTACATCAGCAATGAAGGATCGGGCGACCTGACGGTGATCGACCCGGTGAAGATGGAGGCGATCACCACCGTGCCGATCGGCAAGCGCGCACGCGGAATCCACGCGAGCGCCGACGGGAAGCTGATTTTCGTAGCGCTGAGCGGCTCGCCGTTCGCGCCCCCCGGCGTCGATGAGAGCACGCTGCCGCCTCCCGACAAGAGCGCCGACGGGATTGGCGTGTTCGATGTGGAGCAGAGCAAGTTTCTGCGCAAAGTGCCGGGCGGCAGCGACCCCGAACAGTTTGCCATCGGCAAGGACGGCCTGCTCTACGTTTCCAATGAAGACAACGCCGGCGTGAGTTTCGTCGACCCCGTGAAAGGGACCGTGCTCACGACCGTGCCGACCGGCGAGGAACCGGAGGGCGTGACCACCACGCCGGACGGCAAGTTCGTCTACGTGACGTCGGAAGACAAGGGCACCATCACCGTGGTGGACACCGGTTCGCGGCAGGCCGTGAAGACGATTCCGGTGGGGAGGCGGCCGCGCGGCATCGCGTTCCTGCCGGATGGATCGAAGGCGTTCGTCACCAACGAGAACGACGCGACTCTCAGCGTCATCGATACGGGGAAGTTGGAAGTGACGCAGACGGTCACCATCGGGGCGGGGTTGAAGCCCATGGGCATGGCGATGACGAAGGATGGCTCGAAGCTTTACGTCACCACGGGGCGCGGAGGCAAGGTCGCGATTGTGGAGACTGCCAGCGGCAATGTGGCGGGCATGTTTGACGCGGGACAGCGGCCCTGGGGCATCGCGCTGTCTCCCGATGAGAAACTGCTCTTCACGGCGAATGGGCCCTCGAACGATGTGTCGATCATCGATATCGCCACGCGTGCGGTGTTGAAGAAAGTGAAGGTGGGGGAAAAGCCGTGGGGCGTGCTGGTGCTCGGGCAGTAAGCCCGTGCGGTCAGGCAGCCCGGCGTTTGCTGTCGAGCGAGTAACGGCCCGCGCCTCCCATGGCGAGTGCGAGCAGGGGGATGAGGTACATGCCGGGCAGTTCGGGACCGCCGGCGGCTCCTTTGCTCAATTCGAAACCGGTGGCCACCACCATATTGAACGCCATCAACGCAGCCACCCAGCGGGTCCGGTAGCCGGCCAGCAGCAAAATCGCGCCCACCGATTCCACCAGCGCGGACGCCACCGCGAACACTACGGGAAGCGGGAAGCCGATGCGCTCCACGAGGGCGACAAATGACCAGGGCTGTCCCAGGATGAAGTGGCTGTACAGCTTGCCTAAGCGGGCCCAGCCGTGCAGGCCAAACACCATGCCGGCAATCCCGAGGCGCAGAAACAGCCAGCCGTATTCCCTGCCCTCTTTGGTCATGAAACAAACATCGCATATGCGCGGACGGTCTGCCAACCGGAATCGCGGCGCTACCGGGACTTGGCGCGAACGTTACCCTTGTATCGCGAGGCGTTGAGGGCGCCGGATCCGCGCAGGCGCAGGTCGAGGCTGACTGGACGCAGTCCCAGGGGCAACACGCCGCGGGGCAACACGGCGCAGCGCAGCATTTCGCCCGCCCGCAGCCTTGCGCCCGTGCTGGCACACGCCGGGCTGCAGGCGCCCCGAAGACGTTGGCAAAGGCCTCCGGCGCGGAAAGGCACAGACCGCGGCGGCCGGCCCATTATATTCCTTGACACGTATATTCCAACTGGAGTATATAAAAAGAGTGGAATCCGTTTTCGAAGTCATTGCCGAGCCAAACCGCCGCGCCATTCTGAGTCTTCTGGTCTCTTCCGAACAGTCGGTGGGAGAGATCGAGCGTCAGCTGCATATGCCGCAGCCGGCGGTTTCGAAGCACCTGCGCGTGCTGCGGGACGCGGGTTTCGTGGAATCGACTGTGGACGCGCAGCGCCGACTTTACCGGCTGAGGCCGGGACCGCTGCAGGAGGTGGACGCGTGGCTGGCGCCGTTCCGCCGGTTCTGGCTGGCTCACGTGGATGCGTTGGAGCGCCATCTCGACCGCATGGAGAAGGCGAAGCCGGCGCCGGCGAAACGGAAGACGAGGAAGAAATAGACGGCTGTGGCGAGGTTCCATGCCTGAGCGACAACGCCACCACCACGAGGAGAGCGGGGCGCACGCAATGCGGGGATCCGCGTGGTTCTTCACCGCGATGGACGACGCGACGGAGGCGAAGCTCGCCGCCATCGTAAGCAGAACCGCGGGTTGAGCGCGGCAGCGGAACGGGAAAACATACGAAGGAGAAAGACGATGAGCGAACGCGAACAATACACTCCAGGTCCGGCCAGCGGGGCGCAGGTGGTTCGGAACGAAGGCGACCAGTGGACTTTGATACTGGTCAGACAACTGCGCCACGCGCCTCAGAAAGTCTGGCAGGCGTTGACCGACCCCGCGCAGTTGCGCGAGTGGGCGCCCTTCGATGCCGATGGCAATCTGGGTACGGCGGGGACCACGGTGAAGCTCACTACTGTGGGCGCACCCTCGCCGCACATTACCGAAACCACGGTAACGCGGGCCGAGGAGCCGAGGCTGCTGGAGTACACGTGGGGCGGGCACGATGTCCGGTGGGAACTGGAAGCGTTCGAGGGAGGCACGCGGCTTACGCTGTGGACCAACATCGACCGCCGTTACATCGCGATGGGGGCCGCCGGGTGGCACCTTTGCTTCGACGTGCTGGACCACCTGCTTGCGGGTGAGCCGCTGGGGCGCATGGTTGGGGCCGATGCCATGAAGTTCGGCGGCTGGCAGCGATTGCACGCCGAGTACGCCGCGCAGTTCGGCGTTGAAGCTCCTGGCTGGCCGGCCAATGCCCCGAAAAATTGAACGGAGGGAGAATTATGGAATCGACAATGCAAAGGCCGGCACTCGCCGGCAAGACGATGCCCGAGATCAGAACCATCGCCTATTGGGCGGTCACCACGCTGTTCTGCCTGCAGATGGCGTTCACGGCTTACGCGCAGCTACGGCTGCCACAGGTGGCGGAATCGTTCGTGCACCTGGGCTTTCCCGCCTATTTCCGGGTGGAACTCGCGTGGGCCAAGGTCCTCGGTGTGGCGCTGTTGGCGGCTCCGGTCCCGGCGCGGCTCAAGGAGTGGGTGTACGCCGGCTTCGCGATCACACTGGCGTCGGCGCTGGTGGCTCATCTCTCGGTGGGTGACGGGCCGGAGGCGTGGGGTTGGGCGGCGGGCACCGCAGTTTTGTGGACGCTTTCGTACTTCCTTTGGAGATGCAGCGATGCCGGGCGCAGCTAAGATCGATGGGAGAGCCGGGAGTTGGATATGAAGAAAGCCGCAGCAGAAAACGCCTCTGAACGGATCGACGAGCGGATCAAAGAACTGGGGGATTGGCGCGGGAAGATGTTGGCGCGCATGCGCGCGCTGCTCCACGAGGCGGACCCCGAAATTGTCGAGGAGTGGAAGTGGATGGGCACGCCAGTTTGGTCTCACGACGGCCTCATCTGCACGGGAGAGACGTACAAGAAGATTGTCAAACTGACGTTCGCGAAGGGAGCTTCGCTGGCGGATCCCGTCGGGCTGTTCAACTCCAGCCTGGAGGGAAATGTGCGGCGCGCCATCGACATTCACGAAGACGAGAAGCTCGACGAAGCGGCGTTAAAGGAATTGATTCGCGCGGCCGTGGCGCTCAATCAGGCGGGCAAGAGTAAGGCCAAGGCCCGGCGGGCAGGCAGCAAGCGGACCGGCTGACCGATCGACGGCAAGCGCGGTCAGCCGGTCTGGACTTCGCGGGTAGCGTAGGGTCAGATGCGTCCGAATTTGGCGACGGCTTCGGCCATCGATTTGAACTTCTCGATGAACGGCAGCATGGTGTGCTCCGTGTTGTCGAGTTCTTCCGACTTCTTCAGAATTTCGGCGGCCTTGGCTTTGGGCACCACGACCACGCCGTCTTCATCGGCCGTAATGATGTCGCCCGGATTGACTTTGACTCCCGCACAGGTGACGGGAATGTTCATGCCGACGAAGCGGTAGTGGCCGACGAGGGTGGACGGCACGACGCCCCGCGAGAAGACCGGGAACTGAATGCGCTGCAACTGGGGCGTATCGCGTACGCCGGCATCGATGACAGCGGCGGTGAAGCCGCGCGCCTTCATTCCAGTGGCCATGAGGGCGCCCATTCCCGCGTAGTCCAGGCCGTCTTCCAGCACCATCACGTAGACCGAGCCCTTGGGCGCGGTATCGATCGCGTCCAGCATGCCCTGCGAGCCTTTTGCGCCCTCTTTGTGCTCTTCCTTTTTGAGGTACACGGTCCAGGCGGGGCCGGCAAACTTGGTTTTAGCAAGCGGGCGCATGTCATGGTACATGTACGCCTTCTGACCGTAAAGTTGTTCGATGGCGTCGGCGACGGACGCGACCTCGACATTGCGGAACCCTTCAATGATCGGGTCGCCGGCGGGCTGTGCGAACGCCCATACACCGAGGCCGAGCACAGGCAGAATAGCGAAATAAAACTTGCGGTTCATGTTGATCTTGATCCCTTCAGGCGCTACTTTATCATGCAGCAGGAGGCGCGGCAGACAGGCGTTTGAGGGGATCGACCCGTGTCCAGAGCAGGGCGGAGACGGCGTACAGGCCCGCCATGATTAACAGCGGCATCTGCCAGTTGGAGAAGCGTTGCACGATCCAACCGGTGATGAGCGGGCTGAGAATCGAACCGATCTGACCGGTGGTATTCATGGCGGCGCTCAGCACCGCGGTATTCTCACCGCCGATATCCATGCAGGCGGCCCAACTGGGACTCAGGGTAAACATGGAAGCGGCCACGGCGATGGCAATCAGAGAGGCCGCCATTATGGGCGTATCCGCATACACTCCGGCAACCATGGCGATGGCGGCGATCACATAACCGACCACGGAAACCGCGGCGCGGCCGACGCGCAATCCGAAACGGCGCGAGGCCCAATCGGTGACCGCGCCGCCGGTGAGATCGCCGAAGACGCTGAGGAGCATGGGAAGGCCCGCGAACAGACTGAGCGACTGTTTTTCGAAGCCGCGGCTCTCGGAGAGATAGGTAGGCAGCCAGGTCATCACAAAATATGCGCCGTAACTGTTCGAAAGATAGGCCAGGCACAGGCACCAGACGTTGGGCGAGAGGGCGAGCGCGCGCCATAATGCCGCGCCATGTTGGCGGTGTCCGCCCAATGCGCGGCCGTTTTCGATGTACTGCCGTTCGGCCTCGTTGACCTGTGGATGGTCACGCGGCTCATCGCGGAACCAGCGATACCAGGCGGCCGCCCAGACCAACCCCACGCAGCCGCAGACCACGAACACACCGCGCCAGGGCAGCATGGTGAGAAGCCAGGCGACGAGCAGCGGCGTGAGTCCGCCGGACGTGTGGGCGGCCGCGAAGAAGAAGCCCTGTACGCGTCCGCGTTCCCGCAAGGGAATCCAGCGGGAGAAGGCGAGCGCGGCGTTGGGCCACGCGCCGGCCTCGCCCGCACCGAACAGAAAGCGGACCACCAACATGCTGGAGTAGTTCCACGCTCCCGCCGTCGCCATGGTGAAGGCGGACCACCACACCACAATCCGTGCCAGCACGCGCCGCGCGCCGACCTTCTCGCCCCACGACGCGCTGAACATTTCGAACCCCGCATAGGCCACCGCGAAGGCACTGAAGACGATGCTCATCTCAATTTTGGAGAGATGCAGATCGCGCTGGATTTCGGGCGCGAGCGTGGAGATGCAGATGCGGTCGAGATAGGTGACGCCAGCCAGCAGGAAGAGGAAGCCGGAGGCCTTGAATCGGGTACGTGTCGGGTGCATGCGGAAGTCAGGCTGGAGTCTATCACACGCGGGCGAGGACCTTTGGATGCACAGGTACTGTCTCCCATGTCAAGCGGGATGGCCCCGCCCCTGGGCGGACCCGTGACTTGAAGCAGAAACATCTAGTTTGCCGCACCCAGCCTGTTAGAGCAGCACTGCCTGCATGCAAACAACCACTGAAGGTCTCAAATAGAGTGATCAAATTCTGCCCCGACGATTCTGCTTGAACAGTGCCGACAGCACGAACTCGGTCCCCGTCGACCACTGTAATCACGTAACGACCACGATCTAAGGGCTCAAAAAGCGCAACTCCAATTTCGCCGGCAGACTTGATGGGCTGATCTAAGTGCACCGATGTGTAGACTCCGGTCATCCGTGCCCATAGGTCGCCGCTCGAGTTTGTAGAATATACGTGTTGAGGACAGAAGCTGGGGCCGCCCCCTTTCGAAGGCATGGTTGCCATCGTAGCTCTTATGCGCATTGACGAACATGTCCTTGTGAGTGAGTTTCTAAGGGCGCTCGACCTGATCGGGACCTTCGTTTTCGCACTCAGCGGCGCAGTGTCTGGCGTGAAGCACAGAATCGATCTTTTTGGAGTGCTCGTCCTGTCTTTCGTCGCGGCCACCGCGGGCGGCATTGTGCGCGACGTCCTCATCGGCGCTATCCCGCCCGCCGCTATTCAAGATTGGCGGTATATTACTCTATCGCTGGTTGCTGGATTCGTTACCTTCTACTGGTCGTCGTTCATCGTCAAAATCAAAAGCCCCGTCCAGATCTTGGATGCCTTGGGGCTGGGGCTCTTTGCGATTTCCGGAGCTGGCAAGGCGATCGCGTTTCATTTGGGGCCCGGCGCCGCGATTCTAATGGGTGTCCTGACTGCTATTGGCGGAGGCATGGTCCGCGACGTGCTTGTCTCGGAAGTCCCTGTGGTCTTTACCGCCGAACTCTACGCCGTCGCCGCACTTGCGGGTGCGTCCGTGGTGGTTGTGGGGAACAGTATTTTTCCAAGCTCCGTGCCCGCGGCGGCTATCGGTGGAGCAACGTGTGTTCTGCTACGCCTCATGGCAATCCGGAACCGCTGGAAGCTCCCCGTAGCTCAGCACCCGGATTGATCTTTCGGCGAATTGGCGCTGCATCGCTTGTCAGGAGGACCGGTTCCTGGTGCTTCACAGCTGCTGGCGCTCGGTTCTCGGGCCAACGTGATACTCTGATACGGCGCTCGCCGGCCGGCTCAGAATGCTGCCGGATTGTTGCCACGGATTGTGTCGGGACTGGATCCAGGCGGTGGACGGGACACAGGATCAGCTGAAGTCGACAGACGTTGAGGGATTCCATCTCCTGCAGTGGCAGAAGAGCGGCATGACCTTCTGGGCCGTATCCGACCTGAACCCGGCGGAACTCCGCGAATTTGCGATGCTGATCCGCGCGAATTAGTGCGGACCCGGGACGCGAATAGCTGGCCGCCTTGCAGCGCCTAAAGACCGTCGGCATCCGCTTGGTGGAGACGTGCAGGGATTGCGCGCTGAGGTTACTGGACCCGATCAGGCGATTGGGGCGGCGGTGAACAGGCGCGGATCCCACGGATCTACGCCGTCTGGCAACAGACGGCATCTTTATAGGGAATGACGTCGGTAGGCTGACAGCGCGCACGAGAATGCACCTGAAAAAACGGGGAGCGACCCGCCAGCCGGCAGTTGACGGGAAGTGGCAACTCGGCCTGAACAGATCGCTCGCCCAAGTGCATGCGGCAATCGACGAAACTACGCAGGCCCTCGCGCACGCCGCAGAATGTAGCACGCACCAATCAGTCCCACGCCTGTCATCATCGGGAAACTCGAAGGCTCAGGAGCTGTAGTTGTGTCGCCGGTGATCGCAAAGTTCGCAGCGGTGAACGTCGGAATTGCATTCCGTCCCTCAGCACCGGTCAGATTCAACATGCGAGCGAGAATCTTCAAGTCCGAGCCGCTGCTGCTGAGGTCCGTCGAATACACCAGGCGGGGCAGATTCAGGGCTTGGTTGAAGTAGATAAAGAACCCCGCACCGTGTTCTGTGATTCTGCCTGCAATCAGATCGGCTGCGTTGCCCGCGCCAAAGGGGGTTAGCGGATTGGCATCGTTGTCAAAGTCCCCTAGCACGACGACGTTTACACCGCCGGTTGGCAGGTTGGCTGCCGTGCTATTCACGAAGTTGACTGAGGTCCCCACACCGAAAGCGGCTGCGTCCATCGAAAAGATGTCGGTCGCAATCGAAAAGCCAAGGAAATCTTCTCCTCCCACCACTTGCCGCCCAGGTGTGTTCAAAACATTGGTGCCGGCAAACGGAGGGGTGTCGAATGTGAAAGTCGCTGCAGGCGCTGCCGGACAGAGTGCTAAGAGTGCGGCCCCGATGCAGTAAACCGTAAGTTGACGCATTTCGTTCTCCTTATGAGATATCCCTGCGAGCCGCGAAACGCGCAGCTTCAGTATGGCTGCGCGTTCCGCGATGTCGCGCGTTAGAAGTACTTCGTGTCTGCCTTGTAAAAGTAGTAGTCGGCGGTATACGGCACCAGCGTCTGCTTGCCCACATCTGTGGAAACGGAGCAGCCATCAGCGGGCGCCGAGCCTCCGTTGGTGTTCAGGCGTTGGACGAAAGTGACCGGGGTCAGGAGGTTGCCGCGCGTTGGTCCCGATTGCGAACCGATGGACGTCAGCAACAGGCAGGCAATGGAGCCCACATGGGGGCAACTCGGAATGTCGGTACTCGGTTGGACCGCAGCCCCATTCAGAACCGCTGCCCAAACTTTGCTGGTGTCGAAGGAACTCTGCCACGTCGCGCTGCCAAAAGGGATAACCGTCAGGACCCCGTTGGGGTTCGTATCCGGGCTCAGAAAATGGGTGATGATCTGAACGTCCTGCCCGAAGAATTTCGTAAACAGCGTGGCCTCCGGGCGGGCGCCGTTGACGGTCCAGGACGCCGTGGAAGCGCCCGGGGCAGTCGGTAGGCAAACATATCCCTGCGTACCCTGGGCGCGGCCCAGCAGGAATGCTGTGTTCCCCTCCTTCGGTGTGATGAGCGTCGGCGTGGCTGGGGGCGTGACGGTTTGTGCCGCCGCTTGGTTAACCGTACCGAAGAGACATCCGAGAGCGAGAGTTGCTACTAACGCGGTCCGGCCTCGCGACGGCTTCTTCGTTCGATGATGAAAGATGTGGTTCATTTAGGTTGTTGTTCTCCAGGTCTATGTGTGATTTCGAGTGATAGCGGTTGAACGGATTCCGCAGCACATTCGCTATCGGTCTCTACTTAGTAAAGCGGAAAGTGAATTGAAAAGATGACAGCCGGGAGAACGGCCAATCGCGAAAAGACCGTAATTTTACTTGGGTTTCGGAATACGGTGCGGCAAGGGAAGCCGCACTCGCCTCCGCGTATCAGAAGTTACTGATCATCCAGGCACTCGTCTCCATAGTGAAACGAGTCTCCCTTCCCGACATAGTCCGCATAGCCCTCACGCACCCACTGGGGCAGGCCGGAAGAGAGGCTGTGGAATCGCCAACAGCCCTGCCCACGCCACCACCAACATGGTGCTGAATAAAACGATTCTCGTCAGAGTGGTCCTGAAAGGTCGCAAGTGCGTCCACATACAGCTGCCATCACAATCAGAGTACTTCCGGAAGCCAACGAAATCGTTGCGTCGAAGCGGAGATTTAGTCGGATTTTTGTCGCCGCTCTCTACGAACGGACCCTGACAGATGCACTTTCCGGATTCACTTGCCACGACCGGATCGCGAATTCCACGATCCAACTCCCTGGGCGGGCGCGACGAAGAATCCACGGGAACGCCACGAAATGTCCACGAACTTATTGCGAAACTCCCGTATTCTGGATTGGTCGTGAGGGGAGCTTTTGTAGTTCAGCTTAGAAACGTCGGACCTGGCGTAACGGGGAAAATCGAAGGCTCCGTCGAAGAAGTAGATAGCGGGATCGAGTCTCATTTCCACTCCGAGGACGAACTTCTCGCATTTCTGCGGGAATGCTTCGCCCGGAGTCGCCATAGGACGTCACTAAACGAAGGGACAAAATGAACACATGGACTATTGCCTCCGATCAAACGGCTTCGGTGTCTGAAGTCGAGTCGTTCGCGCACGACTTGCGCAATCCCCTGGCCGCGATCCACCTCAGTGCGGAATTGCTTGTCCGTTCAAGCCTCTCCCAGCCACAGATCCACCGCCTTGCGCAAAACATGTATTGCGCTTCCGTCCGTATTCGCGAATTGCTGGAACACTGTCTCGACCGCGGACGGCAGACGGATCGACGATTCGAAGTCGCCGACCTTGGCGATGTGGTCGCCGGCGCCGTGGAGCGGATCGCGGTCAGCGCCGAATTTCAATCCGTACGAATCGAGTTGGACGTCGCCGCCGGTCTGCTCGTCTCGATGGACAAGCAGCGCATGCGTCGCGTTCTGGTGAATTTACTGGTGAATGCGCTGGAAGTCATGCCGCAGGGTGGGACGATCCACATCTCGACGGTTTCCGGACGCCGCTGGGTATTGATCCGGGTTCGCGATACCGGACCGGGAATCTCTCCGGAGATCAGGGATCGGCTCTTCCAACCCTTCGCCACAGCGGGCAAGACGCATGGCTTGGGCCTGGGCCTGGCTTCTTCACGCCAGGTTGCGATTGCTCACGGCGGTGACATTTGGGCGGAGTCTCCGCGAAGTGGCGCAAGTTTTGTCATCCGTCTTCCCAGGACTATCGCCAAGCGGCGTGCCGCCTCATGCTGATATCCCTCGCTGGAAGATGCGCCGGATTGACGGCGCGGTGAGGAATGACTCGATCAGGGGATCCCCTTGTTCAAAGGAATCGGCAAGCCTCATGATCACCTCAATAGCCTTCGCGCGCGACTCGTCGGCCCTTTCCCCGTTACGCTCCCCGGCGAACAGTTCCCAAGCGCTGCGATGGACCTGCCATGCCGCCACCGGTATCTCGAACTTGTCGAGGATCGACAGTGCATTTTCGATGCACCGGACGGCTTCGTCCCGGTTGTTCTCAGCCTTGGCTACACGGGCTCCGATTTCCCAGGCGAGGGCAAGCATGTTTGGTTCGGCCACCGCGCGCGCGGATTCCAGAAAGCCGTCCGCCTCGCGCCGGGCAGGGGCGATGTCTCCCGCGCGCAACAGCGCTTCGATCGTCCCAATCACCGCTTGCATTCGCCATCGCCAGTGCAGGAAAAATCTGGGCGTGACCTGGAAATCGCGGACTTTGGCGAAGTGCTGCAAGGCTTCGTCGTGATTTCCCCGGTGGAGTTCTTCATAGCCCGACGAGATCCGCGAAACGGTCCTCGTCCAGGCGGCATGCTCGTCCGCGTCGCTGTCGGCGTCGAGTTGGCAGACTCGTTGTACGCCCGCGAAATCGAAGCAAACCAGGCGTAGCCAGGCATCCCCGAAAATGTACATCCACGGAGTTTCCCCGTTCTTCTCCGCGCTCTCCCTTCCCGATCGGACGATGCGGCGCACATCCCCCAACCGGCCCCTGAACAGCTGGATCAGGCCAGTTGCGCCGGACGCGAGCACGCGAGTCGTGGGGTTCGTAGTCGTATTGATCAATAGCTCAGCCTGCGTGTAAGCTTCCTCATAGTCGCCATGCATCGCTCGTACGTAGACGCAAAACACCTCGCCCGGGAATTTGACCTTGCCCTGGGTACGAAGGATCTCCTCGGCATGAGCGCAGATCTCCGCATCCTCATTCCGCCACTCGTCATACAGGAGACGGAAACTGGCGGCTGCCAGTTGTGTCTGCGCCGCCAGCAGCGGATCGGCCAGTTCGCGGCTCATCTCCAGAGCCTGCGCGCAAATTTCAGCGCCCCGCTCCGGATTGATGTACCAGAGCGGAACGGCCGAGTGGACCAGCGCGCACAGTTGGGAGGTCTTCGATCCGCTCTCTACCGCAAACTCGGCCGCAGACTCATAGCATCTGGCAGACTCGGCCATCTCGCCCAGTGCGTAATGCGCATCGCCCATGCGCTGGAGGATGGGAGCCTCGAGTTCCGCGCGACCCTCCGGCGGCAGCCCCTCCGCAAGTTCGAGAGCGTGCCGCAGAACTCGAATGGTGTCGCGATAGGAAAACCGCCTGGCCGTGTTTTCCGCGGCAAGCATTAAGCATTGCGCGGCTCGCGCATGGTCCCTGCCCTCTTCGAAATGCAGCGCAACTTCGGAGGCCAACTCCGGTTTTCCACTCGCCAAGAGAGGCAACAGTTTCTCGCCCAGGCTCAGGTGCAGTTCGGACCGCCTGAGGCCGGAAAGACTTCGATAAAGAGCTTGACGGTACAGCGAATGCCTGAACTCGTATCGGGCCGAAAGTCCGCCGTCGGCCGCGGCGTGAATTCCGGCAGTCCGAATGAACTGCTGCCGGCGAGCGAGCTTCTCGCAAGCGTCTTCAATCGGCGCGCTGCCTCCTCCCATCATCGCGGCGACTGCACCTACCGCGAAGTGCTCTCCCACCACGCAGCCGGCCTGCAGGATGAGCCGCTCTTGGGGATCGAGTTGCTCCAGCTGGATCTCCAGCATCTGCCGCAGCGTCTCCGGGATGCCCGGGTACACTTCCTGCACGGGTGCGGTGAGACTCAATTGACTCCCATCCTCCACAATCAAGCCCTTCTCTACCAGGTCTTGCACAATCGCCACCATGAAGAGAGGGTTGCCGCCGGAGTTCTTGAAAATCAGATTCGCGAGACCCGGTGGAAGGCTGTTCGTGCGAAAAGCTTTTGTCAGGTATTCCGCGACGTCCGATTCTTCCAGCCGCTCGACAGCGATCTCGTGGCACAGATGCCGGACCAGTAAATCCTGTTTGAGGGCCTTCAGCGGACTCTGGGTTAGAACTACTTCCACCGGCCTGTACGTTCCGACCAGTAGCAACTTCGATGGCTCGCGGCGGCGCGCAAGCGCGGAGATCAGATCCAGCGTGGAGGGGTCCACCCAGTGCAGGTCTTCGAGAATCACCACCAGAGGCAATTGGGCTGTGATCGCCTCGAGTGTCTCGCAAAGCTCCCTGACCATCCGCTCCCGCGTGCTCCCCAGGATCTCGCGCTGGAGGGACTCCCTTTGTTCCGGCTTCACCAGCGACGGGAATTGAATCAACCAGGTGGGTGCCCGTTTGGCCAAAATCTTCACCGCCGAATCGTCCTCTCCCTGTTGGAGCAGTGAACCCACCGCCTCCAACATCGGATAGTAAGCTTCTATCCCGCCGAAGCCCTCGATACACTGCCCTCGCGCGATTCTGGCGTTTGGCCGGTCATGCACGCGGTGCTGGAACATGTCGATCAGCATCGTCTTGCCGATGCCGGCCTCGCCCGTGACGAAGACGATCTGGCGCTGGCCTGTCGAGGCGATGCGCAGGCTGTCTTCAAGGCGTGCCAATGCCCCGTCTCTGCCCACCATACTTCCCGCGACCCGCGGTTAGCTGTACATTGATTTGAGTTACGGCGGAAATGGTTCCGGGGGTTGGTCCTGCATAGAGCACGGTGGCGGTCTGGTAGGGATTGCCCGCGACGACCTGGACCTCGGAGGAGTGCAGAAGCAGTCGATTGAACGGGTTGCATTTGAAGACGCCGAGCGAGGTGAGATTCGGGTGCGAGTCTATGCCCGGCATGGCCGGATCAAGCTGCGCCCCGACTATGAAGGCGAACGCCTGCCTGTACCAAAGGCCTCCAGCTATGACTGTGCGGTTGGCCCGACTTGGTGATCGGTGCCACGGGGCGGGTGAGGTGTCGGTGGGAACAACGGAACAGCAGGTTCAGCAGAGTGTCGATCACTTGGAACCTCCAGGGCTTGAGCCCCAATTCCATTTTGACAGACACAGTGTTCTGCGAGGTGTATTGAGGGCGAGCCTCCCGCCCTTCGAAGGACACCAAGAAGCCAGCAGGAGAGTGAGGACTCTTTCCCGGGTCACGGAAGGGATTTACCGACTTGGTAGAGCAGCACCACGCCAGCAACCGAGAAAACTACGGCCGCCACAATCACCCAGATAGAGCCAGTCACTGCGAACGCGATCGCCCCGGCTATGCCGAGTGCCAAGAGCGCGGTACCCTGCATCGACCTGCGGCGTATCTGCCTAATCTGATTTCTATCCAAGGGCACCACCAACATTGTCGCCCCGTTTCGCGACGATGGCACGCGGGTCATCGTCAAAAGGCCTGCCAGCGCGGGCTGCGGCGCGGCTGCGCTTACCCGATGGAAGCGCTGATCCGGCTGGGAAGGATCGGCCAGACATTGTGGGCCAATTCAATTGATTGGGAATTCTCAGAGTGACGCGAATGCCGCCGGAGGGCCCAGGCCAGTGGCCGCGGCGCTCATCGCTGGCGAATTTCATGGAATCCCCTTTTTGTCTGATAAGGGTGACAAGTCCGAATAGTGGCTGGCCGGGGAGGCGCCCTTCTCCTCTGATCTATTCGGTCTCCCGGCGAGCCTTCTTCCGATTGCGTTTACGGGCCAACGCGGACTTGACTCGGAGTTTCTGACCCGGCTTCAAGTAAAAGCTGTGCCTCTTGACTTCCCCAATGATGTTCTCCGACACGACCTTCCTCTTAAAGCGCCGGAGTGCGTTCTCCAGCGTCTCCCCGTCCTGGAGCGTTACGTCAGCCATACGGCACCTCCAACATTAACCGTTATTGCGATCCGCTGTTTTGCGTGCGCCGGCTGCGCCGGTATTCCCGCTTGCATCATACAACCCCTTCCGGCTTCGGAGCCGTCTCCGCCTGAGCCAGCTTTTCCGTCAGTTCCTTGCCGGGCTTGAAGCTCGCGTCACGTTTTGCGGCGATGGTGATTGTCTCGCCAGTGCGCGGGTTGCGACCTTGCCGCTCCTTCTTGTCCTTCACCACGAAGCTGCCAAAGCCGCGCAGGTCTACCCGTTGGTTTGACTGGAGGGCCTCTGCGATCATCGCTAAAACGGAGTCCACTACGACTTCGACGTCGGCTTTCCCCAGTTCAGTCTTGGCTGCAACGTTCTCAATTAATTGCTGTTTTGTCATTCCATTCTAGTCTAGCTGGTTTCCATGCGCCGAACGCGCGGCCGGCGGTGCTGCAGACGCGGCGGCGGCCCACTGCAGGAATGCAGCCGCCTGCAGTGCGCTCATTCCCAGACCCGGCTGCCCTCTCCCGCAGGGCGCACTGACTCGGCTCGGAAGGTATTATCGGCCAATTCGATAATTTGGGAATGGGTGACGCGAATGTCGCTGGAAGGGCCTCGGCCAAGCCGCGGCGCTCATCGCTGGCGAATTTCATGGATCCCCCTTTTTGTGCCGATAGGGGTGACAGGTCCGAATGGCCGTCGCATTCGGAATACTGCGGCAGTGAACACGAGGGTGCCCGTTCACGCCAGCCGGCTTGCATCCGCTCCAGCACGGCCCGTACGCGGTCGGCGATCGCTTCGATGAAGCCGGAGCGAGTGTGCGCCTGGGGTTCCATCGGGGTGGTCATGGCGGGCTCCCCGATTGGGTTGCTTCGAAGCCGGCGAGAGATCCAGTGAAAGCCGCGCGCGAGCTGAGGGCGAATCTGGAGACTCATTACGCAAGGCAATTTTTTTGATCGTTATCCGCGCTTTCCGCGCGGCCAACTGGGGAATTTACCGGCTTCCCCTATTTGTCTGAAATCGGTGACAAGTAGCCAAGTGGCTCTATTCTTCACACGCGCGCCAACCGTGATCCTCGCCCCGTCACTTGGCTGTTGCTAATGCCCACACTTCGGCGTACCGTTACACCAGAGTTAAGAGTAAAGGGTGCTGGTATGAGACTGTTTGTAGACCGCCGGGTTGAAGGTTACTGGTTCGCGCAGAGCGCATCCACTGGGTGGGTACGCTTCCCCGCTGTTGTAGGCGGCTGGGAGAAGCACGAACCAGCGATGGGGCTCGATCCGCTGTATCTCCGCGAGGTTCCGATACGCCAGGGGTTCAACACCGGGATTCCAGGTGCGCCGGGCACGGCGGCCGTAACCGTCCTGCGGAATGCTGCATGACTACGCCCAAACCGAGGCTGACCGACCAACCCACGAAAAGGCCTGTCTGCATCAAATGCCAGTACCACATGTGTACCGGGCAGTGTCGTCCAACCCGGCCGCCCGCACCGCCGAAGGCAGCGTAACTCCTCACGGACGGACCGGAATCTTTGCGTTCAGATGAAGCTCCTTGGTTTGTGATGCGTCCGGTCCGAGACGTTCGTGTGCCCGACGGCCAGGTGCGCGCGCAGCCTCCGCCGGGATCTGAAAAGGGTGACAAGTAGTGAACGGCGCGCTCGTCCGAAGGGTGATATCGGACGGTAGATGGTATGACCCCGCGCCGCCGGCCAGGTGGCCTTGCAGACCGGTCACACGAGTGTGTCAACTTAAACCAATTCCGCTGGTTGGTAGCGGTGCTTCGGAACACACAGAATTCGGGTAAGCATCGAATCGGGCAAGTGCTTTGGATTTCACTTAATAGAGATGCCCGAGACACAACTGCTCGCTCCAAACCCCGACATCTTGCCGCCCGGCACGCGATAACAACGCTCAGGTCGGGGCGATTGTTAGACGCGTCGGTTTCCGACAATAAGCCAGACGATAAGAACGAGGAGCAATAGCCCGCCAATTCCGCCACCCATAGCGGGGCCCCCATAGTAGTATCCTCCCCCGCCGCCCAGGAGCAACAGCAGAATGAGAATGATCAGGATAGTGCTCATAAAATACTACCTGCCTTCAGTTTCTTCTCGACGTCGTTAGCCATTACGCCCACTTTCTTGACGGTCGCCTTTAGCGTCTCGGGTGCGGAGCCAAAGCGCTGGCTCCAGAAGGCTGCCTCATATTCCTCATTAACGTGGATCCGCTTCGCGTCCTGCGGTGCCCTTTTAGTTCTGTCGTCAACCATGCGTGATGCATAGCACGCCGGCAACCATTGTGATAGAACAGTGCCTATCGCCTGACGGGCTGGATGATGAACCACATCCCGCTGGTTCGCCCCCGGCTGGCTGCGGAGATCAAGCGAATACGGTAGGCAACAGAGCCTTTCCAACGGAGGGGGCTGTCGATAGCAAAGAGCTGACGATTATTTTCTCGGGGTGCCGTGGCTGCTCGCAGGGATTGACGTGGCGGGACCGGCGGGCGGAGCCCGTATAATAGCCCGTATGCATTCTAAAGGGCGCCGTGCCTTGTGGGGGCGAAGTCTTTGCAGTTTGTAGCGATTCACGGGGACGGTGTGGCGGCGCGTTGCTGTTCGATGCTGCTTGGCCGCGCCGGAATCCATGCGCTTCAGCGGCACACGGCGCGCACCCCTCTGCCGGCGATCATGCTCGGTGAGGCGGCGGTGGCGTTGATTTCCGACGTGACAGGCGCACCGCTCAGCGGTTTCCCGCGGATTCGTACGCGGATTGTTCGTTGGGGCGAGGTGACGGACCCGGTCAGACTGCCACACTCGGCCGCGGTCGCGTCTGAACCAGAGTTGATGGCTGTTCTGGGGCAGGCGGTTTTGGGCGCCGACGGCGAGAGCAGTTGGAATGTATATGGGGCGCGGCCTCTTCCCGATGACGTTTCGGAGCAGCGATTCGGGTCGAGATTCGCGGCCGCAATTCCGGTGGCTCTGCGGGGAGGCGTGGAGCCTGAGGCTTGCTGGATGGAATCGCTGGAAAGTGGGTGGCTGTTCCTGATTACCGCCGCGCCAGGCGCTGGATGGCTGCTTGCCGTGGGCGACGGCGCGGACACGATGTTGCCGGGCAGCAGGCTGGTGGGCGCACAAATCGCGGAGATTCGGCCCGAAGCCGGCCGCTTCCCCGTGTCGCCGGCGATCGCTCACCCACTGGCGGGGGAGGGCTGGCTGGCGTGCGGAACAGCCGCCATGGCCTTCGACCCGATCTGCGGCGACGGAACGGCCCACGCCGTTCGTGAAGCGATTCTGGCAGCCGCCGTGATTCGAGCTGCGCTGGCGGGAGGCGACGGCCCAGCGCTGGCCCAACACTACCAGGCCCGGCTGACGGCGGGCTTTCGAAGACATCTGGAACATTGCCTGGGATTCTACGAAGCGGGCGGCAACGGTGAGTGGTGGCAGCGGGAGGCGGTCGCGGTACGTGAAGGTATCTCGTTCTGCGAGAAACGCTTACGCGATTTCGGACCGCCACGCTACCGGTTACAGGGATTTGATCTGCAAAGCATCTAATCGAGGGGATCAAAAGTTTAGATTGGACAGGCTGCCCCGCCATGCTGCAACTTGGGAGCTACGCAAGAGTCTCTCGCAAGCTGGCGGCAGTACCGGCGACTGGCGGTCTATATCCAGCCGTACCGGGCGCAGCTTGCGCTCGTCGTCGCCATCAGCCTGGCCTCCACCGCACTGGGACTGGTGCAGCCTTACGTCTCCCGCCTTCTAATCGATCGTGCGCTGATGCAACGGGACATGCGGGCGCTGATCTGGATCACTGCGCTTCTTTTCGGCGCCACGGTGCTGAGTTTTGCCTTCAACATCCTGGCGAGTTATCGCTACGTGCGCCTTTCGGCAGCCATGCTGTTCGATCTGCGGCTGGCGCTGTTCCGGCACCTGCAGACATTGTCGCCCCGGTTCTACGCGGCAAACCGCCTGGGCGATCTGATGTCGCGCCTGAACAACGACGCGGGAGAAGTGCAGAGGGTCTCGGCCGATGCCGTTCTCTCGGTGCTGAGTAACATTGCGTTTCTCATCGGCAGCGTGGTGATGATGCTCACGCTGAACTGGAGACTGTTCTTCGCGGGTACATTCCTGATCCCGGTCTGCGTGCTGGTCTTCCTTCGCTACCAGACGCGGCTCACGAACTTTACCAAGATTCTGCGTGAACGCAGCGCGGACTTGGGCAGCTTCTTTGTGGATTCCATTCTGGGCATGCGAGTGGTGGTCTCTCTGAATGCGACAGAGACCGAAGCCGAGCGGTTCCGAACGCGCAACGATGCGTTCGTCGACACGATGCTGGAAGTGCAAATGGCTTCGTTCCTGTCTGGCGCGGGTCCGGGAACGTTGCTCGCTATGGCGACATCGATCGTCTTTCTCTATGGCGGCTGGATGATCGTGCACGGCCAAATGACCATCGGCACGCTCGTCGCTTTCCTGGCCTACCACACGCGCCTGTTATCGCCGGTGCAGAACCTGATGAGCCTTTCGGCGAGCCTGGCCTCGGCGCGGGTTTCGCTGGTGAGGCTTTTTGAGTTATTCGATACTCCGCCGGAGGTGAAGGAAACAGCGGGCGCCGTCGAATTCACCGGGCTGAAGCGCGAAATACGTTTGCAAGGCGTTGGACTGAGGCATGACCGCGACTATGTGATCCGCCATGTTTCCCTGGCGATTCCCGCGGGCAGCTATTCCGCCATTGTCGGGCCGAGCGGTGCCGGCAAAACGACGCTCGCCGAATTGCTGGCGCGCTATCTCGATCCCAGTGAAGGCGGCATTGAATTGGATGGCCGCGACCTTCGTGAGTTCGCGCTGGCCGGCGTGCGGCAAGGCATCATGTTGGTGGATCAGTCGCCCTTCCTGTTTAACGACACCATCGCCGGCAATATCGCGTGGGGATTGACCGGCGTGACGCCTGCCCAGGTGGCGGAGGCGGGGCGGGCCGCGGGACTCGACGAACTCATCGCCAGATTGCCCCAAGGCTATGAGACTCGAACCGGCGAGCGCGGACTGGCGCTGAGCGCGGGCGAGCGCCAGAGGATTGCGCTGGCGCGCGCGATGCTGCGCAGGCCGGGTGTCCTGATTCTCGATGAACCTACCTCCGCGTTGGATAACGAAATGGAGAAGTCCATTGCGCAGAATCTCCGTAAGGCGCTGCCCGGCGCCACGCTGATTGTGATCACGCATCGCGCGGCACTGGCAGAAGACGCCGATTATGTCATCGAGGTGGGCGATGGCGGCGCGAGGATGCGTGCGTGCGCGTCGCTGTGATCGATAGCGGTGTGAACACCGCGCATCCTCATATCGGAACGGTAGCGGGCGGCGTGACAATCGGCCGCAGTGGTGAAGTGGAGCCGGGATTCACAGATCTATTGGGGCACGGGACCGCGGTGATGGCTGCGATTCAGGAGAAAGGCGGCGAGGCCGATTACTATGCCATACGCGTATTCCGGGACGCGCTACGAACGAGTTCACTGAGTCTGTCGCGGGCGATTGAATGGGCCATCGGCGAGGGGATGGAGATTGTGAACCTGAGTCTCGGAACAGCGAACCCCGTGCACGCCGCATTGTTTGCGCCGTTGGTGGAACGAGCCTGCGCGCAGGGAGTGCGGCTGGTTGCTGCGAAGGATGTGGAGGGAACGCAGCATTACCCAGGCAGCTTGCCGGGAGTGGTGGGCGTGCGGCTCGATCCGGCCTGCCCTCGCGATGAATACCGCCTGGTGCACGAAGGGGACGATGTCACGTACTTCGCTTCGGGGTATCCCCGGCCGGCTCCCGGTATTCCCGTAGAGAGAAATTTACAGGGGATCAGCTTCGCGGTGGCGAACGTCACCGGGCTGTTGATCCGCGCATCAACGCCATAAACCCAAAACTCATATGGAACGAGCGGGCTTGTCGCACGTCGTGAGTTATCGAGCAATGGCCCTGAATCATCTCCGACAATTGCCGCGGTTCATTGCCAAGGCCTCAAGGAATTCATTCGGGCTTCGGGCATTACAATCGTAACGGACGCCCATAATGACCCTTCGCCGTCAGAAAGGATCTTCGGTCCGAAGCCAGGTCCCATCGTAGTTTCCCGCCAAGTTCACGGACGGGCGAGGCGCCGTGACGTTCCTGCTGACGTACGGTCCCGTGTTCCGCATAACTGCGAGATAACGCTCTTGAAGGACAGCAGCATGGATGTTCATTTCGATATCCCCGAAGAGGTGGCGCGGCAGTTTAGCGCGGAGCCTGGTGGGATCGCTCGCGCAGCGGTCGAAGCGCTCGCCGCCGAAGGGGTGCGTTCCGGCAGGTTGACGGTGTACCAAGCCCGCGAGATGCTGGGAATTCGGTCCCGTTACGAGATGGACGGATTCCTCAAGGCTCGCGGCTTGCTGCTGTCCGACACCATTCAGCAGGTTGTCGCGGACAGCGAGACGGCGATCGCTTTCTCTAAATGACGGTAGTCATCGCCGACACTTCACCGATAAACTACTTGTTGCTCATCGGCGAGCTTGCAATATTGCCCAGGCTGTACGGTCAGGTTCTCATTCCGCCAGAGGTCCTGGCTGAGTTATCCGACGCCGGGACTCCGCCCGAGGTCGTGGAGTGGGTACGCTTGCACCCAACCTGGCTGCAGATGCGGCAGGTCCGAACCGTGGATGATGATCCAGCATTAAGGCAACTCGATCCTATCTGGCCAGGAACGCAATATTCAGTAGTGGCTCGTCACTGCGGCGGGTTCGTTTTGAGCAGCCGTTCGAATTCCTCGATCATCGGCTTCGGTAAGTACACGTATTTGCGAACCTCGGCGAAAACCTCGGGATTGAGCGCGAGAGGGGCATTGACGCTGGTGTACCAATCGGACATCTTTATACGGCGTCGCTTGCTGGGCCCGAATAAGAGGTTCTTCCAAAGGAGCGCCGGTCGCGCGGGATGTCTTGGGTCGCTGATTATCTTCTCCAGATAGCCACCGAAAGCCTGGAATCCTCGCGGATTCTCCTCCGCTCGCTCCAATAGCCGGAGTTCGTTCTCCAGCATGGAGACCACTGCCCCGCTTTCGGTGCGCGAGTAATCGAGGACCGCACAATATCGGCGAATCTCCCAGACGGCTCGATCGAGACGAACCAGATCTTTGCCACTGGCGTGGTACGAGATTTCAAGGTAGCGGAACCTCCCGTACGTATCTAGGTATGAGACGAACTCCTTGCTATACTTGCTCAGCCGTAAGCGCAATTTGGTGACGGCCTCCGCCTTCTCAAGCAAGTCGGCTACGCCGTGGGTGGCCTTTACTGATGGGACCCGATTGAGGAGCAAGATCCCTTTGAGATATTTCTCAATCGCTTGCAGGCTCGACCAGAGAAACTGCGGGACAAGTCCGGCACGGTGCGCCATCCGCGCCACGATATAGTCGCCGTCTGCGGTGTCTCGAAAGCTCCGGACCGCGAAATCATTGATAAGGGCCCGCAGTTCCGGCGTTTCGGTGTCGGCACCCGTTGGCATACTGTTAAGCGGGGCTCCGGTCGAGAATGTGCTCAAAATACGGGCGGTAGACGATCACGCGCTCAAATACCGTTGACCGGAAGCCCTCGAAGCCATCAATCCGGATTTCGCTGTCTTGGGCCGGATCTAAGAAGTCCACAACGATGAGCAACCAGTAGGCGTCGCAAGTCTTATATTGCTTCGCCTTGGCTTCCTTCACCGCGATGATCTCCGTTGCGCGATCGACAGAGAGGAGGCAGCCGCTATGCACCTTGATCGGCTTCCATTTGGCGCGCTCCCGCAGTGGACGGCGGACGCCCACCTGGCGGGCGTAAGAGTCCCGGCGATTCATGTATCGCTTGAAATCAGTGAAACTGTCGGGCGGCCCGTCAGGAAATTCGTGATCTAAGGGGTAGTCGCACTCGACGTAGTGTCCGTACAAATAGCCGAAATTGACTTCCGGGACATTCTCAAGATGAGACGCGGCGATCTGCCCGTTCTCTTCGGATTCCTGCACGCGCCGGGCTACGTCTGCCAGCTTTTGGGCTAGCGAGCGTTGCGCACGGCCATTTCCGATCGGGTGGGCATCATCGAAACCGAACGTCAGCTCGATGTTCTTGTGGGGTCCCCTTTCGTAGATTCCCTGCGCTGCCACGACAACTGCCTGGCGGCGTTCCCGCTGGCGTTGCTCGCTTTCCGGCCGCTCGCCGTCGATGTGGTACAAGTTTGTGATCTCCACGCCGATGGATCGCTCGGCATGGATGATGACATCAGGCTTGTCACCGAAGGTCACGTTGGTTGAAGGTAGAGGGTAGACGTTTTGAAAGCGGCCGAAGTAGTATCGCTCGGCCCTCTGTTGACGGGAAATCGACGCGACAGTCTCCGCGTCTCGTGTGGAAGCCATTTCGTTAACTCCCTTCCGTCTCGCGACGGTAGTCAGTTTGCCTGTCCAGCCAAACTGTTGTTTACAGATTAGCACAAACAGAAACTGTGGCCTACGTTTTGGGCCGCTGGTCACCCAAAGTCCTTTGATCACACTACCCTTCTTTCGGAATCAGTCCTCAGAGTGGCCTTTGAGGAACGCGTGGGCGGAGGAGCGAGCGATCCCGCATAGTCACAACGCGGTTTGCAGCGGGCAACCCGCGAGTTCATTGCGTCTCATCCGCCGCACGCAGATGTGCGTCACCGTTCCATCCCGGATGGGCCACTCGGAACGAATCCATATGAGTGAGTAGTCGCCCACGGTGAGAAGTGCCCGCATAAAGAACACCGGGGGCGCGTAGCGTTTACAAACTGTACGCCGCCGGATCAGCTTCGCGGTGGCGAACGTCACCGGGCTGCTGATCCGCGCATCAACGCCATAAACCCAAAATCCATGTGGAACTGCTGATGGCAGTGAAACAGCGACGGGCCGGCACTCACCTGGGCGATGTCGGCTTCCACCACCTTGTGGGCGGGAACCCAGATCACATCTTTGAAGAGACCGGACATCGGCTTGCCGTCCACGGTGGCCAATTCCATGGTGTGGCGGTGGAGGTGAACCGGGTGGTCCATGTGCCCGCGATTGTCGAAGACGAGACGGTTGCGCACACCGGCGATCAGCGGGATTTCCGGGGTGTCCGGCCAGGAGCGCCCATTGATTGCCCACAAATTGCCATTCTTGCCGGGTTCAATGACGATGGGGATGCGGTGGGCGGCGGCGGGCGACGCCTCGGACCTGGCGAAGTCGGCGTACTGCCATTCGAAAGCGGGCGGGTTGTTCCAGAGGGGCTTTGACCTGGCGCCGGCGTACTCGAAGACGATCCCGGCTCCGGCCGTACGCTGCGCGGCATCGAGCTCGCCGAAGATCCACACGCCGGGATTGCCGCATTCCACAATGGCGTCGGCCCGTTCGCCGGGGCCCAGGTGGATGACGGGCACGGAGCGCGGCGAAGCGACCGGGTTGCCATCGAGCGCTACCACCTGGAATGTGTGGCCGGCAAGGGCAAGTTTATGATCGAGCGTGGCGCTGGCATTCAGAATGCGCAGCAGCAAGCGCTGCCCGGAACGGACGCGGACCGGTTCGCCCGAACCCAGCATGCGGCCGTTGACCGTGAACAGGCGGTAGGAGAGATCCATGGCATCCGAGGTTTGGAAATACGGATCGAACTCGTGGAGCAGCAGCGGGACCTCGACGTCATAGCGCGCGGGGTCCGAGGCGGGTTCCACGATCACCATGCCAAACTGACCCGAGTAGGAACCGATTTTCAGGTCGTGGCCGGCCATGGCGTGAGTGTGATACCAGCGCGTGCCGGCGGGCGTGGGAATGAACTCATACGTGCGGCGGCTGCGGCTCTGCACCATGGGCGTGCCTTCTTCGTGAGCACCATCGACCTCGGGTGGAATGTGGAAGCCATGCCAGTGGACCATCTCCGGCATGCGGGTCTCGTTGATCACCTCGACGGCGGTCATGCGGCCCTGTTTCATGCGGAGGAGCGGCCCGGGCACCTGACCGTTATAGGCGAGAGTGCGGACCGTGCGGCCCTTGCCGATCTCCGCGGAAATTTCGGAGATGGTGAGCGTGTGATCGGCTGCGGAAGCGGCGCGGACCAGGGGAGTACAAGCGGCAAGGGAGAGAAGCTGGCGGCGAGTCATGGGGCAATCTTCTGAATCCATGTGGCGATATCGGCGGTGACTTCGGCTTCGAAGTTGCCTCCCAGCCGGTATTCGGCGGGAATGCTTTTGTTGGGACCTGCGATGAAGAGGTGATTCAGGCGCGGATAGCTGTGAAAGGAAGCGGCGCTACTGCCGCGAAGGCCGTCGCTCCAGAGGCGAAAGTCGGTCATGGTTACCTGAAAATCCCGCTCGCCCTGCAGGAAGAGCATCGGCACGGCCAGTCTTTTGGCCGCTGCCGGCGCATCGTAGCCTTTGAGGTCGAGGAGCCAGGCGGAAGGAAGTCCCATGACGATGGGTGGATTGGCTGTTCCGGCTGCCAGCTTTTTCACTTTTTGCACTTCGGCTCTCAGGGAATCGAGGCGTGCTTTGGCTTCCGCGCTCGGATCGCCCCGGAGGTTCGCGACGTAGATGTTCTGTTCGAGCGCCATATCTTCTACCGGCCGGGCGTTGGCGGCGAGGAAGACGATGCCGCGGATTTTCGGATCGCGGGCCGCGATGCGGGGCGCCAGATATCCGCCAAGGCTGTGCGCAATGAGGAATACCTTCGTGCCCGCGATACCGGGGGTGGATCGCAGAAGGGCGAGGGCGCTGAGCACGTCGGCAACGGTTTCCTGTTCCGTCGTGAACTCCATTTCGCTCATCTTTTCGCCATGGACTTTGGTGCGCTTGTCGTAGCGGAGAACGGCGATGCCGCGACTCGCCAGGCCTTCGGCAAGATCGCGGAAGATGTGGGTGGCGTGTACCGTCTCGTCGCGATCGTTGGGGCCGGGACCGTGCACGAGTACCACTGCAGCCCAGGGAGGCTGTCCCTGGGGCAGCAGAAGGGTTCCACCCAGCTTCCATGGATCTACGCCAACCGTCACCTCGCGGGAAGTGAACCCACCGCCAGAGAGCAGCGCGGCAGAGGCGGCGACCAGGAGAGACAACCGGCCAGCCCGCGCCAAGGGTCCGCGCGCGACGCCGATCCTCGCCTTCGGCCCCATAGAACTCGCCACGCGCCCCGCCGGACTTTCGCCTGTGGCTGCTACGGTAATGCGACTAGCCCCCCGCCGGTCATATCGTGACCGAGGTCCCAGATGGCCTCGCGCTTGAGCGTGACGGCGTCATAGACCTCGATTTCGTAGCCGGCGCCATACATGTACAGCTTCTTGCCATTTGAGGAGAGGCCGAAGCTGAACCGCGAGCGGCAGGGAACCTCGGAGGTGCGCGCCAGCCGGCTGCTTGGAACGTCGATCGCCCAGAACTCACAGCGCCGGTTGCCCTGCGTGCCGTTGACGGTGACGAGATAGGCTTCCTTCTTATCGGGCGCCACGCGCAGGTAAGTCATGGCGGCAGGCGCCGGACCGATGGGCTTGAAATCGAACTTACGCTTGTTCAAATCGAAGGTCGCCAGGCCGAAGACCCGGTTATGAACGATGGGGTCCGCCGAAGTGAACAGCGAGACGCGCTGGCCGGGTTCGGCGAGACCTTCCTGCATGCCGCCAAGGCCGAGACCGGACATGGACGGATCGTCAGGGGTCGCCAGCGGGATGGTTTCGACTTCGCTGAAATCTTCCGCCTTGAGGACCTTCACGCTGGCGCCGAACTGGTAGAGGTATTTGCCGTCCGGAGAGACTTCGAACCCGCCGCCGCGTCCGCCGCCACCACCACCACCACCGCCTGCCGCCGCGCCAGCGGCGCCATCGCCGCCCGCGGCCGGCTCCGTGGGCTGATCGACCGTCTTCACGATCTTTTGCTGGGCAACGTCGATGATTGTGTACTTCGGCTTGCCGATCTCATAGCGATCGATCTGTTTTGTGATCTGCGTGGTGGTGGTGTAGAGGAGCTTGCCCTCCGGATCCGGAGCGCCGCCCTGGATGCGAAAGCGGTGCGTGGCGTCATTCAGGACAAAGTGATTCAGCACCTTGCGCGTGGCGACATCGATGACCTCCACGCCCGAATGATCGTTCGTGGAGACGAACAGCGTCTTCTTGTCCTGCGAGAGACGGATGCTGGTGGGCAGGCCGGTCTCAAGCAGGATGGTATCGACGATCTTGCCCTGCCCCTCGTCGATGACCAGAACCAGATTAGGATAGGAGCCGCTGAAAAGCGTCCCGGCGGCGAGCGACGCGGCTGAAGCGGCGAGTAAAACTGCGAGTCTCTTCATTCGGTGTCCTTTTGCTCTCGGGGTCTAGGGAAATACCAGATCGAGCTTGCGCCAGTCTTTGGTGGCCGTGGCGCACTTACTGGCCCAATCCGGATAATTGTTGAGATGGTCGGGAACCTGCGACGGCCAGAAGCAGGTGACGTAGCAATCGTAAATGTCACGCTCGACGGGCTGGCATAAACCGGCGGTGCCCCCGGCGGAATCCACTTCCCAACCTGGCGAAAACGCGAGCGCACAGCCCATGGGGACGTGCGGCCGGGCCTGCGTGGGGTTTTGCAGCGCGACGACATCGTCATCGGTCGCGGCGGCCGGCGGGGCGGCGGGCAGGCCTTCGATGCGGCGGGCCTTCTTGTTGATGCCTTTGAGATGTTTCAATTGAGTGCCTTCCTTTCGGCGAACTGTTCGAGGAATTCCGGGTTGTTGGCGCTGATGGTTCCGTAGATCCGCAGACACGTGTCGGTCCAGTCGCGAATCCAGTCGCAGTAGTGGAGATTGGCGTGGCCGGTATCGCCGTAGCGCACGAAGGCTTCGTGGTGACAGCCTCCGGCACATAGAGGACGGGCCCAGCAGGTCTGGCAGTCGTACTTGTTGCCAACGTGGCCGCGGTTGAGGAAATCGGCCTGTTTCGCGCGATCGACGCCGGTGGCAATGTTGCCGAGCGAATGCTGGTCGGAGTCGACGAAGCGGTGGCACGGAGCGATATCGCCCGAGGGGCCAACTCCCATGAGGCCGAGCGCGGCCCCACAGGGATGGGACTTGTTCACGCCCTGAATCAGTTCGGCGAGAGTGTCGCTGACGTTCGAGAAGCCGTGCATTTCGCCGCGCAGCGCGTATTCCAGATATTCGTCGGCGAGTTTGTGGAAGTCTTCGAGAACGCCATCCATGCCGCGCTCGCCGATCGCGTAGAGCCGGTCGGGAGATGTGGTCACGGGCGCGAAGCCCACTTCGTGAAACCCGAGATCATGTTTGAGGTGTCGATAGATGCGGACCACATCCGTGACGCCGTTGGTGAGTGTGACCCGCGCGGTGATGGCGCGCGTGCGGTGATTTTGGATCAGGGCCTTCACACGCGGCGCAATGATGTCATAGCTGCCGGTACCGTTGGCGAAGACACGAAGCTTGTCGTGCAAGTCGGGAGGACCATCCATGCTGACCGTGACACCGATGCGGTTCTCCGAAAGGAACTCGATGATGGCTGGCGTGAGGAGCGTAGCATTGGTCGTGAGGCTGAAGTCAATCGCCCGGCCCTGCTCGGCGGCGCGTTCGTTGGCGTAGGTGACCACCTGCTTCAGCAGCGGGAAATTCATCAACGTTTCGCCGCCAAAGAAGGTGATGTGGACGGTGTTGCGGCCGGATGACTGGGAGAGCAGGAACTCGACCGAGGCTTTGGCCGTATCGAGGTCCATGAACTTCTTCTTGCCCTCGGGCGTTGCCACTTTGTCTTCGCCGAACTCGTAGCAGTAGGTGCAGGAGAGATTGCACTGGTTGGTCAGGTTCATGACCAGGCTTTGCAGTGGGAAATCGGCCGGCGGTGAATCGACAGGCTCCCTGGTGGAGTTTTCGCCGACAATGACCCGGACGCGGCGGAGCTCATCCAGCAGTTCCATGGCATCGCCGGCTGAGTGACCTGCTGCCATGAGCCTCGCGACGAGTTCGTCATATTCGGCCGGGCCTTCGCGCAGGAGGCCGATCACGGCTTCCACGGCGTTGTCCATCTCGAAGATGGCGCCTGCGGGCACGAGATAGAGAAACTGGCGGCCACCGCCTTCGAAGAGGTGAAACTCACCCAGCATGCATGGTGCGCTTAGGGTAGCGGCGCTCATTTGGACACCTCCGGCTGATCCCAGCGGATATAGGTAGGGACGGTTACTACAAGATACGACCGGCCGACCAGCGGTTTGCCGTCCTTGTCCTTCTCGGTTTTCGCGGTGGCCGCAGCCCAAACGTCGCCATAATTATTACGGCCGAACTTGCGTTGAGGGTTGGGCCCGTCGATGTTCGGGGTGAAGAGCCCGTCCGTACCCAGGCTGCCGACAAACTCCTTGTCGTCGTCACCCATCACCGCCATGAACTCCTCGAGGCTCCACGAGACTTCGACAGGTCCAATTTCGAAGTCATCCGCGGTGCGCGGCTTACCGTCCGCTCCGCGATGCCAGCCCACCGCCTCGAATTGCTGGTAGCCGCGGGGATGCACGTCATTCTCATCGCCTCCGAGGCGGGCCATGGATGCTTCGGGCGTGACTTTGATGTAGTCCACTTTGTCGTAAAGCGTGATCGCCTTTTCGAGGGTCGCAATGCCAAGGGAGAGGTCGCGCTTGCCGGGCACGGCATCGGCAGCGACATCCACTGTGGCCACGATCTCTGTCGCGGTGTGCGAGACGATGGACTTCACGGCGACGCCCGTGCCGAGTTCGAGATCGGCGGGCTTAATGGCCGCCGGCAGAGAATTGCCGATGATGCGGAGGCGCTGGGCCGCGCTACCCGTCTTCAATGCCGAGCGATCCAGCGAAAGCAGCTGCGGTTCGGCGGAAGCGCGGCGTAGCTTTACGTCAACGCCAAACTCCGAATACTCGCCCCAGAACCAGCGGCCTTCGGCGGAGGTCTGGTCGGGCGCGATCCACAGAGCTTCACGCATTTCGCGCGAGAGATCGTCCGGGGCGGGAGCGGCGGCGCCGGCGGTCCCCTTGGAACGTCCTCGCCACGAGTACCCGGTATAGACGAGGCCGGTGCCGGACCGCGTGATGGCAGGCCCGCCAGTTACGGGCTGCATGCGAACCGCAGTCTTGAATTCATCCTCAGTGGCGCCGGGAGTAATCGTGACCTCGCCAGAGTAATTTCCCTTACCGGGAATATGGGCGGAGAGCAGCCACTTGCCGGCGATCTTCGGCGCGCGCATGCGAGCCTTCCATGCAGCCCACTCCGGTGTATGAAGGCCGTAGCTTTTGGTCAGGTAATCGATGGTGATGTCGAGAGAAACCGGTTGTGCAGAGACAGTCGCTGCGGCGCCGCCTTCGGCTCCACCGCCACCTGCGCCCCCACGTCCCGCGCCGTTGCGGCGGAAGGCGGAGTCGGCCTGAGGGTACAACGCCGAGTGCATATCGGCCAGCAGAGACCATTCGGTCTTGGTTCGATGCCACTGGAAGGGCCGGCCAAGAGCGTGGCAGTTGTTGCAGGTGGAGCGTACCGATTCGTTCGGAATCACTTCGTCCTGAATGCGGTGCTCCGTCATGTACATGACGGGCTTGGCCTCTTCCGGCGCGAGTCCGTGCGAGTTCGAAAGGTAGCTCACAATGGAGCGGGCTTCAGCGGGCTGCAAGGTAAGCCCGTTGAGCCGGACCATGCGCTTGATGGCCTCTTGCCAGCCCTCGGGCGTGGTGCGAATCCACGAGATGCGGGTCAGGTTGCCTTTATCATCCTTCGCATGGCAGCCGGAGCATTTCGCGATCGTGAGTTGATCGGTGACCGCAATGCCCGGCTCGGTCTCGGGCGGAGGACCCGTACGCGCGTTGGCGCCTCCGCGGCCTCCGCCGCGGGCCGCTGGGGCTTGGGCGGAGGCGTACGGAAGAACTGCGACGATCGCTGCTAGCGCGAGTGCTGACGCGGATTTATTCATGTTAGAAAGTGATCCTTCCGGTTAGCTGAAGACTTCGCGGGCCGCCATTTTCCTGGCTCTGCAGGCTGGTGATCTGGCCGAAGCTGGCAGGGCTGCCGAGGTTGAGGCTCGGGCTGCCATAGTTGGGGTGGTTGAAAAGGTTCGAGGCCGCGCCGCCGATCTGCAGCGACGCATTTTCCTTGAGGCGAACCGTCTTGAACAGCGATAGCGAAAACGCCTTCGTATTCGGCCCGACGATGGAACCGATGGGCGAGTTGCCCGGGCGTCCGATATTGTTCGCCGGTATGGCGAACGCGGCGGGATTCACCCACCCGCGGATGCTTTGTTGCGCGGGTATCCACGAAGCTCCGGGGACGATGTCGGCGCGTCCGGCGCCTTCCAGATTGGGGAAGTTGGAGCCCATGGGGTCGGCGCCCGAAGCGGTCACCGTGAGGAAAGGACCGGTCTGCATCACCACCACGCCCGAGAGTTGCCAGCCCCCCACCACCCGGTCGGCCAGAGCATTGGCGTTGTTCAGGAAGCTGTGGCCTTTGCCGAACGGAAGCTCGTATAAGAATGTCGAAAGCAGCCGGTGACGCCGCGAGAATGCCACGTTGCCGTAGTCCAGGTTGATGTTCTGAGGATCGGTAACACGGCCGCCGGCCTCGCCTGTGAAGCCGGTGGGGTTGTATCCGCCGCCATTACTCAGGTTCTTTAGAAACACGTAAGAGTTCTGGAACGAAAGCCCGTTGCCGAAACGCTTGTTCACTGCGACGGTCGCGGCGTGATAATTGCTGCGAGCGCCATTCAGATACTGCGTCATGTGGGACCACAGCGGGTAAGGCGAGTTGGCTTTCACGGCATTGAAGCCGACCGTGTTGGCGGGGACCTGGTTCAGATTGATGCTGTATCCGAGATCGGCCCCGTGGCTGCCATCGTAGCTGGCGCGGAGAGCGACGCGCCAGCCTAAATCGCGTTCTACCGTTACGTTCCATTGCTGGACATAAGGGTCTTTGTAGCGAATGGCGCTGGTATATTCGAATGTGGCCACGCCCGGCTGGGAGAGGTTCGACGGGAACGCGTACGGGAAGGTCAGTGACGGCTTCCCATTGACGATGGTGTTGGTATAGTTGCCGACCTCGCTGGCAGAGACCGCCCAACCCGCGGTCATGAGCGCACTCAAGAGCGTCTCGACGTATCTGCCATAGCCGCCGCGGATCACAGTCTTGTCGTTGCCGAAGGGCCGCCAGGCAAAACCGACGCGCGGAGCGAAGCTGGTTTTGGCAGAGTAATGCAGGCTTCGCGGCAGGCCTACCTGACTGGCGGTGACGATCGGGGTGGGTGCGATGGAGGCGACAAAGTCCGGATTGGTATACTTTGTGCCCCCATCCGGAATCACGACGGCCCCTTTTACAGTGACGCCGTTGATTACAGAGGTGTAGTCGGGGAGAAAGTTCGCGATGTTATCGAGCGAATCGTGAAAGGCGGGGTGGTACTCCCAACGAAGACCGTAATTCAGGGTCAGGCGGGGAGTGACTTTCCAATCGTCCTGTACGTAGAAGGCGAGGGCGTGCCCCACCGAGGAGGTGTTCGGATTCTTCACCGTAGCCAGGCCCGTGGAATCAGGCACTCCCAAAAGGAATGACGCGAAGGCATTGCCGATGATGGAGCTGGTAACGGAGTTATTGAATGTGTAGCTACTGGAACGGTTGGTGGCAAAGACGTTCGAGAAATACGCCGTCATGTACCGGTAGTCGCCGCCCATTTTCACGGTATGACGGCCGTTGATGTAAGTCAGATTGTCCAGGACCTGCGAGTTATCGCCCTTAGAAATGGAAGAAGATCCAAATCCGCCCGTCTGAAAGCCCGTGATGCTGAAGGAGGGTCCACCGCTGCCCGGCGGGGGATCGGGGATACCCGTCAGGCCGAGGGCAGCGATTGTATTCACGGCTACGGTGTTGTTGCCGCTGGACGAGTGTATGCCCGAGAAGCCGGCGCGCACTTCGTTGATGAGGTGCGGCGAGATGACGTAGTTATGGGCAACGGTGAGACCGAAGTCGTTTTCCGCCTGGCTGGTGGGCCCCGCAAAAACCGAGTTGTTGGGTGCGCTGAGCACGGCTCGCCGCTTATACGTGAAGCGCGCGAAGGCGGTCTGTTTCGAGTTGATGTTCTGGTCGATGCGCAGGTCGCCCTGATTGCTGCTGGTGGGCGTGGGGAAGTTCTGGACGTAATTCCCGGAAAGCGCGCCGGGCGCCCCGGCGTTGGGCAGCGGATAGTAGACATCCAGCGCCTTCAGTGAAATGGGCGAGATGCGCGATATCGGGATGAGGTTGCCTGGGAAAGGAGCACCGGTCAGGGGATCCTTGAACGCTTTGTAGGCCGAGAGATCGCCGGTCCGCAATGCGGCTGTGGGCACGTTTTGTGAGAGAACGGATTCCTTCGCCAACCGAAGCCCCTCGAAGCTTGCAAAGAAGAAAGTCTTGTCGCGGCCCTTGTAAAGGCCGGGCGCGGACAGCGGACCGCCAACATAGCCTCCGAAATCGTTCATCACCAGCTTCGGCACCGTGGAGCTGAACAGATTGCGGGCATTGAAGTTCGTGTTCTGCAGGTTGTCGAAAAGGCCGCCGTGGAAAGTGTTCGAGCCGCCGCGGGAGGTGGTGGTGATGTCGCTGACGCCACCGAATTCGGCCGCATTGTTGACCTCACTGACGCGGATTTCCGCGATGGCGCCGAAGGAGGGAAACAGCTCGCTGATGGGAGAACTGTTGCGCGGGCTCACGCTACTGATGCCGTCGATGCTGACCGAGAGCATGGCCGGCTTTGCGCCCGCGACAGAAAGGTTGCCGCTGTTATCCGTCTGAACGCCTGCCTGGGTGGTGAGTGTTGAGATTGGGCTGGTGGAGCCACTCGCTCGCGAACTGATACCGATCGGAAGATCGAGGAGTTCCTTGCCGGTCTTCGTCGAGGAGATGCTGGAGACTTCCGTGGTGATGATGGCCTCCGGAGCTTCGTTGACGTTGACCGACTGAGTTTGCGAGGCAACCGTCATCGTGACGTCAACCCGCAAGGTCTGGCGGGATTCGAGCCCGAGGACTTTGAAAACGGATTGCTGGAAGCCAGGAGACTCAAACGTAATCTGATAGGGACCTGGTTCGATGTTTACCAGCGAGTACGCGCCGTCCTGGTTGACGATGGTGGAGCGGCGCGCGGAGGTTTCCGTATTGATCGCAGTGACGACGCAGTTCTGCAGAATGCTGCCCGATGAGTCTTTGATCGTACCCACGAAGGCGCCATAGGTAGACTGGGCCGAAGCCGAAGCCACCAAGAAGAGAAATCCGAAGCACGCGGACAGAAGTTTGCCCGCCGGCGAGACAGTCCTGAACACAGTTCACCCTCCAAAGTAATTTGGTGTTGGCCAACTAGTGCGATGGCGGACCTCCCACAGTCCGTTAACCCAGCGCATTCTTGTTGGTTTTGTCCAGACGGGTGGACTTTGGCGCCCGCTTCAGGAGGGCTTGAGAATCGGATGCTTGACAGAGAATCCGGTTAAGCTTTTTTACCAGACCTGTGGAGAAAAGTCAAGAAAAATACCGAGAACCTGCCGCCCCAAATTTCGGGCTACAGCGGTCCATCCCCATTAATTCAGTAGCTTGCCGCTGTGTCGTCCGGCCCCCGGAAGTTTGTGCCGCTCGCGGCCATGCCAGAGCCCTCCGGCATCGACGGGCAAATCCGCTCTCCTCAGACCCCAGCCGCTACAAATTCAGAATCCGCCGTCCGATAAGGGAATCATTAGGACTGCTCCATGGCGGAGTTGACGTGGCTGGAGTCTCCCCGGAACTCTTTCCGGGTCATTCCAGCAAACCACGCGATCCAGGAGGCGTTGCATGACGAAGAACGGGAAACAGACCACGATCGACCGGGCCCTTGCCGATGCCGGAGTTGTCCGGGCGCCCAAGGGGAATGGCAACGGCGATAGCACCCCGAAACAGAAAACTATCTGCGTCGGGGGAGGCGCCTACGAGAAGGATCTGCGGCTGCTGCAGATCGAGCTCGTAAAGTTGCAGGAGTGGGTGAAAGCCAGGAAACTAAAGGTCGTGTGTCTGTTTGAAGGGCGCGACGCGGCGGGGAAAGGCGGTACCATCAAGCGCATCACGGAACCGATGAATCCGCGCATCTGCCGCGTGGTGGCTCTGGGCGTTCCCACGGAACGGGAGAAAACACAGTGGTACTTCCAGCGTTACGTTCCCCATCTCCCTGCCGAGGGAGAGGTCGTGCTCTTCGACCGGAGCTGGTACAACCGGGCCGGCGTGGAACGGGTGATGGGCTTCTGCACGGACCCGGAGTATATGGAGTTCATGCACTCCTGCCCGGAGTTTGAGCGGATGCTGGTGCGGTCTGGCATCATCCTGATTAAATATTGGTTCTCGGTGAGCGACGAGGAGCAGGAGAAGCGTTTCCACGGCCGTATCAAGGACCCAACCAAGCGCTGGAAGCTCAGCCCAATGGACGTTCAATCGCGCAGCCGCTGGGGAGAGTACTCGAAGGCCAAAGACGAGATGTTCCAGTACACGGACATCAAGCAGGCGCCTTGGTTCGTGGTGAATGCCGACAACAAAAAGTGTGCGCGGCTGAACTGCATCCGCCACCTGCTCACCATGATTCCGTACCAGGATCTGACGCCGGAGGCCATCAAGCTGCCGAAACTGGACCGTTCGGCATACGTGCGTCCGCCGATAACCGATCAGACATTCATTCCGGAGATTTACCGGCCATAGCCGGGTTGTAGACTACAACCGACGAAACAAACGCGGAGCTTTTCTGCTGAACTGCTGCCTTGAGCCTAGTGCTCCCACGCACCATTCAGCAGCTCATTTCGGCACACAAACAAAACCCGGCGGCGCCCCTTGAGGGACGCCGCCGGGTTGTCTGTACAGGGATTGCTGCGAATCAGAACTGCAGACGCAACGAGAACTGCACGATACGCGGCTGTCTGGAACCGGAGTAGCTTCCGAACAGCGCGTTGGTCTGAACGCCAGCCGCATTGAACTGAGCGTTGGAGTTCACACTCGAGAACTGAGTGTGGTTGAAGGCGTTGAAGAGCTCGCCCCGGAACTGGAGGTTGGTCGCTTCACGACCCAGCGGGAAGCGCTTGGTGACCGCGATGTCCCAGTTGTTGATGCCGGGGCCGCGAAGCAAACCGCCTGCCGCGTTGCCGAAGGTGCCCTTCGCCGGACGCGCCCAAACCGAGGTGTCGAATACGCGATAGAACGACTTTTCGCTCTTCGACAGTGTGGGGTCGCCGGTGACGACGATGCGCGCGCCCACCGCGGAGCCCGTGATGTCGGCGCCGTCCGTGGTGCTGAAGCCCGGCGTGAACGGCGAGCCGCTGATCATCGACGTGATACCGCTGATCTGCCAGTTATCCGCGAAGACCGCCAGAGCCTTGGAGTTGTACTTCTTGCCGAGTTTCGGCACATCGTAGATGTAGTTGAACACGAAGTTCTGGCTGCGATCCTGACCCAGCGGGCCATAGCTCCAGTAGTGCGTGTCGAAGTAGGGGTTGGTGGCGGTGGCGCCCAGTGCCTTCGAGAAGGTGTAAGCGAGACCGAACTGCAGTCCGCTGCCCAGGCGGCGGTTGGCGGAGACCTGCAGCGAGTTGTAGTTCGTGCTCATCTGCGGGAAGCTCAGCGTGACGTTGCCGATGCCCTTGTAGGGACGCAGGAAGTCGTCCTGTAGGACGCCGCCCGGGACCGTCGGATCCGCGTTCGCCGGGTCGAAGTGCGCGAACATCGGGATCGGGTTCATGGCTGTGGTGGCATGCTGGTGGCGGTTCTGCGTGCCCACGTAGGAGACTTCGAGCGCGATCGACTTGACGCGCTGCTGAATGCCGAAGCTCATGCTCATGTGCATCGGCAGCGGGTTCGCGCCCAGCAGGGAGCGGAAGCTGAACGGCCCGAGGGCACCGGCATCGGAGGCCACCGTGTCGAGGTTGCCGTAGTAGGAAACCGGCGTGAAGACGGCGGGCGGTACCGCGCCCATGTCCAACTGAACGCCAGTGGAGATGCGGCTGTAGCCGATGCCGAAGCCGCCGCGGACGGCGGTATTGCCGTCGCCGAAGACGTCCCAAGCGAAACCGACGCGAGGAGCAGGCACCAGACCGGGGTAGATCTCAATACCGCGGGGGACACCGGGCGTCTTGCCGCCGATGGCGATCCCGTTGAGAATGTTGCCCGAGTTCGGGACGAACTTGCCGATGAGGACGGCGGTAGGCTCAAGAGCGCCGGTAATCGGGTTCTTGGCGACGCGCTTTCCCTGAGCGTTCAGCGCCGGCACGTAAAGCGACGGAGCCTGCTTGGGATCCCATAGGGCGGGAGCCCAGGTGGCCTGACGCTGGCCTTCGTCCCAAGCCGGACCCCAATGATAGAAGCGCATGCCGAAGTCCAGGGTGACGCGGCGGCTGATCCGCCAGTTGTCCTGAACGTAGAACTCGTCGCTCCACATGTGGCTGATGGTTTCAGGACGGCCGTTGGCTTCAGAATACTGGTTGAAGTTGCCCAGGATCGCGTTGGAATACGCGTTGTTGGTGTCGTTCGGATTCAGCGTGTTGCGCGCGAAATTGTAAGTGCCCGTGTAGTTGGCCGGTGTCGGATCGCTCTTGCGGATGAATTCGATGTAGGCACCGAACTTGATCTGGTGCGACCCGATGATCTTCGTCATGTTCTGAATGAACGGCCAGTTGCGGCTGACGTTCTTCCAGGGGACGTTGGATCCCAACATGCCCGGAGGATTCACCGGCTGGCCGCCGAAGACGATATTCGGAGCCAGGCTCGGATCCGATACGCCCGCCTTCGCTTCGATGGTGTACCACTTCGGCAGGTTGCCCCATTTGGCGCGCTGCACCGGAGCCGTGTCCAGAATCGCGAGGTCGATACCGTTGTGGTCAACGCCGAACGAAGTTTCGCTGACGAACGTCGGGCTGAGGGTCCACGTGAGTGAACCGACGTGTCCCCAACCCGGCAGGCCGTACTTGGTCTCCACCAGTTTGTAGTTGGCGGCGCCGCTCGGCCAGTTGCCGTAATAGTTCGCCTGTTCGTCAAAATTGACTACGCCGCGATAGTAGAAGCGCATCTTCTGCGTGATATTGATGTCCGTGCGCCAGATCTCCTGCCGCTTCGGATACGGCGATTGCGCGGAGTCTTTGTAATTCGAGTTGAAGCGACCCTTAGGATCGGGGTCTACGTAGTTGGGCAGCGGATAAGCGTTCAAAACCGCCTGGCCCTTGGCATTGATCCGTTCCTTCGGGATGATGTTGTTGGGGAATGCCGCGCCGGTCGTCGGATCTTTGATCACGATCAGGGCGCCGGATGTATCGAAGCTCTGGGAAAAGTTCCCGCCGCGTTCGAGAGCCGTCGGCATATTGGTCGTGCGGAAGCCGCGATCCAGCTTGATCCCGCCCATTTCCTGCGAGAAGAAGAAGAACACCTTGTCCTTCGCCTTATTGAAGTGATTGGGAATAAACACCGGGCCGCCGAGCGACCATCCGGTGATGCGGTAGCGGTACGGCGACTTGCTTGTTCCCGTGCGGTTCGAAAAGAAGTCGTTGGCGTTCAGGCTCTCATGCCGGTAGAAGTCGTAAGCCGAACCGTGGAAGGTCTGGCTGCCGCCTTTGGTGATCATGGTGATCGCGCCACCGCCCTGGCGGCCGTATTCCGCCTGATAGTTGCTGGTCAGCACTTTCACTTCGGCCACGGCGTCCATGTTGGGCTCGTAGTGCATACCGGTGTTGTTGCCGGTATCGATCACGTTCATGCCGTCCACCGTGACATTCTTGGTGCCGGCGGAGTTCCCGTTGATGGTGATGCTGACTGCGCCGTTGGGATCGAGCGCCTCGCGGCCGGAGCCTCCCGAGGTGTCCACAACGCCCGGGATGGTCGACAGGAACGACATCAGGTCGCGTCCCTTGATGGCGATCTCGCCGAGCTGCGATCCGGTGACGATTCCGGATTTCTCGGCGCTTCCCAGTTGCAGTGCGACCGTCTGTCCCGTGACGGTAACGGTTTCCTTGCTCTCGCCCACGTTCAATGTGAGCGTGCCAAGCGTTCTCAATTCCGCTTGAGAGACGGACATCTTTTCGATAGTCAGGGCTTTGAAGCCCGGAGCCGAAACCGTCAGTTTATAGGTGCCAGGCAGGACGGTGGTAAAAACAAAGCCGCCGTCGGACTGCGTCGGCGCGGTGGCCGCCTGTCCTGTTGCCTCGTTAGTTAAGGTGCAGGCCGCCCCCACGACGACTGCGCCCGACGGATCGGTAATGGTTCCCTTGACGGAACTCGACGTGTTTTGTCCCCATGTCAGCAGGCTCGCTGCCAACAGGAGAATTGTACATTTCAAACTAAATTGCATTTTTGCCCTCCTCACCATAGTGGAAGTAGTGTGATCTTCATGGTTCGCCGTGAGAGGCGAATTTCGGTTAGTTTATCAGAACTTCCAGGTGAAAATCACACCAAATCGGTCCGCGCACAAGCTTTTATTTATCAAGCTCTTCCGATCTGTAGGAGCGTAGAAATCCCTCCAATTTTCGGAATTTTCAAGGGCTGGGAGTTAGCGCAACAGTTTACGATTACTGCCAGTAAACACCTTTCGGAGGTGACAGTTTGCCTGTAAGCGATTCCATTTTTGGAAGGAACAAAAAAAGCCCGGCGGCGCCAGATTGGCGCCCCGGGCCCTGGACAACAACGGAATTTACCGTGGCTTAGAAAGCAAGCCGCAGCGAGAACTGAATAATACGCGGAGCTCTGGTTCCGGAGTAGCTTCCAAACAGCGCGTTGGTCTGAACGCCCGCCGGGTTGAAACTCGCGGAAGAGTTCACACCGGAGAACTGCGTGTGGTTGAAGGCGTTGAAAAGCTCGCTGCGGAACGTCAGATTGCGAGTCTCCTTGCCCAGCATGAAGCGTTTGCTAATTGCGATATCCCAGTTGTTGATGCCGGGGCCGCGCAGCAGTCCGCCTGCAGCATTGCCGAAGGTGCCCTTCGCCGGGCGCCCCCATACCGAAGTATCGAAAACGCGATAGAACGTCTTCTCGCTTTTTGACAACTTGGGGTCGCCCGTCACCACGATGCGCGCGCCAACCGCGGAGCCCGTGATATCCGCGCCATCCGTGTAGCTGGCGGACGGAGTGAACGCCGAACCGGCAATCATCGACGTGACGCCGCTGATCTGCCAGTTATCCGCGAAAATTCCGAGGGCCTTGGAATTCATTTTCTTGCCCAGTTTCGGAACATCGTAGATGTAGTTGAATACGAAGTTCTGAGCGCGGTCCAAGCCCAGAGGCCCGTAGCTCCAGTAGTGCGTATCGAAGTACGGGTTCGTGACTGTGGCGCCCAGGGCCTTCGAGAAGGTATACGCCAACCCAAACTGCAATCCGCTGCCGAGGCGGCGGCTGGCCGATACCTGCAGCGAATTGTAGTTGGTGCTCATCTGCGGCATACTCAGCGTGACATTGCCGACGCCCTTGTAGGGACGCAGGAAGTCGTCCAGCAGGACCCCGCCGGGAACCGTCGGATCCGCGTTAGCCGGATCGAAATGCGCGAACATCGGAATCGGATTCATCGCAGTCGTCGCGTACAGGTGCCGCGACAGAGTGCCCACATACGATGCCTCCATCGCGATCGACTTCACGCGCTTCTGAATACCGAAGCTGAAGCTCATCTGGGTGGACAGTTTCACCTCGCCGAGCATGCTACGGAAGGTGAATGGTCCGAGCGCGCCGGCGTCCGACGCGATGGTGTCGATGTTGCCGAAGTACGAAATCGGCGTAAATACGGCCGGCGGTACCGCGCCCATATCTAATTGGACGCCGGTGGACACGCGGCTGTGTCCGATGCCGAAACCGCCGCGGATCGCCGTGTTGCCGTCGCCGAACACATCCCAGGCAAACCCGATGCGCGGTGCGGGCACCAACGCCGGGTATTTTTCGATGCCGCGCGGGATGCCGGCGGTCTTGCCGCCGATGCCGATGCCGTTCAGCACGTTGCCCGAATTCGGGACGAACTTGCCGATGAGCACAGCGGTGGTCTCCAGGCCGCCCGTGACCGGGTTCCTGGCAACGCGCTTGCCGGCGGCATTCAACGCCGGCACGTACATCGACGGCGCCTGCTTCGGATCGAACAAGGCGGGAGCCCAGGTGGCCTGACGCATGCCCTCATCCCAAGCCGGACCCCAGTGATAGAAGCGCAAACCGAAGTCCAGCGTGAGCCGCCGGGTGATGCGCCAGTTGTCCTGAATGTAGAACTCATCGCTCCACATGTGGCTCATGGTGATGGGCCGCGCGCTGGCTTCGGAGTATTGATTGATATTTCCCAGCAGCGTGTTCGAATAGGCGTCGTTGCTGTCGTTCGGGTTCAGCGTGTTCCGCGCGAAGTTGTACGTCCCCGTGTAGTTGGACGGCGTGGGGTCGCTCTTGCGGACGAACTCAATGTAAGCCCCGAACTTGATCTGGTGGGAACCAATGATCTTGGTCAGGTTCTGAATGAACGGCCAGTTGCGGCTGACGTTCTTCCAGGGAAGGTTGGATCCCAACATGCCAGGAGGGTTGACGGGCTGTCCGCCGAAAACGATGTTGGGCGCCAGGGTCGGATCGACCACGCCCTCCAACGCTTCGATGGGATACCACTTAGGCAGGTTGCCCCACTTCGCTCTCTGCACCGGGGCGGTATCCAGGATACCGAGGTCGATGCCGTTGTTGTCCACGCCGAACGACGTCTCACTGACAAACGTCGGGCTGATCGTCCAGGTGAGCGAACCCACATGCCCCCATGCGGGCAGGCCATACTTGGTCTCCACCAGCTTGAAGTTGGCGGCGCCGCTGGGCCAGTTGCCGTAATAGTTCGCCTGTTCGTCAAAGTTGTTCACGCCCCGGTAATAGAAGCGCAGCTTCTGTGTGATGTTGATGTCCGTGCGCCAGATCTCCTGCCGCTTCGGATACGGCGACTGAGCGGAGTCTTTATAGTTCCAATTCAAGCGGGCCTTCGGATCCGGGTCCACGAAGTTGGGGAGCGGATACTGATTTAAAATGGCCTGCCCTTTCGCATTGATGCGATTCGTCGGGACGGTGTTGTTTGGGAAAGCCGCACCCGTCGTCGGGTCCTTGATCACGATCATGTTGCCCGAGGTGTCGAGGCTCTTGCTGAAGTCCCCTTTGCGCTCCAGTTCCGTCGGCATATTCGTCGTCCGATAACCGCGGTCCAGCTTGATCCCGCCGTATTCCTGCGAGAAAAAGAAGAACACCTTGTCTTTCGCCTTGTTGAAGTGATTCGGAATGTAGACCGGACCGCCAATCGAGTAGCCGGTCACCCGGTAACGGTACGGAGGCTTGGTAGTGCCGGTCCGGTTGGCGAAGAAATCGTTCGCGTTCAGGCTTTCATGACGGTAGTAATCGTAAGCCGAACCGTGGAAGTCCTGGGTCCCGCCTTTGGTGATCATGGTGATTGCGCCGCCGCCCTGCCTGCCGTATTCAGCCTGGTAGTTGCTGGTCAGCACTTTCACTTCAGCCACGGCGTCCATGTTGGGCTCGTAGTGCAGGCCTGTGTTGTTGCCCGTGTCTACTACGTTCATGCCGTCCACGGTAACGTTCTTTTGCGCGGAATCGTTGCCGTTGATGGTGATGTTCACTCCGCCGTTGGGGTCCAGCGCTTCGCGCCCTGCGCCGCCGCCGGTGTCCACGATGCCCGGAATCGTCGAGAGGAAGGACATCAGGTCGCGTCCCTTGATGGCGATTTCTCCAAGCTGCGATCCCGTAACCAATCCCGATTTTTCGGCGCTGGCCAATTGCAGGGCCGCGGTCTGTCCGGTGACGGTAACCGTCTCTTTACTCTCGCCCACGTTCAGCGTGAGTGTCCCCAAAGTTCGCAATTCGGCTTGGGTGACCTGAAGTTTTTCCACGGTCAACGCTTTGAAGCCGGTCGCGGTTACGGTTAAGTTATAGCTGCCGGGAAGCACGGTAGCAAAGACGAAGCCACCATCAGACTGGGTCGGCGCCGTGGTCGACTGGCCGGTTGCATCATTTACCAAGATGCAGTTCGCCCCCACGACGACTGCGCCTGAAGGATCCGTCACGGTACCTTTCACGGTACTCGATGTGTTCTGGCCCCATGTCAACAAACATGCTGCAAACAGGAGCACACAACAGTAAAAAGATTTTCGCATCTAAAACTCCTCACCTGGAGGTCAGCTCGGCCTCCCCGCTGTCGCCCTGACAGGCGATTTGCGGCTAGTCTAGCAAAAGCCCCGGTGAATGAATACGGTTTGCAATGCGATTTTCGGATGTGCTTTACCAGTTTACGATAACTGCATCGTAAACTCTTAAAATAAACTGGAACTCTGCCGCCCACTCCGCTCTTCAGGCACGGGACCGCCGCCAAGAACCTACGCTGCCGGCGGTCCCGCCTCTGCCTGCCCTACTGAATACTCAATGTCGCCACCAGTCCCGGCACCGCCGCCGTGGGCTGTTGTCCGCCGACACTGATCTCCGCGACACCGTCCTTCGGCAGTTCCTTGGCGCGCAGCACCAGCTTCACAACCTTGCGCTCGCCTATTCCCAACATGACGCGTTGGAAGCCTGCCAGCGAGCGCACGTTGTCGTGCTTTACGTACGCCTGCACCACTTCCTCGCCGGCCACTTTGCCCATATTGCGAACTTCCACGCTCACCGTCACATCCTGGTTCGCTTTCACCCCGTCCGGCATCTCCAGCTTGCGATAGCTGAACGTGGTGTAGCTAAGTCCGAACCCGAAGGGGAATAGCGGCTCGCCCTGGAAGTAGCGATACGTGCGGCCCTTCATGCTGTAGTCCTCGAATGCCGGCAATTGGTCGGCCGATTGGTAGAAGGTCACCGGCAGCCGGCCCGCGGGGTTGTAGTCTCCGAAGAGCACGTCGGCGATCGCCGCGCCCCCGGCCTGTCCCGGATACCATGCATCCACCAGTGCGGGCACGTGGGATTTCGCCCACTCCACCGAGAGCGCACTGCCGTTCAATAGCACCAGCACGGTGGGTTTTCCGAGCGCCACCACCTTCTCCATCAGAGCCTGCTGGGCCGCCGGCAGTCCGAGCTCCACCCGGTCGCCGCCTTTGAACCCGGGCACCTGCACGCGCATCTCTTCGCCTTCCAGGCGGGGCGAGAGCCCGAGGAACAGGACCACTGCTTCGGCCTGCTTCACCGCCTCCAGCGCCGCGGGCTGCAGCTCGCGCCCGGGCGGCGTCCACACCAGCCGCATGTCGGCGTCGTTGATCACCTCGTGGAACTCCACGCGGATCGCGTAAGATTTGCCGGCCTCCATTTCCACCGTCTCGGTAGCGTAGTTGCGCTCGTCCCGATTGTTGGCGCGGGCGATCTGTTTGCCGTTGAAGAAAATTTCGAAGGCATTCATGCCGACGCCGCCCAGCTTGTACTTGCCGGTCACCTTCGGTGCAAGGAAACCGGTCCAGCGGACGCCGAAATTGTCATCGTCCATATCGTTGCGCGGCGCGCCGTCCCACCACTTGAAGTTGATCTGCGGGTCGACCCGCGTGAACAGCGGCGCCACGCCCTCCGCCGCGGGTTTCGGATCGCGTCCGGGCGCGCGGTAGACCTGCCCGTTGAACGCCGGCGTATTGAAATACTCGCCTTGCAGGCCGGGCTTGCGATCCGCGCCCTCGCTGGTGAACAACACGTCGGCCGGGACCGTCTCCAGCGACGGCAGTTCGTCAGCCAAATCGCTGCCCTGCGCGTAGATCACCTTGGTGCGCGTGCCGAGCTTGCGCTTCAAGCCTTCCAGCGGAGTGATGGGTGAAGTCGGATCGCCGTTGTAATTCCCCAGCAGCACCTCCAGGTTATCCGCATTGGGACCGATCACTGCCAGCGTCTTGATCGACTTTTTGAGCGGCAGCACATTGCCCTCGTTCTTCAGCAGCACGATCGATTTGCGCGCCGCTTCCAACGCCAGCGTCTGATGCGCGGCAGATTCCACAATCGAGATCGGCAGTTTCGTGAAAGGCACTCGTTCGGGGGGATCGAACATGCCCAGGCGGAAGCGCGCGGTCAGCAACCGGCGCAGCGCGGTGTCGATCTCCGGCTCCGTAATCAGCTTCTGCTCCAGGGCGGGAATCAACTGGCGGTATTCGCTGCCACAATCGAGGTCGGTGCCGTTCTTGACCGCGAGCGCGGCGGCGGCCGCCATGTTGGGCGCCACGTTGTGCCCCCGGAAAATATCGCCCACCGCCCCGCAGTCCGACACCACGTATCCCGAGAAGCCCCACTGCTTGCGCAGCGTGTTCTCGAGCAGCGTCGGGCTGGCGCATGCCGCTTCCCCGTTCACGCGATTGTACGCGCACATCACGCTGGCGGCCCCGCCCTGCCGCACCGCCGCTTCGAATTGCGGCAGATAGCTCGATTTCAGATCTTCCTCGTCCACCTTGGCGTCGAACGAGTGACGCGAACTTTCCGGTCCGCTGTGTACCGCGAAGTGCTTGGCCGTGGCCACCACTTTGAGATATTTCGGGTCGTTGCCCTGTAGCCCTTTGATGAACTGCACGGCCATCCGTCCCACCAGGTACGGGTCTTCGCCGTAGGCCTCCATGCCGCGGCCCCAGCGCGGGTCGCGCACCAGATTGATGTTCGGCGTCCAGAACGTCAGGCCCTGGTACATGGTGCGTTTGCCCTTCCGGATGAACTCGTTGTTTTTGGCGCGCGCCTCGTCGGAAATGGCCGTGGCCATACGGAAGAGCATTTCGGGATCCCAGGTGGCAGCCAGACCGATCGGCATCGGGAAGACGGTCGCCCGCCCCGCGCGCGCCACGCCATGCAGGCACTCGTTCCACCAGTTGTATGCCGGAACCCCCAGGCGGTCGATCGCCGGGGCATCGTTCAACATCTGCAAAACCTTCTCCTCGGTGGTCATGCGGGAGAGCAGATCGTCGACGCGTTTATCCAGGGGAGCGTCGGGATTCTGGTAGACGGGGGCCTGAGCGAAGGCAACGTAGCCCGCCAGGAGGGCAGCCCAAAAATATCTCATTGTCCCATTGTGCCCGATTTCCATCAGGGCGCGAGCAGTATGGGATCATCCCTGCGGTTTTCGGCCGTTTTGGGTGCCTGCCGCAATTCCGGGCGGGATGGGCCATAGTTTTTTGTGGCCCGTCCAAACCGCTTCGAAGCGCGAGCATGTGGCATAAGGCTCCGCCTTGTGCACGCGAGCGCAGCTCGGACGTCGCTAGCGCTAGCGGGGTTTCCCAGCCCATTCCGCCACGAGATCCATCCGTGGCAAAGAACTCTGCGTGTTCCTCTGCGCCTCTGCGTCTCTGCGGTGGAAGCTTTTCGCCGCGCCCGTAAGGCGTGTCAGCCCAACCTGCGATGATCCTTCAGAATGCACCGATCCATGATCACGGTCAGCCCGGCCTCTCTGGCCCTCTCGGCGGCCTTTTCATGGACTACGCCTTCCTGCATCCAGATCACCTTCACACCCTTGCGAATCGCCGCTTCCACGATCTCCGGCACGAACTCCGAACGCCGGAAGATATCCACGATATCGATCGTGCCCGGCACCGAATCCAGATCCGGGTAGCAGGCCTCGCCCAACACCTGCTGCTCCTGAGGATTCACCGGAATGATGCGATAACCCGCACGCTGCATGTACTCGGCCACCCCATAACTGGGACGGAATCGCTTGCCCGAGAGGCCCACCACGGCGATTGTATGTGCGTTGCGCAGAATGTCCGAGGTCTGCATCATACCCTCTTGGCTTCGCTGCTGCGGCGGATCGCGCGCCTCAATTTCTCCACTTCTTCGTTAGACAAATAGCGAAATGCGCCCGCCTTGAGCGGACCCAGCTCGATCGGACCAATCCGCACCCGTTTCAGCTTCTCCACCAGTTTGCCGAGATGTTTAAACATCACGCGGATCTGGTTGTTGCGGCCTTCCGTCAGTTTGATTTCGTACCAGGGATTGTCCCCGGTGCGAACCAGCCGCAATCCCGCCGGCAGCGTCCGGCGGCCCATCAGGGGGATGCCTTCGCGGAATTCTTCCTCCTGCGCGACCGTCAACAGCCCCGTCACCTTCACCAGGTACGTCTTCTGTAAGTGGGTGCGCGCGGACATGATGGCATTCGCCAGGTCGCCATCGTTGGTCAACAGCAGCAAGCCCTCGCTGTGATAGTCCAGGCGGCCCACCGGATACACGCGCTCCTTGACGCCGCGCAGACACTCCATCACCGTGGCGCGCCCTTCCGGGTCGCTCACCGTGGTCATGGTGCTCTTCGGCTTGTTCAGCGCAATGTAGATCAGGTTCTTCGGCGGACGCAGCAGTTTCCCGTCCACCTTGATATGGTCGATCTCCAGATCGGCCTTGCTGCCAAGCTCCGTGATCACGCTGCCGTTCACCGTCACGCGGCCTTCCAGCATGATCTTCTCCGCCTGCCGCCGCGAAGCTACGCCCGCCTGCGAGAGAATCTTCTGCAGTCTTTCTTCGGCCACTATTCTTCCTCTTTGGATGACGGCTCAGCCGCCGGAGATTCCGGCCCCGGTTCGGACACTGCTTCGGCCCCTGCTTCGGAGACTGCTTCGGACACTGCTTCGGCTGGCGTGCCGGAGGCGGGCTCGGGGAGAGATTCCGCCGGCGCTTCTGCCGCGGCTAGTTCGCCTTCTGCCGCTTCGTCCGCCGCCAGGGCGGCATCGCCTTCCGTCTCCTCCACCATGTCCACCACGCGCTCGCCGGGCGTCGCGGGCATGTCGCTATCGGCGAACGCCATACGCCGGATCTCTTCGAACTCCTTCAGCGACGGCAGTTCGCTCAGATCCTTCAAGCCGAACTGAATCAGAAATTCCTTGGTGGTCTTGTACAGAATCGGCTTGCCGATCACGTTCTTGCGGCCTGCCACCGCAATCAGCTTGCGATCCAGCAGGGTCTTGATCACCCCGCCGCCCTGTACGCCGCGGATCTCCATGATCTCCGGGCCGGTCACCGGCTGCTTGTACGCAATCACGGCCAGCGTCTCCAGTGCGGGCAGCGAGAGTTTCAACGGCGGCTTCAGGCTCTTCACGAAATTGCGCACCGCTTCGTGATGCTCCGCCTTGGTGGCCATCTTGTATCCGCCCGCCACCTCGCGAATGGACACTCCATGACCCGGTTGCTCGAACTCGGCAATCAACTGGTCGAGCAAGCCCTTGATGCGCTCGGCCGGTTGTTGCAGCGAGGCCGCAATTTGCGCCAGGGTGAGCGGCTCGTCCGCGACATAGACAATCGCCTCCAGCACCGCCTTGATCTGCGTGTCTTCCTGCGGCTCGGCAGGAGTCGGTTCCTCGGTGGGCGCCTCGTTGCCGGCCATCAGTTCGTCCACCGAAATGCTGGGTTCGAGGGGAGCGCTTTCCGCCGGGTCCTCCGCAAGCTGCGGATCCGCCGCGACGTCCTCCGCACCGGAGAAATTCGCGATGTCCGGATCCACCGCCGCGTCCTCCGCGCCGCCCAAATTCGCAATGTCGGGGTCCACCGCCGCATCCCCCGCGCCGGCAAGATTCGCGATATCGGGATCTACAAGGTTTGCGTCCGGCGCCGCCGGGTCCGCGTCCGGGCTCACGCCCTGCGAGTTGCTTTCCAATTCTTCCATGCTCAATTTCAGATGTAATCTTTATCGATTGCGGACATCGGTTGATCGCTCGAAAATACCTGATCGAAGCTTTCGTGCCGCTGCAAGGCGATCTCGCCGAACAGATCTTTCTGTGCCACCACCACCGCCTGCATGCGCACCATCTCCAGCACCGCCAGGAACAGTGCGATCATCGCCCGCCGCGTGCGCTGCATCTCAAAAATGCGCATGATGAACACCGGCTGATCGGCCGGGATCTGCTCGAACTGATCCTTGAGATACCGGATCATGTCCCCCACAGTCACATCCGCCGATTCCACCTCGTACACCGGCCGGTTCTTCACCCGCTCCAACATCTCGCCGAACGCCTTTACCAGGTCGAACAGCGTGATCGCCAGCCCCGGGTCGTCGTCTTCCGAGACGAACGCCTTGATCTGCGGATTGCTCCAGACGTTTTCCTCGATCATGCGTTTCTGCTGCAGCATCTCGGCCGCATTCTTGAAGCGCTCGTGCTCCAGCAGGCGGTCCACCAATTCCTGCCGAGGGTCTTCCCCGGCCTCGCCTTCCTGCGCCAGTGCCGGGTCGCGCGGCAGCAGCATGCGGCTCTTGATGTGGATCAGCGTCGCCGCCATGTACACGAACTCGGCGCCTAGATCGATGTCCATTTCCCGCGCCTTGTCCATGTATTCCAGGTATTGGGACGTGATGGTGGCGATCGGGATGTCCTTGATTTCGATCTGCTGCTTGCGGATCAAGTCCAGCAGCAGGTCGAGAGGCCCATCATATTGCTCCAGATGGAAATTGAGTGGCGACGACACTATCCTTCACGATAACATGCGGCGACCTGAAAGACCTCTTCGCGGGCCTTACTAGCGGCCGGATTCGCCCGTGCCTGAACCGGCCTGAGCCGCGGGCGTTTCGCCGCCCGTTGTACGCTGCCGGTTGCGCTCCAGCCACTGCACGGCCGACGCCGCATCCGGCACCTGCCCGCGCATCGCATCCATCAGCAGGTCCGCCGAAAGCACCGCGTTGAACCCCTTCGCATACGTCACGCCCTCCTTCTGTCCCGCCAGCTTGAGAAGGTAAGGAATCCGCCCGTCCGACTTGCCGTCCAGTTGCTCCGCATCGCGATACATATGATCGCTGGTGAACAGCACCGTGCTCGAATCCCAGGAGCCGGCGGACTGCATGATGTGCCGCAGTTCACCGATCGTCACATCCAGCAGCGCGAGGCTGTCGATATACCCCTTGTACGGCTTGTTGCCCAACGTGAAAGTGCGCGTGCGCCGGTCGTAGGTGTGCGGCGCGTGCGGCACCGGCAGATGAATCACAATCAGCCCGTAATCCGGAGAAGTCAGCAGTTTCTGCGCTTCCTCCATCATGCTGTGGTACACGCCGGCCTGCTGCTCTCCCGTCAGCGTTCGCCCGAAAAGCGACAGGATGTTGGTCTCCGCGAGACTGCGCGTCTGGTTGGGCAGAATCTGCCAGAAGCCTTCCCCCATGCTGTTGTGCTGCATGGCCAGAGGCCACCACTTGCAGTACGTCAGACTATTCAGCATGCGGCACGTGGGGTGATACCAGTCGAGCAGCGCGGTGTTGGCGCCCAGCGCCCGGGCCTGGTCGAAAATGCTGCGCTCCGCACTCCACCGCACGTCTTCGTTCTCGCCATGGAATCGCACGTTCAGTTCGCGCGCGCCGTCGTGGTCGACATAGTTCACCAGTTTGCCCGAGTAGAAGCCCGGCATCGAGACCGGCGTTTCCTGGCCCGGTGGCGCCACCGCGCTGCCGGACACCGAGATGCCGCGCAGTCGGTCGATCTCCGGCAGTGGCAGCGTCGGGTCGCGATCCAGAAAGGTCAGCCGGTAATCCCACTCGTCGGCAATCACCCAAACCACGCGCTGCAACTTCGGCATCACGGGCAGTCGCGCCGCGGCCGGCTTGTTGCGGTACGCCGTATCGTCGTAGTTTGCCGCTTTGAAAAGTGCCTGTCCGAAAGTCACCACGCAAAACGGGCTCAGAGCGGTCAATACCGCCACCATAATGCCCGCCGCGCGCCTATGATAAAAGACCACCACGATCAGGCCTGTCAGCCCGAGGATGGCTCCCAGCACCAGCGTCCCCCGCATCCCCAGCAGTTCGATGAGAGGTGATTTCAATAGCGGAAACTGCACCGAGAGCACCGCACGGATCGCGTTCAACGGAATGCAGATGGCGGCCACCAGCAGCATCTCCGCAATCCGGTAGCTGCTGCCGGGCAGCAGGCGCCTGGCCAGCGCCGCCAGCCCCGTCAAGATCAGCGCTCCCAGCAGCACGTTCGCAATCAACGCGTAATACTCCACCGGCTTCGGCGGAGTGGTCATCAGGTAGGTGTCCCAGCGGCGGTAGGTCAACAACTCTGACCAGACTCGCAGATAACAAATGTTGGCGAACGACAGCGCTGCCAGGAACGTCCGGCGCATAGGCTCCGTTTACGCCCGCTTGCGCAGCAAATACAATCGGCGCGTGGTTCCCTCGACGAATTGCATGCGCACCGTTTCAAAATGCCTTGCGCACTCTTTTTCGAACACCTGGGGCGTAAGTTCTTTGTGCAACTCGTCACGTCCGCGTGTCAATCGCCGAAACATCGTATCGTCGGGCGCCACGTATTCGATCACCAGCAGATTGGTGGTCAATTCCGCCGCCAGGTCGATGATGTCCGTCAGCGGCACCCGCTCCGTCACCAGCATGTGGTGAATCACCGCCAGCATCAGCACCGCGTCGAAGTTGCCGCTCGCCCGATCCAGAAAACTCGCGCACTCTTCGTTCCGCCAGCCCGTTCCCGGACTCGGCCGCGTCACGTTCACCGCCAGCGGCAGAATCTCCAGCTTCCGCTCCCGCGCGTTGCGCCACACATCGCCCAGCACCACGGGGTCGTAATCCAGCGCCACCACCTTCGCCCCGCTACTCGCCGCAATGGCGCTGAAATGTCCCGTATTGCAGCCCACGTCCAACACCGTGCGCGCCGGGAATTCCCGCAGCGCCTCGGCCACGAACTTCTCCTTTGCGCTGAAGTGGTCCGTGGTGTAGTTGTTGTTGGTGGTCATGTAGTCCGACCACACGCTGCTCTTGCCCGCCTTTGGCTTCAAGCGCTGCAAGGTACGCCGCAAGCCGCTGATCACGTGATCCAGAATGAAGCGCGCCTTCTCCGGATCGCTCATCAGCTTCTTCTGGTAAATCGACTGATCGTCCTGCTTGTGCTTGCCGCCCAGCCAGGTAGGCATCGAGACCAGGCCGAAGAAGGGAGGCCGCAGGCGTTGCGAGAGCTTGCTCCAGCGATAGACTTCCTCTGGCTCCAGCCCGTCGCGCCGCGTGGTCAGAATCTGATCCAGCCCCAGGCCGTAAACCTGATTGGCCAGCAGGGGCAGCAGGAAGGTGCGCACGAACTGCGCGTAGGGCAGCCAGGTGGCATCGCCGGCCTCACGGCGTTCGAAACTCAATACGTCGATGAAGACGGGTTCGGGGCCGCGGAAGAGCACGTTGTACGGGGTGCCGTCCTTGAGTCCCAGGCCATCGGCATGCAGCGCCTCCGCCAGGTCCAGCGTGAGCATGCCGGCGGCGTACAGCATTTCGGGATTCCATTCGTAGGGATAGCTGGGGAAGTCGATGCGCTCGTGCTCGAGAATCATCTGGCCGTGGCGCGCCTCATAGAGTTCTCGCACGGCGGGGTCGGCCAGCAGTTCGCGGCATTCGACGTCGTCCAGGCGGCGGGTGGAGGCGACGGAACCCGAGTTCATCAGTTTCTGTCCCGAAGGCGCGGCCAGAAAGGCTTCCAGATCGGCGGCGCCGATGGCGTTGACGACGCGCAAAATGCGTCCGCGATAGCGGAACAGGCTACCCGCTGGGTCGCGGAACGATGCGCTGATGGATTGTCCCTGTGTCGCCGGATGGCTCAAACTTTTGGACCTTTCCGACCCTTGAACCACGAGGTGATTCGGCGGAAATAAAAGCCTACGCCCACCAGCCCTGCCACCAGCATTTGCCAGATCAACGCGCCCGTGCCGGGGTCCGTATACGCACGAGCCTCACGCTCGGTGGCGAACATCACGAGAGCGAGAAGAAATGCGCTTCGCAAAACGGCTATCAGAGGTCGACTGGCAGAAGAGTTGTACATGGAAAACAAACCCGAATGTGGCGGCATTTCATAATGTACCAGATGCCCGGATAGTGTGCAGTACCGGGAGGTGAGGGAGATAACTTAGGTAAATAGCCCGTCCGAGGCATTTCGCCGCGAACCTGCCGCTACCGTGTACCCACAAAGGTGAGCCAAAATTGCTCCCGCTTACGCGAATTCAGTTAGATGCGGGCGAAGTCTGAAACCCTTCCCGCGGCGTATTCATCAATAGGATGTGGGATACCATGAACAATAAGGGTGAACGGGTGAAACGCCTCATTGTCGTCGCATTCGGGTTGGCAAGCCTCGCCTGGGCCTCCGCCGGGGATCTCGAACCTGCTCGTAAGTTGTACAATCTGACGGAGTTCCAGAAATCCCTTCAGCTTCTTCAAGCGCTTCCCCAAAAGACCGCCGCCGTCTACGACCTGATGGGCCGCAACTACTTCGGCCAGGGTGAATTTAAGAAGGCGAGCGAATCCCTCGAAAAGGCCGTCGCGCTCGAACCCGCTAACGCGATGTACCACCTTTGGCTGGGGCGTGCCTACGGGCGCCGCGCCGAGACCTCCAGCATGCTCACCGCCCCCGGGCTCGCTACCAAGGCCCGTCAGTCCTTCGAAAAGGCGACGAAGCTCGATCCGTCCAACCTGGAAGCGCAGAGCGACCTCTTCGAATACTATCTGGAAGCCCCCGGATTCCTCGGCGGTGGCTATGACAAAGCGGCCAACCTGGCCGAGCAGATTTCGCGCCTCAACCCCGTGGAAGGGTATTGGGCACAGGCCAAGCTCGCCGAAAAACGCAAGGAGTTTCCCAAGGCCGAAGCGCAATTGCGCCGCGCCGTGGAATTGGCCCCCCAGCAGATCGGCCGCCTCATCGACCTTGCCCATCTGTTCACCAAACAGGGCCGCTATCACGATGCCGACCTCAGCCTTGCCAAGGCTGCGCAGATCGACCCCAACAGCGCCCGTCTGATGTTTGCCAAAGCCGATCTCTACATCAAGAGTAAACGCAACCTCGAAGAAGCCAAGGAACTGCTCAAGCGCTATCTGGGCAGCGCCCTGACGCCGGACGATCCGCCGCGCGCCGAGGCGGAGAAACTGCTCAAGCAGGTACTGGGCAGCTAAGCCCGGCCCATGTTCATCGGCGAAGCGATTAAGTTCAGCATTCAGGCGCTTCGCGCCAGCCCGGTACGGTCGTTGCTGACCGGCCTGGGCATGAGCATCGGCACTGCTTCCGTCATCCTCGTGGTGACCATTTCGCTCACCAGCCGGGATTACATCCTGGAGCAGGTGCAGGGCATCGGCTCCAACATCATTTTTGCCTACTACGCCAATGCCGGCGGCAGCGCCGTGGCCGATGCCGACTACATCAAAATGTCCGATGTCCAGGCGATCCGCCACGAGCTGACTTCGGACATCGTCGCCGCCACCGGCGTCATGTCCAATTTCGACCGCATCCTCATCGGCGGCAAAGAGCAGGACGTCAAAGTCATCGGCACCGACCAGGATTATCAACCGGTCCGCAATATCGTCATCAGCAGCGGCCGTTTCCTCGATGAAGGCGATGTCACCCTGCGCGCCAAAGCCGCGTTGCTCACAGACCAGTTGGCCACCCGCATGTTCGGCGGACGCGCCGCCGCTCTGAGCCAGGTGATCAAGCTCTACGGTCTGGAATTTACTGTCGTCGGCACCTTCCACGAAAAGGTGGAGACCTTCGGCCAATCCGAAGTGGAGCGCGACACCATCCTCATTCCCATCACCGTGCTGCGCTACTTCACACCGCTCGAACGCATCGATCCCCTGTACGTGCAGGTGCGGTCCCCGCAGGAGGTGGACCGCGTGGCATTGCGCCTTCAGGAGATTCTCGAAGCCCGCCACCGCCCCGGAGCACACTACCGGGTGGACACGCTCACCGCCATCCTCAATGCCGCCAAGAATATCTCGCTGATTCTCTCCCTGGTGCTGGTGCTGGTGTCGGCGATCACGCTATTAATATCCGGCATCGGCATTATGAACATCATGCTGGTGACCGTCACCGAGCGCACGCGCGAAATCGGAGTCCGCCTCTCGGTGGGCGCGACGCCCCGCGAGATTCTGCTGCAATTTCTCACTGAAGCGGTAGTGGTCAGCCTCACCGGCGGCATCGCCGGAATTCTCGCCGGCGTGGCGATTCCGCTCAGCGTCCAACTGTTCGCCGACATTCGCATACCGATTTCTCCGGTCGCCATCGTCGTGGCCTTCGGCGTGTCCTGTCTCGTCGGATTGGTGTTCGGCATCCTGCCCGCCAATCGCGCCGCCCACCTCCACCCCACCGAAGCTCTGCGGTACGAGTAGGACAGGACTCCCGGCCTGTCCAGCACAAGCGAGCTTACACCCCTTCAGCTTTTTCGCAGAGCGACCGTCTTTCGAACCTGTCCAACCCAAGCGAGCCTACACTCCTTCAGCCTTTTCGCAGAGCAACCGTCTTTCGACCCTCAGTTTAAGTTGTGGCGATGCCATTTTGAGGGGCAAGCCTTCAGCCTGCCGGATTGGTCATTTTTTGGGTCAGGCATTCCTGCCGGGTATTCGTGCCTGCCGCAACTGCAATTCCGGGTGGGATGGGCCATCGTTTTTTGTGGCCCGTCCGCACCGCTTCGAAGCGCGAGCAGGCGAGTGGGATAAGGCTCTGCCTTGTCCATATCCGAGCGCAGCTCGGACCCGGAGTTTGGCCATTTGGCGCCAGTTCAGTCTGAGCCTTGCAGCTTCGCACGAAAGGGCACAGGCCACAAAAGACGATGGCCTGTCCCACCGGAGCACGTCCGATGCCACCTTCGTGGGGCAGGCCTTCAGCCTGCCGCCGCCTTCAAGCGGCGCGTGCCTTGAGCGCTGCCTCGCCTGCCTTGTGCAGCCGCGCAAAGCTCGTCCGTGGTGGAACGAGCCTGACCTAGCCATCATTTCATAGCCCTCGCGTGCAGCCGACAAAATTCACCCTACGGCCGAGGCGCCAGAATCAGCGCCGCCGCGCCCAGAATGCCCGATTTATCCGCCACCTGCTGCTCCACAATCGGCACCTCGCGCCCCAGCAGCGTCCGCGACCGATTCCACACTTCGTCCTGCAGCGGCACCAATAAATCCTTGCCCGCATTCGCCACATGGCCGCCCAGAATCACCAGCTCCGGATCGAAAATGTGCAGCAATCCCGCCAGCGACGCGCCCAGTTTGAAGATGGCTCGCGATACAATCGCCACCGCCAGCGAGTCTCCCTCGCTTGCCGCCTGAAACACCGTGCGGCACGACGCCAGTTGCGGCTGGTCGCGGAAAAGCTGCGTGAGTACAGAATCGCAGCCCCGATGCACCGCCGCCCAGGCATCGGCCTCGATCGCGCGCGCGGAGAACACCGTCTCCAGGCACCCGCGATTCCCGCACGAACAGAACGCTCCGTCAGGATTCACCGTGAGGTGCCCCATGTGCCCGGCCGTGCCCGAGTGGCCGCGCAGCAGGCGTCCATTCACCAGCGCGGCGCCGCCTACCCCATTGCCCAACGTCAGCATGAGCACGTTTTCCCGCCCTCGCGCCGCGCCCCAGACCATTTCGCCCGCCAGCGCCACGCGCGCATCATTGTCGGCGAACACAGGCACTTCGAGCGGCAGCCCCACTACGTCTGTCAGGCGGAGCCCCTGCAGAAAATGCAGCGGCCCGAGCAGGGACTGAATCTCCGTCGTGTCGGAATCAATCCTGCCCTTGCAGCCCACGCCGACGCCCGCCGGCATGCCCATGCTTTCCACCAGCCAGCGAATTGCTTCCTGCAGCGCAGGCAGAAATGTATCCAGATCGGGCGGCGTCCGAATCGTGCGCGATGCCAGGATGGCCCCTTCCTCGGTCACCATCCCCGCGCGTATATGATTGCCGCCGATATCTATGCCTAGAACGACCACCGTCCCCCGCTTTCTGCTTTTGCCGGCCGCCTTGACTGCTGGCAACGCTTCGCCGCGCGCGCCACCTTGGGCCCACTCTAATTTAACCCGATGCGTTGCGCCGCCGCCGCCCCAAGTGCGACACTGACCTTTCATGCTCTTGAAACTGCTGTTGCCGCTCCTCGTCTGCGCGACACTTGCTTTTTCGCAGAGTGCCGGCCTGCCTGCCAAAGAAACGTTGAATTACACCATCGAATGGCGTTTGTTCAACGCCGGGAAAGCCAAAGTCGAACTCAGCTCCACCCCGCAGCCCCGCCCCGGAATTCAAGCCAACCTGCATCTGGAATCCACCGGCATCGTCTCCAAGCTCTTCAAAGTGGAAGACGATTATTCCGTCAACATGAACCCTGCCTACTGCGCGCAAACCATGCAGATGACCGCGCAAGAGGGAAACCGCCTGCGCGATACCAGAATCACTTTCGATTCTGAAGCCAAAAAGGCCATCTATCTGGAACGCGATCGCGCCAAAAACAACGCCGTCGTGCTCTCCCAGGAAACGGAAATTCCCCCTTGCGTGCACGATGTCCTCGGCGGCCTGTTCTTCATTCGCACCCTCAATCTCGAACCCGGACAGAGCACCACCATTCCCCTTACCGACGGCAAGAAAAGCGTCATGGTCAAGGTGGAAGCGCAAGCGCGCGAAGACGTCAAAACTCCCGCCGGCGCCTTCAAAACCATCCGCTACGAAATCTACCTCTTCAACGGCGTGCTCTACAAGCGCTCGGCTCACGTCAATATCTGGGTGAGCGACGACCGGCGCAGACTTCCCGTGCAGATTCGCGTTCGCATGACCTTCACCATCGGCACCATCAACTTGCAGTTGGAAAAGCACGAGTGATTCGCCCCGTCGTCCTCTTTCTCGCGCTCTCCCAGTCCGCTGCCGCCGTGGAGCTGCACATTCAATTCGGCGCCTTGGAGCGCATGCTCACCGAGCAGGTCTTCAGCCAGGACGGGCGCCGCTACGTGCGCGGCAGCAAGGCCGATAAGTGCAATTTCGCCTATCTCGAAAAGCCGCAGGTGCGCGCGCAGGGGAGCCTGCTGTTGATCAAAGCGCACTTCACCGGACGCAGCGCGCTCAATGTGGCCGGCCAGTGCGTGGGTCTCGGCGACGCTTTCGACGTGTTGATTACCGCGCTGCCCGTCTACAAGAGCGGGTCACTCGCCTTGCAGGAAGTCATCGTGCGCAGCCGGGATAAGAACGGCTATTACATTCGCAAGGTCTGCCAAGCCATGCAATCCAGCCTGATCCGGGACTTCAAATATCCTCTGGAAATCAGCGCCCAGAGCCTGCTCGAAGCGCCAGCCGCACAGCCTGGCTACACCCGCGCGGTACGCAAATTTAACGTGCCGGAAATCCGCGTCACCAGCGACTCCCTGGTCCTACAGGTGGATTTCGAACTTACCGTGAAGTAGCCTGCCAATCGCCTACTGCTGGATCGCCTACTGCTGGATCGCCTACTGCTGGATCGCCTACTGCTGGACCGCCCACTCTTCGTACGCCGCGCGCACCCCCGACGTGGCATCGCCCGGATGAATCACCACGCGATAGCGGAACCGCAGCGGCTGCCCCACACGCAGCGTGAGCCCCGCATCGCGCCCCGGGTCGCGTTCGAAATCGTGCAGCCCGAAAATGTTCGCCGCCAGCAAACCGTTGCCGCGAACGTTCCAGTAGGCGGGATACCGAGGGTTCGAAGGATGATCGAACACCGCCACGCCCAGCGCTTCTCCGTCGATCTTTCCCGAATAATCCACCCAATCCGACCGCTTGCCCCAGATGTTCTTCTCACCGCTCTTGTTCTGTCCGTTGACCGTCTTGCCGGTCCGCTTCGGTTCCGCAATCCCCTCCGGTTGCTCCTCTTCCAACGCCGCCGCCAGGCGCAGCGCGAACATGCCGTCCTGTGTGTCCCCGAAACGGATCTCGACCACCGGCGACAGCGTGACATCGAAATCGATGATGCGCGATTGTGGGTCCGGATAGAACGTCATCTTGCGATTCTCCACCAGCAGCGTCTCGCCCGAGGGTGTCTGCCAGGAGTGTGTGCTGGAAATCGTGCCAAGCTTCTTGTTCATCACGAACTTGTCCACCTTCCCCAGCACCACTTTGCCCTGTCCCTTGCTATTCGGATTGGCGCTCTTCTGTCCCGGTTCGGTCGCCCAGAAATCGTAACCGTTCACGTCACCGTGTGTGAACCATAGCCCGCGATGATTCGGCGAATCGTGCCGTTCTCCCGCCACGTCCGCCGCCATGGGGAAACTCCGCGTCACTGCCTTCCCGCTCACCGACCGCAGGGGATGCAGGTACGGCTTGCCGCCCTCCCCACCGGTGTAGAAATCGGTGAATGGCTTGCCGTCGATCTCGATCGAGATCTTATCCTTACCCTGCTGCGAGATCTTTACCTGCGCGTGCAGCGGCAGCGCAGTCGAGCACAGCATTAAAGTCCAAATAACGGTTTTCATGGGCGTACTCCTGAGGTCACAATCGGGCCGGTTCATTCGTCATATGGTATCGTGTGCAACCCGCTAGCGCCCCTGAGTCGCGCTCCTGCCCTGAAAGCTGAGAGCTGGCCTCTGACAAGCGGGACCAGGCCCTGCGCTCCCGAGGTCACCAGTTATTCAATCCGGCGACGCCGGAGGCGGGATTGAGAGCTGATAGCTGAGAGCTGATAGCTGAGAGCTGAAAGCTGATAGCTGAAAGCTGACAGCTTATTTCGCCTTCGCCAGCCCAATCAAATTCGCCAACAACTGATACGCCCCGTCCGTCCCCGCCGGCAACTGCCGCCACAGCCCGAGCCCTAGGTAAATCCAGCGCCCCTTCCCGTACCGGCCCTCCACCAGCGCGCCCATCTTCTCACCGGGATTGTCCTTGAACGGATCCGTCATCGCAATCAAATCCGCGTACTTCGCATCCTTCTCCCCCAGAAAGTACAGCCCGCGCTCCTGCACCCATCCAGTCCACGCCCCCGGACCAATCTTGTTCGGGAAATTGAACACCGGATGCTCCGGCTTCAACACCTTCACCGGCGCCGTCTCGTCCGTCACCCGGTTCCCACTCACCTTCGCCGGGAACGGACCGAATTCCTGATTGTTCGACCCAGTCTTGTTGTACTGCACAATCAGCGTTCCGCCCCGTTCCACAAAGTCCATCAGCCGCTTGTTGTAGGCACGCAGATCCGCCCGCTTCTCGTAAGCCCGCACGCCCGTCACAATCACGTCGTACTTGGAAAGATCGCCCCAAGCCAGTTCGTCCGGCTCGATCGTATCCAGCTTCGCGCCCAACTGCGTGAGCGCCGCCGGAGTCGAATCGCCCGCGCCCACCAGGAACCCGACCTTCACATTCGGCACCGTCTTCACGTCCACAACTCGCAGCGCCGCTTCCGCCGCTTTCATCACCTGCCGCCGCTGCACGTGCGGATACTCGATCTCGTGATACCCTTCCGCATACTTCTCCGCGCCCGACGTCACCACCGCGCGCAGCGTGTATGCGCCCGCCTTCGGCTGCGCGGGAGGAGTCACCTGAAACCGCGCCGTCACGCCTTCGTCCTCGTGCGTGAATTCCAGCGGAACACTCGCCGGAGCCACCTTCCACCCCGCCGGCAGCTCCAGCGCCACGCTCGCCTTCGCATCCCCCTTCATTCCGCTCGTCACCGACACGAATACTTCGCGCGCCCCCGGCGCCGTCGTCCCGATCACCGCCAGGTTCGGCGTCACCTTCACCGAGAACGCCGGCACCACGCTCAACTCCATCCGCTTGTCGCCGCTATACACGTCCTTCACATAGCGGAATTGCACCGGGATCTCTTTCGTGATATCCACATTCCCCGCGCGTAGATGGAACGTCGCGCGGAACGGCGTGGGCGCAAACGGCGCGCCAAACGGCACGCCCGCGTCCACAATCTGAATCGCCTGATTCTCCGGATGCTTCCAGTAATTGTCGTGGAAATACGGCGTCGTCGGCTTCACGTCTTTCGGAACATGCGCATCCGACACGCACGTGAACGTCGCATCCTTCTTCAGCACGGCAGGCTCGCACGCCTTCGGCGCGTCCACGCCCGCAATCTCCACCTTGGTCACACCCACGTCCGTCGCTCCGCGATTCGTCGCCACCAGCGCCAGGCGCAGCGGCTGCCCCGCCACCACCAGGCCGTCTTCCGATAGCGCGTCCACCGTCACGCCGTGCGCCAGCAGCACCGCGTCTTCGTAATCGCGCTCTTTCAATTTCAGTCGAAATTCAATCTCATAACGCGCGACCTCGCTCAGTCCCATGGAGCCCAATTGCCCGCGCAGCGTGCGCAGCGCCGTCAACCCCGCCTCTACCGGACCCGCGACACCCGCGTCGTTCCCCGCCGTGAACGCCGCCTCGGCCTTCTTCGCCTCCGCCAGAATCGCGCTCAACGCACTCGTCAGCGATTGCGGCGGATTCGCGCCCGCATACTGCGCAATCCCCGTCAGGCTCACATCCACGCCATCCAGCAGCGACGCCTCGCTCTTGTCCTTCTGCCCGGGAATGCTCGTCTCCATCAACTGATACCCGCCGCCGCCGCGTCCGCCGCCGCCCGCACCCGGAGCCCCTGCCGCGGGCGCACCCGGCGCCGGCGTGCCAGGAGTCTGCGCACCCGCCGCCGGAGCCGCGCCGCGTCCACCCGCCCCACCCGCACCGCCCGGGCCGCCGCGTCCACCCGCGCCGCCGACCCCCGCCGGAAGCGGCGTCGCGCCCACTCCCATGCCCTGGCACTTATGACTCGCGCGCGCGTCCGTTCCAATCTCCGCATACGTGCGCCCCAGCAAACTGTCGTACGTCGCCGTATTCACCGCCGTGACCCTCACCGGCGCAGCCACCGGAGCCGGTGCGGCCGCCGGCGCTTCCCCGCCTTGCGCGCCTGCCGCCGGAGCCGCATTGCCTCCACGTCCGCCGCGTCCCCCGCGTCCGCCCGCCTGCCCGCCGCCGGGACCGCCAGGACCACCCGGTCCGCCGCCCGCCGCCGAGAAGTACAGCTTCTTCGGCTGCCACGGACGCAGCCCTTCCTGAATCTGCTCCGGGTACATATTCGGATCGCCCGCCGCCAGGAAGCCTTCGCGCACCAGCACCGTCGTCGCTTCGTGCGCCCGGTCGCCGCCGCGACCCTGTATGTTCATCGTCACCACCACGTCCGGACGCAGCGTGCGGAACAGCCGCGCATAATCGCCGACAATGTCCTTCCGCCCCCACTTATTGATCACTTCCTCCGGATCGAACGAGTAGCCGTAATCGATAGCCCGCGTGAAGTATTGCTCCGCCCCATCCAACCGGTGCGCCGATAACAATTCGCTGGTGCGCAGCACGGCGATATCGCGAAACAGTTCCGGCCCGATTTCGTTCTGCCCGCCGTCCCCGCGATTGTTCTGCAAATCGATCGAACGCAGGCCGAGCCCATGCCCGAAGTACGCCAGCAGCGCATTGGTTTCGTCGTCGGGATGCGCCGGAGCCTGTAGGAAGGTACCGCTGACCGGCAGTTTGCGCAACGCCAGGCCCAGTGCCACGTGCCCGTTCTCCTGCGAGACCATGGAGTAATTCATGCGGGTCTGCGCCAATAGCAGCAGTCCCCCGCTCGCGATCGCCAACACGGCTAACACTCGTTTCATTCGGTCAGACTCCTCTTGCAGCGGTCTCCAGCTAGCATACAACGTCACCCGCCCGACAACGCCGCCGATGCGTCCAAGGGGAACCTCCGCGCGCATGATACAGCACCGGCCCGTTCCACATCGCCTGCACCGTGCCCACCTGCACCGTGCCCGACACCTTGCAGTCGTTCAACTGCGCCGTGCGCTGCGCGTTCATGCAGATCACGATGTCCTGCTTCGCCGTCCTGTTCCAGGCATCGTCCACCTTGCCGTCCACCTGAATCGCCGCCGGCGTGAACACCGCCTCCAACTCTTTGCCTGCGCCGGCAACGCCGCAACGCACAGCGCGGCACATACCAATACCCACACCGTCAGCCTGGACATAGCCATGAACATACTGGAAACATTCTTGTCGCGCACCCCGCGAGATCCCTTGTATCCGCCTCCTCCAGGCACCCCTGCTATACTTCCATCAGCGCTGACATTTGCAGCGACTCTGTTTTCCCGCAGCCCTCCGGGCCGCATGTAAGACCAGGACTTGATCAACGTTTGACAGGTACCAAGGCGATGCTCCACTACACTCCTATCTCCCACTCGCTCGCCTTCACCACGAGGTAAGCCATGAGTGCCAACGATTTCCTTCGCGCCAAAGCTGAAAGCCGCGCCCTTTCGATGGTGACGTGCTACGACTACACGTTCGCCCGCATCCTTGCCCAAAGCCCCATCGACGCCATCCTCGTCGGTGACAGCGCCGCTATGGTCATGCACGGCCACCCCTCCACCCTCTCCGCCTCCACGGAAATCCTGCGCCTCCACACCGAGGCCGTCGTCCGCGGCGCGCCCGCCAAATTCACCATCGCCGACATGCCCTTCCTCTCCTTCCGTAAAGGACCCGTCGCCGCCCTCGACACCGCTGCCATCCTCATGCAGGCCGGCGCCCACGCCGTCAAAATCGAAGGCATCGACGGTCACGAAGACGTCGTCCGCCACCTCGTCCAATCCGGTATCCCCGTCATGGGCCACCTCGGACTCCAGCCCCAATCCGTCCACGCCTACGGCGGCTTCCGCGTACAGGGCCGCACCGAGGACACCGCCCGCCAGATCACCCGCCAGGCCACCGCGCTCGAAGAACTCGGTGCCTTCTCCATCGTCCTCGAATGCGTTCCCGCTACCCTGGCCCGCGAGATCACCGCCGCCCTCCACATCCCCACCATCGGCATCGGCGCGGGAGCCTGCTGCGACGGCCAGATCCTTGTCCTCCAGGACCTGCTCGGACTGAATACCGATTTCCGTCCCAAATTCGCCCGCCCCTTCCTCGACGGCGCGCGCTGCGTCCTCGACACCCTGACCCGCTACGACGCCGCCGTCAAGGCCAAAACTTTCCCCGCCAAAGAGGAGAGCTATTCGTGATCCACCTCTCCCGCACCCTCGCCGATTGGCAGGCCCGCCGCACCGCCCTCTCCGGCCGCACCCTCGGCTTCGTCCCCACCATGGGCGCGCTCCACGCCGGACACGCCGCCCTCGTCGAACGCGCCCGCGCCGAAAACCAAAACGTCGCCGTCTCCATCTTCGTCAACCCGTCCCAATTCAACGACCCCAACGACCTCGCCCGCTACCCCAACACCCTTGACGCCGACCTCCACCTCCTCACCACCCTCGGCGTCTCCGACGTCTTCCTCCCCACCGCCGCCGATCTCTACCCGCACGGCTACCGTTACCGCATCGAACCCAACACCACCCCCGTGCTCGAAGGCGCCTTCCGCCCCGGCCACCTCCAAGGCGTCCTCACCGTCGTCCTCAAACTTCTCAACCTCGTCCGCGCCCGCCGCGCCTACTTCGGCGAGAAGGATTTCCAGCAACTCCAACTCGTCACCGAACTCGCCGAAGAGTTCTTCATTCCCACCGAAATCGTCCCTTGCCCCACCGTGCGCGAGGCCAGCGGACTCGCCCTCAGTTCCCGCAACCTCCGCCTCCCCCCCGCCGCGCGCGATCGCGCCGCCACCCTCTACCGCGCCCTCACCACCTCCGCCACCCCTGCCGAAGCCCGCGCCGTCCTCGAAGCCGCAGGCTTCACCGTGGACTACGTAGACGACCGTTGGGACCGCCGCCTCGCCGCCGCCCACCTCGGCGGAGTCCGCCTCATCGATAACGTCCCGCTGTCAGGTATTTCCAAGTGAGTCCAGAAATCCCAGTCCGAGACGCGCCCGCAAGGAAGCCTTCCAGCCGCGCCGAATCAGGTCGGGAGACTCCAACGCGCTTGCGCCAGTTCTTCTCGATTGGCCGGGCATCTTATGAATGCCCCACTTTCATGCACACCCCGCACCGTTAACCGCATCCGCACCGGAGCCGAATATGCTACTCACCCTCGACGTAGGCAATAGCCAGATCTACTGCGGCGTTTACGATGGCGACGATCTCAAACTCACCTTCCGCCGCACCTCTTCCATCCGCGCGTCCTCCGACGAATACGGCACCTTCTTCCGCTCCACCCTGCGCGAGAACGCCATCGACCCCGCCGCAATCGACATGGCCGCCATCTGCTCCGTCGCTCCCGACGCCGTGCACTCCCTCCGCAACTGCTTCCGCAAATATTTCCGCTTCGAGCCCTTCCTGCTCCAACCCGGAGTGAAGACCGGCCTCAAGATCCGCTACCGCAATCCCGCCGAAGTGGGTTCCGACAAAATCGCCAACGCCATCGGCGCGCTCAGCCGCTTCCCCGCTCGCCATCTCCTGATCGTGGATTTCGGCACCGCCACCACCCTCTGCGCCGTCACCAAAGAGAAGGAATACCTCGGCGGCATCATCACCCCCGGCCTGCAAATCTCCATGGCCGCGCTCGAATCGCAAACCGCGCGCCTGCCCGTAGTGGAAATCGTACGCCCCGCCGAAGTCCTCGGCCGCTCCATCGTGGACAGCATCCAATCCGGCCTCTACTACGGAACCCTGGCCACCGTCCGCTCCCTCATCGCCCTGGTCACCGAAGAGCACTTCCCCCACGACCAGCCGCTCATCATCGGCACCGGCCCCTTCGGCCGCCTCTTCGAAGAAGAGCGCCTCTTCGACGCCTTCATCCCCGAACTCCCCCTCCTGGGACTTCGCCGCGCCATCGATCTCCGCGTCCCGTAACCCTAACTCGCCGCCACGCCGACTGACATTCCATTTGCCACAGGCGCTCGACACGGGACACTTTTCCATAACCCCGATTTCGGCCCCTAATCAGAAATCTGGCAAGCCTTGGCGCTGGCAATGCGGCTATATTGAGAATTCATGCGCGACGAACGGGGACTCCTTGAGGCGCTGTTGTCCGATGGTCGCTCCCTGCTCTCGATCACCGGCCTGATGCTCGTGCTTAGCGGCGGGTTCGCGATTTTCCAGTCCATCAGCGGTTACTTCTTGCCGCAGGACGTGCACACGCTCGGCTTCGATGCCAGCCAACTCGCAGTTGCGGCGAATATCCGCGTCGTTCATTTCATGTTCCACGACCGCGTAGCTTTTGGCGGCACGCTGCTGGCCGTCGGCTCCGCTTATTGGTACCTGGCAGAGTTCCCAATGCGGGGCGGCGAGGTCTGGGCCTGGTGGACGTTTTTTGTCTCCGGCATCTTTGGCTTCGCGAGCTTTCTTGCGTATCTGGGCTACGGCTACCTGGATAGTTGGCATGGTATCGCGACGATTTTCCTACTGCCGGTCTTCCTGATGGGCCTATGGCGGGCCCGTCCGGCCCGGATTCAAGTGCGCGACATGTGGCAGCCCGGCCAATGTTTGAGCCTTGGGCGCTGGGGACTGGGCTTCCTGGCCGTGGGCATCATCGCCGCCGGAGCGACGATTATGGTGGTCGGAAGGACGTGGGTCTTCGTACCCCAGGATCTCGCATTCATGCGCCTGACTCCCGCCGAGCTGAGAACTATCTCACCACGGCTGGTGCCCGTAATCGCCCACGATCGCGCGGGATTCGGCGGCGGGCTTTTCTCGACAGGAATCATTCTCCTCTTACTTGCCCGGCACGCACCGCTCACAAGAAGTTTCGTGCAAGTTGTGATGTTGATGGGGCTAGCGGGATTCGGCACCGCCATCGGCGTTCACCCTGCCATCGGCTACACCGATTTCACGCATCTGGCTCCGGCGTACTTCGGCGCGCTGATGTTCGTGGCTACAGTGCTGCGCCTGGCACGTGAACAGAAGGCCAACGGAGGACGGGGAGCGTCACTTCAGCTCCCCGGTTCTAGTAGAACGTGACCGGCCACGCAGGAACCGTCGATGTCCGGTATCGCCGTCTCACAGCCCTTATATCGTCAGACAGGTTCCCTCGCCCGTTACATGCACATCGATGGCCTACAAGAAGCGCGGTAAACTGGGGGCGATGACACATGTTCTTGTCGCTATCTTGGCAGGCGCCCTGTCTTTCACCGCACAAGAATATACCACCGAAAGGCGGCCCCACTCGCAACCGCTGCAGGGTAGCCAGATCGGCTAGCCCATTTATCGCCCAGAACTCCGTCCCCTGCACATCATCTACATGCATTATTGCCGTCGAGCAACTGCCCCCGTCCGCTCCCGGCTCCAACGGTCCAAGCCGTCAATGTCCTCAGTATTGAATTGTTGTGTAGGGATCATATCCCCGCACCGGCGATTCAGGTGCATGGTTTTTCCGCTCGTTAGGACGACAGGCAGGGTCGCCAACTGGACACTCGCGGCACCCTTGTACACCCTAAACCGGCAGTCTCTTTCACCATACGGTGATTCCGGTATGGACCGAAGGTCGAACCGGAAAACGCCGGCATCGGAGAGTTTCACGGAGTCCTCGCAAACGGCCGCCAACCCACTCCCGTCACTGTCCGTCACCAGGACAGCCGAGCCGCTGAGCACTTCCAATTGGTTGAAGTTATACGGTCGATTATCCAGGATGCGAACAGAACTGTTCTCGCCAACATAGAGCACCCCACCGCGCAGACGGATTTCAACCCGGCCTGCCTCCGCCGTACGAACAACCGAACCATCGAGTAGCGCACTTGGCTCTATCAGCGCTTTCTCCTCGACGTACACCTTGCCTTCCATTTGCGAGATGACCGGCGGGTTAAACCGAGGCTGGGCAGCGGCGATCAACGCGAAAACAGTGCCAGCCAGCCAGGAAAGACGGATGAACTCCATGTTGCCCTCCTTGTCCGGTATTGTCAGACGTTTGGCGGGACGTGTCAACGCGGGCCGCGGCAACCGGACTCTCGCTTTGCCGTTGGCAGGAGGGTCTATCGACGCAAGCAGTTTCCTCCTTCGTGTAGCTGGAGCGCAGCTTCCCTACGGGCAAAGCTTTCCTGCAGGAAACGCGCAGACGAGGTGATTTCCGGTAACGCCGTCTTTCGGCCACAAGTGACAGGCCGAGATCTTTCATGTCTCAAATTTGATACACTATTGAGGTGCGGCCGATCATCTTCCACCCGAAAGCGAGAGATGAGATCCGCAGGTTTCCCGCGGAAGCCCGCTCGCGGATCGGCAGAGGATTTCGGCTCCAGATTGGCGAAACGCTCGGGATGCCCGCCGGCCGACCGATGCCAACGGTAGCTTCTGGTGTTTCAGAACTCCGCGTGAAGGGCGAAGACGGAATCTTCCGGGTGTTCTACTTCACCGCCACCGCAAAAGGCGTCCTGGTGTTCCACGCTTTCGCGAAAAAGACGCAGCGGACCCCACCGCTGGAAATCGAATTGGCAAAGAAACGTCTCAAGGAGTTGCTCGATGCCTAAAGTGAAACCGGTTGTCGCCAAGACCCCTGAAGCACTGGCTGAAGCACTGGATTTGCCCGCCGCCGACGCCAGGGAGTGGCAGGTTCAGTACGACCTCGCTGCCCGACTTAAAGAGATCACGCGGAAGCAGAAGTACACCCACGCGCAGATCGCAACGCGTTCCGGAACATCGCGGACCAGAGTCACGGCGATTCTCAACGGCGAATTGGAACATGTTTCGACGGATCTTTTGATCCGTATCCTCGCCTCTTTGGGCTACAGGGTACGCGTTTCCGTGGTCAAATCGGCGGCATAGCTGATTGCGGGCCGATTGATCACGGACCCGCTCAGCAAGTTTCCGGTAACGCCGTATCGGAAGCGACCCCGCCGGGAGGTGCGCGAGTTTATGTGGGAAGCCAGGGGCGGGTCGCTTTCGATAGAGCCACTTGAAGGAAGCCGCAGGTGTGGGATGCTGACGTGGAGATCGACTGCGCGTCGCGAAGTCCCAAGGGAGTACGGCGTCAGCGAGTGCTATTTTGGGATGTGTCTATCCGAATTTAACGGAGGATCTTGCCATGCTTCGATCGCTCGCCACCGTCGTCCTCGCCGTGCTCGCCGCGCTCCCCCACGCTTCCGCCCAGACCGACGCCGCCGGTTCCCAGGACTACCCCGGCATCTCGCGCATGCCCGGCTACTACATCTCCAACTATCAGGACACGCCGTTCGACACCCACACCTTCGCCGTCCTCGCCGGCCACGCCAAACAGGACAAACCCGTCGAAGGCCGTAAAATCGAGTTCCGCTACGACCTCAAGGATGGCGCCGCCATGCCCAGCGAACTCCAAATCGTCCGCAACTACCAGAACGCCGCCAAGGCCGCCGGCGGCGAAGTCCTCTTCGACTCCGCCGAACTTACCACCCTTCGCCTCGCCAAAGCCGCCCGCGAAGCATGGATCGAACTCCGCACCTCCAACCGCCCCAGCGGAATGTTCTTCACTATGGTCCTGATCGAGAAGCAGCCCATGCAGCAGGACGTCACCATCAACGCCAGTACCATGGCCGAGGGACTCCGCGACACCGGCCGCATCGCCCTCTACGGCATCGCCTTCGACACCGGGAAGTCCGACATCAAGCCCGAATCCGAACCGGCCCTCGCCGAAATCGCTAAACTCCTCCAGGCCAACGCCGCCCTCCGCCTCTACATCGTCGGCCACACCGATATCACCGCGGACCTCGCCCTCAACATGAAACTCTCGCAGGCCCGCGCCCAGTCGGTAGTCATCGCGCTGACCGCGAAACACGGCATCGCCGCCGCCCGCCTCAGCCCCTTCGGCGCAGGCCCCTACGCCCCGGTCGCCAGCAACGCCACCGAGGAGGGCCGAGCCAAAAATCGCCGCGTCGAACTGGTCGAAATCCCGGCACGCTAGCCCGCGAAGCGCGCCATTCTCGCGCGGAGTCCAGTAGAACGCCGCCATCCTGCCCTATCTTGGCGATCTCGGCGAGCTTGGCGTGAACCCGCCTTTCCAGCGCAAGGTCAACCGACACCACCTACCAAAACCTCCAGCCGTCTGCCTTTCTTTGGCAGTCGTGGCGAAGTCCGCCCATACAGTCACACCGGCACCACTCAAACCGACTTACGGAACTCGCCCCGTCTGCGACGGCAGACCTACACGCCGAGTAAGATTCTCGTATCGCGGATCGGAACGGAAACCATCGAAGTAGGGGGAATGCAGCTGCTGAATTCCAACAGCGCGAACCTGATACGCCTTTTCCAACCAGAGGAATGTGGAGTCGGCGTCGCCCACCCCGGCATACACGACGGCAAAATCGACGGGCGAGACGAACCTTTGTTTGGCAATCGTTGCGATCTCATTCAAAATGCCGAGCGCCTTGCCCTTGTCCCCGGCAAGCCCATGCACGTGCCCCAACAGCGCTCGAAACGTCGGTCCATTGTTCATGTTGGCAGCTTGCGTCAGTGAGGCGAAGGCTTTCGGAAAATCACGCTTGCCCGCGTGGGAAAGGCCTTGCCACACGAGGGCATTGATGAAATGCGTATCAACGTCCAGCGCCCGTTTGCTGGCTTCGATCGACTCCTGGTAGCGGCGCGCGCGCCACAGCAGCATCGCGCGATTGCCATTGGCGCCGGGTGAAACCGGGTCCAACGCGAGCGCTCGCCCGGACTCCGCCAGGGCATCGTCATATCGTTCCATGCGGGTCAGACACTCGCCATACCACAGGTGCGTCAGCAGGTGGCTGGGATTCAATTGTAGAGCCCGTTGAAACTCCTTTTCGGCCCCCGCCAAATCCCAGTCATAACCTTGCTTGACGTCCGCCAGGGCATTGTGGGCAACTGCGTTCCCTTCGTCGAGTTCCAGCGCGTTCTGTGCCGCCAGGCGCGCCTCTTGGTAGGTCTCTGCGGACGGACGAAACCCGAAAATTCCCGCGTAGCACAAGGCCTCGGCGAGGCCGGCATGGGCCTCCGGTTGAGACGCATCCATTCTGATAGCCTGCCTGAAGAAATCCATGCTCTTCGCGATACCCTGGATCCCCTGGTGAAGGAAGAAGTTTCCCTGCAGGTAAGCCTCGTATGCTTCGGGATTCACCCGCCGTGTTCGAGTCAGGCTCCTCTGCTCGACAGACGTCAATTCGATCTTGATCTTCCCGGCGATCGCACGCGCCACGTCGCCCTGCAACGCGATGATGTCGGTAAGATCGCGCTCGTACTCTTCCGACATGATGTGCCGGTCGTCACGAGCCCGGATCAATTGCGCCGTGATCCGTACCCGCTGTCCGGATTGCACCACGGTTCCTTCCAGGATGGCATCCACGTTGAGTTCCCGCGCAATTGCCTGCACCGATTTGCGGGCGCCGCCCTTGTACTGCATGATGGACGTCCGCGAAATAACTCGCAAGGATCGGATCCGCGCGACCTCGCCGATCAGTTCGTCCGTCAGCCCGTCGGAGAAGAATTCCTGAGCTGGGTTCCCCGAGAGGTTTTCCAAAGGCAGCACCGCGATGGATTCAATCCGTGGCGAGGGCGTTTGCTGCATGCGGTACGCGAACGCACTGATTGCCACTCCGAGCGTGACGCCGGCCGCGGCGAGGAAACCGCGCCGCCGCATGAGCGGAACACCCGGCGGGCCCGGTGGGATTTCGGGTACCAACGCTGAGGAGGGCCGAAGGACCTCCGCGGTTTCCACCTGGGCCAGGAATCGATACCCCCGCTGCGGGATCGTCTCGATGAACCGGGGATTGTCCGCGTCGTCTCCCAGCGCTTCCCGCAGCCGGTTGATCGCCTTATTGATGCCGCGTTCGAAATCCACAACCGTGTCAGCGGGCCAAAGCCGCTTCTGAAGCTCTTCTCGTGTCAGGACCTCGCTTGGGTGCTCGACGAATGCCACCAGCGCCCGAAAAGGCTGTTCTTGCAGCTTGATCTTTACGCCTTGCTTACGGAGTTCACCCGACGCAAAGTCCACCTCGAAGACTCCGAAGCGGATCGGCGGCTTGCCAGCTTCCAACGGTGGGTTCCTCCAGGTTCGAATCATAACACCGCGTTTCTGAACCCAGGGATTTCAACCGGCATATGCTTCATATGAAATCACTTGATCGGGAACACACTCGCCACACAGAAACCATATCCCCGCCATTGAAAACCTTGCGGCCCAGACGCTATCTTTCCAGCCGAGGCCAAGGAGGCCTCTTCAAATGCAACGTTCCACTCTCCTCGTTTTCGCCGCCTTCCTCATGGGGGCGGCAAATATCGAAGCCCAGGGTCTGCTGGATACCGTCATCACAGCCGATAAGGCCGTGCCTACCGTGAATCAAACTCTCGAAGGTACCTGGATTGCGGAACTGCGGCCTCCCGGGCTGCCGGCCGGGGCTCCAGCCATCCCCAACCTCAGCACGTTCGGCGCGGACGGCACCTTAATTGCCACCGGCTCCGATGGCACCCAGAGTTCGGCTCACGGGATTTGGCTCCGCGTGGGCGACCGCAAATTCCTGGAAACGGTATTCGTTTTCGCTTTCGATGGGAACCGGGCTCTCACCACCATCACCAAGATTCGCGTCAACATTCAATTGAGTCTGGATGGCCGCACCTTCAAGGGCACCAATGAAATCGTCGTGATGGACCGGACTGGAAAAGTGATGGCCACAATTCCAGGCGGTACGACCTCCGGCGTCCGGCTCAGCCCCGAAATACCGGGTGACTTCTACGATTTTCAAAAGTTGCCGTGACCCGTTCAGCCTCAGCAAAGCCACTCTCAAAACAAATCGTCCGGGGGGAATCGATTCGGATCAAACCGCGATCCACCCTCGGGCGACTCATCCTGCAAATCGCCTAACGGCCCGACAACACTGCTTCCTCAACACGGCTTCCCCAACACTGACAGATAGAGGTCGCTCCACCTTCAGGACTCATCCTTCAAAATCCCATTTCACAGCCCCCGCCGGAGTGAACCGTCACACCAACATTCCGAAAATCGTCTAAGTCCCACCAATCACTTACAAGCCCCGCCCCCAAAAGCCCGCCTGCCGCCCACTTACTCTCGGAGTCAGAAGGAATACCCAAAATGGCATCCAACAAACAGATCGAAGCAAATCGCCTCAACGCGAAAAAGTCCACTGGACCCGTCACCCCCACCGGCAAGGCGGCCTCCTCCATGAACGCCCTCAAATCCGGACTCCACGCCAAATCCCTCATCCTCCCTGGCGAGAAAGCCGAAGACCTCCAAACCCTCATCGCCGAGTACTACACCCTCTATCAGCCCGACAACCCCGACCTCCGCGACCTCGTCGACGACATGATCGCCTGCGTCTGGCAAATCCGCCGACTCCACGTCACCGAAGTCGATATGTACAAGTTCCTCAAGGAGGGCCTGTGGAATGGCGACACAGAGAAGCACCCGCAAGGCAGGATCGCCGCCAATTCCGGCGACAAGTTCCACTCCCTCCACCGCTGCCTCGATTCCGCGCGCCGCGCCCGCGATCGCGCTCGCGACGCCTTCAAACGCCTCCGCGCCGAAGCTCCCCCCGTCGAACCCAACCAGCCCGCGGCCCCCGCCCCATCCCTCCCCGCCGCGCCGCCACCATCCCTCCCCGCCGCGCCGCCGCCAGCGCGCCCCGCCAAATCCGCCGGATGTCCCGCGGCCCCGCCCGCAACTCTTGCCCCATCACCCGCTTCACCCGCAATTGGCTTCGTTCCGTCAACTTCCCCGGGCGCTCCCGACGCCCCCGCAAATCCCGCCGGGGAGGCCGACCAAGCGGCATAATCGGCACGTTGTTATACTGAAATTTCCATGCCAAGAGTCCGTTTTGCGCCCTCCCCAACGGGATTTCTGCACATTGGGAGTGCGCGCACCTACATCTTTAACTGGTTGTACGCCCGTCACAACCGCGGCACCATGGTCCTGCGCCTCGACGATACCGATGTCGATCGCAACTCCGACGCCTCCGTCACTTCCATCTTTGAAGGACTCTCCTGGCTCGGCCTCGATTGGGACGAGCAATATCGCCAGTCCGACCGCCTCGCCCTCCACCGGGCCGCCGCCCAGGCGATCTTCGACAAAGGTCGCGCCTATCGCGATTTCAACCTCGCCGCTGCCGCCGAAACCACCGAACGTTCCGGAGCGGCCGGCACCTCGCGCCACGGCCCCATGCGCGAACTCCCGCGCGAGGAATCCGACCGCCGCGCCGCCGCCGGCGAACCCTTTGCCCTCCGCTTCCGAGTGCCCGAAGTGGCCGGCCACGTAGGCTTTGCCGATGCCGTCTACGGCGAGGTCTCCAAAGCCTTCGAGGACATTGAGGATTTCGCCCTCCTGCGCAGCGATGGCATGCCCACCTACCACCTAGCCAATTGTGCCGACGACGCCGACCTTCGCATCTCCCACATCATCCGCGGCCAGGAGCATCTCTCCAACGCCTTCAAGCACCAACTCATCTTCGAAGCCCTCGGCGCCGAATCGCCCACCTTCGCCCACCTCCCGCTCCTCATGGCGCCCGACGGCATGAAGCTCTCCAAACGCGTCCACGGACCCGTCGTCAGCGTTACCACCTACCGCGACGCCGGCTTCCTTCCCGCCGCCTTCATCAATTTCCTCTGCCTCCTCGGCTGGTCCCCCAAGAACGATCGCGAGAAACTCACTCGCGAAGAGACCGTCGAACTCTTCACCCTCGAAGGCATTAACCGCGCCAACGCCGTCGTCAAGTTCACCGACGAAGAGCCCTTCGACCCCAAGGCCCTCTGGCTCAACGCCGAGCACATCCGCGCCATGGCCCCCGACGATCTGGCCCGCGAGCTCGTGCCCTTCGTAGGACCGGCCTCCCGGCCTGTCCCTTCCACTTCTGACGTAGGACAGGCCTCCCGGCCTGTCCCCTCCACTCCTGACACACCGCCGCAAGCCACCCTCCCCGCGGACTCGCTTGCCGGCAGCTCCATCAGCCGTCACGACGAATCCCCTGCCGACCCCGCGCTCCTCGACAAACTCCGCCACATCACGCCCCTCATTCAAGAGCGCATGAAACTTCTCCGCGACGTCCAGACCGTTGCCGATTTCTTCTTCGCCGATCAACTCCCGCCCTACGACAGCGCCGAGCTTATCCCCAAAAAGGGCGACGCTGCCATGGCCAAATCCGTCCTCGTCAAGGCCCGCGAAGTCCTTGCCACGGCGGAATTCACCCACGATGGACTCGATGCCGCCCTCCGCGCCGCCAGCGTCGAACTCGGCATCAAGGCCGGACAGATGTTTGAACCCGTGCGGGTTGCCGTCTGTGGCCGGAAAACCGCACCCCCGCTCTTCGGCACCCTCGAAGTCCTGGGACGCGAAACCTGCCTCACCCGCATCGCGCAAGCCATCGAAAAGTTATAACCCTATGTCTACGCTTAATACCGAGCCCGTTGCCGGCCCCTCCAACTTCGTTCGCGACATCGTCCTCGATGACCTCAAGACCAACAAGTATCAAGGTCGCGTCCACACCCGCTTCCCTCCCGAGCCCAACGGCTACCTCCACATCGGCCACGCCAAATCCATCTGCCTCAATTTCGGACTCGCCGCTGAATTCGGCGGGAAAACCAACCTCCGCTTCGACGACACCAACCCCGAAAAGGAAGAGCAGGAGTACGTCGATTCCATCATGGATACCGTGCGCTGGCTCGGCTTCGATTGGGAAGACCGCTGCTTCTACGCGTCCGATTACTTCGATCAGCTCTACCTATGGGCCGTCCAACTCATCCACGCCGGCAAAGCCTACGTCTGCGATCTCACCGCCGAACAGATCCGCGAATACCGCGGCACCCCCACTGAGCCCGGCAAGGAAAGCCCCTACCGCAACCGCTCCGTCGAAGAGAATCTCGATCTCTTCACCCGCATGAAGGCCGGCGAATTCCCCGATGGCGCACGCACCCTGCGCGCCAAAATCGATATGGCCGCGCCCAACTTCAACCTGCGCGATCCCATCATGTACCGCATCCTCCACGCCGACCATCACCGTACCGGCAGCAAGTGGTGCATCTACCCCATGTACGATTACGCGCACGGGCAGAGCGATTCCATCGAAGGCATCACCCACTCCATCTGCACTCTCGAATTCGAAGACCACCGCCCCCTCTACGATTGGTACATCGAAGCCATCGGCATCTACCACCCGCAGCAGATCGAATTCGACCGGCTCAATCTCACCTACACCCTGCTCAGCAAGCGCAAACTGCTCCAGCTCGTGCAGGACAAGTACGTCTCCGGTTGGGACGATCCGCGCATGCCCACCCTGTCCGGCATTCGCCGCCGCGGCTATACGCCAGAGGCCATGCGTAACTTCTGCGCCTCCATCGGGCTCTCCAAAACCAACGGCATCATCGAGCTCTCGCGCCTCGAATACTTCGTGCGCGAAGACCTCAATCATCGCGCCCCGCGCGTCATGGCCGTCCTCCGCCCCCTCAAAGTCGTGATCGATAACTACCCCGAGGGAGAGGTCGACCAACTCGACGCCATCAACAATCCAGAGGACCCGTCCGCAGGCACGCGCAAAGTGCCCTTCTCCAAAATCATCTACATCGAGCAGGAGGATTTCCGCGAAGATCCGCCCAAGGAATTCTTCCGCCTCGCCCCCGGCCGCGAAGTCCGCCTGCGCTACGCCTACTTCGTCAAATGCATGGGAGTCGTCAAGAACGATGCCGGCGAGATCACCGAGATCCACTGCACCTACGACCCCGCCACTCGCGGCGGCAATGCCCCCGACGGACGCAAAGTCAAAGCCACCATGCACTGGGTCTCCGGCGATCATGCCGCCTCCGGCGAAGTGCGCCTCTACGACAATCTCTTCCTCAAGCAAGATCCCGGCGCGGTCGAGGAAGGTCAGGATTTCACCGCCAACCTCAATCCCAACTCGCTCGAAGTCCTCACCGGAGCGAAGCTCGAACCCTCGCTCGCCAACGCCCAACCCGGCACGCTTTACCAATTCGAGCGCATGGGCTACTTCTGCGTCGACCCGGATACCACCCCCGGCCACCCCGTCTTCAACCGCACCGTCACCCTGAAAGACGCCCTCGCCAAAATCGAAAAGAGGAAGAAGTAATGTGGCATAAGGCTCCGCCTTGTGCATCCGAGCGAAGCTCGGAAGGCGTCCGCCAAAGGCCATTATTGTTTTCTGTACCCACTGTGGGGCAGGCATTCCAGCCTCCCCACTTCCCCATCCCCTCCCGGAGCCGTTCATGATCATCCTAGGCATCGGCGGACTTCTCGGCGACGCAGCCGCCGCCATCCTCAAAGACGCAGAACTCGTAGCCGCCGTCGAAGAGTCGAAACTCGTCCGCCGCCGCACTCACTGGGGCAGCATCGACGAGATGCCCGAGCGCGCCATCGCGACCTGCCTCGAACTCGCCGGAGTCACCCCCTCGCAAATCGATGCCGTAGCCGTCGTCCGCCCCATTCCCGATTCCGATTTCCACCTCAAGCTCCGCGCTCGCTTCCCCCACTCCCGCATCCTCGTCGTCGAACACCACCTCGCGCACGCCGCCAGCGCCTACTACCCCTCCCCCTTCTCCGAAGCCACCGTCCTCACCCTCGACCGCGGCAGCGACTTCCGATCCGGATCCCGCTGGCACGCTGCCGGCACCCGTATGACGCTCGAGCATGAACAGTACTCGCCCGATTCGCTCGGCGATCTCTACGGCCGCGTCACCGAACTCCTCGGCTTCGAAGCCAACCTCGACGAACACAAAGTCCAGTGGCTCTCCGTCTCCGGTGATGATCGCTACAAGGCCCTCTTCCTCGAAATCCTCAACGTCTCCGCCGCCGGCCCGCGCATCGATCGCAGCTTCCTCTCCACCGAACGCCTTTCCCACGGCGGCTTCGGCGCCCGCTTCTTCACTGCACTCGGACTCGCCGATGGAGCGCCCATCCCCGAATCGCTCGCCCCCCACATCGCCGCCGGAATCCAGCACGCCGTCGAAGACGCCGCCATCCTCATGGCAGGCACCGGCGAGAATCTCTGCCTCGCTGGCGGACTCGGCCTGAATGCGCTCCTCGTGCATGCGCTCGAAACCCGCTCCGGCTTCCGCAACGTCTTCGTGCAGCCCGTCAGCGGCAACGCCGGCACCGCCATTGGCGCGGTCTGCGAAGCCTGGCACACCGCCTTTCAGCGCGAGCAGCCCGTCACTCTGCACACTCTCGCGCTCGGCCCCAGCTACACCGCCGCCGAAATCAAGCAGGTGCTCGAAAACTGCAAGCTCCGCTTCACTTACTTCGTCACCACCGAAGAGATCATCGATACCGCCGTCGCCCAGCTCAACGACCACAAGATCGTCGCCTGGATGCACGGACGCATGGAGTTCGGCTCGCGCGCGCTCGGCAATCGCAGCATCCTTGCCTCGCCCCTGAACCCCTACTCCACGGAAAACCTGAACATCTTCATCAAGCGCCGCGAATCGTTCCGCAAGTTCGCCGCCAGCGTCCCCGCCGAACTCGCCGCGGAATACTTCGAGATCGGTCCCAACGCCCGTTACCTCGCCACCGTCGGACGAGTCAAGCCCGCGCACCGCGAACGCTTCGCCGCCGCCACCCTCGCCGGAGACCTCGTCCGCGTGCACACCGTCCACCGCGAGGAGAACCCGCTCTACTGGAAACTCCTGCACGCCGCCGGCAAGGCCACCGGCCTGCCGGTCCTCTACAACACCAGCTTCAACCTCTTCGGTGAACCGTTGGTCTGTACCCCGCGCGACGCCGTACGCAGCTTCTACTCCAGCGGAATCGAGTCCATGCTGGTCGGCAATTTCTTCCTGCAAAAGTAGGACAGGCCTCCCGGCCTGTCCAGCACCCGCGGAGCCCTTCTTTCTCAGTGGGGCAGCCATTCCTGGCTGCCGCCGCCTTCAGGCGGCGCGCACCTTTGCGCGCCGGTGGGACAGGTCATCGTTTTCTGTGACCTGTCCTCGTCGGGACCCACGCGTAAATCTCAACACCAGCCCAAAGCGCTCCCGAGGATCTCCCATAAGACTCCACAGCCGATGGAACGTCCGATACGCTTCCCACTCCATCCGCGTGAATCGGCGGCGAGCCTGCCTTTAATCGTCCCCGTGCTCCCAGCACTAGCCCGGGGCGCGCCACACTACTTCCCAATCTCCCCGAGCGTCGCCTCAGTGAGCCGGATCAAATCGTCCGGAGCCATCACCAACTGAGCCCCGCGCATGCCGGCACTAACCGCAATCGCATCCCAAAGAATCGCCGTCTCGTCCAGATAAAAAGGAAACGCCTTCTTCATCCCGAACGGAGACACGCCGCCGCGAATGTACCCGGTAAGCCCGAGCACTTCCTTCACCGCCACTAACTCGACCTTCTTATTACCGCTCAATCCGGCGATCGCCTTGAGATCCAGTTCCGTGTTCGCCGGAATGCAACTCACCAGCACACCGTTGCGATCGCCGCGAGCCACCAGTGTCTTGAATACCTGCTCCGGCGGCATGCCCACCTTCATCGCCACCGTGGGCGCACTGAGATCGCTCTCATCGACCTCATACTGCCGCACCTCGTACCGCACGCCGGCCGCATCCAAAATGCGCGCCGCGTTCGTCTTCACACTCGACATCATTCCATTGTAGGAACCAAATGCACCGCAGTCGCCTTGATCGACGCAGTCACCAGTTCGCGCAGCAATCTACATGGGAACCCATCGCCCCATCAATCCGTGTCTTGAACCATCACCGCCGTCACCAACTCACCGTCTCCATCGCCCCATCACTCCACCGCAGCAACCAAATGCACGGAAGTCGCCTTGATCACCGCCGTCACCAACTCGCCCTCGCGCAATCCCATCTCCGCCGCAGATTGCGCCGTCACCACGCTCACCAGCGGGAACCCGCAATCCAGTTCCACCCTCGCCAGCGCGCCCTGCGGAATCACCGCGCTCACCCGGCCCGCCAACCGATTGCGCGCGCTCGATACCTGCGACCCGTCGCGCGTCACCGCCACGTCCTCCGCGCGCACACACGCCAGCACCGCGCCCGCTTCGCCCGCGTCCACGCATTGCAGGCGCGCGCCGCCCACCATCAGCGTCAGCAGTCCGCCCTCGCGCCCCGCCACCTCGGCCGCCAGTACATTCTCCACGCCCAGCGATTCCGCCACCGCCACGTCCGCCGGCTTGCGAAACACATCCTGCACTGTGCCGCACTGCCGCACCGTGCCGTCCACCATCACGGCCATCCAATCGCCCAAGGCCACCGCCTCCATGCGGTCGTGCGTCACCACAATCGCGGGCACGCCGCTATGCAGCAGCATGCGCCGCAATTCCCCTTGCGTACGCTGCCGCGCCGCCGCATCCAGTGCGGAGAGTGGCTCGTCCAGCAGCAACAGCGCGGGCTCCGCCGCCAGCGCGCGCGCTAGAGCCACCCGCTGTTGCTGTCCTCCGGAAATCGCACCCGGCCTCCGCTCCCTGAGCCCGGTCAGTGCAAAGCTCTCCATCATGCGCCGGGCCGCCTCCGGACTCGCCGCATACCCCACATTCTGCTCCACCGTCAAATGCGGGAACAGCGCGTAGTCCTGAAACAGGAACCCCGCGCGCCGCTCCTGTGTCGGCAGATCGATTCCCTGCGCCGCGTCGAACCACACCCGCCCGCCGAATGCGATCCGCCCGCTTCCCGGACGCTCCAATCCGGCCAGCATGCGCAGCAGCGTCGTCTTGCCCGAGCCCGATGGCCCGAACAGCACCGTCACCGCCGCCCGCTCCGGCACTTCGAGCTTCGCGTCGAGTTCGAACGCCTTCGACAAACGCTTGCGGCACACGCAGCTTAATGACCCGGCCATACCGCCCAAACCCGCCGTTGCAGCGCATAAGTCAGCGCCAACACCGTGAAGGATACCGCCAGCAGGAACAGCGACGTCGCACCCGCCGCACCATAATCCAGCGCCTGCACCGAGTCGTAAATGGAAATCGAAACCGTGCGCGTGGACCCCGCGATATTGCCGCCCACCATCAGCACTACGCCGAATTCGCCCAGCGTGTGCGCGAAGCTCAGGATCGCTCCCGTGGCAATGCCCCGCACCGAAAGCGGCACCGTCACGCGCCGGAACGTGGCCGCGCGCGTCACGCCCAGGCACCACGATGCCTCCAACAATTTGCGGTCCACGCCGGCGAACGCCGCCGCCACGGGCTGCACCGTAAACGGCAGACTGTACAGCACGCTCGCCAGCAACAGTCCCTGAAACGAGAACGGCAGCATCCCGCCCGTCAACCTCCCGTACAACGCGCCCAGCGGACTCCGCGGCCCCATTGCCAGCAGCACGTAGAACCCGAGCACCGTCGGCGGCAGCACTAACGGCAGCGCCACCAGCGCTTCCACCAGGAACTTCCAGCGCCGCGTGGAGAACGCCAGCCAGTACGCAATCGGCAGACCCGTCACCAGCAGAATCGCAGTGGTCGCCGCCGCCAGACGTATGCTCAGCCAGATTGCCTGCCAGTCCATATCACTCACCCGGTACGTAGAAGCCAAACTGCTTCAGGATGCGCCGCCCGTCGCTCGAAAGCAGGAAAGCGCGGAACGCGCGCGCCGCCTCGGAATCCTTCAGGATGATGCCGCCCTGCTCCATCCGCGGATACGCGCTCACCGGAATCTCCCAGTAACGACCTGCAGCGCGCGCCGCCGGAGCCAGAGCCAGCGACAGCGCCACCACGCCGGCGTCCGCCGCGCCGCTCTGCACGAACTGTAAGGTCTGCGAAATGTTCTCGCCCAGCACCAGTCTGCTTGACATGGCGTGGTACACTCCAAGCGAGGAAAGCGCCGCCTCCGCCGCACGCCCGTAAGGAGCATGTCGGGGGTTCGCAATCGCCAGATGCTTCACCTCCGGCGAACCCAGCGCTTCCGCCGGATCCAGTTTCGAACCTGCCGGCACCCACACCACGATGCGGCCAATGCCGTACGTGAAAATGGAATCGGCCTTGCCGAATCCCGCCGCCGCCAGTTTCCGCGGATACTCTACATCGGCGGAGAGAAACAGATCGAATGGCGCCCGGTTTTCGATCTGTGCATAAAAGCTGCCTGACGATCCGTAGTTGACCGCCAGTTCGATTTCAGGATGCGCCGCGCGGAATGTCGTCGCTACTTCCGCCAGCGCAAAATTCAGATCGCTCGCTGCCGCGATCGTCAGCTTGCGCCCGTTCGGCGCGCGGCCGCACGCCGCCAGACATACGGCAAACCAGACGACGAGAAGGGAGACTGCCCGTGGACGAATCAAAATTTCACTCTCAACGCAAATTCGAAAACCCGCGGATCGCCCGCCGTCGTAATGCTGCCGAAAGCGGCCGACCCGAAACTGCCGTTGGGCTGCCCCAGTGGCGGCGTGTTGCTGACGTTGAACACCTCGGCGCGCAGCTCGGCGCCCAAGCGCTCCGTCACACGAAACAGTTTACCCACCATCAGGTCCGCCGCCTGATAACCCGGTCCGCGCGCCGGACTGCGCGATGCCGTGCCCAGCGTGAACTGCCCTGCCGCCGTGAACGCCGCTGTATCGAAATAGCGCGCCGTGCTGCGCTGCCCCGCCTCCAGCGCCGGGTCGCCCACCCGGTTCGGGCGCTGAATCCCGAAGCCGAACGCGGCGTTGAAATTGGTGGCCTGCGTCACCGTCACCGGCATGCCCGATTGCGCGCGCACGATCCCGCTGAACTCCCACCCTTTGGGCAGTTGCCACACAAACCCCGTCGCCAGCACATGCGGGATGCTGCCCGTGGACTCGTCCTTCTCCAGCCGGCGATTGAAGCTGTCCGCCGCCTGATAATTGGCCACCGGTCCGGTGAGCAGCGCCGAATTGAATACCGAACCCGCGTCATCAATCAGCTTGGAAAAGGTGTACGACACGCTCCAGGTGAGCCCGCGCGAGAAGCGCCGTTCCAATTGCGCCTGCAGCGCATGATACGTGGAGTTGCCGACGTTGTTGCGGTAGAGCGTGACCGTCGTCTGCTCGGGATACCGGCGCAGCAACTGCTGTTGCGCAATCGTGCGCCCGCCCAGAGACGAGCTCGCAGGGATGACGCCGTAGTATGGATTCTTCACCGGCTGCGTGAGCCCCGCGCGCAGCGCCAGCAGCGGCGCCGGCAGTTGATTCAGATTCGTATCGGGCACCCCCAGGTTGGTCAGCTTGCTGCCCGCGTACCCCAACGAGACCGACCAGTTCGCGCGCACGCTCTTCTGCAGCGTGAAGTTCCACTGCTGCGCGTAGCCGGATCCCTGCTCGCGCTGCACCGCGAACACACCCTGCCCCAGCCCCGACGTCGCGCTCGGCGTGGTGACCTTCACCGATGGACCCGCCGAGAGTTGGAAGGCCGGAGTCAAGTTGTCCAACGAACTCTGGCTCAGAGTCTGAATGAACGGGAACATGGGCGCAGTGAACGGCGTGGTGATGCCGGCCTGCTCGATCCACACCAGCCCGTAGCCGGCACGCACCGCGAACGAGTCGCTCAGCCGGTAGGCCAGTCCTACGCGCGGTCCGACGTTGTGCTTCTCCAGGTTGCGCGCGTTCTTTGGAAAATCGAGCACGCGCGTGCCCAGGTTCCACACCCCGATCTGTCCCTCGGCCTCGGTCGAAGGAAAGTTGAGTGTGTAGCGCACACCAAGATTGATCGTCAGGCGCGAGTTCACGCGCCAATCGTCCTGCACGAACCCTTCGGCGATGCTGGCCCGCGGCCGCAGCGTGCGTTGCTGCGCATCGAGCGAGAAATTCTGCACCGCGCCCAGGAGGAAACTGGCGAAGCCGTTGCCGGTAAGCGCGGCTGTGAATTGGAAATCGCCCGCCGGATTCGGCGGCTGCAAGGCGTCCAGCCGCTGGAAGCGCAGATCGACGCCGAGCTTCAAACTATGCCCGCCGCGCGTCAAGGCGAAATCGTCGAGCACCTCGGTCACCGCGGTAGTGGCGCGGCCATTGGCCGACGACGGCGGGCCAAGCTGCTGAAAGCCGGCGATTTCGAACACTGGCAACACGCCCTGAAACGAGACCGCGGGAATGTTGAGAATCCCGGTCAGCGATTCGGCCGAAGCTCCGCCATCGAGCGCGTTCACCCGGAAGGCGCGGCGCGTCCAGCCAAAGCGCAGTTGGTTGACGGCCGCGGGCGACACGGTCCACGTATGCTCGGCCACCACTCCATCGGCGCGCGTCAGCGTGTGCGCATTGACGGCAGTGGTGAGATTGCCGCTGCCATCGGGGAGCGGCGTCATCGGCAGCGCTTCGTCACGGAAGTAGGAATAGCGCGCGAAAAAGCGATGCGCGTTCCGGCGGTTTGCGTTCCCGCCGTGATCGTTCCCGCGGTGATCGTTCCAGCGGTGATCGTTCCAGCGGTGATCCAGGCGCGCGTCGAACTGGTCGGCGATGTCCGTGTCGACTCCGCTGCGCGCGAAATTGTTGGCGCTCGCTTCCGACGCCGGCGTGGGATAACGATTCAGCAGCCGCAGCGCGGACGGGTCAAAGCGATCCGACGGGATGGTGCGGTTGGGGAAGGGCGTGCGCGCGGCTCCGGTCGCAGGGTCCGTGATCGCAGTGCTGAACACACCCTGCCGCTGCGCCAGCGTGGGCACGGTGCTAAAGCGCGTGACGCCCGTTGCCAGGCGTGCACCCTGATAGTCCACGAAAAAGAAAGTCCGGTTACGGCGCACCGGTCCGCCGAGGACGCCGCCGAAGAGATTGCGCCGGAAAAGCGGTTTGGCGGCGGCCGCGAAAAGGTTGCGCGCGTTCAACGCCTCGTTGCGCAGGTATTCAAACAGGGTGCCGTGCCACTCGTTGGTTCCGGCGCGGGTGGCCACCTGAATCACCCCGCCATTGGACCTTCCATACTCCGCCGAGTAGGCGTTGGTCTCCACGTGAAACTCCGCGATGGAGTCGAGCACGGGATAGTAAGCCACCTGCCCCGGTTCGGGTTGCAGCACGCCGACGCCGTCGTAAAGGTACTCGCTGGTGCGCGGGCGGCTGCCGTTGATGCGCGGCAGAAATTGCCCCGGCGGCAGCATCACGCCGGGTACCAGAGCAATCAGCGCCACGAAATTGCGGCCGTCCAGCGGCAGCGTGTGGGTGTATTCCCCATTCACCGTGTAGCCGAGCGAGCCGTCCGTGGTCCGCAGCAGCGGAGGTGCGGCATTGACCTCCACGGCGTCGGCGCGCGTGCCGAGGGCGAGTTCGAAATCCGCCGCCACCCGGCCGGCCACCCCCAGGGTGATCGACGTGCGGTGCACCGTGAAGAAGCCCGCCTTGCTGACGGTGAGTTCGTATTCACCGGGCGGCAGCGCGGCGAAATGGTACCCGCCGGTTTCGCCGGTGAGTGTGGCGTAACTGGCCCCGGTAGCGGAATCGCGGAGTTCCGCAGCCGCGCCGGAGACCGCGAGCCCTTTGGGATCGCGCACGATGCCGAAGAGTTCCGCACGTCCCGCCTGGGAAGAGAGAGTACGAAGGCCGATCAGCAGGCAAATCGCCAGCCGGGAGTGGTACCGTATAAACGACGATGTCACGCTTACCAGACAATATCACAAACCGGGGGAAAGGCGCCGCGGCCGCAACACGTGGCGGTCGACCCAAGGCTGCGCTGTCCGCGCGCGCTGGGACGGCCCACGCCGTCCCGCTTCGCCGCCATGCCGCAAAGAACGCAACCGACGGACGGCAAGATTGAGCAAAATGGAAGTCGGCGGGACATGCCCGGGAATCAGGGAGCGAAGCACATGGCGGCGGTAGCGAGCAGGCTGGCGGAATTGCGAAAACGGCGGGGCATCGCCGCCTCGGAACTGGCGCGCGCGGCGGGCGTCAGCCGCCAGACCATCTACGCGATGGAGGCGGGAGACTACATCCCCAACACGGCGGTGGCGCTCAAACTGGCCCGCGTCTTGGAATGCACCGTCGAGCAGCTATTCGAACTGGAGCCGGAGGAATTCGCCGCGCCCCCCGTGACGAAGGCCGAGATCGTCGGAGATGGCGGCCGGTTCGCCGGCGCCCCGCTCGAGCTTTGCAGGGTCGGGAACAAACTGGTGGCCGTACCCGCCATTCCTGTCCCATGGCACCTCGCTCCGGCCGATGCGCTGCTGGTGGACCCGCGGAAGCGCACCGTTCAGATCCTGGACGACGCCATCGCCAACCGACTCCTGATCGCCGGCTGCGATCCGGCCACCAGCGTGCTAGCCCGCCACCTGCAGCGGGCGCAGATCGGCCTGGTGTCCGCCCCGGTTAACAGTTCCGCCGCGCTGGAATTACTGGAACAGGGGCTGGTGCACGTGGCGGGCACCCACCTGCAGCACGCTGCCTCCCAGGCGGAGGGGAGCCATGCGGTAATCGGCTTCGCCGTGTGGGAACAGGGACTGGTGGTGGCCCGCGGCAATCCGAAACGCATTCGCGGGGTGGAGCAGTTGGCCGCGGACGGCGTGCGCCTGACCAATCGCGAGAAAGGCTCGGGCAGCCGCCAGTTGCTGGACTCCCGGTTGAAGCAGGCGGGAATCGCGCCGCGGACCGTCGCCGGGTATCGCGAGCCTCCCGCGGCCGGCCATCTGGCGGCGGCCTGGCGGGTCTACGCCAACCTGGCCGATTGCTGCGTGGCGACCGCATCCGCCGCGCGCGCCTTCGGGTTGCACTTCATCCCGCTCTCTACCGAACGGTACGATCTCGTGATCCCACGCAAGCACCTCGAGTGGGGCCCGGTGCAACGCTTGCTGGACACGCTGTCCCAGGCGGCGCTGCGGCGGGAACTGGAAACCCTGTGCGGCTACGACACCCGGTCGACCGGGCAGCGCCTGGTGTGATCCGTGTGTGATCCGTGTGTGATCCGTCCGCAGTGTCGCCGCTGGTGTCGACGACACGCTACGCCACCCGGTCGACGGGGCAGTCGCTTGGCCTAGGCCTGTTTATCCCGGCAGCCAGCGTGGTAAGATAGAGTTTCCAATTAGATCCTGAGGTTTTCGTGTCTAGAATTACGCGCAAAGAATTAAAGGCCGACCAGTTCGCCCTGGAAGTCGAACATGGTATTACGTTCTTCGAGCACCACAAGAGCGAGGCCATCAAATATGGTGCCATCGCGGTAGGTGTCGTCGTCCTGATCCTGGGCTACACCATGTATTCCCGGAGCCAGCATGCGACCCGGCAGCAAGCGCTGGCCAATGCGATCACGGTCCAGGAAGCGCCGATCGGTCAGTCGGCTGTTGGCGGCCTGGCGTTCCCGACACAGGAAGCCAAGGACGCGGAGACGACCAAAGTTTTCACGGAGTTGCAGGCCAAGTACTCGGGCAGCGACGAGGGTCAGATCGCACAGTACTATCTGGGCTCGATCAAAGCGGACCAGGGCAAGCTGGCTGAAGCTGAAAAGCTGTTCCAGGAAGTGGCGCAGAAGGCCGACGATAAGTACGCCTCGCTGGCCAAGCTCTCGCTGGCCCAGATTTTCTTCGCCGACGGCCGGGTCGATCAAGGCGAGAAAACCCTGCGCGACCTGATCGCGAACCCCACTGTATTCGTGTCTTCCGACCAGGCGACCATCTCGCTGGCACGCTTCCTGGCGCTGAAAAAGCCGGCCGAAGCCCGCAAGTTGCTGGAACCGCTGCGTACCCGCACCGGCAATGTCGGTCAGGTAGCGTTGTCGCTGCTGGCCGAAATTCCGCAGCAGTAACGGCGTCGCGCCAAATGCTGGGGCGGCTGCGATATCCGGTAAAGCGAAGCCGGGGGCGGCGATACCCCGAACCCGAACACGCCTACCGCAATGCGTTCCAGCGCGACCGCGACCGCATCGTGCATTCCCGCGCGTTTCGCCGGCTGGAAGCGAAGACTCAAGTCTTCACACCCGGGCTCTCCGACCATTTCCGCAACCGCCTCACCCACACCATTGAAGTCGCGCAGATCGCACGTACCCTGGCCAACGTATTGCACCTGGACGAAGATCTGACGGAAGCGCTGGCTCTGGCGCACGATATCGGGCATCCCCCGTTCGCGCACGCGGGCGAAGAAGCGCTGCGCGGGGAAATGCGGGCATTCGGCGAGAGCTTCGACCATAACCTGCACGCCCTGCGCATCGTGGAGACGTTCGAGCAGCGCTACGCCCGCTTCCCGGGACTCAATTTGAGCTTTGAGGTCCGCGAAGGCATCGTGAAGCACTCGCGCGATTATGCCGTGGGAGAGATCGCCCTGCTCGACGGGTATCTGCCTGGCCTGCGCCCGGCGCTCGAAGCGCAGTTGATCGATCCGGCCGACGAGGTGGCGTACAACACGGCGGACCTCGACGACGCGTGGTCCGCCGGACTGATCGCGGCGGAAGACATCGCCGAAGCTGTGCCGCAGTACCGCGAGATCCTGGAGACGGTGGAGACACAGTTCCCCGGTGCGACCGGCCGGGAGCGCTTCCACGAGGCGCTGCGGCAACTGGTGGATCTCCTGGTGACCGGCCTGATCCAAGGCACTCTGGGCGCGGCGGAAGAAAGCGGCGCGATGAACTTCGAAGACGTGCGCCTTCACCCTTCGCGGCTGGCGCGCTTCACCGCTGAGGCGGCCGAGACCAGCCGGGAACTTAAGCGGTTTCTGCACGCCAGGGTGTATGCCTCCGATGCGCTGGGCAGCGACCGGCGGCAATCGATGGCACGGATCGGCGAGTTGTTCCGGTTCTTCCTGGCTTACCCGGACCGGCTGCCGCAGCCTTACGCGCAGCAGGCGTCGGACGAACCGGCGCATCGCGTGGTGTGCGATTACATTGCCGGCATGACGGACGGGTTCTTCCAGCGAACGTTTGAAAGCATGCTCGGGTAGGAGCTACTCTTCCACTCGGGTGAAGTTGGTCATTTCCGCCTCCCTCACACCATAAAACTTCAAGAGTTGCCGGCAGATTTCGGTGCCCAGCCGTTCGGGCTTCTCGTCCCGGTCGTGCTCGATCTCGACTTTGAAGAAAAGGTTGGTCCGGATCATCCTCCTTCTATACTAAGGTCATGCCGTGCACGATTTGCAAAGTGCGGCGTCCGCGCCGCTACTGCCCCGGGGTCAGTGGGGAGATTTGTGCCCAGTGTTGCGGCACCGAACGGGAAGTCACGGTGTCCTGCCCGCTGGATTGCGAGTACTTGCGCGAAAGCCGCCGCCACGAAAAGCCAAACGGGCGCGATCCCGCTGAGTTTCCCAATCGCGATATCAAGGTATCCGAGAAACTGCTGACCGACAAAGAGCGGCTGCTGACCTTCCTGTCGCTGACGATCTACCGCAGCGCGATGGAGACTCCAGGCGTGGCCGACCGCGATGTGCTGGACGCACTCGACGGACTTGTGCGCACGTACCGTTCGCTGCAAAGCGGATTGCTCTACGAAAGCCGCCCCGGCAATTCGCTGGCCGGCGCAATTTATTCCGCGGTTCAGGAAGCGGTCGACAGCTATCGCGAGCGCGAGCAGCAGGAGTTGGGCATGGCCAATACCCGCGATGCCGATGTACTTGCGCTTTTGGTGTTTCTGCAGCACTTCGCGCTGTTCCAGGAGAATGGCCGGCCGCGGGGGCGGGCGTTCCTGGACGCGCTGCGCGCGTATCATGTGCCGGCTCCCGCGGAATCTGGATCTGCTGCCTCTTCCATAATCCTGCGCTGAGTGGGCGTCGGACGCACCAGCTCGATCAGGCAGGCGCGCTTCTTGCCGGTACTGACCACCTGGCCGGTGAACTTGTGCGCGCCGTTGACTGTAAGTTCGATGGGACGCTCCACGGGGAAATCGAAGGAGAGCAGGGTGCCTTCGCGCAATTCCAGCAGGTCGCGCACGGAGAGAGTGGGCCCTTCCATGCGGGCTTCGAGGTGGAGCGACGCCTGGCGCAGCACGCGCAGCACACGGCGCTGTTCGGCCTCGCTGGCGTGCGTCTTGCGCACCGACCACTGCTGGTCGAACTTCTGGCGCATCATCTTGATGACGATGGAAGGCATGGCGATGTTCATCATGCCCACCGCCTCGCCGATGCGGACTTCGATGCCGATGGAGACCACCGCCTCGTTAGGGGCGAGCAGGTGCAGGAGCTGCGGCTCGGTCTCCATACTTTCGATAGTGAAATCCACGTTGGTGACGGCCTTCCAGGCTTCGCGCAGATCCTGCAGAATGATGCGGAAAAGACCATCGAGCAGGCGCTGCTCGATTTCCGTGATGTCGCGCTGTATGGACGTGGAACTCTTGCCGGTGCCTCCCAGCAGCATCTCGAGGATGGGAAATACCAGGCTAGGGTTGAGTTCGAGCACGCCGTTCCCGTCGTAAGGGCTCAGCCCGAGCGAGACGATGCAGGTGGGCGAGGGGAGACCGTCGAGAAATTCGGCGTACGATAGCTGCTCCACGCTGACCAGATTGACCGTGAGGTACGAGCGCAGATAGGCCGAGAGGCTGGACACCAGGTTACGGACAAAGGTGTCGTGTAGCAGGTGGATGGCGCGCACCTGCGACTTGGGGATACGGTCGGGACGGCGAAAATCGAACTTGACGGCCGGCGCTTCCCGCTTGCGCCCCTGCAGGTTCTGAAAGGCGGCGTCGATTTCCTGCTGCGAAAGCTGTCGGCTCATGTCGTGACTGTTCCTGATGAATTCATCGGCAGATCGAGTGAAGAGCAATAGGGGCGCCCGCGCAACAAATGAATCCCGCCGCTGAGTTTTTTTTCGTCCGGATCTAATGAAATTCACCTTCCCAACCGATGAATAGGTTTGTAAGGAGGCAAATGGATTCCGATGTTTTGGTGGTAGATGATTCCGCGGCGATCCGCAAAATACTGACGCGGGTGCTCCGCCAGACTGGGATGGCGATAGCGACCATTCACGAGGCGGGTGACGGGCAGGAAGCACTGGCGCTGATGGCGCAGCATAAAGTCGACCTCGTCCTGAGCGACATCAACATGCCGAAAATGGATGGATTGCAGTTGCTTGCCTCGCTGAAGGCATCGCCTCAGTGGAACCGGATACCGGTCGTCATGATTACGACCGAAGGCGGCGAGACCAAAGTCGCCGAGGCAGTCAGGCTCGGTGCCGCCGGGTACGTGCGCAAGCCGTTCACGGCCGATCAAATTAAGGAGAAGCTGGTTGGGATTCTGGAACCAGCGCCCACGTTATGAACGTTCATAAAACGATGGTGGAATCGCTCATTCGCTCGGCGAGCGAGGTCTTCTCGACGATGCTCGGGAGCGAACTGGCCAGCGCAGAAGTCACCATCGAGCCGGAAATCGCCGAGCCCAATGATGGCGTGGTCTCATTTATCGGCATCGCGGGAAGCTGGGTGGGAACCGGCAGCCTGACGTGCTCCCCGAGCGTGGCCTGCCGGATCTGTTCGGCGATGCTGATGACCGAAGCGCCGTCCGTGAACGAAGACGTGCTGGATGCGGTGGCGGAATTGACCAACATGATCGTTGGCAGCGTCAAAACGGACCTGGAAAGCGAGCTCGGTCCACTCGGTCTGAGCATCCCCACAGTGGTCTTCGGCCGCAATTTCAAGACGCGGAACGCGGGGACCGTGGAGTGGATTCACGTGCGTTTTCTGTGGGACGCCGAACCCCTGCTCATCAAGATGTGCCTTTCCCCGAACGAGAAGCCGCACCTTCTGCACCATGGGGCAAACCCGACCTGTGCTCTCGAAGTATCGCAAGTATAGCCTGGAGCCCAACTATGTCGACGACCATGACTGTTAATGAAAGCGCCGCCACGCAAGCTGACGCGCGGGCTGGCAAGTATCTGACCTTCCATCTCTCCAACGAGGAGTTTGGAATTCGCGTTCTGAAGGTGCGCGAAATCATGGGCCTTCAGGAGATCACGGCAGTGCCGCAGACGCCGGCCCACATCAAGGGAGTGCTCAACCTGCGCGGCAAGGTGGTCCCAGTGATCGACTTGCGGCTGAAGTTCGGTCTGGACGCGGCGGAGTACACACAGCGCACCTGCATCATCGTGACTCAGGTGGCGGGCGAATCGGGTCCAGTGCTGATGGGAATTGTGGTGGATGGCGTCTCTGAAGTGTTGAACCTCTCGGGGGCGGAAATTGAAGACACTCCGGACTTCGGCGAGGGGTATTCGGGCGGGTATCTGCTGGGTATGGCCAAGGTCAAGGGGAAGGTGAAGATCCTGCTGGATATCGAGCGGGTCCTCTCCACGCAGGACCTGCACAATTTGAATTCGATGCTGCGCTAGAGCGGCATCGTGAGGAGTTTCGAATGAAGCGTGACGGCATAACATTTGGCACGAAAATCACCTGCATTATAGCGGCGCTGGCGGCAGTGATGGCGCTCTCCGATTGGTACGGGTTACGAACGGAGGATTCACTCTCGGATGCCTTGACGCTGGCGACGGGAACGATTCAGAAGAAGATCGCACTGGCTGGCGGACTGAGCACCGCCAAATCGGATATGGCGGCAGCGACGCGCAGCACGGTCGTGTTCGCCTATGCGAAGGATAACGGGCAAGTGGCCGGTGCGAAAGCGGAGTTCCAGCGTAGTTCGGAGAGTTTCCGGCGCGCGCTCACGGAGATGACTCCCCTGCTGGTTACCGAGGAAGGCAAGCAACTGATGACAAACATCGAGATGCACTTCAATCAGTGGCAACAGGGATACGCCGACGTGGCGCAGTCGGCAGGGTCGGGGAACCCGGATGCCGCCCTCCAGGCAATGAACGACAAGACCAGGCCGCACTACGTGGCGATGACCGCCGATTGCCAGCGCATGGTCGTGATTAACGAAAAACTGGTGGACGATGCAAGGCAGTCCGCCATGGATCAGGCGAACGTGAGCCGCTGGGCGTTGTGGCTGTTGGCCGGTCTGGCAATTGCGGTCACAGCGGGGGCATTGATTCTGGTCCGTAAAGCGACAAGCAGCCTGCGTCATATGGCGAACGAACTGTTCGAGGGATCGCGCCAGGTAGCAAGCGCCGCCGGGCAGGTGGCGTCGGCCAGCCAGTCACTGGCGCAGGGCACGTCGGAGCAGGCCGCGACGCTGGAGGAGACGGCCGCGTCCACCACGGAGATCACGGCCATCACGCGGCGCAACGCGGAGAACACCCGCAGTGTGTCGGCCCTGATGGGGGAAACCTCGCAGCGGGTCGAAGAAGCCAATCAGAATCTGGAAGAGATGGTGCAATCGATGAAGGAAATTAACAGCTCGAGCGAAAAGATCTCCAAGATCATTCGCGTCATTGACGAGATCGCATTCCAGACCAACATTCTGGCCTTGAATGCCGCCGTAGAAGCGGCGCGGGCCGGAGAAGCGGGGATGGGGTTTGCGGTGGTGGCGGACGAGGTTCGCAATCTCGCGCACCGCAGCGCGCAGGCGGCCAAGGATACGGCGGCGCTGATCGAGGAATCGATCGCCAAGTCCACCGAAGGCAACCGGAAATTGCAGGTGGTTGCCGGTTCGATCCAACAGGTCACAGGCAGCGCCACGCAGGTAAAGGTACTGGCGGATGAGGTAGACGTCGGGAGCCAGGAGCAGGCGCGCGGCATCGAGCAGATTGCCACCGCGGTGACGCAGATGGAAGCGGTGACGCAGCGTAGCGCCGCGAGCGCGGAACAGAGTGCCGCGGCAAGCGAAGAGCTCGCGGCGCACGCCCAGACCATGTACGCGATTGTCGAAAGGGTGCGGCAGTTGGTGGGCGGCAGCGGGCAAGGCGAGAGCAACGGTTCCCACCTGGATGCGCTTCCGGGGTACGACACCAGGCCGCCGGCGCAAACCTCAGATCTGGCGGCGATGGGCAAAGCCCTGCGCCATGCCGCTCAACCCAGTGCGGCGAAGCACGCGCTCGTGGCGCGAACGCACCGCAACGGTGCCGCGTTCCCGCTGGACGAGACGGAAAATCATTTCTAAGAGGCCCGAACCGTGAACCCATCCAGCGAGTTGCGGCAACAGATCGAAGATATGGCTCTCCAACTGGTAGTGGGAGATGCCGACAGCGGTTCGGATGTCTCGCTGTGGCTGCCGGTTCTGGAGAAGTTGGCGGCAGCGGCCGAAAAGGAGCACGCGGCGTCCGTGGCCGAGGCGGTCGCGGCGTTGCATGGATCGTTGAAGGCTGCGGGGTCCGCGCGGCAGGCTCCGGCGGCGGTTTCGTCCCTGTTGCAGGACGGAGTTGCGAGCCTGCAGAGAGCGTTGGATGAGCCCGCACAGGCGGCGGGGACTCCGGCACAGTCACTGGCGCAGGATCCGGAACTGATGGCGGATTTCATTCTCGAAAGCCGCGACCACCTGGTCAACATCGAGGCCCAGGTACTGACTCTGGAGAAGGAACCGACGGACCGTGAGGCGCTGAATGCGGCATTCCGGGGCTTCCACACGATCAAGGGCCTGGCCGGGTTCCTGGAGCTATGGGAGATCCAAAAGCTGGCGCACGAGGTGGAGACGGTTCTGGATCGCGCGCGCAATTCGGAGTGGATCATCGACGCCGAAGGCTTCGACGTCATCCTGGAAAGCGCCGACTATCTGCGCCGCTGGCTTGTCCATATGGATGCGATGCTGCACCAGCAGGCAAGCCTGGAACCCGCTCCGGACGAGGCGCTGTTGTCGCGCATCGGCCGGCTGAGTTCCGAGACCGCGGGGGGCGAGCCGCCGGAGTTGGCCGCGCTGGCAATTGCGTTGGCCGATCCCGAAGCGAAGGCATTCGGAACGGGGGAAGAACCAGGCACCGAGGGCACCCGGCAAGCGCCCCGGACCGACTTGCACGCCACACCAGAGGTGCCGGCCGATAAGCGCGAGGAGCCGACTGCCGCGGCCGGCGTTCCTGCGGCAGGCACGCGGAAGCCGGAGACGATGGCGGTCAAAGTCGACACCAACAAACTCGATTATCTGGTCGACATGGCGGGCGAGATGGTGATCGCCGAATCACTGGTGCGGCACGACCAGGAACTGGCGGCGCTGAAGAGTCCTTTACTGCAGCGGAAGATCGCGCATCTCACGCGCATCACCGCGGAGTTGCAGAAGACGGCGATGGCTATGCGGCTGGTCCCGATCGGTCCGCTGTTCCGGCGCATGGCGCGGCTGGTGCGAGACCTCTCGCGGCAATTCGGCAAGCAAGTGGAGATGGAAACGCAGGGTGACGAGATCGAGCTGGACCGCACGATCGTGGAAGAGCTGGCAGATCCTCTGATGCACATGGTACGCAATGCGCTCGACCATGGGCTGGAAACTCCGGCGGAACGGATAGCGGCGGGAAAGCCCGCAGGGGCAATCCTGCTACTGAAGGCACATCACCAGGCGGGCCAGGTCGTCATCGAGATTACGGACGACGGGCGCGGCCTGAATCGTTTGAAGATCATCGAGAAGGCGATCTCTAAGGGGTTGATCGCGTCGGCCGAGGGACTGAGCGACAACGACGTCTTCAACCTGATTTTCCAGCCGGGCTTCACCACGGCGGCGCAGGTGACCAATGTGTCGGGCCGCGGGGTGGGGATGGATGTGGTACGCCGGCATATTGAGAAACTGCGCGGCCGCATTGAGATCCGGTCGGCGGTGGGCGAAGGGGCGACGTTCCTGCTCAAACTGCCGCTGACCCTGGCTATTATCGACGGTCTGGCGGTGGGGGTAGGAGACGAACGCTACATCGTTCCTCTTTTTGCGGTGCGCGAGATGTTCCGGCCCACGGCCGAAACCATATGGACGGTGCAGCAGAAGGCGGAGATGGCCCTGGTGCGCGGGGCGCTGCTGCCCGTTGTGCGGCTTTACCGGCTGTTCCGGGTGAAGCCGAAGACCGAGGACCCTTTGAACGCCGTGCTGATAGTGGCCGAAGTGGAGGGCCAGCGGTTCTGCGTGATGGTGGATGAACTGATCGGCAAGCAGGAAGTGGTGATCAAGTCATTGGGCGAGACGTTCAAGAACGTGCCGGGCGTGGCCGGGGGCGCCATTTTGGGAGACGGGCGGGTCGGCCTGATTCTGGATCTCGACCGGATCTACCAGGTGAAAGATTCGTGACGAAGACGGAAAGCCCTGTAGGATTCGACGGCGTACAACCTCTGACGCCCCAGGAATTTGAACAGTTCCGGCAGTTGGCGTATCGCGTGTTCGGTCTCGACTTAAAAAGCGGGAAAGAGGAACTGGTATGCGGCCGGTTGCGGAAACTGGTTCGGGATGGCGGTTTTCGACGCTACCAGGACTATTACAAAAGCATTGTGGAAGACCGCACCGGGGAGGGGCTTCGCGCGATGATCGACGCGCTGGCGACGAATCACACGTCGTTTCTACGCGAGCCAGACCATTTTCAGTTTCTGCGCGAGCAGGTGATTCCCACGATGGGGGCTCGCGATCCGATCGAGGTGTGGAGCGCGGCATGCTCTACCGGCGAGGAAGTATGGACGCTGGCCATGGTGCTGAATGAAGCCCTGCCGCAGAAAAAGGTCCGCATCAGCGCCAGCGATATTTCCAACAAGGCGCTGAATTTCGCGCAACGGGCCTGGTACCCGGCAGAGCGTTGCCAGGGATTGCCGGCGGCCTGGCTGTCGCGGTATTTCTCGGCGGAGGGACGGCCGGCGGCAAGCTACCGGGTGGCCCCGGCGGTGCGCACGCAGGCGGTTTTCCGCAGGCTCAACCTGCTCGAATCTTACTCCTGGGAACGGCTGTTCCCTGTGATTTTCTGCCGGAACGTGATGATCTATTTCGACCGCGCGACGCAAGAGCGGGTGATTGAAGGGTTGACGCGGAGCCTGGAGCCCGGGGGATATCTGTTTGTAGGGCACGCGGAGAGCCTGACGCGGATTTCGCATGGCCTGGAATTCGTGAAGCCGGCGGTGTACCGCAAGCGGGGCAAGGGGGCGCGATGGAGCAAATAGTAGTGCGAATGGCGGACTGCCGTGTGGGCAAGGGTGCCGAGCAGGTGCTGGCCACGTACGCACTGGGAAGTTGCATCGGTCTGACGGTCTACGATCCGAAAGCGGCAGTGGGGGGCTTGCTGCATTATATGCTGCCCGATTCGGGTATCGACCCGGCACGCAGCCGGGCGAATCCGTATATGTTCGCGGACACGGGAATTCCGAAACTGCTGGAAGAGGTATGCGAGCAGGGCGCGTCGCGGAGGCGGTTGTTGGCGCATGCGACGGGCGGCGCGTCGATCATGGACCCGCAGGCGATTTTCGATATCGGCAAAAGAAATTACCTGGCATTACGGAAGATTCTCTGGAAGAGCGGGATCATGCTGGCGGGCGAGGCGGTGGGCGGCGGCAACTCGCGGTCGATCAAGCTCGAGATTGGCAGCGGCCGCTTATGGCTGCAGGAAAGCGGCGGGCAGAAAGAACTGGTGCCGTCGTTCCCCGTGAAAGGAGGTGTCGTGTGGCCTACCGGGTCCTAATTACGGACGATTCTCCGGCGATGCGGTCATTTGTTCGCCGGGTAATCGAGTTGTCCGGTTTCGAACTGGAAGCCTGCTTTGAGGCGGGCGACGGCGCTGAGGCGCTTGAGGTGCTGCGGCGGGAGTGGGTGGACGCCATTCTGACCGACATCAACATGCCAGGCGTGGATGGAGAGGAATTATTGCGGCAATTGGCTGCCGATGAGATGCTTCGCGGCATTCCGGCAATTGTGATTTCCACGGATGCGACCGCGCATCGCATCGAACGTTTGATGGCGCTGGGCGCGCGCGGATATGTCACCAAGCCATTCCGTCCGGAGACCCTCCGCGCGGAGCTGGAGCGCACCCTGGGGGTTCCTTGTGACTGATCGTGTGACTGATCGTGTGACTGATCGTGTGACTGATCAACGGATTCACGCGGCCCTGTCGGCCGCGGTGGCGGACGTGCTGGAGAGTATGTTCTTCCTGGAGACGGTAGTCCGGGAGGAGGAGGCGAACGCGGCAGCGGACTCGATCGACGTCGAGATCGGTTTCGAAGGCAACCCTCCGGGCAGGTTCGAGATGCGACTGGCAGCGGGAGCGGCGAATGCAATCGCAGCGGACTTTCTGGGAGAGGATGGGGAGTCGCTGAGCGAGCAACAGAGAATGGACGTGACGTTGGAGTTGGCCAACATGATCTGCGGCTCGGTGCTCAGCCGCTTGGAGAGCAGCGCGTTGTTCCGGCTTGGTTCGCCGCGGATTTCGGCGCGGCTCCTGGCCGGCGGCGAGATCACGCGGCACACGGTGGAAACGGGCAACGGCTGTTTGACGGTCGCGATTCAGATGGAAGGGCGGGTATGTCCGGCAGTCGCAGAATACGGGTCCTGATTGTCGACGACTCGGCCATCGTGCGCCGGATCTTGACCGAGGCGCTGTCGGGCGAGAGCGACATTGAGGTAGTGGGCACGGCGCCCGACCCCTATGTCGCGCGCGACAAGATACTGGCGCTGAAGCCGGATGTGTTGACCCTCGATATCGAGATGCCGCGGATGGACGGGCTGACCTTCCTGAAGAAGCTGATGCATTTCCATCCGCTGCCGGCGATTATAATCAGCAGCCTGGCGCAGACTGCGTGCGCGGCAGCGATGCAGGCACTGGAACTGGGGGCGGTGGAAGTGCTGGCCAAGCCCGGCGGGCCCTACTCGGTGGGCGAGTTGCGGCACAATCTGGCGCAGAAGGTACGGGCTGCCGCGGCGTCGCGGATGCGGGCGGTGGAGACAGTACAGGCTGTGACGGGCGCGGCGGAGCGGCCGGCTGCGCGTCTGCCTGCGACCGCGCTGCCCCTGGGGACAGTGCTGGCCATAGGGGCATCGACGGGAGGTACGGAGGCCATCGCGAACGTCCTGGCGCGATTGCCGGCCGCCAGTCCGGGGGTGGTGGTGACACAGCATATTCCGGCGCAGTTCTCGCGGGCGTTCGCCAAGCGGCTGAACGATCTGTGCGCCATGGACGTGAAAGAGGCGGAAGACGGCGACACCTTGCGGAGCGGACTGGCGCTGATCGCTCCGGGTGATTTTCACATGCTGCTGCGGCGTGCCGGAGTGCGGTATTACGTGTCCGTTAAGGAAGGTCCCCGCGTGTGCTACCAGCGGCCATCGGTGGACGTTCTGTTTTCGTCGGTGGCGGAATCGGCGAAGGCGGAGGCGGTCGGAGTGCTGCTGACGGGCATGGGAAATGACGGAGCGCAGGGGTTGCTGAAGATGCGGCGCGCGGGAGCGCGCACGATCGCGCAGAATGAGGCCACGTGCGTCGTGTACGGGATGCCTCGCGAGGCGGTGGCGTTGGGCGCGGCGGCGCAAGTGCTGCCACTTGGGGAGATCGCGGCGGCGATGCTGGCGGTGCGGGCAGCGAGGCCGGCGTGCCGGGACGCGGTGGAACGGGAGGTGATCGGAGCAAGTGGAACTCCAGGTTGACGATCGGAGAGCCTCACTGGTCCAGACACTCAGTCGCTAGGCGCGAGGCTGGGGGGCTGGCGCGGAGCGAGTGGCACGGGCGCGGAGCGAGTGGCGCGGGTGCGGAGCGAGTGGCGCGGGTGCGGAGCGAGTGGCGCGGGTGCGGAGCGAGTGGCG
>JBDTMZ010000090.1:0-15990 GCA_039934035.1 Candidatus Solibacter sp. | reverse complement strand
TGTTGCTCAACGGCGTTTTCCTCCGCATTATTGGCTCCTCGCCATTCACTTTCAAGTACGGCTTCCACATGTCACTGCACACAAAGCGCAGCCCTTTGACGACCTCCGGCCCCAGTGCCTTCAGACCCCGCCGCAGCGTGGCCTGCGAACGCCGGCGTCCCACCCACAGCAAACGCCGGCATCCGGCGTCGATCTGGTAGATCACCGTCAAGAAGTTGTCCGCCTTCAAGCCGTGTCCCCAATGAATTTCGTCCACCCCGATGGATTCGACACCGCGCAGTTGGCGATGCGCCAAGCCCCACTCGACAAACCACTCCACCGACCGATACACCGCTTCCCAACTGGTCTGGAACGCTCGCCCCGTTTCCCGCCAACTCAACCGTCGCGCCCAGCGCGCCAAGAAGCCCATCATGGCGCAGGTCACTGGGCGTTTGCCGTCGCTCCACGGAATGTGCTCGACTACGACCCCATGCTCGGCACACTCCACTCGCCGTGGCGCGTAGCAAAAGTAGGTGGCGATTCCCCAGAGAGGCACGAAGAGCCAGCGCCGCTGGGGCAAGCAGTCATATCCCGGCGCCGGTTTCTGACAACGCGAACAGCGCCTGCGTATGCCCGCATGCTGCTCTACCGTGATCTCGATCGACTGCGGTCCTTCCGGGCCGCCAAGCATTCGGACCCCTTGGTATACGAACCCTACGAAACGTTGCACCTGATTCAAGATGGTCTTAACCTGTAGTTGAATGGCTGATCTCCTCCTCGGAAGATGAGTCTCGGTCTGTTCAACTGCAGATTAATCCAACCGCTGGAGATCAGCTATTCTTCTTGTCGGCTGTCTTGCCGCACCAGTACCACGTCGGGCGAGCTCTGTTCAGTCTCCCTGCGACGCCTCCTGCTCGGCCCCGACCAGCGGGAGGCCCAGAATGCTTCTTGTCTTTCCTTCTCAGAAAGGTTTTGACTTGGTTTCAGCAGGAATTCCCGTCGGACCCGGTAAGGTCCACTCCCCCCGATTCACCCGCGAATCTCCCCAATCCTACCCATAGATTCTGCTATAGAGCCTAAGAAACAAGCGCGGCGGTAAGGGTGTTGGATACGAGACCCGATAGAATGGCGTAATGACTTCTCCGGCCCTGCGATGCTCGGCCCTCACATTCCTTTTGTTTGCGGCACTGATGTGCGCCTGGAGGCCAGCGGTGGTCGAGGGGTTCCAGGGCGTGTCAAGCGCAATGCGGCCAGCCAAGGCGGCGAACATTCAAACCCAGCTTCCTCAGATACAGGTGGATTTCCGCGACGTCGCCAAGGAGGCGGGCCTAAGCGCCATCAACGTTACCGGTGGCTCGGACCAAAAGAGCTACATCCTGGAAACCACGGGCGGCGGGGTGGCGATGTTCGATTTCGATAATGACGGGCGTGTGGACGTGTTCGTCGTGAACGGGACCACGATGGACGGCAAGGGTCCGGGCGAGAAGTCCACTAGTCACTTGTACCGCAATCTCGGCAATCTTCGTTTCGAAGACGTCACGCGGAAAGCCGGCTTGGAGCGGACCGGGTGGGGGCAGGGCGCCTGCGTCGGCGATTATGACAACGACGGTCTGCGCGATCTGTTCGTCACCTATTACGGCCACAGCCTGCTGTATCGCAACGAAGGCGGCGGAGTGTTCCGCGACGTCAGCAAAGAAGCGGGGATAAGTTCCGACCTGGTCCGCTGGGATACCGGCTGCTCGTTCGTCGATTACGATCTCGACGGAAAGCTCGACTTGGTGGTCACCGGGTATCTCGAGTTCGATCGCACCCACATTCCCGAGCCGGGCGCCAATAGCAACTGCCGCTGGAAGGGCATGCCGGTTTTGTGCGGTCCGCGAGGTCTGGCGCCGGGCCGCAATTTGCTGTTTCACAACAAAGGGGCCGGCAAGTTCGAGGATGTATCGGCACCCAGCGGAATCGGCAAACCGACGGGCTGTTACGGCTTCACGGTCGTGGCGTCGGACTTCGACAACGACGGTTATCCAGACCTGTACGTGGCCTGCGATTCGCGGCCCAGCCTGCTGTATCGCAACCAGAAAAACGGGACGTTCGAGGAGGTCGGCATTTTCTCCGGGACTGCGCTGAACGAAGATGGGCAGGAACAGGCCGGCATGGGCGTCGCGGTGGCGGACTACGACGAGGATGGGTATGTCGACATCCTAAAGACCAATTTCAGCGAGGACACGCCGAACCTGTTTCACAACTCCAAGGACCTGGTGTTTTCCGATCAGGTGTATGCTGCCGGACTCGGCGTGCGCAACCAGTTCCTGGGCTGGGGAGCGCTGTTCCTGGATGTGGATCACGATGGGCGCAAGGACATTCTGCTCGCCAACGGGCACGTGTTTCCGGAGGTGGACAAGATGCCGATCGGGACCAAATTCCGCCAGCAGCGGCTGATGTTCTGGAATGTCGGTGGCGGGAAGTTCAAGGACCTCTCGGATTCGGCGGGTCCGGGGATCAGCGCGGCACGGTCCTCACGGGGGGCCGCCGCGGGCGATCTCGATAACGACGGCTCACTCGAGGTGGTGATCAACAATCTGGGAGATCGGCCAAGCCTTTTGAAGAACTTCGGCGCAAAGAAGAACTGGCTCCTGGTGCACCTGCGCGGCGTATCGTGCAACCGGGATGCGGTGGGAGCGCGCGCGTACGTATTTGCAGGCGGACGAAGATTGTCGGGCGAGGTACAGACCGGCTCCAGTTTCCTCTCGCAGAACGATTCGCGACTGCACTTCGGCTTGGCTGATGATGCCGGCTACGACCGGATCGAGGTGAAATGGCCAGGCGGCGAAACGGAGACGTTTCCCGGCGGTGCCGCCAACCGGATTGTGTCACTGGAACAAGGAAAAGGGACGAGTCAGCGGAATCAGTAATCAGTAATCAGTAATCAGTAATCAGTAATCAGTAATCAGTGGTCAGTAATCAGTGGTCAGTAATCAGTGGTCAGTAATCAGTGGTCAGTCGCCCGCCTCGCCACCGGCGCCAGCCGAGGGCAAAACTGGCCTGTGACAAGGGAAACCACGTGCGCTCCCGAGGTCACCAGCTATTCAATCCGGCGACGCCGGAGGCGGGGCTGAAGACTGAAAACTGTTACTCATGCTTCAAGCTTCTTTCGCCTGTCGGATAAGTCGGGCTCCGCAACAAGCGACATCGGTTGCGGGGGCTCACTTTGCGACCGGGTGCTGCTCCGATGCGATGCCGTCGCGAATCAGCCGCTTCATCTCCTGGTTCGGGTCGCCTTCATCCTTCTGATGGCGAAGTTTGACCACGCGGGCGAGCATTTCCTGGCTCCGGGCTGCATCGCCAGTCCGGCGATACGCCTGGCCGAGCTGATACGCCGCCGTGCTGTCCTCGGGATCGAGCGTGACGGCCGTCTCAAGTTGCTCGATGGCGCCCTTGACGTCTCCGCTTTGCAGCAGAAGTTTTCCCATCTCCGCGCGGCTGCGCGAAAACCGCGGGTTCAAGCGCACCGACATTTCGAAGGCCGCCTTCGCTTCAGCCCCCGCTTCCGTGCTGGAACGGGTCAGGGCAATGCCGAGGATATAGGGCAGCATGAAATCGTCCGGCTTCAGTTTAACTTGTGCCTGAAGCACTTCCACCGCTCTGGGGATTTCGCCGGTCTGCATCCACGCAAACCCCAACACCACATAGGGCAGCGATTGGGTGGGCGAAAGTCGGCTGGCTTTCTCGAAATCGCCGATGGATGCCCTTGCCAGGCCCTGCTGCGCCAGCAACAGGCCCCGGTGCAGGTGAAGACGGTAAGATTCCGGGAGGCGCTTGAGACCGGCATCGACAATTTCGGAGCCAAGTTCGAAGTTGCCGCGGTCCAGGTAAATGCCGGCCAGGTCGACGTAGCTGTCTTCGGCCTCGGGTTCCAATTTGATGGCGGCGCGCAGCATATCACACGCCTTTTCGACATTGCCGGTCTTCAGATACGCTTCCGAGACCAGATTGTATAGCTCGGCGCGGCCCAGTCCGGAGCTGAAAAGCTCGCTCGCCAGTTGAATGGCCTTCGGGTGGTCGCCTCCGCGGACCAGCATCAGGGTCTGATCATATGCGGCGGTATACGGATCGCTCGCATGGGCGCGCGCGCGTTCAAAATACGGCGCGGCCTCCAGGTAAGACCCGGTCTCTCCCAACAGAAGCCCGGCCTGGAATTGCTTGCCGGTATCCTCAGCCGGGATGGCGCGGAGGACAGCCGAAAGAGCGTCCTTGCGTCCGGTCTGGAGCAGACACTCGGCGTAATGCAGTATCACGGGGTACGCCTTCGCCCGCCCCTTCTCGTAGTGAACGACTGCCTCCGCAAACTGCTTCTTGCCGAACGCGATCTCGCCCAGGTAAACGTGGGCCACCTCATCGTTCGGGGAGCTCTTGAGTATCGTCTCCAGGCCCGCTTTGGCTTGATCCACGTCGCCGAGCGTGAACTGGTTGACGGAGAGGTTTCTCAGCGCGGGGAGGTACGCGGAATCCACACGGAGCGCCTGCCGCAGGCGGTTATTCGCCTTCTCAAGGTCGCCCACAGCGCTGAGGGCGATGCCAAGCAGGTTGAGCGCCTTGACGTCTTGCGGCGATTCCGCAGTGAGTTTCTCCAGCAGGTCGATTGCGGCGGGGAGACGGCCCTGTTGGACCAGGGTCATCGCGCAATCGAACGGCGCAGCCCCGTTGCAATCATCCGCGGCCTGGACAAGCATAGGGGCAAGCAAGGGGAGCACTGCGAGCAGGAGCGGCAACCGGAATCTCGTAGCAGACATACTCTCAGCTCAAGATTGCATCCCAAACGCTGGCTTGTGTCAAGCGCTATTGGAATGAACCTCCAGGCAGGTGGGCTAAATGAGAAAGAGGGAATCGCCGGCTTTACGCCGCCGATTCCCTCCATACAACGTCAAACCTTCTCAGGTTGGAATCAATCGCTCCCCATCAGAACTGGATGCGAAGCGACATCGACATCTGCCGCGGGTTCAGGGTAGCGTTCATGCGGTTCAGGTTGGCGTTGGTCTGCACCAGACGTCCCTGTAACCAGTTGCGCCAGTCGTAGGTGGGCCCGATGTTCCAGCCGCTGAACTGAGTGTGGTTCGGGAGATTGTACATCTCCGCGCGGAACTGAAGAAAGCGCCCCTCGTGATGGAGCGGGATGATCTTCGCGATGGACATGTCCAGATTGCTGACGCGAGTTCCCGGAACATTGATGAGCTGACCGGGACCGGCGTTGCCCAGGCAGGAGAGGTTCTCGCCGACTCCATAATGCGGATCTGCGGCGGGCTTCTGGCTGCATGGATACGGAATCGAGAATGCCGCGGTGTTGATGATCCGGTTGCCGTCGGTCCCCAGGAGCGGATAGCTTGGCGTTGCCGGATTGCCGGATGTGGTGGCGACCGTGCTGTTGCCGGGGTTGATCTGCAGAGCTTCCCCGGTGCTGGACAGGTGGTAATCGCCGGTGACGTTCATTCTGGCGCCTTCGGTGCTGCCAGTCCAGTTCCACTGCGGGTAGCAGGTTGCGGCGCTGGAACAGGTGCTGTTGGTGTTGGCGAAGCTGATACCGGGGACGCCGGCCATGGCGTTGCTACGCCACTGGTACAGGCCGGATAGCGTCCAGTTATCGGTGACCCAACCCAGCGGCTTGACGTTCAACCTTTTGCCGAGGTTGGGAATTTCGTACACGGCGTTGACCGTGAAGAAGAACGGCGTGGGCAGGTAGGAAGGTCCCCAGTTGCGGAACTTATCGGGGAAGATCGGGCTGCGGCCCGCGGCGGGGTCGTTGTTGTTGAGGTTGGCCAGCGGGTTACCCATGGCCTTGTCCCAGGTGAAAGCCCACCCGAAGGCGAGACCCTTCCTCATGTTGCGCCGCACGTTGACCTGCAGGGCGTGATAGTTCGCGGTTTCTTCGAATTTCTGCGCCGAGATGCCGGTGTACCCGCGGACGCAGGTGTCGCAAACCTGAGGGCTGAAGATGTATTGGCCGCCGAGCAGGCCCAAACCGCTGTTGCCGCCCTGAAATCCGGTCAGAGTATTGTTTTGCAGGTAGGCCTGCTGCGGGTTCACCCAGGCAGCTCCATTCTCGTACTGCGAATAGAGCGGGAAGTAGTCGAGAGGGACGTTGTACGGGATGTGGCGGCGCAGGTTAAATACCCAGGACGCTTCCAGTACGGTGGCGAAGCCCAAATTCTGCTGCACCTGGAAACTGCCGTTGTAGGCGGATTCGTTCTGCATGTGTCCCACGAAGTCGGCATTCATGCCTTGCGGCGAAATCGCGCCGAGGGCCTTGGTGGCCGGGTTCGCGATGTCCTGAATGTTTCCGTAGTACAGGTTCAGACTGGTGAGGACGGGAGCAAACGAAATGGGACTGGCGATCTGGTTGTAGCTGAGCCGGTTCAGGAACTGGCCGATGCCGCCGCGGATGGCGGTTTTGCCGTTGCCGAACACGTCCCAGGCGAAGCCGAACCGGAGGGCCGGTGAAAGCTTAGGCACCGTATATAATCCCAGCGGGAGGCGCGGATCCGTGCCGGCAATCAGCATGCCCGGGAACGGGGTGGACCCGGAGGGGTACTTGGCCACGGAATTCGGGACGAACGTGCCAATCAGCGATTGAATGGCGAAGGTATTGGTCACGGGATCCCAGGCTCTGGTTACCGCGGTGCTGGGGCAGGGACCGTTGACGGTGGAAATCTGCGTATTGGTGGTGGCATTGACGCATGCGCCCTGGTAGATCCGCTGCGCCAGTTCATCTTTGTAGGCGTCGCGGACGAATTCCGTGCTCGCATTGCGGCCGGTGTTGGTGTTGGTGATGGGCGGCATGCCGTACAGGCGCAAGCCGAGGTCGAGTGTCAGCCGCGGGGTGACGCGCCAGGAATCCTGCACGTACAACTCCACCTGCCAGAACCACCAGTCGCCGAGGTTCTTGGCGCCTTCCGAGTACTGCCGGTAGTTGCCCAGCCACGCATTGGCGAAACCATCCTGGGTATCCAACGGGTTGTTGGAATCGTTGCCGAACGCGTAAGAACCGAGGTACCCACCCTGGCTGCCCACCTGCACTTTATCGGTGCGCTCAACGTAGGCGCCAAACTTCAGGTTGTGCTTTTTGTAAACCTTGCTCAGGTTATCGGCAAAGCTCCAGGATTCGCCCCAGTTGGTGTATGGGCAGGAATTCCAGCACGGGTTGGTGGCCGGCGCAGTTTCGGTACGGCCGGAGGCGGTGCCGAAGCTGATTTGAGGCACGTAATTCGCAAAGTTCTGCGGTCCCGTGTCCTCCAACCAGCGCTTGCCGGTATCGTTGACGAACAGCGGATCCTTGGAGAAATCGTTGAACGAAGGCGGATTGCCCATGTTCGCGCGGGCCACCTGTTCCTCGTTCTTTACATACCAGCCAATTCCGTTCCAGATCTTGCCAAAGGTGAATTCATTGACCATGGTCGGAGAAAGGGTGTTGGTGATATTGACCGCGTAGCCATGGCCCGGCTTGTTGAAGTTGACGGAGAACGGCTCATAGTTGCCTGACGTGTCACGAACCGGGAGCCCAAATCCGGTCAACTGACGGTCATAGTCCTGCGAGTAGCGGACGAACGCCCGCATACTCTGCGTGATATTCCAATCGATGCGCGCGGTATCGTTGCGGCGCGGATGCTCTTCGCGGGCGTTCCAGATGTAGTTGGCGTTGTAATTCCACGAGGGATTCGTGATGGCGTGGTTGGAGTAGCCCGAGGGACAATTGGTCGGACTGATGGCCGCCCCATTGTAGATTCCGGCGGCTGCCGTGCAGAGATTCGGGGTCGGCATGTACTTCAGCATTGCCTGCCCGATGGCCGCGGCCTGTGCGTTATAGACGCTGGTCCCCATCAATTGCGTGATGTTGCCGCTGGCCAGCGGGACCTTCCCGTTGGCGGGATCGACCAGGAACGTCGCGCGGTCGTTGCCGTTATTATCGGTGTAGCCCGGTTTGCAGGGAATGCCATTGACGCCAGTGTTGACCAGGCAGCGATCGAAGAAGTTTCCCTTCAACTGATCGAGCGTAGGCACCATCGCCGTCTGCTCTGTGCTGGAAGGCTTCTGGCGGGTGTATTCCTGGGAGAAGAAGAAGAACAGCTTGTTCTTCGCAGTAAAGATTTTCGGAATGTAGACCGGGCCGCCTATGGTAAAGCCGCCTACTCCGTACCGGTAAATCCTCTTCTGGTTACTGTTCAGGTTGGTGAAGAAGTCCTTGGCATTGAACATCTCATGGCGCTTGTTGAAGAATCCGCTGCCGTGGTATGCACTGGTGCCGCCCTTGGTAATCAGGCTGATCTGGCCGCTCGAGCTGTGGCCGAATTCCGCCTGATAGTTGGTGGTGAGCACGCGGATTTCGGCGATCGTATCCATGGTCGGCTCAAAATCCACCTGGGAATTATTGCCGTTGTCGACGTTGACTACGCCGTCCACCGTGAAGTTGGTGCGGGCAGTGCCGCCGCCGTTGACCTGCAACGCGCCAAAAGTGCTGCTGGCGTTGCTGGTAGCGTCCGCACCGGTGCCCGAGAGCAGGGCGTTGCCAAAGCTGATTCCAGGAATGGTCTGGAGGATGGCGAACAGATCGCGACCTTTCAAGGTAACGTTCTGTAGCTGCGAAGAATCAATCAGCTTTGAGTTCTCGCCGGAAGAGGTCTGCACGGCCGCGGTAGTGGCTTCTACCGTGACCTCCTCGGTCAGCGATCCCAAGACGAGAACGATTCGTCCGACATCGCGCCGTTCGTTCGGACTAACCGGAATGCCTGTCTGCGTGTACGTCTTGAAACCCGCCTTCGCGGTGATCGTCAAATCGTAGGAAGCGGCAGCGACGCCGTTGAAAATGAAAGTGCCGTCCTCTCCGGAGACAGTATTGAGAGTTGTTCCGGTGGCCGGGTTCTTGACGACCACGGTCAGGTTAGGCACGGGCGCACCGGCAGGGTCCAAAACGGTACCCTGCAGCGTGCCAGTCGCGGACTGGCCAAGTAGGCTGCCGCAAGTAAGCGCAAATGCGCACAGGACGTGCGCTAAACGATTTATATTCATAGTTACTCCTCCACCTGTTTGTGCCCTTCTACCCTGGAAGGCGTCTTCCCAATGAGTAGGCGCATGACCGCCCCATTGCCGCCTCGGCAGGGCCCCACCAGCACGAACGGGAGAGCTATCGAGTCACACCACGAGTGCGATGTCGATTAACCCAGAAAATGCCCCCCCCAAATCGCAAGAACCCGGACCAACTTCCCCAAGCCAGTCCAGCCTTTTCAGTCCGGACGTTAGCGAGCACGCCGGACTTCTGCCAAGGTAGTATATCCTATTACGGACTAATTGGGTCCGAATACTCACGGTTTTGTCGTACCCCATTTGGATATATCCCTGCTTTTAACAGATTTGAAGGCGTCCGGCTTCTGTTGGTCCGGGTCCGATTGCGGTGGTGCTCCCGGAATCTGACCTTTCGGGCGCAGAACGAGCGATCAGGGGGGGTATGGACCTGAGACCGCAATCGCCCGCCCCGCGGATCCGTTCCCGTGAGATCCCGTCATAGCGTTGTATCCACGGATCGATCGGCGCGGGTGGAATGCCCCCCTGGGGTTGGGCCCTCTTGACTGGGTGGACGTTACAGGCCGCCACGGCGCGCAGCGATCTGGCCACCGCAACGGCCGGCTCCAGCTATGATACTGAGGAGGCCTCCGCGAAACCTGTGCCGCTGTCTCTACGCTGCATTCTGCTATTGCCGCTGTTTACCGTGGGGGTTTGCGCCCAGTACGTAGGTAGCCAGCGCTGCCAATCGTGCCACCCGGACCAGTTCGCGGCGCAAGCGAAGTCGGAACACGCGCACGCCTTGGCGCCCGCAAAACCCGGCGACCCCGGCGAGTGGGCCTTCGGCGCGGGCAGCAAGGCAATCACCTATGTCAGCCACACGGACGAGGAGACATACGTCGAGCGGGCGGCCTCCTACTACGCCGCTACGAAGGCGATGGGAGTGACGCCCGGGCATGAGCCCGCGACGGATCTAGAGTATCCGACCTTCGATGCGCTCTCGTCGGCCATGCGGTGCTTTCGTTGTCACTCCACCGGTGATCTGAAACTTTCGGCTGGATTTGCGGTGCAACCGGCGGAGTTGGGAATCCGTTGCGAGGCATGCCACGGGCCGGGCGCGGCGCACGTGGAAGCGGGCGACGGCCGCTTCATTCGCAATCCAAAACGTCTCAACGCGGTGGAACTCAACGCCCTGTGCGGAACCTGCCATCGCAAGCCGCCGGCGATAGGTGTCGAAGGGGATTGGATGGACCCCTGGAACGTGCGCCATCAGCCGGCTTCGCTGAGCCAGGCCGCCTGCTTCCGGAAGAGTGCGGGCCGCCTGTCATGCCTGACCTGCCACGATCCGCACGCGCCTCTGGTCAAATCCGCCAAGGCCTATGATCAGCGATGTGCCGGGTGTCATCAGCAGGTGCGCCATCGGACGGCCACCGCTGGCGGGGCGTGTGTGACGTGCCATATGCCGCAGGTACAGGAGCCGGTGCCGGAACTGGAGTTCACCAACCACTGGATCGGCATCTATGGCAGAGGCAACTCCCTGGTGCCGGCTGCCCGGCCGGACCGTAGCCCTGCGCCACTCGCGTTGCCACCCACCGCGGAAGGCAAGCTCGTGCCGCCGAACGATCCTTCCAGTCTGATCCCGCTGTTCGAGCAAGCGGTCAGCGAACGCAAGCAGGCGGGCGATACCGGGAACGCGAGGGTTGCTCGCAGCCTGAAGGCGCAGGGCCTGTTTCTCAATGCCATAGGCAACCCGGGTGCTGCCGTGATCCCGCTGCGCAGCGCGTTGGACATGGACCGGCGCAATCGCGACCCTGATCTCTTCGCAGTGGCGGAGGCGCTGGCGCAAGCGCTCGAACTCACCGGAAACCGCCGCGAGGCGTTCGAGTTATTCCGGCAGGCAGCCGCCGGCGCCGACATGCAGGTGGCGGCACGAAGTTATGCCAGCATGGCGGGGCTCGATCCCGCCGGGGCCGATGGCTACCTGGCGAAAGCGATCGAAGCGCAGGAGAAGGACACCGGACCCGATCACCCGCGGGTGGCCAACCTGCTGAACCGGCGGGCTACGGCTCTCGAGCAGAAACAGAACTTCCGGGACGCCGAGCCCCTATTGCGGCGCGCCCTGGCGATTCAACGCAAGGAACTCGGGCCGTCGCTCGACACAGCCACGACTCTGCTCAACTTGGGCAGCCTGCTGCAAAACGTGAAGCGCACCGCCGAAGCCGAGCGTCTGGAACGCGAAGCCATCGGGATCCTTGAACAGAAGCGCCCTCAAAGCGCGGAACTGGCCGCTGCCTGTACCAACCTGGCAGACCTTCTATCCGCGCAAAAGGACTTTGCCCCCGCCGCAGCCTTGCTGCGACGAGCCATCGCGATCGACGAAGCCATTTTTGGGATCGACGACCCGGAAGTCGCGGGGGATCTTGCGAATCTCGGAGCATTACTGAACGGGCATGGGCAGGACGCGGCGGCCCGCCCGCCACTTGAGCGAGCGCTGGCAATTTACGAAAAGCGCCTTGGCCCCGAGAGTCCGCAGGCTCGAGATATACGAGAAAGGTTGCGGCGTCTCCGCTGAGGTGGGACGCGGGACACTTCAGCCCCGGGGGCCGCTGTCATTCGCGCGGCATGCTCGTGCACGGAGTCCAAACGGCGGCTTTCGCGCCCTTGGCGTCCATGCACGGAAAGCGTTCACGCGATTGCGGTCTATACCGGCCGGCGTGGCCCGCTGATTGCTCTACTACCTCATGTGGCGAAGAGAAGATCCTTGCAGATCTGGTTTTCGCATGCCTTGCTGTGTGGCATACTGACCCTCCCCTGTTACCGGGCGACCGCGCAAGCCAAATCCGTTCCCCTGAATCTCCGTGTGTCGACCGAAACCGCGCCCGCCGGCACTTCGGTGCAATTCAAGCTGCGCGCGGATTCCCCCGCGCAAATTGCCGGGGGAGCGTTCACCCTCGATCTCGATCCGACAGTCTTCGGCGAGATCTCGGACTTGACCGTCTTCGGCGCCACCGGCGACGCGCTGGGATACGCCAAAATCAACGGTCGTCACGCGGAAGTGCACTTCACGTCGCCCTCGGGCAGCATCGGCCAACTCCCCGGACTCCCCGTCGCCACATTCTCCGCTCCCGTGAATGCCGGCGCGACCGTGCCTGTGACCATCGATACCGCCCTCGGCCCCTGGTACGACACCAACGGCAGGCCGTATCTCGTCACCGTGACGGGCGGCGAATTTCGCGCCGGCGGAGCCCTGTCCCTGCGAAATGTAACACCGGGCGGCGGGTACCTGCCCGCCGGTACCGTGGTGCGCGTCAGCGGCGGTGGCTTCGACTCCAGTACCAGGGTGGCCCTGGATGGCGTCAGCATCGCGGCCCAACACGTCACGGATGCGCAGCACGTCGAATTCACGCTGGGCGGGGCTACCGAGATGACGGGGAAGCACATCATCGTCAGTGGGGGCGGCGGCGAGCGTCAGGAGTTCTTCACCGCCATCCCGAGCGCGCCCTCCGCCAGCGTCTCGCCGTTTACCGGTGTATTTCCCATCGTGCCCTTGAGCGTTTCGCAGCAGGTCACCGCAAACAGCACCATCCCTTCCAATTCCGCCGTGCAGAATGCCCTGGCGCTGATGAATCAGCACCTGGAGCCCGTGACAGTCACCTTTCTCGGCACGCCCTATTTTGGCGGGGACTACTCCCAGGTGACTGTAGTCATTCCGCCATCCTCGATGTATTTCCTCACGCTGAATACCCTCTCCGAGGGCCAGGTGCCTCGATTTAATACGTCGCGATATTGGATCAGGGCGTCGGCACCCGTACGCATGCTCGCCTGGGCGTCCAAGGCGCAGTCCTTTGGAGACAGCATCAACGTCGGGGTGCCGGGCGAAGTTCCCACAGAGCCGCCTGCGGTTCGGCTACCGATCTCTTATCCGGATTCCGTGACGTGGACCTGGCAGGCAGGTAAAGCCGCGCCGGCGCCTGCCACCATCTTCGTATCCAAAGACCTCGCGTTCACCGCCACATCCTCGGTTCCCTGGATTCAAACCAGCCAGTCCGAGGGAAATCTCATCCTCACACCGAAGCTCACCGGACTCACACCGGGCACCTACTCTGCCAGCATTACTCTGACGCCGGTGTTGCCGCCCAAGGTAACGGGATTCAAGCTTGAGTCCTTCACCATTCGCGTCACCCTCACCGTGACCGCCTTGCCCTTGCTCACCACGCCCTATTGCTGCGCGTTTATATCCGGCGGCCCCGACATGTCCACCAGCACCTCACCCATCGCCATCGCCACCAATGGCGACCCGGTGGCGTTTACCGTCACCACATCGGGCGAGCCGTGGCTGTCCGTGAAACCGGATCGCGGCACCACTCCGGCCACACTCGTCCCCGCGGTCGATCTCGCCCGTCTGCAGCCCGGCACCTACAAGGCCGAGATTCTGGTGCATGGCCCGAATAACACCTTGAGCGTTCCCCTCACCCTGACGGTGATCGGGCCCCAGCCGCCAGCGACCGGCCAGATCCAGGTCACGCCGTCCGCGCTGAGCTTCGTGGTCGAGACGGGTAGCGCCGGTACGCCCATCAGCCAATCGCTGATTGCCCTTGTCCCACAAGCGGCCGTCGCCTTCGCGGTAAAGGTGCTCTCGGGCGGCGATTGGCTGACAACCCATACGGTAGACAACCGCGTTCTGTCAGTAAACGTGAATGCAGTCAGCCTCGCGCCCGGTACTTACGCGGCTCAAGTGGTAGTTTCCGCGCCGGGCTATTCGCCCTTCAGCGTACCCGTTTCGCTGACTGTGCTGGCTGCCCCGGCGGTCTCGACCTTGCGCGTTTCCGCCGCGTCGATTGCGCTTAGCGGAGTTGCCGGGTCGGAGCAGGATGCGACCCTCACCATCGACTCGACCGGAGGCCCGGTGCTGGTGCAGGCCGCCACCTCCCCAGGGTCCCCTTGGCTGCACTACGGAGTACAATCCGGCTACGTTGCCGCCGATGGCAAATTCACCACGCCCGCGAAGATCATGATTTACGCCAACTCCGGTCAGGCCGGCAGCTTCCGCGCCGCGATCACCCTGCAAGCCACCAACAACTCGGTCACCGTGCCTGTGACGCTCGATGCGGCCCCGGCCCCCACCAAACCGCCGCAGATCACCAGCGTCGTCAACGCTGCGTCGGGGGCCGCGGGGGCGCTTGCTCCGGGCGAGATCTTCAGCATTTTCGGCCTCGGCGTGGGCGGCGCTGTGCTGGTTAACGGAGTGCCGGCTCCGCTGCTCTACACGTCCTCTGGCCAGGTCAACGCCGTGGTTCCGTACGAAGCCGGTGCTTCGGGTATCGCCCACGTAAAGGTCGACGTGGCGGGCGTAGGGTCGGGCGAATGGGGCGTCCCGCTGGCGCCCGCCGCGCCTGCCATATTTACGATCGGTGCTTCGGGCGAGGGTCCCGGCGCCATCCTGAATCAGGATTCTACCGTGAACAGCGCCGCCAATCCGGCGGCCCGCGGCAGCGTGGTGCAGATCTTCGGCACCGGGCAAGGGATCACGTCGCCGCCCTCGCTCACCGGCGCCATCAGCAGCGGCGCCGGCAACCCCGCGGTGCTGCCCGTAAAGGTCACGATCGGCGGGGTGGAGGCGAGTCTGCAATATCAGGGGGCGGCGCCAGGCCTGATTGCGGGAGCTTTGCAGGTGAACGCGGTGGTGCCGGCCCGTGCGACACCGGGTCCCGGGTTACCGATCTCGATTTCGGTCGGCGGGCTGACTTCGCAGGCTGGCGTGACCATTGCCGTTCGGTAGTGACCGGACGCTCCCACCGCAACGGCTTCTGAATTGGGGTACTGCCGCTTCGACGTCTTACTTCCGGCAGCAGGGTAGGGCAAGCGCCCTGGACGACCTTCCCTTGGGGCTTGCAGGTTCCGAGCCTTTCGCCCCTGGGGCATGCAGCAGGAACCAGCGGATACGGACGAAAAATGCCTACCCTGGACAAGCTGCGCGTGGCCGGCTTACCCCTTCCGGCAGCGGCCCGATGTTATCTTCTTCCAGTCCTGTACTGGGAAGGTGCCAGTACGGGTTGCCCCTTCAGACAACTTCATCTGGTTCGCCTCGATGACCTATTCTGCCCTTGATGATTCGTCGCATTTTAATCGGGCTCGTTCTGTTAACGGCCTGTCCCGCATTTTCCAATACCATCATCGTCGCCGGCCTTGATCCTACCCTGGGCCTACAGCAATCCGTCTATTTCGACGAGGATGGTATCAGCAGCCAGGCCTATTGGGTAGGCGGAATCACCATCACGGTGGATGGCTACAGCCGCGCCGCCTTCTGTGTCGATCTCTTTACCAACATCAGTTTCGATACCTATAACACCATCATGGACTACGCCAATACGCCCAACCTGGCGCGCGTCAGTTGGCTGCTCCAGCACCAGGCGCCCATCACCCAACTTGGCGGCGCCGCCTTCCAGCTGGCGGTTTGGGATATCATCCACGACAACGGTGATGGTTTTGACAGCGGGCGTGTGGCCAAATCCAGCGACCCGGCGCACCTCACGGATCCCGCCCTTCTCGCCCTTGCCGCACAATACGAAGCCGTCAGCGTGGGCCAGGGCAGCCTCTACGCCATCGTCTATCACAGCACGACTCTCTCCGGCGGGGTCCAGGTACAAACCTTGATGAGCCGGCCCGCCGCCGACGGCGGACCCTCCGCCGCGCCTGAAAGCAGCAGCATCTTCATGATCGCGGGCGGACTCGCGATGGTGGGTCTCGGCCGCCTGCGCCGCCGGCCCGCCGCCCGTTAGGCCCTGCCGTAACTCCACGGAGCAGAAATCTCGTTCCCGCAGCGCAAGAATCATCTTCCCGCAGCGCAAAAACCACCCCGCCGCAGCACAGGAAAACCGGCTTCCCACGGAGCGGGAAGCCGCCTTCCCACACACGAACTTCGCACGCGAAAGCGATCCACAAGTAGCTCAATGAGATAGGCGGGAA
>JBDTMZ010000089.1:0-179411 GCA_039934035.1 Candidatus Solibacter sp. | reverse complement strand
CTGCCTGCGTCGACGCCTGCCCGGTCGATTGCATTCATCCGAAGAAGGACGAGCCCGCGTACGAAGCCGCCGAATTGCTCTACATCGATCCCGTAGAGTGCATCGATTGCGGGGCCTGCGTGCCGGTTTGCCCGGTATCGGCCATCTTCGCGCTGGATGATCTGCCCGAAAAATGGGGCGAATACACCGCCAAGAACGCGGCGTATTACGGCAAATAAGATTTTCAACAGAAAGTGGGCGGGCAGAGCGGTGCTCTGCCCGTCGCATGCCGGCGTGCCCTGCCGTTACCGGTAGGTAGCGCTGGCGGTGTCCGTTTCCCAGAGCTTCACCGCGCTCAAACGTACTCCCTCCCTGGTTCCCAATCCCTGTTTTACTTCGTCGTAAATGTACTTCGCCATATTCTCGGCGGAGGGATTCAGCACGTCGAAAGGAGGAAACTCATTGAGCCACTGATGATCCAGGCGGTCCAGAATCGAGTGGACCACGCGCTTCAATTCCACAAAATCCACCAACAGGCCGATGGAATCCAGTTGCGCGCCTTCCAGGGTCACCTGGCAGCGGTAGTTATGGCCATGCACGTTCTCGCACTTCCCGCGATAGTTGCGCAGGGCGTGGCCGGAGGCGAATGTCTCTTCGATGGTGACTTCAAACATTGAAAAACTTCTCCACATCTGCCAGCTTGGTCGTGAATCCGTAATCCGGCAGGCTGTCGAAAAACACCTGGCCGTATCGCTGCCTGGTGATCCGGTTGTCCAACATCACCAGCACACCGCGGTCGCTGCGGCTGCGAATCAGCCGTCCAAATCCCTGTTTCAACGCAATTGCCGCCTGGGGAATCTGGTAATCGTAAAACGGATTGCCCCCGGCTTTGCGGATGTCTTCAATCCGCGCATTGACTACCGGGTCATTGGGCACCGCAAAGGGCAGTTTATCTATAATAACGCAGCTCAACTGCTCGCCCGGCACATCGACTCCCTGCCAAAAGGACGACGTCGCAAACAGCACGCAGTTGGGGGTAGCACGAAACTCCTCGAGCAGCGCGTTGCGCGGCGCGGTGCCCTGCAACAGCGTGGGATAGAGGATGTCGAACGACACCTTTTCGTAGACCTGCCGCATCGCCTGGTAGCTGGTGAACAGCACGAAGGCGCGGCCGCGGCTGTGCTCCAGAATGCGCACTACTTCCTCTGCCGCCAGCTTGGTGAACGCGGGATTCTTGGGCTCCGGAAGCTGCTGCGGCACGTAGAGCAGCGCCTGCTTCTGGTAATCGAAATGGCCGGGCACCACGAGCGTACGCGCGTTCGTTAGCCCCAGGCGTTTTTCCGTAAATTCGAAGCCGCCGGCCACGGCCAGAGTGGCGCTGGTCAGAATCACCGTCTCGACCTGGTTGAACAACTTCTGCGAAACGATGCTGGAGACGTCGATCGGCGTGGCCTGCAGGAAACAGCCGCGGCCGCGCTTCTCCACCCAGTAAACGTAATTCTCCCGCTCGTCTTCCATGAGGAAGCGGAGTCCTTCGCCGAGTTCGATCGTGCGGCGGAAGAGAGGGATGATCTCGTCGGGCGGATTCTGCAGCAGGCGCAGGTGCGACCCGATCAGTTCGAGGGCCGCCAACAGATCCGTATAGACCTCTTCATTTTCCTCGCGGAAGGCGTCTCGGCCCACGAAGGCCACGCGCCGCTCTACTTCGCCGAAGAGTCCGAAGAAGGCCGCGCTCAGGGTATCCAGCCGGTCGAGAATGCGGTCCAGTTCCGCGGTGCCGAACTTCTTCAGGCGGCTCATCACGCCCAGGTCGCGGCGCAGGTCCTGGAAACGGTAGTTGCTGATGGCGACGCCAAAGTATTGCCCCACCACGTCTTCGATTTCGTGGGCTTCGTCGAACACCACGGCGTGGTATTCGGGCAGGATGCCGCCTTCGTAGTTCTCGTCGCGCAGCGAAAGGTCGGCGAAGAACAGGTGGTGGTTGACGATGATGATGTCGCTTTCGAGCGCGCGCTGGTGCATCAGGGTGATGTAGCAGCGATCGAAATTCGCGCACTTCTGGCCGGTGCAGAGTTCGCTGCGCGCATCGACTTTGGCCCAGGCAGTGGAAGACTCCGGCAGGCTCTTGAGCTCCGAGCGGTCGCCGATTTCGCTGGTCTTTTCCCACTCTTGAATGATCTGAAAATCGGCCACTTCTTCCAGGCCGGTGAGCACGGGCGTCTTTTCGGCGTCGTAGATCTTCTGGCGGCAGGCGTAATTTCCGCGGCCCTTCATGTAGCAGACCTTGAGCGGGCGGGGAAAGTGCTGCTGCAGGAACGGAACGTCTTTGAAGAAGAGCTGCTCCTGGAGAGTCTTGGTCCCGGTGGAGACAATGATGCGCTTGCCGGAGAGCAGCGCCGGCACCAGGTATGCCAGCGTTTTTCCGGTACCGGTGCCGGCTTCCACAATCAGGTGGCGCTTGTCGGCCAGAGCGGCTTCCACGGCTTCAGCCATTGCCACCTGGCCGGGACGGAATTCGTAACTGGGGTGCCACTGGGACAGGGTCCCGCCGCGACCGAAGAACTGGCGCGCTTTCGAAGTGCGGGGAGCCTGAGTGGGCGGCATGAGGATCATTCGATTTTATCAGGCGCGCTGGGGCACCCATAGCGAAGATCGGCGGAAACAGGCTGGGACTGTAGATGGATTGTTGACGAGCAGTGTATTTGGTATGGTCTGGGGTATGGCAACTCGCAAGATCACCATCACCCTGGACGAGGCCCAACTCGAAGAGATCCGCGCCTTGGTCACGGCGGGGAGCAGTGCAAATGTGTCGGCATTTGTGAAGCATGCCGTCAGGGTTGCGCTTGCCGATGCCGCTGGATGGCGAGAAATGCTAAAGGACGCGCTGAATCAGACTGGCGGCCCTTTGACACGTAAAGAGCGGGAGTGGGCGGACTCCGTGCTCGATGGCAAGGCGGCGCTCGTGAGCGTGTAGCCCGCTATAAGATCTCGTCCAGTTTGCGGCGTAATTCCGCCGTCAAGCGGGGACTATCGCCGCCCGTGGAGATGGCGATGTGCACGTCCCCGCGGTGGACGCGCGCGGGCACGATGAAGCCGCACTCTTCCGCCGAATCGGCGATATTGGCAAACATTCCCTTGCCCTTGGCGGCGATGCCGATGCGGTGGTTGGTCAGCCGGTCATCGGTGGCGGCGAACACCAGCAAGGCATTGGCCAGGTCGGAAGCCCGGAAACGGCGTCGCACCAAACGCACCGGCAGGTCCTCGAATTCAGGCTCCCATTCCGGAGCGACCACAGTCACCCGGGCGCCGGCTTCCACCAGGCCTTTGGTTTTGCGGAGAGCGACCTTCCCGGCGCCCACCATCAGCACGGGACGGTCTTTCAGGTCAAGAAAGACGGGGTAGTGTTTCAAACCGCATTGTAGCGAAGTGCGCTGGAAAACCGGCGGCAAAAATCTCTGCCGCCGGGCACAATTATCGAACCGTGATCCAGGCTGCCGGCGAGCAGACTTCCTGCGCGCTCACCGTGGCGCAAAGCTTCAGAGGGAGTAGCCCTGAAGAGCCATCTGGCACCGCCACGTTGACCTGCTGCAAGCCGTGGAAGTTGGGCGCTTCGCCCGCGTAGACCGGCACCAGATTCCCGCGATCGCCAAGGCGCACGCTGACGGACGCGGCCGCCGGAATGCCGGTCGCGAAGATCTGCAGAATGTCGCCGAATTTCGCCGGCGCCTGCGGCAGATTCTCCCCGCTATCCTGATTGAGCACGCCATGCGCGAATACCGCGGGCCATGCCGCACCCACCGGCACCGCGACGGGTTTGCTGCTCACCCCATCCACCGTGACCACGACACTGGCCGAAGTCCTGGCGCCCAGGGCGGGCACCAGCAGGTTGATCTGCGTGTCGCTGGCATAGAGCAGGGTGGCGGGCGCGCCGTCGAAGGTGACGGCAACGGCCGCGCCGGCGAGGTGAGATCCCTTGAGAGTGGTGAGCGACCCCGCTACCAGAGGCGCTGCTTCGAGAGTCGCCGCATTCCACACATCCGACACCACCACGCTGGGCGCGGCAGGCGGAGGCGGAGCGGGGGCGGGAGCGACCGTCAGCGTCACGGGGACGCTTTGCCGGCCCGCGGTGGCGGCATCCACGATGATGGTCGCGTGGTACGTGCCCGCGGAGAGGCCGGCCAGTTGCGGCGAGACCTGCACCGAGCCCTCGTTGGAGCCGGCCGCGGCACTCAGTGCCAGCCAGTTCGTGCCCTGCTCGTAAATGATGTTGGTCTTCCAGTCCATGGTGCCGCCGCCTTCGTTGTGCACCAGGAACTTGCCCGCGGCGCTGGTGAGCGCGCCTGCGGCAACGGCCGTCAGCTTGATCGGCGTGGCTTCCAGGAAGAGCTTCGGCTGGAGCACCACGGGCGCCCTGCAACCACCCAGCAGCGCGCAATCGCTGAGCATCTCCACAGCGGCGAAGCGCGGCACCGGCGCGGTGACGGAAGCGCTCGCGATGGCGGAGACCGGCGCCAGCGCGATGCTTTCCTGAGCCACTGCCGGAGGGGTAAAGCGGGGCAGCGAAATGAAGGTGGGGAATTGCGCCGTCTCCTGCACGTTCGGGTTGGCGTCCACCACCTCGTAGACGGCGAAGCCGGAGCCGTTGGTCAGCCCGACTTCGCTGACCGAAGCCAGCGTGAGCGGTCCGGAGGATGAGGGCGCGGCAACGTTGGATCCGCCGGCGCCCGTCGAATCGCTGCCGTTCACCCGTACCAGCAGCAGCGAATTGCTGCCCGGCTGATACTGTCCCACCGCTGGCGGCCGGTCCAGATCGCCGCCCGACGTGGGCTTCAGCGCGGTGGACCCGGCCACGGCGTCGGGAATGTAGAGGTGCGCGGTATCCGGGAAGCCAGTGTATTTCACCAGGAAGCGTGTGCCGGTATCCGCGCCCGCGGCGCGCGCAGCGAAGGAGGTGGCGAAACCCTCCGTGACACGGGTGGAAGCCAGCGCCGTGCCGGCGGCGAACAGCGCGGGCATGTCGAGCGATTGCGGCGCGGGCGACCCGTAACACGAGATGCTGGTATCCGACAAATTGGAGAGCAGCCCCGGTTGGGCGTAGGCCAGCACGAACTGCGATTGGTCGATGGGCAGCGTGGAAGAGAGCGACCCCAGCACCTGGACGGGCGCGGCCGTGTTGTAGCCCAGGCGGTTGATCGCGCCTCGCACATTCGAAATACGCAGGCCGAGCATGCCGGACGCCGGCACGTTATAGCTGGCAGTGTGGAAGGTGATGCTGCTTCCGGAAACCAGCCCCGCACTTCCGGTGGGAACGAAGCCACTGCCCAAATCCACGGACAGGATGGCGTCGCGCGTCAGGTTGGCGGCGTCCACGCGGTTGGTCACGGGGAATGGCAAATAGAGCGTAAAGTCGGCGGAGATGGCGGCGGCAGGGTTGGAGGCGGAACACGTGAGAGTCAGGTCGCCGACCCGCTCGGTCAAGCCTTCGGCGGCCACCAGCACCGGCGTGGTGGTGACCTTACACTGGGTGACCGGGGTGGGCACCTGCGCAAACAGGGCGCAGAAACTGCAGGGAAGTACCCAAACGCGCCGTGCGGCCCGTTTGAGAAAAGCTGTGGGAATCATTTCATCTCCAATCTAACAGGGCCTGCCCATTCATAGGGGATTTTCCTGAGTCCGGCGCAGCAGCGCGGTGGGCCGTAAAACGCTTTCGTATTTGTAATAATTAACGCATTCGGAGCAGGGGAGGCGGGGGCACGGCCTGCCTGCTATCATAAAGGGTCATGTCCAACGCCATTCCCACGGTAGTCATCGTGGGCAGGCCCAACGTAGGAAAGTCCACTCTTTTCAACCGGATCACAGGGCAGCGCCGCTCCATCGTCGGGGATGAGCCCGGCATCACGCGCGACCGTATCCATGGGACTGCCTTACACACCGGCCGTCGTTTCGAAGTGATCGATACCGGCGGCATCGTCGTGCACGATCAGGAATATATTCCGGGCCAGATCCTGGAGCAGGCCGAATACGCGCTGAAACAGGCCGACCAGATCATCTTTCTGGTGGACGGCCGCGCCGAGATTACCGGCTCGGACCGCGATCTCGCCCTCATGCTGAAACGCATCGGCAAGCCTGTTTCCCTGGCGGTCAACAAGATCGATGCCCAGGTGCGGGACAACCTGGTCAACGAGTTCTACGGTCTCGGAATCAGCGAAGTGTACCCCGTTTCGGCGGAGCACGGCATCGGCGTGGACGCCCTGCTGGACCACATCACGAAGGATTTCCCACTGGAGGGCCAAGAGCCGGAAGGCGAGCCGGTGGTGGCCGCACCGCCCGGCATCAAGGTGGCGATCATTGGCCGGCCCAACGTGGGCAAGTCCACGCTGCTCAATGCTCTAACCGGAGAGAACCGGGCCATCGTATCGCCCATCGCGGGCACCACGCGCGATTCGGTGGACCAGGCTGTGATCCACAACGGCACCGAGTACATCCTGATCGACACCGCGGGAATCCGGCGCAAGGGCAAGACCCACGATATGGCGGAGAAAATGAGCGTCGTAATGGCGCGCCGCCACATACGGATGGCCCATGTGGTGCTGCTCATGCTGGACGCCACCGAAGGCGTCGTAGGGCTCGATACCACTATCGCCGGGTACGCCCACGAAGGCGGACGCGCGCTGATTATCTGCGTCAACAAGTGGGATCAGGTGGAAGGGCAATCGGGGCAGAATCGCAACGAGTTCGACGAGAAGATTCGCTACCAGTTCAAGTTCCTGGACTACGCGCCGATCGTTTACCTGTCGGCACAGACGGGAGCGGGCGTGGCCAAGCTGTTCCGCCTGATCAAAGAGGTGTACGACTCCGCTTCGCGGCGCATCACCACCGGTGAATTGAACCGGTTCGTGGCCGATTTGCATTTTGAAGAGCGCAAGATTTACTACATCACCCAACACTCCATCCGGCCGCCCGCGTTTGCCGTGTTCACTGACAAGGGTCCGGCGCTCCATTTCTCGCACGAACGTTACCTGACGAATCAGATGCGCAAGAAGTTCGGGTTCAACGGCACCCCGATCCTGCTGCAGACTAAGGCAAAGAATCGCAAGAAGTAAGGCAGGCAGTGTCGGGTTTTCCCACGGTAATTTCCGTCCCCTGGCGACAAACGCAATAACCTCTTGCCGGCCGGGAACTTTTCCGCCACCGTGGGTGTCTACATCTTTGCAAGGCGGACTTTTTCCTGATACGTTGTTTATCAGGTTGAATGTGAGGCTCCCTGTGGGCACTACCATCTTCGATTTGAGCCGGGAACAAACCGCTGAAGCGGTGGATGTCGCCGACCTCCGCCTGGTCGATTCTTTGCGTGAAGGCTCCGAAAGCGCCTACGAGGAACTATTAACCCGATTCCAGCAGCCTGTTTACGCACTCGCCCTGCGTCTGCTCGACGACGAGAGTGAGGCCTGCGATGTGGTGCAGGAAGTATTCCTGAAGGTCTTCCGCAATGTGGCCAGTTTCCGCGGGCAAAGCACGCTGAAGACCTGGATCTACCGCATCACGGTGAACGAGGCGCACAATGCGCGCCGCTGGTTTTTCCGGCATCGCAAAGTGGATGTCGAATTGGATAAGAATCAGGACGAAGCTCGTAATTGGAAGGAGATTATTCCGGACCGCAGCCGCTCCCCGTTCGATGCAGCGTTCGACAGCGAACAGCACATCATGATTGAGGCGGCATTGAAGAGAATTAATCCGATTTTCCGGGAAGCCGTGGCGTTGCGCGACATTTCAGACCTGGCTTACGACGAAATTGCGGAGATTCTAGGCGTGTCCCTGGGAACTGTGAAGTCCCGAATCCTGCGGGGCCGGGATGCCTTGCGGGAAGAACTCATGGGGAGCCTGAAAACAGGCGTGGCCCCAAGGTTAGTTGCCAAGACGGCAGAGTGATGCTATGAGCTGTGAATACGTGCAAGAACGGATCTCCCTCCTGCTGGACGCGAAGTTGCAGTCCGGCGAACGGGAGCATGTGTTGGCGCACTTGGAAACATGTGGCAAGTGCGGCTCCAAATTCGAGTCCATGCAGTACATGCGAGACCGATTGCGCAACCTGGCGCGAACGCGAATGCCTTCCCCGCTCGTCACGCAACTGCGCGTCATCGCCTCGCACGAGTGCGCGCGGCGGGGTGCACGCAAGAGCCTCTCGACCCGGCTTGCGCACTGGGCGACGGCCACCCGCCTGGCTTTCGACAACCTGATGCGTCCGTTTGCGGTACCGGTGACCGGGGGTGTGACCTCGGCCTTTGTGATGTTCAGCCTGCTGGTTCCGTCGTTGAGTTTCCCGCATCCCACCACCAACGATCCGCCGCTGGAAAATCTGATTTCCCCGGTACCGTTCGGCGACCCGGACGGTGAGCTCGACGGCACCACCCATGGCGTACTGGAATCCGCCGGGGCGCTGATTTACGGCAATGAAGTTTCCCTGACCCTGCTGATCGACGAACGCGGCCGCGTACAGGATTTTTATCTCTCCGGCGGGAAGCTGACGGATGAGATGAAGAGCGTGATTCTGCTTTCGCGCTTTACGCCCGCTACGGTCAACGGCCAGCCCACCTGGGGTTTGAAGCAGGTGGTCTATACGCATCAACGCCTGCGGAGCTAACTGCCACATTGGGGCAAAAACTCGGGCAGCATTTTCTCACCAACGCGGGAATTCTGACGCGCATCGCGCTGGCGGCCTGTCCGGAAGGCGAAGACCTGGTCATCGAGATCGGACCCGGCCGCGGCGCACTCACCGAAAAGCTTCTGCAGCGCGCGGCGCGGGTAATTGCCGTCGAGGTCGATGGCGAACTGGTGGCGCATCTCCAGGAAAAGTTCGCCGGTGAAACGCGCCTGGAGATTGTGCATGCCGACGTCCTGGCCGCCGATTTGACGCAGTGGGGCCGCGTCCCCATTGTGGGCAATCTGCCCTACTACATCACTTCCCCGATTCTCGAGCGGACGGTCCGCCTCGACTTGCCGCGGCTGATCTTCCTGATGCAGAAGGAAGTGGCGGAGCGGCTGACGGCGGTACCGCGGACCCGCGAATACGGCTACCTGACACTGGCCACCAGGCTGTTCGCCGAGGCGCGCATTCTCTTCGAGGTGAAGCCGGGCGCCTTCCGCCCGCCGCCTCGCGTGGATTCCGCCGTGGTGGAACTCACGCCGCAGACTCGCGACCTGGGCGCGATCGACCGCCAGGCATTCCTGAAATTCGTCAGCCACAGCTTCCGCCAGAAGCGGAAGATGCTGCGCAATAATCTGGCCGCCGTCTATGGCCGCGAGGTGGTGGACGGCTGGCCGGAAGCGGGCCTGCGCGCGGAGCAACTCACACTGGAGCAGTTTGTCGACCTCTTCCGGCGACTGGGATAGCGGGAGCTAGTCTTCCACGGGCACCGCAGCCGGCAATACAGCCCGGGCTTCCCGTGCGGCCCGGGCTTCCAGATAGCTTTCGCGCGAGCGGCGGATGATTTCGCGCGCCTCGCGCGGCCCCTTCCAACCGTGCATCACGGTGCGCTTGCCTTCCAGTTCCTTGTAGATGGTAAAGAAGTGCTCGATCTCGCGCAGATTGTGCGCGAACACCTGGTCGATGGTGTGAATCTGGTCGAAGCGGGGATTGTGATTCGGTACCGCCAGAATCTTCTCGTCGGGCTCATCCTGGTCCACCATGATGAGTACGCCCACGGGACGCACCAGCATCAGAACGCCGGGGTAGCTGGCTTCGTCCACCAGGGTCAGGACGTCCAGCGGATCGTGATCTTCAGCCAGCGTGCCAGGAATGAAGCCGTAATCTCCCGGATAGTGCACGGCGGAGTAGAGGGCGCGGTCCAGCCGGAAAACTCCCAACTTGCCGTCGTACTCGTACTTGTTGGCCGACCCTTTGGGGATCTCCACGATCATGCGGACAATTTCCGGGCAGTCGGCGCCGGGGTCAATTTCGTAAAGGTTCATAAGTGCTCTAGCTATCCTATCAGTGCATGCGCTGCCATCACGATGGCGAGTCCCAGCACGGAGGCCACAATTTTCATCGCCGTCCACGTTTTCAGGCTCTGCGGCACGGTCATGCCGAAATACTGGTTGACCATCCAGAAGCCCGAATCGTTGACATGGGAAAAGGCGGACCCGCCGGCGCAGAGCGCCAGAATCAACTCGGTCGGCGTGTAGCCCGGAATTCCTTTGACAAGCGGCGCCGCAATTCCGGCAGCGGTGATGATGGCCACAGTGGCGGAGCCCTGCGCGATGCGCATCACGACGGCGATCAGCCACACCACTACCAGCGGCGAAATCGCGCTGGTCATCAGGAGTTTGCCGGCGTAGCTGCCGACACCGGAATCCACGATGATCTGTTTCAGCGCCCCGCCGCCTCCCATGATGCAGACCAGGGTGCCGACCGGCAGCAGCGAATCGGTCGCCATCTTCGAGGCCTTTTCCCGCGTGAGTCCGCGGCGGATGCCGAAGAAGTAAATCGCGACGAGCGCGGTGATGGTGAGGGCGGTGTACGGGTGCCCCACGAAGACGGCGACGCTTTTGAACGGAATCTCGCGCATGCTGGCCAGCGTCGCGCCCAAGGTGAGCGCCACGGGGAGCACGAGGAGCAGGATGACCACCGGGATGGGCGGCGGGTTCTCCGCCTCCGTGGCCCGCGTGTTGGCGCTGGCGATCTCCGGCACCGGCAGATAGATGCGGCGCGCGATCCAGCCGCCATAGAAGATTCCCGCCGCAATGGACATGGGCAGCGCGAGCGCCGCCCCGTAGAGAATCGTGCTGCCCAGATCGCCGCCTAACAATTGCGTGGCGGCGGCGGGAGCGGGATGCGGCGGCACGATGGAATGCGTCATGGTCAGCGCCGCGGCCATCGGCAGGCCATAGAACAAGAGGGAGCGTTTGGTCTCGCGCGCCAGGTTCCAGACCAGCGGCACGAGAATGATGAAGCCCACTTCGAAGAAGATGGGGAGTCCCACCAGGAAGGCCGCGACCAGCATCGCCCAGGCGGCATGCTCGATGCCGAACTTCTGAAGGAGCCAGTCCGCCAGGGCGCGACCGCCGCCGGAGTATTCCAGGAAACGGCCGATCATGGCGCCCAGGCCCAACACGACCGCGATGAAACCGAGCGCGTCTCCGAAGCCCGCCTGAATCGATTTCAGAACCTTGTCGGGCGGCATGCCGGCGGCCAGGCCCATGGCCATGGCGGAGATCAGCAGCGCCAGGAAGGCGTGCAGTTTCGCGACCAGGATCAGACCCAGCAGCAGCAGCAGGGTCGCTACGGTCAGCAGGATGAGGTAGTCCCCGTTGGCGGGCATGAAGCCGCCATTCTACACAATCAGCGCTTGCGAGGCCAAAATTCCCTGAACAGGTTGAACCCGACATCCAGACCGAGGGAACTGCCGAACGTTTCCATGCCTGCGCCGAAAGTGGCTACCCGGTCGGGCATCCAGGCGCGGGAAATCGTGCCCGCGGCAAACGCGCCGCTGATGCGGCCGGCCGCCAGCGTCGAACCCTCGCCGTTATCACGCCGCACCCAGAATGTCGTGACCGCGGCGTGCCGGATGCGCCGGAAGATGGGGCCTTCACCGAGACGGCGATAATGCAGATCTTCGTGCGTCCACTCACTGACTCCCAGTTCGACCGTGGCTTTGATGGCCCGCTGCCCGAAAGAATTGCCCGCGCGTTTGCCGAACCCCTCCCAGCCGCGACCCCACTCGTGGGGCGAATCGCGGATCTCATTAAAGGTCGCGCTGACCAGCGTCTTGGCTAACGGCCCCTTCCATATAAGTTTTCTTTTGAAGTCGCGCAGGTGGTTGTCTTCGTGCTGCTGCGCGCAGATGGGTCCCGCCATGAGAGTCAGCCCGCACAATGACAATAGGAAGGTTCGCATATGCCCCGGCAGGGCAGAAGCACGCGAGGCACCAGCGTTAGCGATTGCACTGTGGCGTGGGGGTCCGAGCGATTCAGCAGACTGCACTAATTCAAGCGCTCAAAGATGCCGGCCGCACCCTGCCCTCCGCCGACGCACATCGTGACCATGCCGTAGCGCGTCTCGCGGCGCGCCATTTCCCGGAGGAGTGTCGCCGTGAGTTTGGTTCCGGTACACCCCAGCGGATGTCCGAGCGCGATGGCGCCTCCATTGACGTTGACGCGTTCCGGATCGAGCCTGGCGCGGCGAATCACTGCCAGCGCCTGCACGGCGAAGGCTTCGTTGAGTTCGATCAGGCCGATGTCGTCCAGTTTGAGCCCGGCCAGCGCCAACGCCTTGGGAATGGCCGCCACAGGCCCGATGCCCATAATCTCCGGCGGCACACCGGCAGCCGCGAAACTCACAAAGCGCGCCGCGGGCCGCAAGCCCAACTGGCGGGCCTTGGCCTCTGACATGACCAGCGCGGCGGCGGCACCGTCGCTGGTCTGCGACGAATTCCCCGCTGTCACCGTGCCCTGCGCGTGAAACACGGGCTTCAGCCGGGCGAGCGCCTCGAGCGTGGTGTCGGCGCGCGGCCCTTCGTCGCGATCGAAGACGCTGCGCTCGACCGTCTCCGGCGCGCGGAATTCCAACGCGACCGGCACGATCTCAGCGGCAAAGTGCCCGAGCGCTTGAGCGCGCAGCGCGTTCTGATGGCTGCGCAGAGCGAACGCGTCCGAGTCCTCCCGCGAGACGCCATACTTGCGATGCATGCGTTCGGCAGTGAGACCCATAGTGAGGTAGACCTCGGGCCAATGCTCGACGAACCAGGGGTTGGGCGCGGGCTTCAAGCCTCCGCGCGGCGTCATGGACATGGACTCGCTGCCGCCCGCGATCACGATATCGGCGCCGCCCGAACGGATACTCTGCGCCGCCAGCGCAATCGCCTGCAGCCCCGAGCTGCAAAAGCGGTTGATGGTCATGGCCGGTACGGCGTCGGGCACTCCTGCGCAGAGAGCAGCCTGGCGCGCCATGTTATTGCCGGCCTCGCCTTCGGGCATGGCGCAGCCCAGAATCACATCGTCAATTTCGTCCTTTACCGCCGGGTAGCGCTCCAGCAACGCACGAATTACGGTAGCGGCCAGGTCGTCCGGACGCGTATGGCGCAACGTCCCGCGCGGCGATTTTCCCACTGCGGTCCGCAGACAATCCACAATCACAGCTTCGCGCATACTCAGTTCCTCAGGGCCTTCCCGTTCTTCAGCATGTACTGCATCCGCTCGCGGGTTTTGGCGTTGCCGCACAAACTGAGGAACGCCTCCCGTTCCAGGTCGAGCAGATACTGCTCGCTTACCTGGGGCGTGCCGGTGAGGCGTCCGCCGCTCAGCACGTGGGCAAGTTTCGCGCCCACCTCGCAATCGTATTCCGAAATGTAGCCGCCTTCGCGGGCGAGTTGGATTTGCATGGCGAGCAGCGCATACCCGGCCTCTCCCTCGACGGCGATGTCCTGCCGCGGCACGCCGGGCGACCAGGACGCTGTCAGCGAGAGGGCCGCCGCTTTGGCATCCGCGGTGAGGCGCTCGCGATTCATGCTCACACCGTCGGCAGCGCGCAGGAACCCCAGTTGGCGCGCGTGCGCGGCGCTCTCACTGACCTTGGTAAACGCAATCCGTTCGAAGGCCGCTTTCGCCGAGCCGAGCCGCAGCAGCATTTCCTTGCAGCCACCGCCTGCCGGAATCAGGCCCACGCCTGGTTCCACCAAGCCCATATACGTCTCGGCCGCCGCCTGTACGCGCGCGGCATGCAGCACCACTTCGCAGCCACCGCCCAGCGCCATCCCGAAGGGCGCGGCCACCACGGGGCGCGAAGCGTACTTCACAGCCAGGCAACACGCCTGAAAGCGCCGCACGGCGGCATCGAGATCGTCCCAGCGGCCTTCCTCCGCCGCCGTGAGCACCTGTAGCAGATTGGCCCCGACACTGAAGTTCGCGCCGTCGTTGGCCAGCACCAGCGCCGTGAAATCGCGGCCGCAGAGATCCAGCGCGGCGGTCAGCGTGCGCACCATATCGTCGCCCAGCACGTTCATCTTGCTGTGGAACTCCAGACACAGGACGCCGTCATCGAGGTCCACCAGCGAGGCGCCGGGACTGGCCGCCAATACGCCGCGCGCGCGCTTCAAATCTCCCAGGACGAGGACACCGGGCCGCGGTTCCAGCTCGGCGAAGCGGGCCTCGTTGAGATCGAAGTAGACGGTACCCGGATATCCGTTGAGGTCGTTGTCCTGGTAGAAACTCTCCGCGCCCGAGGCCAGCATGCGCTCCACATTGCCGGGGATCGCGCAGCCATCGGCGCGCATGCGCGCCACCGTTTCCGGCACGCCGAGCGCGTCCCAAAGCTCGAAAGGACCGAGAGCAAACCCGTAGCCCCAGCGCATGGCGCGATCGATTTCCACGATGCGGTCCGAGATCTCCGGCACCATGCGGGCGGAGTAGAGCACGAAATCGCGGAACAGTTGCCATAGGAAATGGGACGGCGCGTCGTTGCCGGCCACCAGGGCGCGCAGGCGTTCGCCCAGGTCGGCAATGCCGCGCACCGCTTCCACCGCCGCGAAGGTCACCGGCTGCGCCGGACGATACTCCAGCGTCTTGCGATCGAGTGCCCAAATTTCCTTGCTGTCGCCTTTACCGACGCGCTTGTAGAAGCCCTGGCCGCGCTTCTCACCCAGCCAGCCGCGCTCCAGCATCTGCTGCATGATTTCCGGCACGGCGTACAGGTCGCGCGCCGGATCGTCGGGGACGGCTTCGTACAGATTGCGCAGGACGTGCACCCACACGTCGAGACCGACGACATCGATGAGGCGGAAACTCGCGCTCTTGGGCAATCCGATCAGGGGGCCGGTGAGGGCGTCCACTTCCTCTACCGTGCAGTTGAAGCGCCCTGTCAGGTCGGACACCTTGGCGCCCCAGAAACAGCCAATGCGGTTGGCGATAAAATTCGGCGTGTCCTTGCACGGCACCACGCCTTTGCCGAGATGCAGGTCGCAGAACTCCGCCACGCCGCGCAGGACGTGGGCATGGGTATCCGCCCCGGGAATCAATTCCACCAGGTGCAGGTAGCGCGGCGGATTGAAGAAGTGCGTGCCCAGGAAATGCTGGCGGAATTCGTGATCGAAGCCCTCGGAGAGCTGCGCCAGCGGGATTCCGCTGGTATTGGTGGAGACGATGGATCCCCGCGCGCGCAAAGCGGCCACGCGCCGCCAGAGGCTGCGTTTGATCTCGAGATCTTCAGCGACGGCTTCGATGATCCACTCGCAGCGGCCCACGCGGCCGAGATCGTCCTCGAAATTGCCCGGCTCAATCAGCGCGCGCGCCGTGTCGGTGAAAAAGGCGACTGGCCGCTGTTTGGCAGCGTGCTCGATTCCGGCGAGCGCGGCGGCATTGCGCTTAGGCAGATCGGGGCGCACGACGTCCAGGAGGTCCACCGGAAACCCGGCGTTGGCGAAGTGGGCGGCAATGCGAGCGCCCATGGTGCCCGCACCCAATACCGCGACACGGCGTAAAGGCTTCATCAGGGGTATTATCGGACATCGGCTGCTGTCTGTGTACTGCGGAGCGGGCGGAACGGGGAGTTTTCAGTTGTCAGTTTTCAGTTGTCAGTTGTTAGTCTTCAGCCTCGCCTCCGGCTCGTGCTGAATTGAGCATGCTGCGCTGTTTTGCGCGATCAGCTGTTAGCGGGGACTGCGGCGGGGATCACTTGTTCCCGCGGTGAGCGGCGGGAACAAGTTCCAAGTACGCGTCCGATGGCGCGCTGAGAACTGATAACTGAAAACTGACGACTGAGAACTAAGAACTGCCGACTGACAACTGAAAACTCCGCACCTGTCCGCCCGCTACGCACCTGCGCAACAGTCGTTGCTCGCTCTCATTGTTTATCATTAAGTCGTGACCGAAACGCGACGGGGGATTCCCAATTGGCTGCCGCAGGTACTCGGTTACGCTGTTTCCGCCGGATGCCTGTTGTGGGTCCTGCACGGCTATCCGATCAACGAACTCATCCCCACGCTGCGCGCGCTGGACTATCGCTGGGTGTGGCTGGCCGTGGCCGCCGACCTGGCGGTGTACGTGATCCACGGCTGGCGCTGGGCCACGCTGCTGGCCCCCGTGGCGAAGGTCAGTTTCTGGCGCACCGTGCAATCCATCTACATCGGACTATTCGCCAACGAATTGCTTCCGCTGCGTCCCGGCGAGGTCATCCGCTGCTACCTGCTTGCCCACTGGAGCGATATGCGGCTGTCCCTGACCTTTGCCTCTGCCGCGGTGGAGCGCATCATCGACGGCGTGTGGCTGCTGGCCGCCTTCTTCGTCACCGCGACCTTTGTGCGGGGCATCCCGGGAGACATCCTGATTCTAGTGCAGGCGCTGGCCGTGCTCCTGCTCCTCGGAGTGGGATTGCTGGTCTGGGTGGTAATGCACAAGCAGCACGCGCATGCGGTGTTGAAAGAGAGCCGCTGGAGCGCCACGCTGCGCCACATCGTGGAAGGCCTGCATCTGATGGGGAGCCCGCGAACTTTCGGCCTGACCGCGGCGATCAGCCTGCTGTATCTCGCGATGCAGGCGTTTTCGGTGTATGCCCTGATGCGGGCCTACGGTCTGGATTTGTCGTTCTGGGTGGCGGGAGGCGTGTTGACGCTGGTGAGGCTCAGCACCGTGGTTCCCAATGCGCCGGGCAACCTGGGCTTGATCAATCTGGCCGTCGTCATGGCCCTGGGATTGTTCGAAGTGGAGCGCAACGACGCCAAGACCTTCTCGATTATTCTGTTTGTCGCCCTCACCTTGCCGCTGTTGATTGGCGGCGCGCTGGCCACGGCGCTCACCGGCCTGAATATCGGTGAACTGCGTGATCGCGCGCGGGAACGGGCGCGCAACGCCCCGTAGGGCGACATCGCTGCCCCGCGCAACCATCTTTCCGACTACTGGAATTTGAGCGAGTTCAGCATCTGGCGGAAGCTGGGCTCGACACGCGCATAGTCTTTCTCCGGCGCGATCCACACCAGAAAGAACAGCCCGGTGGGACGCACTACCGTCACGACGGCATTCGCCTCCACACCGCCGAATGGAGACTCGCCGCGCAGCGTCGTGAGCAAGCCATTGAGGCCGCCCACCCGGACGCTCTGCGCTGCGCCGCCCACCGTGGCCGAAGGATTCTCACTGCGAATCTGGCGCACCAGATCGTCCGTGGCGGCCTGGAGCGAGGTCCGTCCCGGCTGCGGTGTGAAGCTGCCGATCAAGACGCCGAAACCGATCTGCGTCGCTCCGTTCTTCGTCACCACGCCATCGCGCGGAGCCATGGTCGCATCCGCGCCGCTGCCCTCTGCCTGCCATCCCTGGGGATAACTCACCGAGAAGCCCGTGCCTCGGTATTCCTGCCAGCCCGAGGCGGCGGGAGCCTGCGAGGAGGACGCCGGCGCAGTGCCCGATGCCGGCGCAGTGCCGGATGCCGGCGCATTGCCGGATGCGGGCGCGGCCGGCTGCGGTTTCTTCACCGGCTTCGGCACCGACGCCAGCTCTTTTCTGGCGCGCGCAAACTCGCCCGACTCGTAGCCGTATTTGCGCGCCCCGAGCGTCGCCATTTCCGCTTTGATCGCAACCTCCCGGTTGCCGGGATTGGGATGATCCGAGAGGATCTGCGGCGGCTGCTGCCCGTTGCCGGCAAGCTTCTCGAAAAACCTGGCCATCTGCACCGGGTCGTAGCCGGTCTCCGCCATCAGATGAGAGCCCATGGCATCCGCTTCCGTCTCGGCATCGCGCGAGAATTTCAGGATGAACGAGTTGGCGGTCAGCCCGAGCCCCGTCTGCGCCAGTTTGCCCGCCATGCTGCCTCCGCCACCCAGCAGCGACCCGAGACCTCCGGCGAGGATTTGGATGCCGCTGGCTTTGGTGGCTTCGTGGGTGCCGTGGCGCAGAATCACGTGAGCCATCTCATGGCCCATCACGCCCGCGAGTTGTGCCTCGTTGTCCACCGCCTTGAGTAAACCCGTGTAAATAAACATGGGGCCGCCCGGCAGTGCGAAGGCGTTGATTTCGTCCACGTTGAGGACGGTAAAGGTGAACTGAAAACCGCTCCTGGCCGCGTCCGTCTGGCCGGCGAGCTTCTGCCCCAGACGCTGCACGTAGTCCTGGAGAAATTGATTCTTCACGACTTCGTACTGGGTCAGCACCTGCTTGGCATTCTCCTGGCCGACCTCGATGTCCTGCTGTTTGCTGAACATATTGAAGCCGGGCTTGAGCGGGTCCCCGGGTTTTCGCGCCGCGAAAGCCGCCGTTCCCACCATCAACGTGACCATTGCGATACATGCGCGTCTCAAAAACATAGAATCCATCCTTAGCTATAATCTACCTATGTTGACGCCTACTGAAAAGATCTGGCATAACGGCCGTTTCATCGCCTGGCAGGATGCCACGATCCACGTACTCTCCCACGTCGTGAGTTATGGAAGCAGTGTATTCGAAGGACTGCGTTGCTACTCCACTCCGAACGGACCGGCGATCTTCCGGCTGCGCGAACACGTGCGCCGCATGCTCGATTCGGCCAAGATTTACCGCATGGACAACGTCGGCTTCACCGCCGAGCAACTGGGAGACGCCATGCTGGAACTGGTACGCGTCAACAAAATGGATAGCTGCTATCTGCGTCCGATCGTGATGCGCGGGTTTGGCGAAATGGGCGTCAACGGGCTCAAAAATCCCGTTGAGGTGTATATCGCGTGCTGGAGTTGGGGCAAGTATCTGGGGGAAGGAGCCCTCGCCGAGGGCGTGGACGTCTGCGTGTCCAGTTGGAACCGGATGGCCCCCAATACCCTGCCCGCGCTGGCCAAAGCGGGCGCAAACTACATGAACTCGCAGCTCATCAAGATGGAAGCCCTCGCCAATGGTTTCAGCGAGGGCATCGCGCTCGACGTGCAGGGTTACGTCAGCGAAGGCTCGGGCGAGAACATTTTCGTGGTGCGCGACGGCAAAATCCATACGCCGCCACTGGGCGCCAGTGTGCTGCCGGGCATCACGCGCGACGCCATCCTGACGCTGGCGCGGGAGGTGGGCATTCCGGTGGTGGAGAGCATCATTCCGCGCGAAATGCTGTACATCGCCGACGAAGTATTCTTCAGCGGCACGGCGGCCGAAATCACGCCCATCCGTTCGGTGGATCGGATTCAGATCGGCAGCGGACGCCGCGGACCGGTGGCGGAACGGCTACAGAAGGAATTCTTCGGCGTGATCAACGGCACGCGCGAAGATGCCCACGGCTGGCTGACACCGGTGCATGCGCTGGTAGGTTAAGCAGCTTCGAGGACTGGCCTGCGGTCGCGTCGCCCAGAGTGGCGGACCGCATGGCCTCCCACTGCAAAGCGGGCGCTACCGCAAAGGCGCCGGCAGCCGGAATCCAGGCATAGGCGCCCACCGCGCTGCACAGCCACGGCAAATAGCCCCAGTTTCCCGCCCAGGTGGCGGCGTCGCCCAAGAGCACCAGGGCAATTCCTAGACAGAAGGCGGCGTAGCACTGGCTGATCCAGCCCTTGCCCATGCGGCGCACCGACCGGAACAACAGCAGAGCCTGCCACAGCAAGATCCAGAGAAGGGGGTCGACCTGAAGGTTCATCCATTCCCTGGCGCTGAGGGGGTGGATTCCCCAGCGTTGCACCGCCTCCACGGCCTCGCGAACGATGAACGCGCCGAAGACGGCCAGCGGGACCCAGTCGATGGCGCGGAGCCGCGCCAGGCAACCGGCCCGGCGGTAGATCCGCAACACCAGGAACAGACCGGCGGCCAGGGCTGCAAACCGAAACTGTCCATCCAGCGCCATCCCTACGCCGCGTAACATCGCCAGGCGGGAAGATCCGGCAGCGGCACTCGCGGCAGGCAGGCCGGTGCCGAATAGCTGAATCAGCACGGACCCGGCAAGGCCGCTGGTTGCCGATACCGCAATCAGTTTCCAGGCCATACGCATCGGTTCGCCGGACTCGAAGGCTCGCCAGACGCGCAGGTTGAAATGCAGGCCCACGCCGCACAGCCAGAGAGTGAGCAGCACTCCGGGAATGCGGAAGAACGCTTCGATCGAGGCGGCGTCGTTGCCCAGCCGGCTGGCGGCGACGACCAGGGCTCCGATGACCACATACCCGGTGATCGCCAACAGAAGAAGCTTAGTCCTGCGCACGGGGGAGCCTGACTTTCCGGCAGGCGGCGGCTTGCGAATTTGCATGGAGTGACCGGTCGTTTCTCAAAGCGGGACGTTGGTAATGGTGGAATCCTGAATCATCCGGCTTACCAGATTTCCCGCGGCACGGCGGCCCAGAAACATGGTCAGGGCCGGAGCGACATTAGACAGCAGATTCCCGCCGTCCTCCTGAACGGGATCGAGCAGCGCGTTCGCCCCTGCCCGTCCCAGGTAGGGCGCCAGCGCGCCGGCAACGCGGCGCTTCAGCGCATCGCCCTTCAGCCGGATCCGCAGGGGAGAGGCATCCCAGGTGCGCAGCTTACTCATCAGTGCGTCCACTTCGTGCCGTTCCACCTTGGCTGGCGCGGCTTCGAGTGAACCCGTCACCCGCTGATACGCCGCATGGCACTCCTGGCAGCCCCTGAGGTGACGGGTCAGCTCGCGCGCCGCGGCGCCGGCGAGTTCTCCAAATGCGTGCCGTGCCAGGGCTTCGATATCAGGATGCAAGAGGTTGTCCTCCCCGTAAAAGTAATACCAGCGCCTGGGCTGTACCCTCTGGAACCAGCGTTCCATCTGCCGCTCCTTGCCTCAATTTCGAATAGACGCGCGGCAGCAAGGCCGACACGGTGCCGGCGCGCACCCCGAGCATTTCCGCGATTTGCTGATAGGAAAGACCCTCCACTCGCAGGCACAGGCAATCCAACTCACGTGGGGTGAGCCGGCTGGCAATCTCCTGCGCTGTCTGGCTGTGCTCGATCTGTGCCTCCGCGCCCGCCTCGCCGACGGCCACCTGCGGCGTGCCGTCAGAGGATACTTCGTGCTTCATCGCGGAACTTCGCATAAGATCCACCAAATAGTTATGGAGCACACGGTACAGCCAGGCTCGCGGGTTATCCATGCGATTGCCGAAGCGCCGTTCCGCGAAGTAGCGCAGAAATACTTCCTGCACGGCGTCGCGGCCGAGGTCGCCCGTGGGCGCCAGACCGTTGGCGTAACGCAGCAGTTTGGCGGCATGCTCCTCATAAAGGGATGCCACTTCCCGCTCCAGGTCGAGGCTTGCCGGTGTATGCGCGGAGTCCTGCACGTTGAGGTTCATGCTAAGCCGCGAACGGATCCGGAACAATATCCACTTAGGCTAATTAGTTAGTGCTAACTCTAGAGATGACAAGTAGTTATGGTTAGCTGCACGTAAGCAAAACCAGCACCGGCACCGTCCTATGGATTGCAGGGCGGCAATTGCCAATTTCCAGAGAGCTGGCCTGCGGTCAACATTATGGAACACTGCACCGCTCTTCAACCCTGTACCGCTGGCGCGCCAGCGGGTTCAACCCTGGGGCCGCTCACGCCGGTACCGGATCCGGGAGCCGCACGCAGAATCGGAGCCAGACGGAAAAACTCCAGGCTGCGCCGCGGCGCGGAACTCCTGGAATTCACCCTGGCGCTGCTGCCCTTTATGGCGATGGTCTTCGTGCTGCTGGACGCCTCGTGGGCCATCTTCGTTAAGAGCACGCTGGCCTACGCAGTCCGTTCGGCGGTACGTATGGGCGTGACCGTGACTGGCACGCAGGCAACCGCGGCCGGTTCGAACCTGACGGCCATGGTGAAGGCCGAAGTACAGCGGAAATCGTTGGGGCTGCTTGCCGGAACGGCCGGCCTGGCGAAGATCAAAGTGAACTATCTGCAACCGCCGGCGGTGGGATCCACAGCGGCCGCCACCGATGTTTCCACCGCTAGCAACGGCAACAAAGCCAACAACATCATGATGGTTTCCATCCAGGGCTTTTCGCTGGGACCGCTGATTCCGCGTCTGTTCGGCCTGCAAACACCCATGGATAATGCCCCCACCACGATCGCTGCCGTGGCGGCCGATATCATCGAACCCTCGCGGGACGTGCCTCCCATTGGTACCGCGCCGTAGTTTCAGCAAAACAGTTTCAGCAAACTGCCATGCAAAGGAATTCCGATATGAAACGCAATCGAACCCGTGGTGTCGCCATCGTCGAATTCTCCTTCGCCATGCTGGTGATTATTCCCTTGCTGTTGGGAACAGTCGGCTTCGGACTTCGCCTGGTTCAATCCATGCAAACTATCCAACTGGCGCGCGATGCGGGAAATATGTATGCCCGCGGCGTCGATTTTTCCCAGCCAGGCAACAAATCTACCCTGGCGACCCTGGGCGCCGATATGGGCCTGAAGACCGACGGCACGGGAACCGCGGTATTGATTCTGACCGCGGTCACCTATATTGACAAAGGCATGTGCCAGGGGGCAGGCAAGAGCCTGGATGCCGGCGGCAACCCGATCGATTGCCCGAACTACCTGCATTGGGTTTTCACGCAGCGCCTGATGATCGGGAACTCGACGTACCGCACCAGTAACCTGGGCAGCCCACTCACCAGCGGCCCTTCGCCCGTGACGGTAAACGGAACCACCGGCAAGATCGCGATCAGCGACCAAGTCAATAACCCGGGGGACGTGGCCACATTCGCCTCCGGCACGCCGTTTGTGAACAGCGTCGGAGGCGCGTTGAATACGCTGCCTTCCGGCCAGATGCTGTATATCGCCGAGGCCGCGTCCAAGGGGTTCAGCATGCCCCCATTTGCCAACGGAGGAATGATGTATGCGTTCAATATTTTCTAGGTTCACCAGGACGTCACACGCCAGCGCGCCGCGCGTCCGCTCAGCCAGAGCGCAGGGCAAACGCGGCTCCATGATGGTGCTGTTCACACTGATGCTGCCGGCGATGATTATTCCGATTGCCGGCCTGGCGATTGACGCGTCCATCGTGCGCGTCGTGCAACTCCGCCTGCAAGGCGCGGTGGACGGAGCCGTACTGGGCGCCGGACGCCTGCTCGGTACACCGGCTGTTCCCGAGACACTGGCGGCGCAGTTTCTGGCCGCCAACTTTCGCACCGACGGTTCGGCGGGCACCTGGGGCGCCAAGAACCTTACCTCCAGCGTCGTCTACACGCCGGGCATCACCAAGCGCATCGATGTCAACGCTTCGGCGCAAGTGCCCCTGTTGTTCATGCGCGTGATTGGCCGCAGCGTGGCGACGGTTTCAGCCGCCGGCAGCGCCACCCGTTCCGATTCGCGTGTGGTCTTCGTGATTGACCGTTCCGGCTCCATGAAAACCGACGATGGCAGTGGAACGCTTGTCATCACGGACGCCATCAACTACACCACGAGCCTGGCGAAGCATTTTCTGCCTAATGCCGACGAACTCGGCCTCGTTGTGTTCGATGGGAGTGCGGCGGTCGGCTACCCCGCAAACACTTGGGATCCCAGCATTAGTCTCGCCTCCACGGGCGGGCCCAATAAAACTTTCTACGACGGGGCGAATACCGACTTCATGCATCAGGTCGCCAACATCAAGGCCGATAGCGGTACCGGCATGGCGGAAGCCCTTTCGATCGCTTACATCGAACTCCAAAAGGCCCACATGCGCGATTTGCAGGCCGAGGGCTCGGACACACGCCTGAATTCGATCGTATTGCTGACAGACGGCGTGCCCTCCGCACTATCGCTGTATTTCAATAACCCGGCCAGCAGCAACGCGAACAACATCGTCAAAGACAGCAGTTCGGGTTCGGTTTGCACCAATAAGACAATTACCGCGGGCACCGGGGAAACCGCCGCCAAGATGATGAAAGGCTGGTTGGCTTTAACCGGACCGGCTTACTCCGGCACCACCCCATACGGCGTCTTCCTGATGGCCACGCAGGATGCGAATGCCGCCCACACCGCCAGTTGGTGGATGAACTGGGGCGGCTCCAGCGCGGCGCTGGACTACGCCGCGCCAAACCCGACGACTCCCTACGCCGGCTGCACCGGCATGTATAACAACAAGCCCGGCAATTTTAACTACGTTTCCAAAATCCCCGCCACCGACGCCTGGGGCAATTCGCTGACCACCGGCGGCTACACCAATTCGCATGTTGTCGGCGGGTCGGTTTCTTCAATTTACACCGGCACGGCATTCAATGCCAGTTCCTACAACTCGGAGTATCAGTGGGGGCTCGCCATTTGGAATTCCGTGGACAACGCCGCCAAAAGGGTACGCACCGACGCCAACCGCCCCAACCGGACCGGCGACACCAGCGGCCCCATGAACGTCCAGATCTACGTGATCGGCTACACCGGTAACGGCGGCTGCGACGACGGACTGCTGAAACGAGTAGCCAACGACCCCACCGCCGCCGGTTATGTCTCCACCGAGCCGCGCGGGCAGTACTACTCCGCTGCCAATGGGGCGGAACTTGCCGACGCCTACAATAAGCTGGCATCGGATCTGCTCCGCCTGGCGCGCTGAGAATCGATACACAAGCACGAAAGGGCCGCCTCCTCGATTGCCGTTTCCGCTATCGGAAACGCTAATCGGGGAGGCGGCCCTTTCCCTTTCTGGGCGTCGCGACGCGTCTTATCCCGCACTTAGAACTCAGGGCGCGGATGAAGCGCCACCGCTGGCATAAATAAGGTGATTCCGCAGGCTTGCCGTCCGCGTATTCATGATTCCCGCCCTCTCAGGTAGTGCCAGCAAGTAATATCGAATAAGACACTATGATCCAGATCCTGAAAATCGACTTCAAAGGCTACGCGAACAGTTGGCAGGTGTCCAACGGCGAGATCGACCTGGTGGTCACCGGGGACATCGGCCCGCGCGTCATGCGATACGGCTTCCCGGGCGGACAGAATTTCTTCAAGGAATTCGGCGAGCAGATGGGTAAGACGGGAGAAGCCACCTGGCAGGCGCGCGGAGGACACCGGGTATGGATCGCGCCTGAAGATCCGGTCAAGAGTTACGCGCCCGATAACGAGGCGGTACGAATTGACGTACTGGGCGATGTCCTGGTAGCCACCGGTCCGGTGGAAGCGCTCACCGGAATCGAAAAGAAGTTGACCATCAAAATGGCGCCCACGGGCACTGGCGTGGAGATCGTTCACGAACTGCGCAACAACAATCCAGTGCCCTATCACCTCGCGCCCTGGGTGCTCACGATGCTGGCGCCGGGCGGCGCGGGCATCCACGGCTTTCCGGCGCGCGGCACACACCCGGAGATGCTGGAGCCTACCAACCCGCTCGTGATGTGGGCCTTCACGCACCTGGACGACCCGCGCTGGAGCCTTTCGCGCAAGTACCTGGTGCTGCGTCAGGATCCGGCCAACCCGCTGCCGCAGAAACTCGGCACCTACAACGCGCGCACCTGGGCCGCCTATCATTTGAACGGCGAACTCTTCGTCAAGCGCTACGAAACCAGCGCCCCCCCGTCGGCGTTCCCCGACCTGGGCTGCACGTTCGAGACGTTCACCAATGCGGATTTCCTGGAGTTGGAGACGCTCGGCCCGTTGACCGCCCTGGCGCCGGGACAGAGCGTGGCGCACGTCGAGCGCTGGTCGGCCCATCGCGGCGTCGAACTGCGCACTTGGAGCGACGACGAGTTGGACGCGGCGATTCTCCCCCTGGTAGGGTAGGCTGTGGAACAGACCTTCGTTTTTTGTGGTCTGTTCTTCCTGCTGGCGGCCGGTACCATTTGCGCCATGGAGGACGGACCACAAAAGACGATGGTCCATCCCACCTCGAGCGGACGCGTTCGTAATTTCACATCGGCCCGCTAGCTGCCTCTTTGCGCTGGCATGACCAGCTTGCGCATACCGGAGTGGGCGATTGGCACGGCGCTGTGCGCGGTAGTGGCGCTGGGCGCGACCGATCTGTATATGCTGCGGCGGCACCGCGTTGTACCCCACGCTCGCCCCGTGCCCGACACGATTGGCCTGCATGCCACCCCGGAGGGCGAAGGGCTGCGCGTGGAATGGAATCGGCGGGGGCGCATCATCAGCAACGCGGACCACGCGGTACTGTCCATTTCGGACAGCACCAATCCACGGCCGGTGGAGCTCAGCGGAGAGCAGTTGGACCGGGCCAGCGTCCTCTACTACCCCCAATCCGACCAGGTTTCGTTTCGCCTGGAGGTCTTTCGCGGTGGGCTTTCCACCAGTGAAACCATTGCGCAACAGACCTCTCATGCGCGCCGCACCAGGCAGGCGGGGCGGGCCACGATCGAGAAATTGCGCCCCTCGCCTTTCGAACACGTGCAGCCCGAGATTGTAGTCACCCAGTACCGGCCCGCTCCAGTAGTTCCTGCGCGGGCAGTGGAGCCAGAAGCGGCGGCAGCTAATCCCCAGCCAAGCTCGTTTGAGCGGGTGCTAAGTAAGATTCCGCTCCTTGGGCGCCTAAGCCGGCATCGGGACGACGAGTGAAGCGCGCACCGGCGGTAGCCAGAGCAGGCTGAGCGACCGGGTACATATGGTCGGTCTTGCGCCACGCCAGTCCCCTGCCCCTCCACTGTGCATCGCCGAACTCCTTCAGTGCCGTGACGGTAGCGGCAAAATTTACCAGATTCCCCCAGAACGTGCGGAACGGCGCGCCGGCGGCAAAACGCCACCCGTAGATCCTCCCGGCAGTCCCCACGCGTACCGCAGTCTGTAGCACTGCGATGGAAAATGTCAGGTTGCATAGGCGGGACATCCACGGAGGCACCAAGCTGGCGAGGTGCCACTCGCCCGGCATCCCCAGATGGCCGCTATAGCTCGCCAGCCCGTAAAGAAACAACAGGTTTGCGAAAGGCGACAGCAAGTTCCCCGCCAGCGCTTTCCGATCCCGCCAGAACCAGTAAAGTTGCTGCGGCGGCGCATGCCAACCGTGACGCTGCCAGCTTTGCAGCGTAATGCCCGTGACCCAGCGGGTACGCTGCGAGACGGCGGCGCGCGCCCGGCGCGGGAAGTATTCGCGCGTAGCCATGGGTCCGGACGGCCGGAGTCGCACGGGGAGGAAGATCTGCCGGTATCCCAGGGCGTGCAGCAGGTACCCTGTTTCGTAGTCTTCGGTCAGGCAGGTGGGGTCGAACGGACGCCCCGTGCGACTGGCGGCCAACCGCTCCAGCGCCGCCCGATCGAACCCAGTGCCCACGCCGTTGGAGGGCAGGAAGCCGCCCAGATGCTGGCGGACGGGAATATCCTTGTGCTGATATTCGGCGAATTCGTCGCAATACAGGCCATGGGTCCACTCGCTGGCAGCCGTAGGCAGCGGCAGCACGGGCACCTGCACCATGGCGTACCTCCGGGAATACCAGTTGATGAGGCGGAACGATTCGGGGTGGATCAGGTCCTCGGCATCGTGCATGATAACGATGCGAAAGCGCACACTATGGCGCGCTTCATACTCCTTCATGCGCTGCCAGATCGCATTCAGGCAATCGCCCTTGGAGGTCGGACCATCGTGCGGCACGGTGGCGATGTGCACTTTCGGGTTGTGGCGCGCCTGCTGCGCCACGGCCGCCATGGTGGGCGTGTCGTTCGGGTATACCCCGACAAAGAAGTGATAGTTGCGGTACTCGATGGCGGCCAGGTTGTGTTCCAACATGCGGCCGATCACCGCATGCTCCTGCCAAAGAGGCACAAAAACGGCGATGGGACGCTCCGGCGCGCGCCGTGCGGCGGCATCCGAAGGCCAGACAAAGCGCATGCGGCAGGTCGCCAGCCCGACCAGGGTGATGAACAGGTCGTCCAACCCGCTGATCACAATCCACAACGCGACCGGCACCAGCAGCGCCGCGACCTGATGGTCGAGCCAGTGAACTAAGGGGTTCGTATTACGGGTAGTAGGGAGTACTCCCGGGAAATCTCAGAAATATAAGGCCTGAAATTAAGGCCTGAAATTAACCGGCCAGCGTGACCCGCGTGTACACCACCTCGAAACCCAGCCGTTCGTAGTTGCGCTGCGATCCACTGCCGGGCAAGGTGGACGCGGTAGCGAGCCCGCAGCCCAGCGCCAGCCCTTCGTTCAGCCGGGCCTCGATCAACTCGCGCTGCAGCCCGCCGCGCCGGCAGGAGGCGATGGTGCTGTCGGCAAAACAGGTGAGCAGTCCGTCGTAGACAGAGGCGGCGGCGCCGCCGGCCGGCGTGCCGTTCGCCGCCGACGCCAGGTAGCACAGCACGCCGGGCATGGCACAGATGGCGCGGCCGACATCCATTTCGGCGGTAGTCAGTTCGTGCTCGTCAAAGAATCCGCGGCCCACGGTGTGGCTCCACAGTTCGCTCTCGTCGGGCAGCGCGCGCCGCACACGCGGCGTGATCACGATGGAGGTACCCGCCAGGCGCTTGACTAACACGTTATTGAACTCCGTCATGCGATAGCCGCGAGCGCCCAGCATGGACACCAGCCCGGGGTCGGCCAGCGGACAAAGTTCGATCGAGACCGGCGCGCCGCGGCTGCGAAAGAAAGCCTCCAGGCGGTCGAGTTCCGCGCTGCTGACCGGTCCGTGCAGGCCGATCCCCACGGCGTGGGTGAGGGGCGAATCGGCGCCCACGAAAACAGCGCCGCCGCCGGCCACTTCGAGCCAGGCGGCCTGCGGGTGAATCGAGGTGCACCCGCGCGCATTCGCTGCCTCCGCCGCTTCCAGCCGGCGGGCCAAATGGAGATCGGAAAAAATCAAAAATTCCTCCTGAGCCAGTATGCCCCACTGGCGCATCATATAAGTATGGCGGCCCAAACTCTGAAATTGAACGTCAACGGCATGACTTGCGGCAACTGCTCGCGCAGCGTGGAGCGCAAACTTTCCGCCACCCCGGGGGTCACGAAAGCGACCGTGGACCTGGCCGGCGCCAGCGCGATGGTGGAATACGATGGCGACGTGGTCAAGCCGGACACGCTGGCCAACGCGGTGCGGCAACTCGGCTTCGAAGTTCCCGCATGAAGACCAGCGCCCCGGAACGGGTGGACCTGCCGGTCTCCGGCATGACCTGCGCGGCGTGCGCGCGTAGCATCGAGCGCACCCTCGCCGGGACGCCCGGGGTGGGACGCGCCAACGTCAATCTGGCCACCAACACCGCCACCGTGGAGTTCGACCCCGCCGTGGTACAGGTGCGCGATTTCGTAGGCGCCATCGAGGAACTTGGCTTCGGCGTGCCGGAGAAGGAAGTTCCGGCCGATTCCGCGGAGCAAGGGTATCGGCGCCGTCTGAGGGTGGCGATGGTATTTGCACTGCCGGTCCTGGTGCTGGGGATGTCGCACGGCGCATGGCACGTGCCGTATTCGCCGTGGATACAGTTGGCGCTCACCCTGCCCGTGATCTTTTACGCGGGCGCCCCCTTCTACCGTGCGGCCTGGAGCGCCGCCCGTCACGGCGCGGCCAATATGAACTCGCTGATTTCCCTGGGGACGGGCGCGGCCTTCCTGTACTCGCTGGTGCAAACGGTGCGCGGCCGTCACGAGGTGTATTACGAGGCCGCCGCCGTCATCATCGCGCTGATCCTGCTGGGCCGCACCCTGGAAGCACGCGCCCGCGGCAAGGCCGGCGAGGCCATCCGCAAACTGATGGACCTGCAGCCTCCGGTGGCGCGCGTGCTGCGCGACGGCGTGGAACTCGAACTCGCAATCGACCAGGTGCATGCCGGCGACCTGATCGTGATCCGTCCCGGCGAACGCATCCCGGTGGATGGCGAAATTTCCGACGGGCAGTCTTCGGTGGACGAATCGCTGCTCACCGGTGAGAGCATGCCTGCCGACAAAGTTCCCGGCGCCAGCGTTTTCGCGGGCACGGTCAATCTCACTGGCGCGTTTCGTTACCGCGCTACCAAGGTCGGCCGCGGCACGCTGCTGCAACAGATGGTGGAGTTGGTGAGGCAGGCGCAGGGGTCGCGCGCTCCCGTGGCTCGCCTGGCCGACGTGGTGAGCGGCTACTTCACGGTCACCGTTTTGCTGCTGGCCATTGCGACGTTCGTGGGATGGCTGTTCTTCGCTCCCTTCGGCACCGCCATGGTGAACGCCGTCAGCGTGCTGATCATCGCCTGCCCCTGCGCGCTGGGCCTCGCGACGCCCACGGCGATCATGGTGGGCACGGGCCGCGGAGCGCAGCACGGCGTCCTGATCAAAGGCGGCGAAGCGCTCGAAATGGCGCACAAGATCGACACCGTGGTGCTGGATAAGACTGGCACTCTCACTACGGGGAAGCCTCGCGTCACCCGCATCGACAGCACCGGCACATGGACCGTGGACGAGGTTCTGCGCCTCGCCGCCTCGTTGGAACAGGCCTCCGAGCACCCGCTCGCCAAGGCCATTGTGAACGAAGCGCAGGTTCGCGGCCTGGCGTTGGAACCGGTGACCGGCTTTTCCGCACAGATCGGGTATGGCATACGCGGGCAGGTTGCCGGACACGAAATCGCTGTGGGCCGGCCGGGCGCGACGGTCACGATCGATGGCGTGGTCAGCGGCGCCATCGAGATTGCGGACACGCTGAAACCGGAATCCGCGGAGGCGGTGCGCCGCTTGCGCGCCATGGGTCTCGCGGTGTGGATGATCACGGGGGATCGCGCCGAAACGGCCGCCGCCATGGCGCACGAGGCCGGAATCGAACACGTGCTGGCCGAAGTGTTGCCCGCGGGGAAGGTCGCCGAGATCCGAAAATTGCAGGCCACGGGACATCGCGTGGCGATGGCGGGCGATGGCATCAACGATGCGCCGGCCATCGCCCAGGCCGATCTTGGGATCGCCATGGGGGCTGGCACCGATATCGCCATGGAAGCCGGGGGCGTGGTCTTGATGAACGGCAACCTCCATGGCGTCGCCGAAGCCTTGGAACTTTCGCGCCGCACCATGCGCATTATCCGGCAGAATCTCTTCTGGGCGTTCGCCTATAACGTGATCGGGATTCCTATTGCCGCATTTGGTTGGTTATCGCCGATGGTGGCTTCGGCCGCCATGGCACTTTCCAGTGTGACCGTGGTCAGTAATAGCCTGCGCTTGAAATAGCGCCTTCACATGCCATCCGGGAGTGATCCGGTATCCGCATTCACCAGGCGTGTGCGCACACCGGATTGGGGATGCCGAACGCTCCCTCACGGTCGCGTCTCCGTAAGGACCTGCAGGCGCTCTTAACGCACAGGCTGTTCGAGCCAGTTCAGCGTCGCTTCCCATTCGAGTATTTCCCGGCTGGGACGCGGCGCTCCCAAATCCACCAGCGCACTCTCCAGTTTCCGCGCACGAAGGGCGAAATAGAGTTCTTCGGCGCCAGGGTCTCCCTCACTCAAAATCAGTGTCCCGGCCTTGATATTTCCCGCAAAGTAGACCGGCGAGTGCTTGACGTACTGCTCGGGATCGTCCCACGGCATGGCGCCCATCCAGGCCGCGGCGCGGTACAATCCGTCGGGCGCGTGTGCCACGTCGGTAAGCCAGTCGGCCACGCCATGGCGAATCACGGCGCGCGCGAAACGGTTGGAATGTCCGATGGCCCAGGCAGCCACCATGCCGCCCACGATGGAGAGGCGTGCCGGGTCGGCGCCGCCCTTGGCGATCAACTGCTCCACGCCGCGCAGGATATCGTCGGCATCGTCCCCGGGAAAGCGTGAGCGGAGCAGATTGCCGAACTCTTCCCCGTAGCCCGGCGTGCCGCGCGGATTGGCGCACAGCACCAGAAAGCCGCGAGCCGCGAACACCTGTGCGCGCAGACGGAACTCGCCGCCGCACATGCGGCGCGGCGCATCGTCCACATCCACCAGCAGCGGATATTTCTTCGCCGGGTCGAAGCCCGGTGGGCGCACTACCCAGCCCTGAATGGTCTTCCCCTCGGACGCCCACTCCACGGGCTCCACCGTGCCCCGGTCGCGCGCCGCGAGCAGTGCGGAATTGGCGGCGGCCACCTGCACCGGCTTCTCCGGAAGGTCCACCGGGAAGATGATGAGTTCCGCGGAGCCAGCGGCGGTGGTGCGAACCGCGGCGGCGCGTCCGTTATCGGCCAGCGAAAAATCGCGCAGGCGCTGGGCATCGCTGAGCACCGGGCGCACCGACCCATCGTTGCGAGCCGCATAGAGGCGCGTCGCGCCGCGATCGTCCGCCAGGAAATAGACGGTGCGCGAATCGTTGCTCCATTGCGGCAGCACGACATCGCGATCCAGCGTGCCCGCCAGGGTACGCGCGCGGCTGCCATCGGGATTTGATACGTTCAACTTGCCGGTCTGGTAGCTCTGCGCCTTGGGCTCGCGGGAGATCCACGCGATGCGGCTGCCATCGGGCGAGGGCACGGGAACCTCGTCGCGACCCTCATGCTTGGTGAGCGGGCGCCGCTCGCCGCTCTGCACGTTCACCGCGTAGATCTCGCCCCCCTGCAGGATATTCGACGCATCCGCCACGGGCGCCGCCGCCACCAGAATCGCTTGCCCGTCCGGCATCCATGCAGGCTCCCCGTGGATTTCGAGGTCGCCTAACGGCAGAGCGCGCGGACTGCCTCCGCCGGCCGCGATCACGAAAAGCTGCACCCGCGCCGCGGCCTTCCGAATGAAGGGCAGTAGCGCAGGCGACGCCCAGGCGGCATCCGGCTTCGCCGTCACGCGCGCGGTGTACGCCAGCCACTTGCCGTCCGGCGACCACGCGACCGTCAGCGGAGAGGCGTCGCCGCGCGTGACTTCGATGTCCGCCGCGCCATCGAGGCGGCGCACACGGATCTGCGGCGTGCCCCCGCGGTCGGAAAGGTAGGCGATGCGGGCGCCGTCCGGCGACCAGACGGGTAACGCATCGCGCCACGCGCCCTCGGTCAGCCGGCGAGGCGCGCCGCCGTTCGCAGGCACGGTCCAGAGGTTGCCGCAGAAGCGGTCGTCCTCGCGCCGGTTCCAGGTTTCCACGTAGACGACCGCGGTCCCGTCCGCGTTGATGCGAGGGCTCGCGATGTCGCGCCATTGCCACCAATCGGCAGTCGCGAAGGGCTGGCCGGCGTGGGCCCATGCCGCCAACAACGGGATAAGAAGAGAGGCTCTGCGCAAGAAGAAAAACTCCGGACGGCTTCAGTCTCGCACATTGGCCGCGGCCCGCGTGTCCCGCGGACGCGCCTGGGTGTGAGGCGTAAAAGTGGGCTTCACGAAATGCGCGGCCAATCGAGAAGGACCCGGCGCAGAAGTATTTCAAGCAGACCCGCGACGCGCAACCACCCGCGGCGAACTGCGTGTGTCCCGGCGGGACGGATTGGCCGCCCGGGACACACGACGGGTTGGGCTATTGGATACGGATACCGCGGACGTCGATGGTGCTGGCGGTGGCGCGGTCGAAGTTGGCGAGGGCTTCGGCGTAATCGGCGCGCGTACGCACTTCGCGGTTGCGGGCCACGATGAAGTCGCTCTGGCGCTGCAATACCAGGAATACGGTGGAGGTGCCGGCCTGGAACTGGCGCTGCTCGCTCGCGTACTGCTCTTCGGCGGATTGGCGTGCGAGGCTGGCGGCGTCGAAGCGGGCGCGGCTGGAATTCACCGCCTGGAGGGCATTGCGCACGTCGGTTTCCACGGCCATGCCGATTTGGCGGTCGACCGCCTGCAGGCGGCGGCCCTCCGCGGCGGCGATCGACACCTGGGCTTCCGCCGTGCGATTGCGAATCGGCAGCGACACTTGCACGCCTACTTGCGCGATGGGGAAATAACCGTGCGCGATGTTGCTGAGCGATTGTCCGTAGCCGCCGTTCAGCAGCGCCGGCACCGAGACACCGCCGGGAAAGAAGCCGGCCAGCGGACCGCTGGGCGGAACTACGCTGCCTGCCAGGCCGGCGGACGAGAGGTTCGCAAACGCGTCGATGCGGGGCCGCGCGTTCTCGCGGGCGAGCCGGGTATTCAACGAATTGATATCCAGAGCGAGCGCGTTCTCCAAGATTTCGGGCCGCTCCGAGAGCGCCCGCTTAATGGCTTCGTCCAACGCCGGGGTCACGGTATTCATGTCGAGCGGGGTTTCGGGGACGAGCGCGGCATTCCACATAATGTCGCCGCGGTTGGCCAGCATCAGGGACTTCAGGTTGTTCTCCGCGGCGGTCAGCGCCTGCTCGGAGGCGAACAGCGCCTGCTGGAAATTAGCGAACTGGGTTTGCGCGGCCACAACGTCCACGGGCGCGAGCACGCCTTGTTCGGCCTGGCGGCGATTGCTCTCGTACTGGCTGGCGGCGAGTTTGACGGCTTCGTTCTGCACGTTGAGCGCGTTCCAGGCGTAGTCCAGTTCCCAATAGGCTTGCACCGCGTCGGTGACCACTTCGATCACGCGCTGGCGCAGCGCCTGGCCGCTTAGGGCCTGGTTTTTGCGCGCCACCTGGATGCGGTGCCGGTTCTCGTCGAAGCGCAGGCCGCGCCACAGCGGTTGCGTGAGGTTGAGCGCGAGCGAGGTCGGATACTGCGGATTCAGGGTGGTGAAGCTGTTATCCGTCTGCTGGCGCGAGTTGACCCAATTGAGGGCGTAGGTGCCGCCGTAGGGGCTGAGCCCGGTGAGGTTGGGCGTGAAATTGATTTCCTTGGAGGTGAGCTTGCCGCTGGCCGTGCCGCCGATCAGTGACGCGATCGGCGTGACCGCTTTGGTGCGGTAGGTGCGCAGGCCGGCGACGGGGTCGTATACGCCCTGCGCGCTGAGGATGAAGTACCCGGCTTCCTCGAGCTGGATACGGGAAATCGCCAGATCGGGATCGTTGGCGAGCACGCGTTCGATCACTTCGGGAAGGCGGAGCCGCGCTTCGGTGATGATTCCGATGCGCGGCTTCACTGCCACCTGCTTGAGCGGCTGCAAGGTGACCGAGGTGGGGGTAGGATTCTGTGCGGGCGGCTGGCCCTGTCCGAATAGCGAGCCGATCAGCGCGGTGGAAACCACGGCGCCCTTCTTGAAGCGGCCGCCAATCCTGCGGAAGAGGCGCGCTACGCTGCCGTGCACAAAGGAATCGCCCAGATCTTCGAATAGCGAGTAGAATACCGGCACCGCCAGCAAAGTCAGCAGCAGGCAGAGCGCCTGCCCGCCCACTACCAGCACGCCGATGGAGCGGTTGGTGGCCGACCCGGTGCCTCGCGAGATGACGAGCGGCGCCATGCCCGCAATCAAAGCGATGGTGGTCATAAGAATGGGGCGCAGACGATCGCGATTGGCCAGAATGATGGCGTCGTAGCGTTTCATGCCGGCCTCGCGCAGACCATTGGTGTGATCGATCTGCAAAATGGCGTTCTTCTTGACGATGCCGAACAGCAGCAGGAGGCCGAGACCGGAAAAGATGTTGACCGTCTGGCCGGCGATGAGCAGCGAGAGAATGCCGAACGGTACGGCCAGCGGGAGCGTGATCAGAATCGTGATCGGGTGAATGAAGCTTTCAAACTGGGCCGCCAGCACGATGTACATGAAGATGAAGGTCAACGAGAAGGCCAGGGCGAAGTAGTAGCCGGCGCGACCGAGTTCTTTGGAAGCGCCGCCGAGTCCGAAGCGGTATCCCGGCTCCATGTTGAGCCCGGCGCTTTCGTCATTGAGCTGTTGAATGACGTCTGCCTGCGACCCGCCCGGCTTGAGGTTGGCGGTGAGCGTGACCTGGCGCTGGCGTCCGATGCGGTTGATCGACGAAGGCCCGGTGCCGGGTTGGATCTTGACCACTTCATCGAGGCCCACGGAGCGCAGTTTGGAGGAAGGCACGGTCATTTTCGCCAGGCCTTCCGGGCTGCCGCGGAACTTTTCCTGGGCGCGCACGACGACGTCGTACTGATCGTCGCCGGCGTTGAACGTGGAGGCTTCCTGTCCCGCGACCAGCGTGTTCAATGCCATTTCGATATCCAGCACGCTAACGCCGAGATCGGCCGCGCGCGGCCGGTCGATGTCGAGGCGCACTTCGGGCTTGCCGCTGCGCAGCGTGGTGTCGGTATCCACCAGGGCGCCGTTGGCGCGCATTTTGGTGAGCAGCGCCTGCGAATAGGTGGTGAGTTTCGCGAGATCGGGTCCTTGAATGAAGTACTGGATTTCCGCGTTGCTCTGGTTGCCGCCCACGGAACTGACCAGTTCGACGCCGGTGTGAATCTCCGGCGGGTATTTCTTCATGAGGTCGCGCGTCCGCTGCATGAGCTGCTGTTGGGTGACGTCGCGCTGCTCGATATTGGTAAGGCTGACGTAGATGGCGGCGTTATTGACGCTCTTATCGGCGCTGCCGCCGGCCGTCATCAGGGTGTGCCGCACGCCGGGAAGTCCGCGAATTTCGGTGGCGATGCGCTCGGCGAGTTGCGTGGTGGCGGCGATGGACGTGCCCTCCGGAGCGCGGATCAGGACGTTGTATTGCGATTGGTCGTCCTGCGGCAGGAAGTTTTTGCCGACGAACATGAAGAGGGGCACGATGGACAGAATCACCAGAACGCTGAAGGCAACCACTGCCTTGCGATGGGCCATGCTCCAGACCAGCATTCTGGTGTAGTAGATGTCGATGTATTTGAAGACCAACGAATCCTTGGAAGAGTGGTGGCCCGGCCCCGCGGATTCCGGCTTCTTGATGAAGCGCGAGCATAGCATCGGGGTGAGGGTGAAGGAGACCAGCAGCGAAACCGCGATGGCGAAGGCCGACGTGAAGCCGAACGAACTCATGAAGCGGCCCACAATGCCGCCCATGAATCCCACCGGCAGGAAGACCGCCAGCAGGCTGAGCGTGGTGGCCATGACCGCGAGGCCGATTTCCTTGGTGCCCTGTATCGCCGCCTGGACCGGCGGCATATTCTTCTCTTCAATGAAGCGGTAGACGTTTTCCAGCACGATGATGGCGTCGTCGATCACGATACCCACCATGAGGGTGAGTGCCAGCATGGTGATCTGGTTGAGTGTGAAGCCCATGGCCGCCATCAGCGCGAAGGTGGAAACGATCGACGTGGGAATGGCAAGGGCGGCGATCAGCGTGGTGCGGATGTTCGCCAGGAACAGGAAGATGATGATGGCCGCAAAGAAGCTGCCTTCAATCAGGTGGCGTTTGATATTTTCCACCGCCGCCTTGATAAAGACCGATTGATCGGCGACGATTTCAGCCTTGATATCGGGCGGGAGCGCGGAGTTGATCTCGGCGAGGCGCTGTTTGACCTCGTCGGCCGTGGCCACGGTGTTCACGCCGCTCTGCTTGGCGACCACCAGGGTCACAGCGGGCACGCCATCCAGACGCGCCGCGGAGCGGGGCTCCTCGTAGCTGTCGGTGGCCACGCCGATATCGGCGACCTTCACCACGTAGCCTTCGCGATTGGCCACTGTGATCTGGTTGAATTGGGCGGAATCGGTGACCCGTCCCGTGGTGCGTACGGTGAGTTCGCGGGCGCCGGCATTCAGGTTGCCGCCGGGGAGTTCGAGATTCTGCGCGCGCAGGGCGTTAAAGACGTCGTTGATGGTGAGGTTGTAGGAGCGCAGGCGGTCGGGATCGACGTCCACGTGGATCTCGCGGCGGGCGCCGCCCACGATGGTAATCTGGCCGACGCCGCGGGCGTTTTCAAGCTTCTGTTTGATCTGCTTGTCGGCGATCAGGGTGACGTCGCGCAGGGAGCGTCTGGCGGATACGGCGATCTGCAGAATGGGCGCCGCGTCGGGGTCGAACTTCTGCACGATCGGCTGTTTGGCGGTCTCCGGCAGGTTGGGAACGATCAGGTTGACCTTGTTCTGCACTTCCTGCGCGGCGACGTCGCCGTTCTTGGAGAGTTCGAACTGAATGGTGACCAGCGATTGGCCTTCCGACGAGACGGAGCGTACTTCGTCGATCTGGCTGATGGTATTGACCGCGTCTTCCACCTTCTTGGAGATTTCGGTTTCGACCTCTTCGGGCGAGGCTCCCGGGTTGGCGATGATGACGACGACGGTGGGGATGTCCACCTTGGGGAATAAGTCGACGCCGAGCGAGAAATAGGAAAAAATGCCGACCACCACCAGCGAGAGAATCAGCATGGTGGCGAAGACGGGCCGGCGAACGCAAAGTTGTGCGAGTGTATGCATGAGTTACCGAACCTGACGGAACCTACTGAACCACCGCGCGCGCACCGTCATAGAGATCGTTGAGCGCAGTGACGGCGACGGTTTCGTTGCCGGCGAGTCCGTTCACGATGCGGATCTGATCGCCTAAGACGTCGCCGGGGACAACCACCCGGAGGTGTGCGGTGTTGTTCTCAATCGTGAAGAGCTGGAAAGAGTCGGTGGTTTTGTCGCGCACGACGGCAGCCTTCGGAACGAAGACCGCACTCTCGCCGCCGGGCAGAATCACCTTGGCATTGGCGAACATGCCGGGGCGAAGCTCGCCTTTGGGGTTGTCGAACTTGGCTTCCAGAATGAAGACGCGCGAATTGGGGTCCACCGACGGGTTGACGGCGGTGATGCGGCCGGTGAAATCGCGGTCCGGATAGGCGGCCACGCGAGCCACCACCTGCATGCCGACTTTGCCGGCCGCGGCGCGCTGCTCGGGAGTCTGTAATTCGAGCTTCATGGTGCCGATGCGGACGATGGTGGCGATCTTATTGGAGAGCGCGACGTATTCGCCGGCGGCCACCGGGCGCGCCGTGATGTAGCCCTCGAAGGGCGCGTGAATGGTGGTGTCGGCCAGCGCTTTTTCAGCCTGCGCGAACTGCGAGCGGGCGCCTTCCACGGCGGCCTGGGCGTTTTCCACGCCTCCCCACCCTTGCCGCGCGCCGTTGAGGGCTGCCTCATACTGCTGGCGGGCGGCGTTGGCTTGCGCTTCGGCGGTCTCCTGCGTGGTGCGGGCGCGTTCAAACGCGGAACGCGAGACGTCGCCGGAGGCTACCAGGTTCTCGTAGCGTTTGGCATCGGCGGCAGCCTGGCGGGCCTGAGCCTGTGCGGATTCCAGCGCGGCCCGTGCGGCCACGGCTTCCGGCAGTTGGGCGGGGTCGAACTTGCCCTGGCCGCTGAAACCGATGCGCGACTGCGTCTGGCGCAACGCGGCCGTAGCCTGTTCCACAGCGGCCTTGGACTGGTCGAGGCGGAGCTGGGCGTCGCGATGATCGAGTTCGCAGATGATTTGTCCCTGCTTCACGAAATCGCCGACATTGACCGGGGTGGAGAGGACACGGCCGGCCACGAGGGGCGCGATATCGCTGGTTTCGTCAGCCACGAAGGTGCCGGTCTCCTGGAAGCCGGCGGGCACGGTGCGTGTGGTGGCCTGGCCGGTGCGCACGGCGACTGGCTTCGGACCAGTGGGATTGGCGGCGGCAGCGGGTTGCGACTCGGAGCAGCCGGCCAGAATGAGAGAAGTCAGGAAGGTCGCGAAAAGTAAAAGTCGGTTCATTACTGTACCTTTTCAGTGGAAGAATCCGGTAGGATCCCGTGCATAAAAATATCTAGAAATGCGTTTACGATTTCAGCGTCCGTGGAGTTCACGGAATAGCCGAACATTTGGGTCATGGTGGCGTAATGGGTGGCCATTCCGGCGACGGCCGCAAGGATAGCGCCCGGATTGCCAGGGCGAATTGCACCTTCACTCTGTCTACGCGCGACATACTGGCAGAGCAGCTCAAAAATCGGCAGTTTGAGGGCGCGCGCGTGCTCCAGGCCGGTTTCGTGGCCTTCCAATGCGGCAAAGAGCAGCACGCGGTGGACACGCAGATCCTGACGGTGTCCCTCGATGATGTGCTGGATAATCGCGCGGAATAGCCCGATGTCGTCGTTCTTCTCCATGTAGCGGGAGAATTCGTCCATGCAGGCAACGAGCTGGGAGGAACCGTGCTGGTGATCGAGAACCGCGTTGTAAAGGTCCGCTTTGGTCGGAAAATGGCGGAAAATAATGGCCTCGGTGACCCCCGCGGCGCCGGCAATTTCCTTGGTCGTGGTGCCTCCAAAGCCTTTGCGGGAAAAGAGGTCCAGCGCCGTCTCGACAAGCTGACGGCGACGGTCGCTGGCGGGCAAACGCTGGTGGGTGCTGCGGGAATCAATCACTTTCCCTATTGTAAGTCAGTACTTACTTACGGTCAAGCAGCTGGGGGGTAACGTGGCCGGAAGTGATTGAAACAAAGTCTAATGAAGACGCAAATGACGGCGGAGCCAACGGGAGGGCCGGTACGAACTGACGTTCCGCTTCGAACGGCCGGTTTCGACACCACGAGCTGGAGGTGATGCCAAGCGCGCTTTCTGCAGGCGGGCGCGGGCGATGTGCCGGTGGGGGGAAGGCACATGACGGTCGATGGCAGGCGGCGGAGCTTGTTTGGTCGCTTCCGCCGGGGGTGCGGCTTCGGGCTCCAGTTCCTGATGGGCGCGCACGATGAAACGGCGTGGAGCCGGTCCCACATAGTGGAAGGGGTAGCAGGTGACCAGAGTCAACGAGGGCTGCGGTGTCGGCTTCAAGACGGCATTGTCTTCGGGATCGACCACGGTGGTCCAATCTACGCTGTAGCGATACGACCCCTCAGCGGTTACCAGCCTGATGGCGTCACCCTCACGGATGCCGCTGAGTGGACGAAAGAAGGTATCGCGATGTCCGCCGAGCACCACATTGCCCGGCTCTCCCGGCTCGGAGGTTTCCGGAATCCGGCCCACGCCCAAGCTCAAAGTCTTGCTATCGCTGCCCTCCAGAACGATGGCGGACAGCTTCAAACGCGGGACCTCGATGCGCCCCACGAGATCGCCTTCCTTTCGGAGCGGAGCGCTCTTGCCTGGCGCGCCCTTAGGCGGTGCCGCATGCGGCGGAGGAGGGACCTGACTGCGCAACTCACCTTCCAGGCGACGATTCTCTGTCGCCTGGAAATGGCGAGTATGCAGGTAGGTCCCCACCGCCAGACCACACAGAAGCAGTCCAGCGCACCAGAAGAGAAACTGCAGGCGACCTGACAGCGCTCTCCACATGGCTACGATTGGTCTCCCGCTACGCGAGCGGTTTTGCGCAGTGATGCGGCGATGCCTAGACAGCTAAGACCTGCGAGGGCGATGCCCGCGAGGTTGCCTGCTGTATGAGGCATGGCAGGCTCGGGAGCGGTGCTGGCCGGGGACTGCGCATTCTGATCTTCGTCGGTGGTGGGCATCGAGGCTTCGGCTTCCGCCGAGGCAGCTACGGTCGCGGGTTCCAGCGATTCAGCGGCCGCCACGGTGCGGTCGGCGCTATTGGCGTCGTCGCTTACCGGTGCGGGAGTGGGGGTTTCCACGGACGCCATGGGCTCCACGATCGGCCGTTCCATTTCGGGGGCTCGCGACTCGGCCAGAATCGGCACGTCCTCGCGCGTCATACGGGTGATTTCTAAAGCGCGATGCCGCGGGTAGGCGAATTCCTGCCCTATGGTATCGCCGGGATAAAACCACGCGCGCACCGGTTCCGGAACGCCGCCCCGCGTTTCGTAGAACGTCAGGACCGTCTTGTCGGCGGGTTCCATTCTCTGTTTCGGAATCGCCAGATTGGTGGCGTAGACGTGATTTTCACGCTCGTTCATAATCTGAACGATGTGGCGGTTGGACGAGGAGTCGAGCAACTTGAAGACGTATTTTCCGGGTGGCAGGACTGCTCCTGGGACTTCGATCGAGCGCGGGGTGGTGATATAGGTTTTCTTATTCCACGCGTCAGCCCGGGCCGTGGTGGCTCCACTGGTGAGCAGGACGCCTCCCAGCAGGCACAGATGAATTGCGAATTTTCCGTTCATCGATTTGTTCCCTCCTTCGCCTATGCTTGTGCAGTCAGCCTGCCACTTCCGCAGAATGAGCGACTTGAGGCCTGACTGTAAGGAGGGGCACGCGGGAAATCGGGAAAATAGTTCGCGATTCCGCCGGGTGCCAGGTCGAAAGTACGGGTTTCACGCGCCGCGGAATCTCAGACTATGGCAGTGCGCGTACAGTTCATTTACCGGCCGTTACCAAATGCGCTAAGCCATCGCGGGCCCCGCCATGCGGGTGGCCCAGGCATCGAGATCCAGATTGTAGAAATCGACCTCGTAGCGCTGCCAGGTCATGACGCTCAGCGGGGAAGGATTCACTGCCACCGCCATGCTGCGCGGGCCGTCGCGGCGCATCTCGTGCAGCGCGCGCAGCAGGGTACGCTGCGACCAATCGCGGGCGGAATGCCCGAGGGACAGAAGCGGCGAAGCGGTGAGGAAGCTGTCGAAGAAATCCGGCCGGACTTTTTCGAAGTTGACGATCCAATCGATGTTGTCCTCTTCCGTCAGCGCGTAAGACCCGGTGCGGGTTCCCTGAAAAAAGGCGGGTCCATTGAGGCGGAAAACCAGCGCGCGGTTGGCGGTAGGGGTGAAGCCGCGAGTGAGCGGCTGCGGCGTCATTTCGCCATAGCGCGTGAAGAGCAGGCTGTTGAGCCCGGCATTGCGACGCCCGACGTACGAGAGGGTGTCGTAGGGAACACGCAACGCATCGAGCGCCTGCTCCATCAGGGTATCGAAATTGGTAGTGAGGATGGCGATGGGCGAGTGCTGTGCCAGGGCCGCAAGCAACTGATGGGTCTTACTGGGGGTGGAGTGGACCGCGCCCAGCGAATGCTGCAGCAGGTTGTCCAATTCCTCGCGCCCCAGGCGCTGCACGAAATAGGATGCGATTTCCGCGATGTCGCTCTGTTCGAACTCGCCTGTGGGGAAGTCGCAGGCATTGGCGAGCGTGGTTTTCATTTCGTACCCAGAAGGCACGGGCGGGTCGGCGCTGCGCGAAACTCCGGCGCCGAGGAACGGGATCATGCGCGCTTTGTGTAACTGGTCGCGCACCAGATCGTAAGGGAATTCGCGTGCCTCCTCCGCCGCCTTGCCGATGATGTCGACAACTGTGGCCGCGACGGCGAGGCCAGCCTGCGCCGTCTGCTGGGTCCGCTGCGCCACGTACTCGGTGTGCCATTCGAGCAGGGCCGCGGCGATCGCGTCATCCGGAACTTCCAGGGCCATGGCCCCGTCTTTCGATTGATAAGCGGCTCGCAGCAGGTGCAGTTCAAGCAACTGGCCCAGCAGGCTGGTCACGGCTCCAAGAGGCTGCTCGGTCAGGTCCGCGAGCGTCTGGTTGGTTTGGATGAGGCGCTTGCCGCCGGAGACGAGGTAGGGCAGGATACGGGTCCACAACATCCGCCCATCGTTGCCGATGCGGTTCATAGCGACGTTGACGGTTTTGCGGAAACTGGCCTTGGTTTCCTCGGACACGCGCTTTTGGGCGGCATCTTCGCGCTGCCGACGCTCGCGCTCCTGCTCCTGCAGGCGCTTGGCGCGCCAGGAGAGGATGGCTTCGCTCAGGCGGTCGTGAAAGATTTCGTAGCGCGGCTGGTCGGAGACGGAATGGGGGCTGGCCACGCGGCGGAGAATGCGACGGCTGCCTTCTTCCAGGCGCGCCAGAATGGGGCCGAGCACTTTCGGGTCGATATGCTCATACTCGGCCAGGTCTTTCGCGTCGAAGGCGATCTTCGCGCCAGAGGGTGTCACGAGGCGGGAAAAGACGCGAGCGGCGGCATCCTGCTCCTCGGGCGTGAACTGCTCCATAACCCGATCCAGATGGGTGTGGACAATCTTGGCCGCGCCCCCTTCGGCATTGTATGTCTCGAGGCGCAGCGTGTTGCCGCCCTCCGCCATTTCCCGTTCCCAAAGACGCATCAGCACCAACTGGAGGTAGGGCGTTTCGATGCGTCCCTCGCTGTCGGCCGGGGCGGCAACCGCTCCACTGCCGGTGGCTTCGAATTTGACGCTGCCGGCCTGCACCTTGGCAAGAATCGCCTGCACCAGTTCGTTCTCAATGGAAACCGGCGGAGCCTCGGGATGGCGGCTGTTGTATTCGCCAAGCGGGAGACGAATGGCGTCTTCGCCGGCCTTCTGGTCCAGGTGATCGATGCGGCGATAGCTGTCCCACAAGGTGGGAATGCGGCCTTTGAAGCGATCGAGTTTGGAGAGGGAATCTTCGCGCAGCGAAATCAGGAAGCTCACGGAGAGATCGCCTGGTGTGATGGCGAGCGGAAACTGGCGGCCGAATTCGTCGTCAACCGCGTGATAGAGCGAATACTCCTCGAACTGGTCGAGGATGAGCATCAGCCGGCGGCCGCAGGCGAGATGGCAGGCGGTGAGGTATTCGCGCAGCGGCGACATCTCGTGCGCCAGAACCGCGTCCTGGTATTGCGCGTAGAGCTTTCGATCTTCACCGACGGATTTGTAGAGCGCGACGGCCACGGTTTCCTTGATGCCGCCCAGCGGGTCGGACTGCCAGCCGCGCACGCGTGTGTCGTCAACGATCGCGGGGAACATGATGGGCAGCACATCCTGGCGTCCGCGCATGCGGGGCAGCACGCCTGCCCGCAGGACGGAGGACTTGCCGACGCCGCTGGCGCCATACAGCAGCGTGAGGGGCGAAGCGAATAGCGATGCGGCGATCAGGCGGGTTTCGCGCTCGCGGCCGAAGAAGAACGGCGCGTCGTTTTCATCGAAGGGCTCGAGTCCGCGGTACGGGGAGGGCGGGAGGTTGGCGCTCATGGCTAATTGCCTCCCGGCGCAGGGGCGGCCTGGTTCTTGAGTTCGGTAAGGAACTCATCCAGAGTGATGCCATCGTAGACATCCACGCCGCGCGCTTCCCAGAGTTTGCGTTCCACCGGTTTGCTCAGCGTCTCGATGGCCCAGGAGCGGAACTTGGGATGGCCGCGGAATTCCTGTATGCGGTTGAGGATGACCCGCAGGTTCCAATCGTAGAGTCCGTAGCCGAGGAAGAGGAAGGGACGCGTCTGGAAGGGCTCGGCAAAAATGGGTGGGATGACGCTGCGGCGCGTCATGCGGGTGAGGAACTCGACGTAGTCGTCCTCGGTGATGACGTAGCTGCCGACGTAATTCTGGCGCCGGTCGATGGCGCCGTGCATTTTGTAAATCACGGAGACCTTGTCGAGGTCGATCAGCAAGTCGTCGGCGAGGATTTCCTTGGGCGGTTCCCCGTGCGGATACCAGAGGACCTTTTCGTAAGTGGTGACGTGCGCGACCACGTCGAACGGCTTGCCCAGCGCGGTGAAGGCGCGCTCCATCAGGTCGTCATAGTTGGTGGTGACGATGAGGATGGGCGTCGGCGTCGAGGCGAGAAATTCATGGATCGGGGTGGGCGCCTGGTTGTACGAGAAAATCTCGCGCAGGCGTTTGCGCAGCGGGGCGGGGCCGAGGACGGCTTCGTAGTATTGCGCCATCTTGGTGAGTTCGCCGCGCTCGGTTTGAGGAAGGTTGGTGCGAACCGCGAGGTAGTCGGCCAGTTCCCCGGCGGTGGGCAGGTGGGAGATGACTTCCCTGCCCTGATCTTTCTGGTACCAGGGAGTGAGCCGGGGATTCCGAGAGTATAGCGGGACGCCGGCGCCGAGGAAGGGGATGAGCGTGCCGTCGGCGATGGCCTCGTAGATCTCGGGGTATGGGGGCGGGAGACCCATGGGTAACAGTATGCCAGAGGGTCTCAGAGAACTCGTGAGGAATTTACCGGGGCTTCACCACCTGGAGAGCGCGCAGGAGGATTTCATCCTCGCCCGCCGCGACGCCCTTGCGTGTCCGGGTTGCGGGCGCGGTGGGTTGGATGCCGATGCCGTGGTGCGGCGAACCATCGTGTTTGAGTACCTTCATACCGGTCCGGGAGAGTGTGAAGCTCAGGTGGACTGGGGTGCATGGATGTTTCCGATTATAGATGGCGCTCGAGCGCCGCACGGGCTAGCGGGCGTGCAGGCCCGTCTTGGCTGGCCGGCCTGTCTTGCTACCCTGAACATATGTTCACCGTGCGGCAATCGTTCTGTATCGGATTGCTTTCCGTTACGTCTATGCAAGCTCAAACATCTGTTGCCAACCCACCAGCACCGCCTTCCGCGCCGAAAGTCGATCATCGCGAAACGCGCCACGGGGCGACCGTAATCGACCCGTACTTCTGGCTGCGCGAGAAGTCCAGCCCCGAGGTAACGAAATATCTGGAAGCGGAGAACGCCTATACCGAGGCAGTCACCGGCGGCCTCAAACCCTTCAGCGATGCGATCTATCAGGAGATGCTGGGCCACATCAAGCAGACCGACCTGAGCGTGCCGGTAAAACTCGGCCCGTATCTGTATTACTCACGCACGGAGGAAGGCAAACAGTACCCGATTCAGGTGCGCCGCAAGGGGAGCATGGAAGCGCCCGAAGAGGTCCTGCTGGACCTCAACGAACTCGCCAAGGACCACAAATTCGTCGGCCTCGGCGGCATGGTGGTGAGCGACGATCACAACCTGCTGGCTTACACGATCGATTACACCGGTTTCCGGCAGTACTCGCTCAAGGTGAAGGATCTGCGCGATGGACATACGCTGCCGGACACCACGGAGCGCGTGACGTCCATGGCGTGGGCGACGGACAACAAGACCATTTTCCTGACCACGGAAGACGACGTCACCAAGCGCAGCGACAAGCTGTTCCGCCACGTGCTGGGGGCTGGCAAGTTCGAACTGCTGCTTGACGAGAAGGACGAACTGTACGACATCGGCGTGGGCAAGACGCGCGATAAGAAGTATCTCGTGCTGGAGATCGAGTCGAAGGATACCAGCGAGATGCGCTATCTTTCGGCGGCGCGTCCGCAGGACAATTTCGCGGTGTTTCTGCCGCGCGAAAGGAAGCACCGGTATTACATCGATCATCGCGAAGGCACGTTCTACATACGCACCAATCAGACCGGCATCAACTTCGCGGTGATGACCGCGCCGGAAAACGACGTGGCGCGCAAAAACTGGAAGACCTTCCTGGCGCACCGCGACGATGTGCGGCTCGACGGCATCGATCTGTTTCAGGATTTCGCCGTATCGGTGGAAAAATCGCAGGCCTTGAGCCAGTTGCGCGTGTACGATTTCAAGAAGGGCGCGTGGAGCGCGATCGCGTTTCCCGAGCCTGTGTATGCGGTGTCGCCGGGCGGCACGCCGGAATACGAATCGACCACGTACCGCTATAACTACCAGAGCCTGATCACGCCTTCCAGCATTTTCGATTACGACACGCGGACCGGCAAATCGGCGCTGCTGAAGCAGCAGGAAGTGCTCGGCGGGTACGACCCGAAACAGTACGTCAGCGAGCGCCTGTGGGCCACGGCGCGCGACGGCGTGAAGGTGGCGGTCTCCATCGTGTACAAGAAGGGACTGGTGCGCGACGGCAAGGCGCCCCTGTTCCTCTATGGCTACGGCTCCTATGGCTACGGCACGCCGCCGAGTTTTTCCAGCAATCGGCTGAGCCTGCTGGATCGCGGCATGTCGTACGCCATTGCCCACATTCGCGGCGGCGACGAGATGGGCGAGAAGTGGCGTGAAGACGGCATGCTGATGAAGAAGAAGAATACGTTCAACGACTTCATCGATTGCGCGGAGTTTCTGATCAAAGAGAAGTACACGTCGCGCGACGGCCTGGTGATCGAGGGCGGCAGCGCGGGCGGTCTGCTGATGGGCGCCGTGGTGAATATGCGGCCCGATTTGTTCCGCGCGGTGCATTCGGCGGTCCCGTTTGTCGACGTGATGAATACCATGATGGATGCCACGCTGCCGCTCACGGTGGGTGAGTACCTGGAGTGGGGCAATCCTAACGAGAAAGAGGCGTACGACTACATGAAGACGTACAGCCCCTACGACAATCTGGAAAAACGCGCGTACCCGGCGATGCTGGTGACCACCAGTTTCAACGATAGCCAGGTGATGTATTGGGAGCCCGCGAAGTACGTCGCGCGGTTGCGCACAGTGAAGACGGACAGCAATCCGCTGCTGCTCAAAATCAAGATGGACCCCGCGGGTCACGGCGGCGCTTCAGGCCGGTACGACCGTTTGAAAGACCAGGCGTTCGAATACGCCTGGATGCTCTCGCAGGTGGGAATTACGAAGTAGCGCGGCGGGGAAGGTGCATTACAGGGCGGCGAGTTCCACGGCGAGTTGGCGGAGTCCAACGGCCTGGGTTTTGGCGTTGATCGGATAGCGCTCGTCGCCGGAATGAACCACCAGTTGGCGCGCCGGTTTCAAGTCTTCGCAAGCGATGAAGAATCCCTTTTCGGGCCTGGGCGCGAGGCCGCGCTTGATTTCGATGGCCCACAGCCCGTGTTTCGGGATCTCGAGCAGCAGGTCGATCTCCGCTCCGGCACTGGTGCGGTAGAAGTAAGGCGTCGTGTTTTCGGGAGCGGCGCCGATCAGGTTTTCGACGGCAAACCCTTCCCAACTCAGGCCGCAGACAGGGTGTCCCAGCAACTCCTCGTACCCGCCGATATTCAGTAGCGCGTGGACGATTCCGGAGTCCCGGATGTACACCTTCGGGGAGCGCACCAGCCGCTTGCCGATATTGGTGTGAAAGGGCGGCAAGCGGCGCACCAGCATCAGGTCTGCGAGCAGGTCCAGATAGCGCGCGACGGTCTTGCCATCCACCGCGAGCCCGCGCGCCAACAGCGCGGCATTGAACAGCCCGCCCTGCACATGGGCCAGCATGCTCCAGAAGCGCAGCAGGGTCGTGGCGGGGATGCGCGGGCCGAGTTGGGGAATGTCCCGTTCCAGATAAGTGCGGATGAAGGCCTGACGCCAGATCAGGCTGTGGCTATCGTCAGTGGCCAGGAGACTTTCCGGCAGCCCTCCCCGCACCCACAACGGCCTGCACTGATCCGCGGCCAGTTCCAGGACATCGAAGGGCGCAAGCTCGATGTAAGCGATGCGGCCGGCCAGCGTCTCAGATTGATGCAGCAGGGCGGCCGATGCCGACCCGAGAAGCAGGAAGCGGCCGGACTTCTTGCCGCGGCGGCGTCCCTGGTCGATCAATCCGCGTAGAACGGCAAAGAGTTCGGGAGCGCGTTGCACCTCGTCGAGGATCACCAGATCGTTCTCGTGGGCTCTGAGATACAGGGTTGGGTCAGCAAGTTTCTGCTGGTCGACCGGTGATTCGAGATCGAGGTAAACGCTGGAAACATCTTCGCCAATGGCGAGCGCCAGGGTCGTCTTGCCCACTTGCCGAGGTCCGAGGAGCGCAACCGCGGGCAAGTGGCTGAGGCGATCGCGCACGCTACCCTCTAACCGCCGCGAGATCATGCTTGCAATTATGGCATAAAATTCCAGAATTACAAGGATAATCCGTTGTTTACCTTGCAAATCTGGCATGAAATTCCAGAATTGCAAGGATGATTTCCAGGCTGGCCACGCGGCGAGATATCGCCGGGCCGATCTACTTTGCTAAAGCGGAACGCGTGGCGCGGAGCGTATTGGCGAGGCTCTCCCTGGGAAGGTCGCGAATGATGGGCTCGACGATCCAGCCCAGGCCGGTGGGCACGTCGCGGGTCAGCGAAATCGCTTCGCATTCCACCCAGGTGCCGCCGTCGCGCTCTTCGAAGCGCCAGTAGCTGTTGAGTTTCCAGAGAAAGCCTTCGCCCTGGCCGGCCGGCTTCTCGCTCTCGTTGGGCTTGCCCGCATCCTCCACCTCGGCGATCTTGGTGGTGCGAGAAATACTGCGCCAGCGCGTTTTATCGAGAGGCACGTACTTCACATCGTGCTCGCTGTTGAGCACTACGGTAATCACCTTCTTCTTCAGCAGGCGAAGGTAAATGTGAAAATCGTTGCCGTTGCGGGAAAGAACGCGCGAGCCGATCACCTCGGGTTTGTACACGTCCTTGTGGCGGTCATAATCCTGCACCATCGCGAGCGTGCGCTGTAGGGTGACGCCAGGGATGAAGACGCTGCCCACCCAATCGTGCACCAGGCCTCCGGGAACCGGGTTGACGGCTTTCGTGCGGAAGGGTTGGACGATGATTTCCCCTGCCTTGATGCGCTGTGCGCGGTCGGGCGATTCGTCCGCCCAGAGGAACGGCTTGGGATCGGCGAGGCGCTGTTCGGTTTCCCGGATGTAGCGCTCGAAGGCTTCCACGGTTTTTGGCTTGAGTTCGGCCGCGCAGGCCGGGATCGCCAGCAGCGCGGCGAGGGCGGTCCATTTCATACTTCTATTCTCCCCTGCTTGCGCCCGCCATTGCTAGAATCTAGCCATGGATCTGAGTTATCCCATTGGGCGTTTCGACAAGACACAAGCGGTGGATCCCGCACAAATTCCGGGGTTGATCGCGGAACTCGGAGCCGCTCCGGAACTGTATCGCGCGGCGGTGCGGGGCCTCGACGAGGCGCAACTGGACACCCCTTACCGGCCGGGCGGTTGGACGGTCAGGCAGACGGTCCACCACATCGCCGACAGTCACATGAACGCCTACATTCGGTTTCGCCTGGCGTTGACCGAGGCAGAGCCCACCATCCGCCCCTACGATCAGCAGACTTGGGGCGAACTGGCGGATGCCCGTACGGCTCCCGTGGAATGGTCGCTCCAACTGATTGCAGGCATGCACGCCCGCTGGGTGGCACTGCTGAAATCGTTGAAGATTGAGGACTTTTCCCGCACTTTCCGGCATCCGGAGCTTGGGCTGGTGCGGCTGGACACCAATTTGGCCATGTATGCCTGGCATGGCCGGCACCATGCGGCGCACATCACGGGGTTACGCGACAGAAACGGTTGGAAATAAGCTAGAACCGAAGCCGTCCGCGGAGCGTCGAATCAGTATAATGGCTCTAGAGTCAGCCAGCTGTCGGAAGGCCTGTCAGAGAAACCTATGAGTAGCCGCACAAAGTATTTTGTCGTGAGCACGTCGTCGTTCCTTACGATTCTGCTCCTGATCGGAAGCGTGCTTGGACGGGGCGCCTCGCCCGCGGACGACACTTACAAACACATCGGAGTCTTCAGCGACGTGGTCTCGCGGATTAAGAGCGAGTACGTGGAAGAGCCCGATATGAAGAGCGTCACTCTCGGTGCGCTCAACGGCATGCTGGAGGCCATCGACCCGTTCGCCAGCTATCTGAATGCGGACCAGTATCGCGATTACCTGAAGACGAAAGACGTCAAGCGCGCCGATGTCGGCCTGATTCTCTCCAAGAAATTCGGTTACGTCGGGGTGGTGGGCACGATCACGGGTTCGCCGGCTGCGAAGGCGGCGTTCACCACGGGCGACATGATCGAAAGCATCGGCGGCGTGGCGACGCGCGATATGCCTCTGGCCTATGCGGCGATGCTGTTGCGGGGCGAAAGCGGCACGACGGTGGAACTTTCGGTGGTGCGCACGCGACGTCCGGAGCCCGTAGCGGTGATGCTGACGCGCGCGAATTTCGCGCTGCCGGCCATCGAAAGCCGCATGCTCCCCAACGAAGTGGGCTACATCAATGCCGATGCCCTCGCGCCCGAGCAGGTGAAGCAGGTTGCCGCGGCCATCCAGCAATTGCAGAAAAATGGTGCGAAGAAGCTGATGGTGGACGTGCGCAACTGCGCCACCGGCAGCCCCGAAGACGGCATCGCGCTGGCCAATCTGTTCCTCAATAAGGGGCGTATCACCTATGCCACCGGGCAGAAGGTGCCGCGCCAGAACTTCGAGGCCGACCCCGCGAAGGCGATCACCACCCTGCCGGTGGCGGTGCTGACCAACCGGGGCACGGCGGGCGCCGCGGAGATTCTCGCCGCCGCGCTGCTGGATAACAAACGCGGGCAGGTGGTGGGCGAACGCACCTACGGCGATTCCGCCATGCGCAAGGCGATCACCATGGAAGATGGCGGCGCCATCATCCTCTCCGTGGCCAAGTATTATTCCCCGGAAGGCGGCAAGGCGATTCAGGACACCGGCGTCACGCCGAGTGCCGTGGTCAGCGATGCCAGCGCGCAGCTCGATGTGGACGATAGCGGGGATGCGCCTCCCGACGTTCCGGCGGACAAGGGGCAGGAGAAGAAGGTCGAGGACGACGCCATCGTCAAGAAGGCGCTCGAGCTGCTGGAGAAAGGGTAATACCCTTCGAGCCCGCGCCTCACGGGAACGTTCCAAAATCAAAAGCTCCCTGGCAAATCGCTAATGCGTTTGCCTGGGAGCTTTTGTTTGGACGGCTGAATTGCGAACTAGAGCGTCTTGAGGTAGGCGAGCAAATCGTCTTTCTCGCTGTCGCTCAGCATTTCCTTGTACGCCGGCATGCCGTTGCCGCCTTCGTCGATCTTGGCCTTCACGGTGGCGTCGGTCGCCTTTTTGCCGTTGGTCATTTTGTCTTTCTTGTAGAGGCCTTTCAGGCCGGGCCCCATCTTCTTTTCGTCGGTGTCCGGGCTGTGACACACTCCGCACTGTTCGAATACGGCTTTGCCTTTGGCGGCGTTGCCCGCGGCGTACATTCCACTGGAACCTGCTGCCAGGCCCACACACAGAGTCAATACACGAAATCGATACATAGTCGCTAGTTCTCCAGAAGTCGGTTTTTCTATCTTACACCGCCTATGAGAAGGTACGCGGCGTCAGGCGCACTCGTTGCCCCAGGAACGGGTAATTTTCCATTAAATTCATTTAAAGTGTTGGCGTTGCACCGTTATCCGCCGGCCGCCACGTCAAGGCGCCGGGTCCGGAGGTGCGAATCAGGCCAGTTGTTTGGTGCGCCCGTGATCGGCGATGGAAACCACGCTCTTGTCGAAGATGGTCATGTCCTGCACCAGGCGGCCGACGTCCGCGCCCTCTTCCACGGTGATCTCGTGTTCGATCCAGTCGGAGAGGGGGATATTGCGGAAGTACATGCGTTCCTGGAGGACGAGGCTCTTGCGGTTCTGCATGAGCATGCGATTCTCGCGCGTATAGTGGCGCTGCTCCACGCGCAGTTCGTTCATGAAGCCTTCCAGCGCCTCGTGCTTGGCCACGGCTTCGGCGGCGCGCAGTGCGGTGTCGAGCGAAGCGCCCAGCGCATGTTTCTCGGCATCCAGCGCACCTTTGCTTTCCGCCATGCGCTCTCGCTGCTGGGCCAAAGCCACTTCCATGCGCGATTGCATGATGAACCAGGCCAGCAGTCCGGAAGCCACAGCCGTAAAGCCGGGCAGCAGGATCCAGATCAGAGCTTCCATGGGGTCATGCTACCCTTTCAGGCGCTATCAACACTAGATATCATAGGTAAACCTGCCTGCCTAACCAACGGCAACAGCCCTCGGAGAGGTCGCTCCCTTTCTTGAGACGTCACCTAGAAAGCGGCCAAATGATTGGGGAGGCCGAGCTTGAAACGAATCCGGTCAACCTCCTGAAATGGCTTCAAAAACGCAGGCTCTTCGAGCGGCCACAGTCTCGCCGGTGAGGCGGTGGAGCCCGATGCCAGGAGCAGGCAATTCACCGCTCGTCGCGCGGCTTCGTTTGCCGCCTCCATGCACGCGATGTCGGTATAGGTTCGGACGTAGTCGGAAGCAACGAAGAAATTCGCCAGCTCCACCTGCGCTTCGGGCCGGTATTGCAGGGATCCCGCGGTATTGATGAGCAAGGGTTCGGCGTTGGTGGCCTCGCTCGGATTGGGGAATTCGATGTCCGGATCGAGGAACCAGCCCAGCAGGTTGGCGTCCTCAATTAAAGAATTTCCCTGGTCATTCAGATGCTGTTTGAGCTGCGCCCAGACCTCTTCCTTGATCTCTTCGGCGGTGCATGCGCGCGCGGGTTTACCGAACACCACTCCCGGCGCATCGAAATCGGAAATATCCACCGAGAGAATTCCGCGGACCCTACCGTCCCCGAACTGCGAGATGTCTATCTTGTGCCAAAACTGCTTCTGCGAGATGGATGTCAAAGCCCAGGGCGAATCCAGGTACATGGCGTGGCCGTTCACCAGCGGTACATCCTTCGCCAGATAAAACTGGATGCCATTCATCCAGCGGGTTTTCAGTTTGGACAGATTGGCCAGGGAAGGCGCGGCCTGTTTGAGGTTGTCGTCCACGATCGCAGCCATTACTTCCACGGGGAGCGCGGCGATATAGAAATCGGCTGTCACCCGAAGGCTGCCCTCGGCGCTTTCGACCATGACACCGGTCACCTGCCCGTCTGCCGTTTCGACCTTCGTCATTTTGCACGCAGGGTGAAACTGCACTCCCAGGGTCCGCAGGTGCTGCGTCCAGGGGAAGATCCACATTTCGTTGGTGGGGCCGGACAGCAGCCGGTCGAACACGCCATCGGGAGAGATGAAACCGAACAGGAGCTGTAATTGGGTGATACCTACCGTGCGCGTACTGCTCTCCTCGGCGCGCATGGCCACCAGCGAGCGCGTCACGCCCTGGCCGAGATACGCCTGGTAGGCTTTGGACATCCGCGGCGCTCCAATGAAGTCCCACCACGCGATGTTTTCGAATTCGGTCAGCCGGCGTTCCGCGCAACTGGTGGCCACCATGAGCAAACGGCCGACGAAGTATGTCAATTCGGGCAGCGGAACGCCGAGCGGAGTGAAGAGTTCGATCAGGAAGGCGTGCAAATCGCGCAGGGTTCGAGGAGTCCGCGCGACCCAGGTGAGTTCGGTCTGGCCGGCGCGCGCCAGCAGCATCCGTGTGGCGACGCTCAGGTTGTCGTAGACATTGCCGTGCGGGCCGAAGGGAGTGCGCCGCATGGTATCGGTGACATGCTTGTAGAATCCGGGAAAGAATCGGAAGCCGTGCTCGCCGGGAAGCGGGGGACGGCCGTCCACGCCGGAATCCGGAACCGGAATGCTGCGCGCCTTGCCCCCAAATACAGGCTTGCGCTCATAGACATGTACCTGAAATCCGCGTTCCGCCAGCTCATGGGCCGCACTCAGGCCTGCGACGCCTCCTCCAAATACCGCTACGGTTGGCTGCATCCAGGTATTCTATGCGAGCGGTGGCAAGGCTGACGCGGATACTCCAGCCGCTATTGTTCCAAAACTAACGTCCACGCGGACTTGGTCCTAGCTAGTGGAAGTTCTCCACGAGGATGAGCTCTTCAAGTGAGGAATCCAATCGCGTGAAGAGCAGCCATTTGTCGTCCGGCGACACGTTGAATTGCAGAAACGGCTCCCGGTCCAGCAGGGCCACATCTACCGTTTTCCCGTCCTCGAATCGAAGCAGTCGCAGCGGGACGGCGTGGGAGACCGGATCGGCGGCGGCGGCGAAGTATATCCCGGAAGCGGTCAGTGCGAATTTGGCCGGGCGGAGCATACTCCCATCCGGCAGCACCTGCGTCTCCTGTCCCCCCTCAGGCGGCACTTTCCAGAGCGAACTGCCGCCAACGAAGTAGATCCATTTCCCATCCGGCGAAGCCAGCGCAGACCCTCCGCCCCTTTGAGTCATCTGTACCGGCTCCCCACCGCCGGCCGGAATGCGGTACAGATGACCCCGGCCGGAGCGCGAGGAAGAGTAAAAAATCCAACGGCCGTCGGCGGAAAAGCGCGGCACGGCGTCCTGCGCCGGGTTGTCCGTCAGCCGCTTCGGCGGGCCGCCATCGGCGCGCATGGAATAGATGTCCGACTGGCCTTCGGGCCGGGCATCGAACGCGAGGGTCTGCCCGTCCGGCGACCACTGCGGGGTGCCCGCTACACCCGATTTAAAGGTAGTCAACTGCACCGGGTTCGAGCCATCGGCATCCGCGACCCAGATATCCTCCGTGCCCGCCCGGTTGGACCAAAACGCGATTCGCTTCCCGTCGGGCGAATAGCTCGGGGTTGCCTCGCGGCGGGTCGAGGAGAGGAATTTCTCCGGCGCTCCCGCCGGCTTGCCGTTGGCCGGCAGTTCCATCCGGTATATGTTGTAGTCGGCGTACTGCCGCGCGTAAACCAGCCGGTTCGCCTTGGGGGCAATCGCCACTCGCGCCGCGTGTTCGCCAATTCCCTCCACCCGTTTCGGCGGACCGCCGGAAGCTGCCACCCGATAGATCCGCATGAGGCCCCCGTCGTTGCCTACGCCCGAAGTGTAGACGATTTCCCGGCCATCGCCTGTCCAGACGGGCGAGGCGTGCGTGCGGCGGTCTTGCGTCAGCCGCCGCGCCGGCCCGGCAGTTGGTCCATCCCGCAGGTCACAGATGTAGAGGTCCCCGTTGTATACGTCCTGCTGCCGCACAAAGACCATCTGCCGGCCATCCGGTGAAATGGCGGGGAAAAGGTCCGAGTACCCGGCGGGCGGATCCGTCAGCCGCCGTCTCTCGCCGCCGGATGAAGACTTCGCAAATAGCGCCGGTGACTGCGGAGCGGAACCTGCGCTGAAATAAAGCCATTTGCCGTCGGGAGACCACGCTGCGGTGCTGGCCCTGACTGAGATGTCCGCACCGTCGTCCAGGCGTCGTTCCACCCCTCCGAGCGCCGGGATCACATACAGTCCATCGGGCCGCACAAATGCCAGCGATTGTCCGTCCGGCGCCCAGGATGGATACACGGCGGTCATGTCATTCCGGTTGGTCAGCCGCAAGGGCTTGCCCGGTCCCACCAGGCTGACGTAAATCTGTAGCCACTCGCCCCCCTCCCCACCATTCCAAGCGAAAGCATACTGCTTACCATCGGGTGAGAGCGCAGGCTGTCTCACCCTGCCGGTGAACGCCGTGAGCGGCACTTCCTTCCACTCCGTCGCGGTCCGGAAACCGGGAAGCAGGAAAAACAAACCCGCCGCCAAGGCCAGCACCACGCCAACGGCGGCCAGCCAGCGCCAGCGACTGCGCGAAGCTTTCGGCAGCACCACGGCCGGGCCGGACAAGCCCGATGCGGAGTCTTCTTCTTTCAATTCTTCCAGCGTCAGCTTGACTTCCGCCATGCTCTGACTACGCCGCGCCAGGTCCTTGCGCAGGCAGCGCGCCACCATCCGCTCCAACTCCTTCGGAAGCCCCGGCGCGAGCGCCGCAAGCGGCTCCGGCTCCTGATTCAGGATGGCCGCGATGGTGGCCATGCGGGTTCCGCCGCGGAATGCCCGCTTCCCACTCAGCATTTCATACAGCACCAGCCCGAACGCGAAAATATCCGACCGATGATCGACCTTTTTCCCTTCGGCTTGCTCCGGTGACATATAACCGGCGCTGCCCAGTACCGTGCCTTCTTCCGTCACGGGGTGCGCGAGCTGGGTTTCGTCCTCTTCGCTGATTTCCGCCCGATCGGTCAGCTTCGCCAGTCCGAAATCCAGCACCTTCACGTGACCGTTGTCCGTCACCATGATGTTGGCGGGCTTCAGGTCACGATGGACAATGCCTGCGGCGTGCGCCGAGGCTATCGCGCCAGAGATCTGATCCGCGATTCTCAGCACCTCCTGCAGTTTGAGACGCCGCTTCGCCAGGAGATCTTCCAACGTCTGGCCCGGCACCAGTTCCATGGCGATGTAATCGACGCCGTCCGCCGCGCTGATGTCGTAGATGGTGACGATATTGGAGTGGTTGAGCGCCGAAGCGGTCTTGGCCTCCTGGATGAAGCGCTGCTTGCGCGCGGCGTTGGCCACCATCTCCGGCGGCAAAATTTTCAACGCCGCCCGGCGGTCCAGGTGTTGATCCACCGCCTCGTAGACCACCCCCATGCCACCCTCGCCGAGCTTGCGCCCTATCGTAAAGTGCGCGATTTGCCGGCCGGTCAGGGAGGGGACGGGTAGCATAGCGGTTCGATTATTCTACTACAGGACGAGATTGTACCCTTGGGAAACCTTACTTGGAGACCTTACCTGGCGGCTGCTGCCGCACGCGCTCTACTCCTGCTGGGTGCCGTCGATCTTCTGCCCGTAGATCGTGTGTTTCAGTTCCCCGAAACGAAACCCGGCCAGCGGCCCGAGGACGCTGCCGATGCGGGCTTGCAGACCGGAGCCAGTGCCCTGGTACTTGCCGAAGAACACGGCCCGCGCATTCAGAAAATCCGCCTTTTCCAGGTCGCTGTACGCGCCGCGCCCTTCGTGCTGCACCTGTGCCGCCGGCACCAGCAGAATCTTGCGCGAGGCCCGGCGGATTTCCGCGGCGAGATCCGCATCGCTGCCGAACTGCCCGTAGCGCTCATCGATCTGCCGCAGCGCCTTGATGAAGTAGACGCGCAGCATCAGCGCGGCGCCGCGGGCAAACTCCACGGCCTCGGGTGCTCCCGACTGCGCCGGACGCCACTCTCCGGTAGGGGGCAAGGTGCCCAGTTGCGGGGTGGGATTGCCTTGCGCATCCACGAGCAAGGGGCAGACCGCCGCGGCGTCGGAACGATTGTCCAGGGCCTCCGCCAGAATGCGGATGGCGGGCGGTTTGACGACAGTGTCGTCGTGCAAAAAAAGGACGTACTCCGCGTCGGCGGCGCGCCAGCCCAGATTCAGCGCTTTGGTGAGGCCGAAGTTCTTCGGCAGACGAATGAACTGCACATTCGGGAAATCGTCGATCAGCTGTCCGCTGCCGTCGGTGGACCCGTTGTCCACGGCGATCACCTGATACTGGGAGCGGCCATCGCAGGCTTCAATGGATTCCAGGCACCGGCGGAACTCGACCATCCGGTTGCGCGTGACCACCACCACAGAAACGCGCGGCGGCAGCTTGGGTTGTTCGGAATTCGATTGAGGAGTCAACCCAGTTAGAATAGCGGGTTTCAGCCCTTAAAGTGCATCTTGTCGAGCAGCGATTGGAAGCGCGGGTCGCTGCGCACGCAGGCGGCGGCCGACTGACGCAGGAAGATCATTCCGCTGGAACGCTGGCGGTAAGCCTCTTCCAGCAGATTGAGGGCGCGCTCGCCATCGCCCAGCGCCATGGAGACTTTGCCCCGGTCGTAAGGCGAGACATAGCGGGCCGCGGCCATCGCTTCCAGCTCATCGAACAGTTGTCGCGCCTGTTCGTCCTTTCCGAGGCGCGCCAACTCGCTGGCCACTACCGCCATGTTGTGCGGGTCGCCCTGACCCGCTTCCAGCGCCTGCGACAGCACCGCGTCGGCGTCCTGTCCCTGTCCGGCGGCGCGCGACGCGTGCAGCAGCGCGATGGACGCGCTGGCCAGCCCGGGCGCCAGTTCGTAAGTGCGGCGCGCCTGTTCGAGCGCGGCGGAAGTATCGCCGGCGGCCATCAGTCCGTAGGCCAGGTTGACGGCGGCGAGCGCCGAACGCGGCGCGAGTTGGACGGCCCTGCGCAGATGCGGCATGGCTTCCTTCAAACGGCTTTGATCGCGCAGAAACATGCCGTACCAGAGGTGGGCGGACTGAAGATCGGGACTCAGTTTCAGGGCACGCCGATACTCGCGCTCCGCGCCTGCCCAATCCCAGTCATACGCCTCCAGCACGGCCGCCAAGGCGACATGCCCTTCGGCGAGACTCGGACTCAGCTCCAGTGATTTGCGGGCGGCGTTGCGCGCCTTCTCCATGCCTTCGCGGGGATCGATGTAGCCGAACTGGGCCAGCATGTTGCTGGCTTCGGCCAATCCCGCATAGGCGTCGGCAAAGCCGGGCGCGCGGGCGATGGCCTGTTCAAAGCTGGAGATGGCCTCGCGCAGCGGGATTTCGGTTTGCAGGTCCAGATTGTACCGGCCGCGAATCAGCAGGTCCTGGGCGCGCGAATCGGTCACCATGCCCTTGCCATTGGCAGCATAGGTATGGGTAAGCCACACGGCGGCCAGCCCTACCAGAATCACCATGAGAATCAGCGAAGCCACCATGAAGCGGGGCCGCATCTGGGGTTGATCCGCTACCGGACTTCGCGGCGGGGGAGCAGGCATCACGGAACCCCCGGCCAGCAGGGTCACGGGGGCGGTGGCGGCGGGGGCTTCCCCATGGGCCGCAACTACTGCCGGCCCTGCCGGCTGAGCCGCCCCGGCCGCCTCCATTGCCGCTCCCGAAGATGCAGAGCCGGCACCGCCGCTTACGGGCTTTACCTCGTGAAAGACCGGAATGTACGTGCCCTTCGGAAGCTCGATCCGGATGGGATCGTTCTTGCCTGGCCCTTCGTAGTACCGGGCCATCCGGCTGCGTAAATTGCGTGCCTGCACGCGCACAATCGGGTCCAACCGCGGATTGAAGTCGTGTCCGCGATCGAACACCTCCAACCCGAGTACTTGTTCTTTGATCCCGACGGCCCTGCCGGCCAGTGTTTCCTCGACGATGTACCGGAGGAACCGGCACAAACTCGGTGACGTTACCAGGGGAGGGCTGTTCGTTATCCGCGCCAACTGATCATTCACTGACATGGGAGTGATAGTGAGGGTTTGACGTGGCCGATTGCGTTTTGTTGCGGGGTAGTTAACCCCCTTTTTCATTTACACCTGATAAAGGTGTAAAACGTCGTGCGGAGAGGTGCGAATTCGGACACTGGGCCCGGGCGAACGGACTTTGGGGGTGTTCACCGGGCGGAGCGGGTGGGGCAGGCGCGGGAATAAGAAATCCGCGGGATAATCCAAAATGCCAGCGCGTCGCTACCCTACGGGGCTTCCGCTGCTTGCTAAACTGAAGACTCGCTATGGCTATCAGCAAAGATTTGCTCGAAATCCTCGTGTGTCCCCTGTGCAAGGCGACGGTAGAACCGAAGGCCGACCAGAGCGGCTTGAAATGTGTCCAGTGCCATCGCGTTTATCCGATTCGCGACGACATTCCCGTGATGCTGGTCGACGAGGCGAAAATCGAAGAATAGACCGTGGATAGGGTACTTGAATGTCTGCCGCGTGGCAGCCGGATCGCCATCCTCCGGCTTCGCAGCCTGGGGGATTGCGTGCTCACAACCCCCGCGCTCGACATTCTGAAACGGTACCGTCCCGACCTGCAGCTCGGCATCTTCGTGGAAAATCGCTTTCGGGAAATTTTCGAAGGCAACTCCGGCCTCAGCGAGATTCAACCTCCCGAACTGCCCGCCCTGCGCCGCTTCCGCCCGCAACTCTGCCTGAATTTTCACGGCGGCACGCGGAGCACCTGGATGACCGAATTCTCGGGCGCCCACTACCGCGCCGGGTTCGGGCACTACCGGCAGCAGTTCATCTATAACGTACAGATTCCGCGCGCGCAGGAGATCCTGGGGATCGAGCGCACCGTGCACACCGCCGAGCACCTGGCGAGCGCGATGTTCCACCTGGGCGTCCCGCCGTGCGAAATTCCGCGCGCCAAACTCTTCGCCAGTCCCGCGGGACCGGAGTGGAAGGGGCGCCGGTACGCCGTGCTCCACGCAGTCGCCGCCGCACCCGGGAAGGCCTGGCCCGCCGGACGCTTCCTTGAAATCGCGTCCCACCTCGCGCAATCCGGAGTCGAACCCGTCTTTACCGGCGCGCCCGGCGACGATCTGAGCGCCTTCGCAGCGCATCATATATTGCAAGCCTCGCTATCGGAATTGAAAAGTCTGCTGGCGAATGCGTCGCTTTTCGTCGGGAACGATTCCGGTCCCGCGCACATGGCTGCCGCTTTCGGCATTCCGTCCGTGGTGATCTTCGGGCCGAGCGACCCCGGGATCTGGGGCCCCTGGCGCACCGCGGGCGAGATCGTGCATGCACCCGAAGGCATCGGTGAGATCCCGGTGGCGGCCGTCCTGAGCGCGTTGCAGCGATTGGGTGTGCCGGCATGAATCGGTTGCTGCGGCTCACCTCTTTCGGCCGGAAGTACTGGCCGCAATTGTTGATTTCCGTGGTGCTGATGGCGCTGGCGGGCGCGGCGCAGAGCGGGGTTGCCGTGCTGATCGGGCCGGTCTTCGACCGCGTCCTGGTGACCAATGCCCCGACCGGTCCGATTGCGTTGCTGCCCCGTCCCGTGCTCAGGCATCAGGTGTACCTGGACAATATCCTACCCTTCCGCGGCAGCGCGTGGACGATGATCGCTACTGCCCTGCTGCTGGCGTTTTTCATCAAGGGCGTGTGCGACTACCTGGGCAACTACCTCGTCAGCTATGCCGGGTTCGCCAGCGTGATGAAGCTGCGCAACGCCGTCTTCGATAAGGTACTCCGCCAGGGGGCGGAGTTTTTCGAGGCGCATTCCACCGGGCAATTGATGTCGTCGATCATGAACGACGTCGACAAGGTGCAGGTGGCCACGTCGCAGATTCTGGCCGACCTGCTGCGTCAGTTTTTCGCGGCGCTCTTCCTGCTTTACGTGTTGTTGGCCAGCGATCCCTGGCTGGCGCTGATCTGCCTGGTGGTGGTGCCGGCGGTGATGCTGCCCACCATGCGCATGGGCAAGCGAATACGCCGCACCAGCCGCAGTACCCAGGAGCGGCAGGCGGAAATTAATCAGATTCTGCAGGAGACGCTCAGCGGGCACATGGTGGTGAAGGCATTCACGGCAGAGCCCTACGAATCGCGCCGTTTTCATGGTGCGAGCGAGCGCCTGTTTCGCACCAATGTACGCTACGTGCTGCAGCAGGGGCTCTCCTCCCCGGTGATCGATTTCAGCGCGGCGCTGCTGATTGTGGGGCTGCTGCATTATGCCCGCCTGCAAGTGAAGGGCGGCAGCTTCACGGCGGGCGCGTTCACCACCTTTGTAATGGCGCTGTTGATGTTGCTCGAGCCCTTGAAGCGCCTGGTGGGCATCTACAACATCTTCCAGCAGGCGTTAGGCGCCTCCCAGAAGGTGTTCGAATATCTGGACCATAAGGAGACGGTGGTGGAAGCTCCGGGCGCCCCCGCGCTCACCGGCTTTCAAACCGGCATCACCTTCGAGAATGTTGCGTTTCACTATCCGCGTTCACCCGACGGCTTCCGCTTTCAGGGACTGAATCTGGAAGTGAAAGCGGGCGAGGTGGTGGCCCTGGTGGGCCCGAGCGGCGGGGGCAAGACCACCATCGCCAATCTCGTGCCGCGCTTCTACGATCCCGTCGCCGGCAGCGTACGCATCGATGGCCGGGACGTGCGCGATCTTGACCTGTCCAGCCTGCGGGAACAGATCGGCCTGGTGGCGCAGGATACGTTCCTGTTCAACGATACGGTGGCCAACAATATCGCATACGGCCGCCAGGGCGTGCCGATGGAGCGAATTCGCGCCGCGGCGGAGACGGCGCTGGCACACGATTTTATCGAGCGCCTGCCCGAAGGCTATCAGACCGTGATTGGCGATCGCGGCGTGAAACTTTCCGGCGGGCAGCGGCAGCGCCTCTCGATTGCGCGCGCGCTCTTGAAGAATGCGCCGATTCTGATTCTGGACGAGGCCACCAGCCATCTGGACACCGAAAGCGAAATGCTGGTACAAAAGGCGCTGGCCAACCTGATGGAGCACCGGACGGTGATCGTGATCGCGCACCGCCTGTCCACTATACGGCGGGCTGATAAGATTGTGGTTCTCGAAAAGGGTCAGATCCGCGAGACCGGGTCGCACGAGGAACTGGTTTCCCAGGGCGGAATTTATCAAAGGCTGCACGAACTCCAGTTCGAGGCCGCCGGAACGGTGGTAGATCAGTGAGCATACGCAGCATGACGGGTTTCGCGCGCGTGCGGAAAGAGATTCCGCAGGGTGAACTCGTCTTGAGCCTGAAGAGCGTGAACCATCGCGGCCTCGATTTGCATTTCCACCTGCCGAACGAACTCGACGCGGTGGAGCACGAAGTGCGCACGGTAGTCAGGACGGGGGTGGCGCGCGGCCACGTGCAAATTCATGTGGGCCTGACCAGGACTGCGCTGGGTGATGCCGCTCCCCTGAATCGCGCCATGTTCCAAGCGTATCTGGACGCTTTTCGTGAGGCGGCGCGGGTTTCCGGAATCGAAGTTCAGCCCGATATCAATTCCGCCCTGCGCATCCCGGGGATGATTTCCGCGGGCGATGAGGAAGAACTGAGCGAGGCCGTGACCAAGGCCTTGTTGGAGGCGACCGGGGAAGCCGTGGCGATGCTGAATCGCGCCCGGGAACGGGAAGGTGCGGCCACGGCGGAGGAAATGCGGCAGCGCTGCCGCAATATCTGCGGGCTGGTGACGCGCATGGAAGAGATCCGCGGCGGTGCGGTGGCAGCGTTCCAGAAACGTTTGCGGGAGAAACTGGCCGACCTTCTGCGCGGCGCCGGGGTGGAGCCGCAGCGACTCGCGCAAGAGGCCGCGATCCTGACCGATCGCAGCGATATCGCCGAGGAATTGATGCGACTGCGCACCCATGCCGGGCAGTTGGAAGCCATGCTGAACGGGTCGGGCGAAATCGGCAAACGGCTGGATTTCCTGCTCCAGGAGATGAATCGGGAGTCCAACACCGTCCTGTCGAAGACGGGCGGGCTGGGAGATCTGGGCCTGACGATCACAGATCTGGCCCTGGCGGCGAAAAGCGAAATCGATAAGATCAGGGAGCAGAGTTTAAATCTTGAATAACCTCCACCCCCTGAAATGGACGCCTCCCCTGGGAGCGCAGCTCCACTCATGAGCACGGTCTTCATCATCTCAGCGCCTTCCGGTTCCGGTAAGTCTACGCTGGTCAATCACTTAATGACGCATGTGCCGAACTTGATGTTCAGCGTCTCGTATACCACGCGGAGTCCGCGGGGGCAGGAGGTGGACGGGCAGAATTACTGCTTCGTGACCCGTGCTGCGTTCCAGGAAATGCTGGGGCGCGACGAATTTCTCGAATGGGCTGATGTATTTGGCAACTTTTATGGCACCCACCGCAGCATTCTGGATCGGGCCGAGAAGTTGGGGAAAGACCTGGTACTCGACATCGACGTCCAAGGTGCGAGACAATTGAAAGGGAAGATACAGGGGGCGGTGTCGATCTTTATCCTGGCCCCTTCGCGCGCTGTTCTGGAGCAAAGGCTGCGGGCGCGTAGTGAAGATCACGAAGAAGTGATCGCCCGGCGGTTGACGGATGCCGCGGAAGAGATTAGCCGGTACAAAGATTACGATTATGTTCTGATCAACCGGAATCTGGGCGAGGCGCAGGAGAGCTTATGCGCGATTGTGCGCGCCGAGCGGGCGCGGCTAGCCCGGATTGAAGATCAGATCCGGCCCATATTAGAGACTTTTCAAGTTTGAGGATTGACGTAAATGGCTGAAACCAAAGCACCCCGCAATAACGCCCACTGCACCCTTCCCGACGATGCAGAGCAGAGCACGTACCGCTTCATCATCGTGGCCGCCAAGCGTGCGCGCCAATTGCAGGGCGGCGCCCGCCCGGTGCTGCCAACTTCCTCGAAGAAGCCCACCATCATCGCCATGGAGGAAGTCCGCCGCGGCCTGGTGAAGTACGACCTGACCGGCCCGTTGCCGAATTCGCACCACGGCGACCCCGCGTCCGATTCGAACATCTGAACGGGTATGAAGGTTCTCCTCGCGGTCGGGGGCGGAATCGCAGCCTATAAGTCCGCTGAACTGGCACGGTTGCTGATGCAGCAGGGGCATAGCGTGCAGGCGGTGATGACCTCCGCCGCGGAGGAATTCGTTCGTCCCCTGACGTTCGCCGCTCTCACCGGGAAGAAAGTCCTTACCAACCTTTTTGCCATCGAAAGCGCGATTGAGCATATCTCCGTCGCGCAGGAGCACGAAATTCTGGTGGTCGCCCCGACGACGGCAGACCTGATGGCTAAGTTTGCCCACGGGCTGGCCGACGATTTTCTGACCACGCTTTATCTCGCCTTCACCGGACCCGTCGTGCTCGCGCCGGCCATGAACGTCAACATGTGGCAGCATCCGGCGACGCAAGCCAATCTGGCGACGTTGAAACAGCGAGGCCACACCATCGTCGAACCGGGCAGCGGCTATCTGGCGTGCGGCATGACCGGTCCCGGGCGTTTGGCCGATCCCGAAGACATCGCCGCCACGGTCGCATTTGTTGGCAATCCACGCCGCGATCTGACGGGCGAGACGGTGCTGATCACCGCCGGTCCGACGCAGGAGCCGATTGACCCGGTACGCTACCTTTCCAATCGCTCGAGCGGCAAGATGGGGTACGCGCTGGCGGATGCGGCGGCCCTGCGCGGCGCCCGCGTGATCCTGGTCTCCGGCCCCGTGCATCTGGCGCCGCCGCGCTGCGTGGAACTGGTCAACGTCCGCACTGCCGCTGAAATGCGCGACCAGGTAATGGAGCGTCTTCCGGCAGCGGGAATCGTGATCAAGGCGGCGGCCGTGGCCGATTTCCACATGGCCCATGTGCCCGTCCAGAAAGTGAAAAAAACGGCGGCGCGGGTCTCGCTGGAACTGGATCCCACGATCGACATTTTGGCCGAATTAGGCCGCAAGAAGGGGGATTTCCTGTTGATCGGCTTCGCCGCCGAGACCGAAAACCTGCTACAGGAATCGCGCCGCAAACTGGAATCCAAGAATTGCGACATGGTGGTGGGCAATCTGGTGGGCAGTCGCGATCTAGGCTTCGAGACCGACGACAACGAAGTCGTGCTCACGACCCGATCGGGCGCGCCGCTGGCGCTGCCGCGCGCTTCCAAGCGGGTGCTGGCCGACCTGATTTTCGATGAAATCCTGAAGTTACGGCTGGTGCTGCACGCCTCCCATGGACGCTGAGACTCTTCGCCAATATCTGGAGTTTTACCGGGATCTGGGTTTCAAGACCCTCTACCGGCAGCAAGCTGTGGCGAGCCCGGAAACTCCGGCGGCGGAACTGGTCCGGGAGCCGCTTCCGGCCGCCGCGCTAGTGCCTCGTACGCCGCCCCTGCCGCAACCTCCGCCGACTACTGCCATGGAACTGCCGCCGCTCGCGCCCAAAGACGATACCCTGCTCAAGATCATGGCGGATATCGGCGATTGCCGCCGCTGCCGCCTGTGCGAAGCCCGCAACAAGATCGTGTTCGGAGTGGGCAACGAGAAGTCTCCCATCGTATTTGTTGGCGAAGGTCCGGGCGCGGAGGAAGACGCGCAGGGCATCCCGTTCGTCGGCCGAGCCGGCCAATTGCTGACCCAGATGATTGAGGGCACGGCGAAGAAGGAAGGCATTCCCCTGCAGCGCGACGATGTGTATATCGCCAACGTGGTGAAGTGCCGGCCGCCGGAAAATCGCACGCCGGAATCGGACGAGATGGAGATCTGCGGGCAGTTCCTGCACCGCCAGCTTCAGGTCATACGGCCCAAAGCGATCTGCGCCCTCGGCGGCACGGCGGCGCGCGCCATGACGGGGCAGAAGGAAGGGGTCACCAAACTGCGCGGGAAGTGGTTCAAGTGGCAGGATATCCCGGTGATGGTGACCTATCACCCGTCGTATCTGCTGCGCGCCTACAACACGGGCCCCAAGCGCGAGGCCTGGGAAGACCTCAAGAGGCTGCTGCACTTCGTCTACGACTAGTTTTTGCCGCGACTCAGCACGAAGTCGCGGGCCAGCGCGCGTTGCTGATGAAACTGCTCAGCGGTAAGTCCCATGGAACGGGCAATCACTTCCCCGGACTCCCCGAAGACGTAATAGCGGCACAGGGCGTGCCGGATCGCCGCATCCAACTCCTGAAGTCTGGCCACCAGGGTTTCGTCGGGCAGGCATTCGTCGCGGCGCCAGCCACGGCGGACATACCAGCGGATCGCTTCGAACAGCTCGCGCATCCAGTTTGGCATCACACTGGCATACTCGCTCGACGCGGCACGCAAACGCTCGACCAGCAGCCAGTCGAGCAATCTGCTCAGGTTATCAGGCTCCATACATGTCCGGCCTGGCAACTTCGAAGATCCGGCGTCGCCGGCATAAGTGAACCCAGTGACGACTTCGGAGGGTCGGGATCCCGGCCCGTAACTTTCGGCAACGTTCCAGTAATTTCGCAATTTCTGCTTCTACTTCCGCTTCCGGACGCGATCCCTCAGTCTCCCGGTAAGGAGGCTGTCCAGCCTGTTCACTTCCTGTCATGAGTACGTCGAATATCCTTGATTGCCGCGGGGTCCGATAGCCCGCGCACTTCCGTGCGCCTAGAGTAATTATTTCCGGAAGCGGGCATTCAGGCCATCCGTAGATCTTCGGGTCTGCCAAGCGGAGAATACTGGCTGAGGTACACTGGCTGCTAACCGACATGCCAAGAACGAAGGTTCTGCTTGCCGACGACCATGCATTGGTGGCGCAGGCGTTGGAGTCCCTGTTAAAGGACTCGTTCGATCTGGTAGGTGTCGTCCACGACGGGCGCGCACTGCTGAAAGCAGTCGAGTCGCTCCGGCCCGATGTGGTCGTCACCGATATCTCCATGCCGTTGCTGAACGGGTTGGACGCGGTGCGCCAAATCCGGGCGAAGTGGCCTGCGGTACGGCTTGTCGTGCTGACTATGCACCGGGAGACCCAACTCGCTGTCGACGCATTCCGCGCGGGCGCGACCGGGTACGTGCTGAAGGTATCGCCGGGAGAGGAACTGATCACGGCCATCCAGCAGGTGGCGCTGGGGCGGGCATACGTCACCACCCTGCTGGCTAAGGACCTGATCACGCTCCTGTTGGAGGCCGGCAGTGAAGTTCAGTCCGCGGTCCTGACCCCGCGGCAACGCGAGGTACTGCAACTGGTGGCGGAAGGCCGCACCATGAAGGAAGTGGCCTCCCTGCTGAACATCTCGCCGCGCACCGCCGAGTCGCACAAATACGAAATCATGCAAGCGCTGGGTGTCGACACCACGGCGGGGCTGATCCAGTACGCGATTCGCACCAAGCTGGTATCGGAGTAGGGATGGCCAAGCCGGCGCCACTTCGACCGCCGCGCGGTGCGGACGAGAACGCGCTCTACATTCTCTCAGGCGGGCTGCTCATGATGAGCTCGTTCTCGCTGGTGCAAAGCCTGCTCCACCGGTGGATGGGCGCCGCCTGGACGCTTTCCGGCGAGATCCTCTGCCTGCTGGCGGCGATGTGGTTCACGCGCCTGGGGAGGACGGTGTGGGCCGCCCTGACGATCTGCCTCAGTGAATTGATTTGCGGGCTGCTGCTGACCTCACTTTTCGGCCCGGCGTTCACTGACGAAGCCATGCTGCTTTTCCCTCTGATCCTGGTGGTAGCAGCCGTTGCGCTGGACGGGCGGTGGTACGCGGCGTTCGCTGCGCTGGTGGTGGTTTCGGTGGCGGGCTCCGGGGCGCTGCTGGCGCAAGCAGGCACCACGGCATGGGCGCGCGTCTTCAATACCGTCAACATGCTGCTCACCACCGCGGTGGCGGTGGGGCTTCTGGCGCGGAATCTGAAACGCCGGTCGCAGCAATCGCGCGACGCGGAGCAGGAGATTCAGGCGCTGAGCGCGCGCCTGATCCACGCACAGGAGGCGGAACGCAGCCGGCTGGCGCGCGATCTCCACGACGATGTCGGGCAGCAGATTGCCGCGCTCAGCTTGGGTTTAAGCAATTTGAAACGCGCGATTCCCGAGGCTGAGGAGTCCGCGCTCCGGCAGAGCGAATTGCTGCAAACGCGCATGGTGGAATTCTCCGAGAGCATACGCCGCATGTCGCACGAACTGCACCCGGCGGCCCTGGAGTTTTCCGGTTTGGGCGCTGCGCTGCGGGGGTATTGCGAGGAATTCTCGACCATCACGCAGATCCAGGTTCGCTGCCGGGTGTTCGGTGGTTACGACGGTGTGCCCGGCGAAGTGGCGCTAGCCGTCTACCGGATCGCTCAGGAAGCACTGCAGAATGTCGCCAAGCACGCCAAAGTGAACCAGGCGGAGGTCAATCTGTCGCGCAACGGCGGTAGCCTGGAACTGGTGGTGGCGGACCGCGGCGCGGGCATGCCGTCACAGGCCAGGCGAACGGGCATCGGGCTGATCAGCATACGAGAGCGCACCCGGCTGGTGAATGGGAGCGTCTCGTTCGAAAGCCTGCCGAATCAGGGAACCACGCTGCGCGTAATGATTCCGCTTTGAGCGACCCGCCGGCCGGGGACGTCGCGGCTGAGCCATAGCCACCCCAGGAAGCCGCAGAGACCCGCCGCGGTCGCGATCCAAAACGCCGCGGCATAAGCGTGCTGGTCGAAAAGGCGGCCGAAGTACGGCATGGCGATGGCGACCATGGCGCTCCACGAGCCGGCTCCCACGCCCGCGATCAGGCCTGCATGGTCCCCCGTATAGACGCTCGCCGCATAGGCCACCGAGAGGACGATGAAGCCTGACGCCACAAACATCTCCAGGAACAGCAGCAGGAGGAACGGCGTGGTGCCCGGCAACAGCGGGATGGCGGCGAAAGCGCAATTCAGCAGGGCGCACCAGGCCAGCATGCGGCGGAAGCCTGCGAGTTGCGAACCACCGCGCCGCCGCAAACGGTCGGTCAGCCAGCCCCAGAGGAAATACCCGGCCTCCCACCCGAGCGGGGGAATCCAGAGGACTTTGCCGATGAACGCCTGGCTGGCGCCCAGAGGGCTCGCCAGATACAGCGACGCGCTATAGAGGACGAAGCCGAGCGGCAGTGCACCGAGCGCATAGGCGCAGATGAAGGCCCACAAAGCGCGGTCGGCCAGCCGGGGAGCGGGCGTTTTGGCTGCCAGCGTGGTGTGCGATTGGCGAATTTCGGGGCGGCGGGACACGATGGACCACAAACCGAGCCAAAGCAGCCCGACCAGTCCGGTGAACCAGAAGGCGGCGCGCCATCCCCACAGCAGGAAGATCGGCGTGACGATCAACGGAGTCACGACGGCGCCCAGCGATCCTCCGCTGTAGGCCACGGCCAGCCCCCGCCCGCGCTGATCTTCGGGCAGAGTTTGTACCACGGTGCGCAAGCCGCCGGGAAAAGTCGCGCCCTCGCCGAACCCCAGGCAGGCGCGGGCGGCGGCAAAACTGAACAGCCCGCCGGCGAAGGCGTGGGCCACGGAAGCGAGGGTCCAGCAGGAGACCGCCACAGTCATCCCGCGGCGCAGGCCGGCCCGATCTAAAATCCTGCCCCATATAGGGTTAGACAGACAATAGGCAATCGAAAAGGCGGAAATGATGAAGCCGTACTGCTGGCCGCTGAGGCCGGTCTCCTTGAGGATCGTGGGCGCCAGAATCGCCAGCGTATTGCGGTCGATGTAGCTGATGAGGGACACGGCGAGCATGGTCGTGGCGGGGATCCAGCGGCCGATTCCGGGGCGCGGCGGGGCCACAGTGGCAGGCATTGCTGAGATCATACCCCCTACGTGATAAACTACGTGTTCGCACCACATAAGCATGCTGCTTGCTAGAGAATTCGTCACCTACATTTCCAAACAACTCGTCAAGAGTTTGATGCCCGGCACAGTCGAGGCCCCCAGTCCGGAACTCGTCGTGGAGAAGATCTCCGACGTGATCACCGAGGAGCTCTCGGCCGAGGATCGTCTGAACGACGAAGTGCGGGACCTGTTGAGCCAGTACAGCGAGTACATGCGCCGCGAAGGCGTGAGCTATCAGGAGATGTTCCGCCGCATCAAGAATACGATGATTTCGCAGCGCAAAGTGGTCAAGGCATCGGGCCGGGACACCGGCGACGCCATGAAACTTTCGCGCGACAAGGTCACCGATATTTCCCACAAAATCGTCGATATGTTGCGTAAAAGCCGCGACCTCCGCATGCGCAATAAGGATACGAACGCGGTCCGCCTGGAAATCGTGCGGCTGTTGACCGAAGTCCTGGTGAAAGAGGACAAGGTGGATCGTGACGCGCGCGCCAAGGTACGCACCTTGAAGCGCGACATTCCGGAAGGCAGCGAAGAGTACGATTTGCTGGTGCGCCGCTACTACTCCGAAGAATTGAAAAAACTCGGCATCGATATCGCCGGCCGCTAAACCCCTTCCATTCGCCAGGCGCGGGGTGCATAATCGTCCCGTACTTGAATTCTTTTTGGGGGTGTTCCTGTGAAAGCTGTTTTAGGCCACCTTGGGCTGATGCCGATGGCGAAGCTGTTAACCTCGAAAGAAGGCCATGCAATTCTAGAGCGCGATCGCTACACGTGCCAGTATTGCGGGCTGGAGGCGATCTCCAATTTCGAGAACTCCCTGATCATGACCGTGGACTTTGTCTTTCCCCGGATCCACAAAGGCAAGAAGAGTCCCGAGAATCTGGTGGCGAGTTGCCGCCCGTGCAATGTCATCAAAGGCTCCCGGAAGTTCGAGAGTCTCGAAGAGGCGAAGGCGTATGTTCTGAAGCGGCGCGCGCAACTGAAGACCGAATGGGAAGCCGACATGGCGCGCATGCATAATCAGACCCTGACGGCGCGGTAGTGGCTGACGGGTTGCGGCAGTCGGGCGTTACTCTACGGCTTGTCCGATTTCTTCTTGACGGGCGGCACGGGCAGGCGTTTTGCCGGCGCCGCCTTGGGTAGCGGAGCCTCCAGCGCCTTTAGCATGGCAGCGAACAGCTCGCGCAGATCGTCGTTGACGGTATCGGGCGGCTCGAGAACGGTGAGCCCGCGTTTGTAGAACGCCTTCACCTGCTCGAGTTGCTCCTCGGCGAAGGACTGCGTTGCCTGCTGCGAAATGCCCATGACCAGGAACCGCGTGCGGATCGCGGTGGAGCGTTCCAGCGCGGCGTGCACTTCGGGGAGTTTCTTCTGTGCGGCATAGAAGACTGCGAGTTTGTCGAGGGCCACCGCCACCATCGCGTGATCCTTGCCCACGGAAGTTTCCCAAAGCTCGATCAGGCGCTGATAGGCGGGTTCCGCCTGATCGTACTTCTGCTGCCCGAACAGGGCGTAGGCCAGGCCATCGACACTGACGATGAGGTCGGGATGTAGTTTTCCGTAGAGCGTCTCGCGGATCACCAGCGCATGACGGAAGGCGGCTTCCGCATCATCGTAGGCGCGCATCAGGATGTGGTATTCACCCAGGCGGTCGAGATCGCCGAGCAGGGAGGGGTCGAGCGGTCCGCCCAATTTGGTGCGGATCTCGACGGCGGCGTTGATGGAATTGATGGCGCTTTCCGGCTTCTTCTGTTCGGCGAAGACGCTGCCCATGCGGCTGAAATCGTCGGCCACGGCGGCACTGTTGGAAGTGTAGGCGGCGACGTGCAGAGACTGAATGCGCCGCAGGATGGCGAGCGCCCGTTCGAGGTCCTTCATGCTGCGGCAAAAGGCGACGGAGATCAACAGGTCGTCGGCGATTTTCGGGTCTCTCGAGCCCAGCGTGTTTTCGCGCCAGGTGATGGCCTGCTGCAGCCAGGTGTCGGCATCGGCAAACTCACCGGCGGCGGCGCGGACGCTGGTCAGGCGCTTTAGTGTGTCGTAACGGGCCTGATCGTCCAGCGGGGTCTGCTGCGCCAGTTCCCAGGCGCTGGAGAAAGCCTTATACGCCCCGTCGTAGTCGCCCTTGAGATAAAGGGCGTCGCCGGCCTTGATGAGTTGCGGTAGAGTGGGCGGCGCCGCCTCCTGCGCGCTCAGGCAGGCGCCCAGAATGAGGCAGAGAAGACCGGCGCGAAATGGCATATCGGTTTTATAGTACTAATTAATTAGCATGTCAAGGTTGGAAGCGCGAGGCGATGACCACCTCGCCGGCGCGCACGATGCGATGACTACGAAAGGCGCGAGCGATTACGGCAGCACCCGGTACAGGTCGTAGGCGTTGACTTCCCCGCAACCGGCGGCGAACGGCAGATAGCCGAAGCGGATGGAATAGAAGCCCGCGGACATTCTGCGATTCAGCACGAAGGCGCCGCAGCGTTCATCCTTCCAGGTATAGAGGAGTTCGCGATTGACGGGAAGGCGCTCGAATTGACCGTAGTAGTCCAGGCGGCTGATCACGACGTAATCGCCGGGATCGGGCAGGGGAGGTGTATTGCCAAGCGCGCGGGCGCCGGCCTCTTCCGCATAGTAGAGGAAGGCCCACTGACCGCCCGCCCAGACCTTGACGCCCCGTTGGATGCGCGGGGCGATCAGGTTGCGCACGGCGTCGCGCTGCGAACCGGCCAGAGTGGCGTCGCCTTTGACGATCATGGCTCCCGAAATCCAACCCAGCGCCACCAGCAGTGCGATGGTGAGCGGAAAGCGCTGCTGGCGAACGCGCGCGCCGTGCAACACGATCAGCAGCGCGGCGGCGGGCACGCCGGGAAGCAGGTATTTGGCCGCCATGTGGACGTAAGGCAGCGCCACCAATCCCGCACCCAGCCAAACCATCAAGGGGAGGGACCCGCGAAGGTCGCGCACCATGCCCATGCAGGCCGCCAGGAAGCAGATTCCGAGGGCGGCCGGCACGGCGTAGAGCAACAGGTTGGCCGACGACGTGACCATCGAGAGCGCTACACCCAGTGCGATCACCGCGCCTGCGGCCAGGGCGAAATTTCGACCGCCCGAGAGCAGCCAATACGCCAGGACCGGCCCGGTCAGCGCTTGAAAGCAGAGGAACGCAACCAGATTGCGCGGCACGTTGCGCATGGACGTCAGCATCTGGAACGAGGCGAGCGCGGTGGCATTGGCGGCGGGTCCCCGATTCAAACTGGCGATGGCCAGCACCGCGGTCCCCGCTAGCGCCAGCGGCCACAGGCAGCGCGGTGCGCGTTTCCAGGAGGAAGGCATCAGCAAGAGCATAGCGACTGCGAGCAAGGGAGCCGTACTCGCCCGGCAGAGTACGGCAGCCGCCAGCAAGAATCCGCCGGCTATGCCCGCGAGGCGGCCGTGTTCCTCGCGGAAGAGCAGGATCCGATCCATGCCCGCCATGCCGAACGTCATCGCCATCACGTCGGGCATGCAGGTGGAGGCCATGGCGAGGGTGACGGGATTCGACCCCACCAGCAGGCCGACGGTGTTGGCCTGCCGTGCGTCGCAGCCCAGGCGGCGCGCCACGGATACCGTGGCCAGCAGGAAGCCGCAGAGCAGCAGCAGTTGATAAAGATGAGCCACCCATTCCAAGTTGCCGAGCGCCGCCACGGGCGCCAGCACATAGGCTGGCAAGGTGCCGCCTACCAGGAACTGGGAGAGTTTGAGGCGATCGCCGGCATTCCAGACCTGCTCGAAATCGGCGGGATGCGCCGGGTCGGAGAGCGCATGTTTGGCTTCGCGCAGGAAGAGCGGATCGTCAATGGTGAACGGCTTATTCAGGAACGGCAGGAGCAGCAGAGATGCGATAAAGATGGCGGGCGCGGCGAGCCGGAAGGTCACGCACGGGGCCTCGCCAGATACATCAACTGATAGCCCAGCAGACCGGGAAATACCGCGGTGGCGATCGCCAGCACCGTGGTGATGAGGCGCATCACGAGGTTGTTCGGTGAAAGTCCGAGCACCAGTTCCAGGGGCATGACAGTGGTCTTGGCGGCGACGATTTCCCAGCCATTGTTTTCGAGCAGGGCGCGCCCGGTGCGCCGCGTGTAGAAGTGCAGATGGGTGCGGTCCAGAATGCCGCGCTCGGTGTAGTTGAACCTGCCGAGCAGGAGCGCGAGCCGCACGGTAATGTTGGCCACATTGGGCACGGAGACGACGATCATTCCGCCCTCTTTGAGCGCGGGCCGGACCTCCGACAACAGTCGCTCGGGGCGAATGAGGTGTTCCAGGATGTCGAGCAGCAGGACGCGATCGAAGGAACGTTCTCCGGCGCGCTGCGCCAGGTCGGGCTGCGGCTGGTCGAGGTCCGCCGCGAAATAGCGCTCCAGTGCGCCGGTTTCGCTGGCAGTGGACAGCGCGTCCACACCCACCACCACGTTGCCGTCCTTCTTTAATTCCGCGGCAAAGAAGCCCTCGCCGCAGCCCACGTCGAGCACGCGCTGGTTGCTGCCCACCAACTGGCGCGCGACGTAGTGGCTGGAGTGCTTGGACTGCTTGATCGGGTAATGGACAAAGTACTCGGAGAACTCCGGCGCGCGCATCACGCTACGGCAGGTGCGGCGGTAGCGCCACACGGCCCGCATCACGTCCTTGGCGTATTTCAGACCGTCCACGCGGCAGAGTTCAGTGCCGTAATAGGTGGGAATGGGCACCTCGTGGATGGTCATCCGCTGGTGATGCAGCTTGATGATGATTTCGGTATCGAAGTGGAAGACGTCGGTCATGCGCGAGAAATCCAACTGGGCGAGCGCGTGCAGGTTATAGGCTCGATAGCCGCTGTGGAACTCGGTGAGCGAGAGGCCGAGGGCGCGATTCTCCAGCATCGTGAGAATGCGATTGCCGGCGTATTTATAGAGCGGCATACCGCCTTTGAGCGGGCCGCCGAAGGTCTTCATCATGCGTGAGCCGAAGACGGCGTCGGCCTCCCCGGTGACCAGCGGGTGGTACATCTGCGCCAGAATCTCCGGCGCGTACTGCCCGTCGCCATGCAGCAGCACCACGATGTCGAAGCCCTTCTCGATGAAGTAGCGGTAGCCGGCCTTCTGGTTGCCGCCGTAGCCCAGGTTGCGGGCGTGCTTCAGCACCTGCAGTTTGGGAACGTCGCAGACCGCTTTGAGGCCCATGGCCAGTTCGAAGGTGTTGTCCGGGCTGGCGTCGTCGAACACCACCACTTCCTCTACGTTGTCCCAGACGTGCGGCGGAATGCGTTTCAGCACGGGCACGAGAGTGGAAATGGCGTTGTAAGTGACGACGAGAATTCCAATGCGCTTGCCCTGGCAATCGGCAATCGTGGGGTTGGCGTGGTGTGCGAAGGCGGGACGCGGTTCGTAGCCGAGCGTCCGGGGGCTGCTTTCAGTCATGGATTGCGCTTCCAAATGCAGTATAACGGGAGATCGGCCCCACCCGCGTGGCAGCCGCCATCTTTCCAGGCGTGACATAGAAGTGCAGACGGGCGGTACCCGATCCGAGACGCCACAATCAGGAAGCGTTGCAGCCCCATGCCGAATTCATATTCCTGAGACTCGAGCGCGCTGACTCCAGGTTTTCCCGACCGGCCCGGCATGCGTGAATCCCCCACTCTTGGGTCCACACCCGCCTGCAAAAGGGGTCCACCACGCCCGGGCCGGGACGTCCTAGACTAGACTATGCGCTTCAGAATTCTCGCGGCCCTCGCTTTTACTTACGCGGCAGTCTGCCAGACCCTGCCGCCCGGCGTCCAGAAAAAGGCCTCTGTGGGAGGCATCACCGAGTACGAGTATCCCAACGGGCTGCGCGTGCTGCTCTATCCCGACGCGGCCAACCCCAAAATCACCGTCAACATGATCGTGCAGGTGGGTTCGCGCCACGAAGGCTACGGCGAAACGGGCATGGCTCACCTTCTGGAGCACATGGATTTCATCGAAACCAACGACGGGCGCCAGATTAAGAACGAGATTGTCGCGCACGGGTCCGTCTGGAACGGCACCACCTCGGAAGACCGCACGAACTATTACGAGACTTTCACGGCCAGCGACGAAAACCTGAAGTGGGCACTCGATCTGGAGGCCGCCCGTCTGGTCAACGTCAAGATCAACAAACAACTGCTCGACGTCGAAATGACCGTGGTGCGCAACGAATTCGAGCGTGGGGAGAACAGCCCGCAGCGCGTCCTCAGCGAACGCGTGGCGTCCACCGCGTTCCTCTGGCACAACTACGGCAAGAGCACCATCGGCTCGCGCGAAGATCTGGAGAAAGTGCCCGCCGAGCGACTGCTGGCGTTCTACAAGAAGTATTACCAGCCCGATAACGCCGTGGTCGCCATCGGCGGCAAGCTCGATGAGGCAAAGACGCTGCAATACGTCGCCGACACGCTGGGCCGCCTGCCGCGTCCCACGCGCAAGCTCGATCAGACGTACACGGTCGAGCCCACGCAGGACGGGATGCGCTACGTGGAATTGCGGCGCGTCGGCGAAGGCCAGGAACTTATCATGGCGTACCATATGCCTGCCGCCGGACATCCCGATTCGGCCGCGCTGCAGGTGCTCTCCGGCGTCATGAGCGGCGGTGGTGGAGGGCGTGGCGGTCGCGGCGGGGGCGGCGCTCCGCAGGGACGCCTGACCAAGGCCCTGGTGGAAAACAAGAAGGCGGAAAGCGTCAGCATGCGCGCGGAACAATTGCACGACCCGGGCCTGCTGTCGATCTCCGCCAGTCTCAGCAAGTCCCAATCCATCGACGAAGTGCGCAAGATCGTCGCCGAAACCCTAAAGGGCATCATTTCCGAGCCGCCTACCAAAGACGAAGTGGAGCGCGTGAAGACCCGCATGGCGCGCAACCTCGAGCAGCAGTTGACGGACGCACAGCAAGTGGCCATGGGCATGACGACTCCTGTCTCGCAGGGCGACTGGCGCCTGATGTTCCTGCAGCACGACCGCATCCAGCAGGTCTCGCCCGAAGACCTGGTGCGGGTTGCCAAAGCCTACCTGAAAGACTCCAACCTGACGGTCGGCGTCTTTATTCCGGACGGCGCGCCCGATCGGGCCGCGGTGCCGGACACGCCGGAACTCGCGGCCATGTTCCGCAATTACAAGAGCAGCATCGAGGTCTCGCGCGCGGAAGAGTTCGACCCCACGCCGGCCAACATCGAGAAACGCGTGGTGCGCTCCAAACTCGCCAATGGCATGAAGGTCGCCATGCTGCCGAAGAAGATGGCGGGCGGCACCGTGTCGGTGGCCATCGAACTGCATTTCGGCGACGCGAAATCGCTCGCCGGGAAGAATGCGGCGGCGCAGCTTGCCGGCAGTCTCCTGATGAGCGGCACGCGGACACGCAATCGCCAGCAGATTCAGGACGAGATGGAGAAGCTCAACGCGCGCATTCAGGTGAGCGGCGGCGGTGGCGCGGGTGGCGGACGCGGTGGCGGCGGACGCGGCGGCGCGGGCGGCGGCGGCGGCGTGAACAGCGCCAGCGCATCCATCACCGTGAAGCCGGAGAATCTGCCGGCCGCCATGCGCCTGGCGGTGGAGATGCTGCGCGAGCCAGCCTATCCGGAAGTCGAATTCGACCGGGTGAAAGGCCAGCGCGTGCGCGCTCTGGAGAACGTGCCTACGCAGCCCGAACAGCTTTCCGCGCAGGAGTTGCAGCGCTACCTCAGCCCCTTCACCAAAGACGATCCGCAGTATCAGGCAACCCGCGAAGAGCAGCTTGCCGAACTCAAGGCCATCACCCTGGCCGACGTGAAAAAGTTCCACGACCAGTTCTACGGCGCGTCGCACGGAGAATTCATCGTGGTGGGCGATGTAGATCGGGCCGCAGTACAAAAGCTGGCCGCCGAACTGCTCGGCGAGTGGACCACCCCGGGCGCCTACACGCGCCTGAGCAGCCCCTACAAACAGGTCGCGGCGAAGAATCAGAAAATCGAGACGCCCGACAAAGAGAACGCTCAGTTCGAGGCCGGCATGCGCCTCAAGCTGAACGAAAGCGATGCCGACTATTCCGCGCTGGTACTGGCCAACTACATGTTCGGCGGCTCCATCACGGCGCGCATGCCCAACCGCATACGCAATCGCGAAGGCCTGAGCTACGGAGCGTCGTCGCGCTTCACGGCTCCCACCGAAGGCGATGCCGCGCTTTTCTCGGCGACCGTGAGCTGCAATCCCGTGAACATGCCGAAGGTGGAAGCCAGCTTCCTCGATGAGCTGAAAAAGACGGTGAGGGAAGGCTTCACCCAGGCGGAACTCGACGAGGCCAAGCGTGCGTACGCGGACGCCCGCAAAGTGGCGCGCTCGCAGGAATCCGCGCTGGTTACCCTGATCGCCTCGCACGAGCAGTTGGGCCGCACGCTGCTCTACGACGAACAGCAGGAAAACAGAATCCGCGCGCTCACCCTGGAACAGGTGAATGCCGCGTTCCGCAAACATATGGATCCCGCCGGCGTCACCATCGTCAAGGCAGGCGACTTCAAGAAGGCGGCCGTTTATCAGTAGATTCCAGCACTTCGCTCACCTTGCCCAGCAGGGCGTCGCGGGTGAAGGGCTTCTGCAGGAAGGGAGCTCCCCGGTCGAACCCGGGGAGCCGCAGGATCGGGTGTTCGGTATAGCCGGACATGAAGAGCACCGGTAAACCGGGCCGCAGGCCCACCGCCCGCTGCGCCACTTCGAGTCCATCGATTTCGGGCAACACCACATCCGTCAGCAGCATGTCGCACGCAACCGACGGGTCTTCCAGCAGGCGTAGCGCGTCCTGCGGCGTCTCCGCCTCGGAGATGCGATAACCGGCCCCCTTCAGCATGGCGGCCACCAGGTGCCGGATGTTGGCATCGTCCTCCACCACCAGGATGCATTCGCCGCTGGCCTTGTGAGCCGCGGCACGCGGTGTGGCTTGCGGCTCCCCGGCACGAGCAGCCTCGACGCGCGGCAGATACACGCAGAACGTGCTGCCCTGCCCCGGGTCGCTGACCACAGTGATAAAACCGCCGCTCTGTTTGACGATTCCGTATACGGTCGAGAGGCCCAGCCCGGTGCCACGGCCTAATTCCTTGGTGGTGAAGAAGGGCTCGAAGATGCGGCGTTGGATATCCTGATCCATGCCGTGGCCGGTATCGCCGACAGACAGGCAGGCGTATTCCCCGGCGGGCAAGCCCAGCTTTTCGGCGAAACGCAACCCGACGTTGGCCGTCTCCAGGGTCAGCGTGCCACCCCGTTCCATGGCATCGCGCGCGTTCACCGCCAGATTCAAAATGATCTGATCGATCTGCCCGGGATCGGCAAAAACCTGCCACAACTCCCGTTCCAGCCGGCTCTGAATCCTGATCTGCTCGCCGAGAAGCCGCGCCAGCATACGATGCGTGCTGTTCACACTGGAATTCAGGTTGAGCCGCAGGGGCTGCAAAATCTGACGCCGGCTGAAGGCCAGCAGTTGGCGAGTCAGCGACGACGCCCGCTGCGCGGCCACCAGGATTTCCTGCACCGGGACACGCTGCGGACTGTCCACTTGCTGCTCACTCTGGAGCATCTCCCCGTAGCCTTCGATGACCGTCAGCAGATTGTTGAAATCGTGTGCGATGCCGCCCGCCAGTTGCCCCACGGCCTCGAGCTTTTGCGACTGCCGCAGGTCTTCTTCCAGGCGCAACCGCTCCGTGACATCGGTGACCATCACCAGCCGGCCGGCGGAATCGCCAAATTGGATCGGGTGGGATCTGACGTCGACGAAAAAAATCACTCCCGCTTTCGTGCGATGACGCAAGGGCCCGAGGGTGCGCAGCGCGAGCGCCGGGTTCCTGGTCTGCTCCTCCAGGTGGGGTACGTCCTCCGGCGGCCGGATCTCGCGCAACGTCATGCTCAGGAACTCTTCGCGCGAGTAGCCGTAGCAGGCGATCGCCGCCTGATTGACGGCCAGGAATGCCAGCGTCTGGTTGTCGAACACCCACATCGGCTGCGGATTGGATTCGAAAAGCAGCCGGTAGCGGCTCTCCGAATCCTCCAGCCTGCGCTGTGCGCGGCGCCGCAGCGTCACGTCGCGGAAAACCAGCACGACGCCGGTCACCTTGCCCTGATCGTCGTGAATCGGCGCGGCGCTGTCGTCTATGGGAATGCGCTCGCCTGCCTTGCTTTGCAGCACCGTGTGGTTGGCCAGTCCCACGGTCACCCCGTCGCGCAGCACCACGGCGGCGATATCCGCTGCCGGCTGTCCGGTGCTCTCCTCTTCAATCCGGAATACTTCAGGCAGGGGCTGGCCTTCGGCGGCCTCCATGGTCCACCCGGTAAGCGCCTCGGCCACCGGATTCATGAAGTGCACGCGACCCTGTTCATCGGTGGCGATCACCGCATCGCCGATGCTGCGCAGCGTGGTGGCCAGTGCGGCGCGCCCTTTGGCCTCGCGCTCGCGCGTGACCGTGAGGTTCTCAATCAGTTCTTCCTGCCGCAGTGCCAGGCGGTTGATGCGCCGCCCGGAGAGCCAGATAAATCCGGTCAGCAGCAGCGCCACGGCCTGCGCCAACAGCCGGGTCTGATAACCGTGGCGCTCCGCGCTGTCGCTGTAATCGCGAAAATTAATGCCTTCGGCGGCGACGATCCGTGCAACCGCTTCGCGGATGTCGTCCATCTCCCGTTTGCCGCGTCCCGTGCGCACCTCTTCCACGGCATCGGAAATACTGCCTTGCTGGCGCATGCGGATGGTGCCGGCCATCCGGTCCAACCTCGCCTTGACCAGTTCGGGCAGGCGCTGCCAATCCGCCGAATCCGCAGCGCCCATGGCTCTGAATCGCTCCAGCGCACGCTGCACTTTCGGTAACGCCGCCTGATATTCCACCAGGTAGAATGGCTCGCCGCTTAGCAGGAACCCGCGCTGTCCGGTCTCGACGCTTGTGATCAGGGAGAGGATCTCATTGGCTTCCTCAATCCGCAGGCGCGATCTTTCCGCTCCGGCGGCGGCATGGCGAAATGCCTGGCCGTCCAGGTAGGAATAGGCAACGACTGCAAGCAGCAGCCCGACGGACGCTGTAAGCCACAGCGTATTCCGCCTGCGCGACGCCCCCACGGGCGGGACAATCAGAGCCATACATCCTCACAGTAGCAGCCTTTCCTGCGCATTCGAGGGTTCTGTTACGCTGAGATTTCTTCATGATTCAGTTCTGGAAGCATCGCGGCTTTCGCCTCTTCGCCGGGGTGTGGCTGGCGTACAGCGTGTGCCCGCCGTTCCTCTCCTACGACTCGTATTGGACCGTTGCCACAGCCCTCCAATTGATGGAGCACGGCACCACTCAGGTGGATTCGCTGGTGGCGAGCGCCCCGCCGCAAGCCGAGTACGGCTTGGAGTGCGTTCCCGCGAGCGGGCCCGCCGTGGTGCGCTCCATCAGCGCGGGATGCCCCGATGGCCACTGGTACAGCAATTTCCCGTTGGGGACCGCGGTGCTCGCACTCCCCCTGCTCGCCGTGATGAAAGGGGCGGTACTGCTGGCCGGCCGCCTGGTTCCGCATAGTGGACTGTTCGCGCGCGCGGAAGTGGCGGCTTTCTTTGCGGGCGATTTGCTGCGCGGACGTCCGCTGGCCGAATTGTGGTGCGCCTCTTTCTTCGGCGCGCTCACCGTTTGGCTGCAGTACCGGCTGGCCCGCCTGTTTCTGTCGCCGCGCGCGGCCATGTGTTTTGCCCTGCTGTTTGCCTTCGGCACGACGCAGTTTTCGCTGGCCAGCCGGAACCTGTATCCGCATGGACTGACGCTGTTGCTGCTGAGCGCTGCGCTCCTCGTCCTGCTCGAAGCGCGGACGCAGGAAGCCGCACGCCCCCTTCCCTACGCCTTCGCGGGATTGCTGCTCGCCGCGTCTTTTGCGGTGCGCCCTTCGAATGCCATCTCCTGCCTCGTGCTGGCCGCGTACGTCGCCGTGCACCACCGTGATCGCCTGCTTTCTTTTTTGGTTGGCGCCGCGCCGGTGGCCGCGCTCTTTTTCGGCTACCAGTTGCTGGTCCGCCATAGCCTGATTCCGCTCTACATCACCGCGCCCAAAAACAGCAACCCCTTCTGGGAAGGGCTCGCCCTGAATCTCGTCAGCCCTTCGCGCGGCTTACTCATCTTCACGCCGCTGTTCGTCTTCTCTCTGGCCGGCATGGCCCTGGCGCTGCGGCGGCGCTGGTGCGCTCCGCTGCCCGCCTATCTCATCGCGATCGTCGTGCTGCACACACTCCTGGTGACCACCATCTGGCCGGGACACTGCTACGGTCCGCGCTACTTCGCCGACATCACCCACCTGCTGATTTTCTTCCTGCTGCCCGCGATTCTGTGGTGGCAAGCCAGCGCCGCGCCCGCGCGCCGCGCATTGGCCGCGGCCTTTCTGGCGCTCGCCGGCTGGGGCGTCTTCGTGCATGTGCACGGCAGCACTTCCATCGCGGCCAACCAGTGGAGCGCGCTACCCGTCAACGTGGACGCTGCCCGCTGGAGGGTTTGGGATTGGCGGGATCCGCAATTCCTGCGAGGGCTCCGATGATTCTGGCCATCGACATCGGCGGCACCAAGTTCTCCATGGCGGTGTTCGATGGGGATCGCATGGTGCGCCGCGAATCGCGCGCCACCGATGCGGGCGGAGGCCGCGAGTGGATGGTGCGGCAGATCGCCGAAATCGCCGCACTATGGCGGGCCGAATTTCCGCTGGAGCGCTGCGGCATCGGGTTCGGAGGCCCGGTGGATTTCGCCGGGCAGCGTGTCGTGCTCTCCACCCATGTGGGCGGATGGCGCGATTTCGACCTCTGTGGATTTGTCCGCGAGGCGGCGGGCATTCCCGCGGTGATGGATAACGATGCCAATGTAGGCGCCATCGGCGAGGCCGAATTCGGCGCCGGCCGCACCTACTCTCCTCTGTTCTATATGACTCTCTCCACCGGAATCGGCGGCGGCATCTGGGACAACGGCCGGGTCTGGCGCGGCGCCGATTCCTACGGCGGCGAGATCGGCCATCTCACCCTGAGGCCCGACGGTCCCGAGTGCCTCTGCGGCGCCCGCGGCTGTCTGGAGCGCCTGTGCTGCGGCCTCTGGCTGCAGCGCGATTACGGCAAGAGCGCCCAGGAACTCATGCAGGATGCCGCTTTCGTGGAGCGTTATGTCGTGGATCTCGCGCAGGGTCTGAAGGCGGCGATCATGCTGCTCAATCCGCGGCGGATCGTCATCGGCGGCGGCATCGCCAAAGCCGGTGACCGCCTCTTCCTTCCCCTCCGCCAGGAACTACGCCGCCAGATCACCAGTTGGTCGGCTGCGCGCATCGATGTCGTACCGGCGGCGCTTCGGGATGATAGCGTACTCTATGGCGCGCTTTCTCTGGCGCGCACCGCACTATGACGCAGAAGGCAGAAACGCAAAGTCACGTCGCGCCCCGCGTGCAGCGCTTCCTGCTGCTCGCCTTCGCCGCCGGCCTGGTGCTTGGTGGAGCCGCCGTGTGGCAATTCGCCCGGTCCGCTCCGCCCAGGGAACTACGCTACACGCCCATCACCTTCGACCCCGGCGTCACCACGACTCCCGCGCTTTCACCCGACGGCAACCTGCTGGTATATGCCACCGACCGCGACGGCGGCCGCAATCTCGATCTCTACGTGCAGCCTTTGCGGGGTGGCGATCCGGCGCGCCTCACCTGGACTCCCGAAGACGAGTCCGACCCCAGTTTCTCTTCCGACGGCACCGCCATCGCCTACTCCTCGACCAGGAACGAGGGCGGCATCTACCTGATTCCCGCACTCGGCGGAACGCCGCGCCTGCTCGCCGCCGAGGGCCACAATCCGCGATTTTCGCCGCGCGAAAACCTGATCGCCTATTGGACGGGCGCGCCGGGAGCGCTGCTCGACAGCGGTGCGAAGACCTACGTTGCGCCCCTCGATGGCGGGACCCCGCGCCAGATCCGCGCTGATTTCTCGGCCGTGCAGCGCCCCGTGTGGTCCCCCGACGGACAGCGCCTGATCGTCTGGGCTGTCGCACCAGGAGACGGCTTGCCGGCTGACCGCGCCGATTTCTGGATTACCAGCCTGGAGCACGATCGCGCCGAACGCGTCGAACTCGCCGGTCCGGTAGCGCGCGCGGGCGGGTCCCTCACCCTGATCGACGACATGCTGTGGACTGACCAGGGCCTCGTCTTCAGCATGCGCATCGGATGGGTCCGCAATATCTTCCGTTGTCGCCTCACGCCCGGCGGGAAAGTGCAAGGCGAGCTCGTCCGCCTCGCCGGAGGCATCGCCTCCGCGGAATTCCCCACGCTGGCGCGCGACGGGCAGATGGTCTTCGCCAGCGGCACACAGCGCTTCGACGTGTGGGGCCTTCAGTTGGACGCCAATCGCGGCGTCACGCACGGGACGCCATACCGAATCACCGACAGCACCGCGCCTGCCGAACATCCCGCCGTATCGCCCGACGGCACCCGCGCCCTCTATGCCACGCCACGCAATGGCACCTCACAAGTCTGGCTGAAAGACCTCGCCAAAGGCGAAGAACACGTGGTCGCATCCGGACCCAACGCTTCGTATCCGGTCTGGTTGCGCAACGGCGCCGGCATCGCGTTTACGCAGAAACTGGCGCGCCGCTCCGACGTGTATCTGCTCGACCTGGCCTCGGGGGCCGCAAAAAAGGTCTATGAAGGCGGCCACTTCTGGGATCTGAACTCCACCGCGACTCTGGCGCTTGCCGTTGCCGCCGATACCACTTCCAAAGACCTGCTATTGGTCGATCTCGCCACCGGGAAAGCCTCTGTGCTGGCGCGCCCCGCGCCCGGCGCCTCTCTCGAACAGGCAACTTATTCCCCTGACGATTCCTGGGTGACTTTCGCCGAGACGGCCTCGCAGGGCAACTCGCAGATCTACCTGATCCATCCGCGCGGCTCCAGCGAGATCTCGCGCTCAGACTGGATTCCACTGATGGACTCCCGCCACTGGGTCAATTGTCCGCGCTTTTCCCCAGACGGCAAGGTACTCTACTTCACGCTGGACCAGGCGGGAAAGCGAAGTATTCAGGCGGTGCCGGTCGATACAATCTCCGGTAAGCCACAAGCGCAGCCGTTAACGGTCTTCGAATCGTCCCTGCCCGCCTTCGGTCTATCAGGGGTGAATCCACGTTCGCTCAATATTGGAGTCGCGAGAGATAAAATAATCTTACTCATGCGCCAATCTCTCTCCAATCTGTGGCGCACCACACCATTACCGTGATTATCACCGGGGAAATCCTATGCTGGGCGTTAACGTACTACTACCGCCTCATTAGTACCAAAGGCATTTTAAATGTGCGAGTTAGAACACCCGACTGGCAACTTACCGTTGAGCGGGCGTAGCTCACCATGTATGCTTGACGGTAGGTAAATCGGGCTATTCTGACTATCGATTCCGCTCATGCCGTCCAAACAGTTGTTGCAGGATAAAGAGCGCAAATTCCAGTTGTTATTCGAGGGCCATCCACAACCCATGTGGGTGATCGACTCAGAGGCGCGCCAGATACTCGAAGCCAACACCGCGGCCACGGAACTCTACGGATATACCCGCGAAGAATTCCGCGGCAGGAACCTGGATACGGTCCTGTTTAGCGAAGACGCGGCGGCATCCCACGGAGATCTACGCAGGCACCGTAAGAGCAGCGGCCGCATCATTGATGTCGAAATGGCCCAGCACCCCATCGAGTACGGTGGCCGGCATGCTCAGTTAGCCGTGCTGATGGACGTGAGCCGACGCCGTCAACTGGAAGATGAGCTCCGCCAGGCACAAAAAATGGAAACCGTGGGCATGCTGGCCGGCGGCGTGGCACACGATTTCAATAACCTGCTTACCATCATCTCCGGCTATAGCCAGCTGATCCTGAATTCGTTACAGCCCGGCGACCCCAACCACTACTCGGCGGAGCAGATTCTCAAGGCCGGCGAGCGCGCCGCGGCGTTGACCCAGCAACTGCTCGCCTTTAGCCGGCGGCAGGTATTGCAGCCCAGAGTGCTCGACCTCAACAAACTGGTCACCGGACTGAGCACCATGTTGCGGCGTCTGATCGGCGAGGATATTGACCTGCAACTGGCGCTGCGCCCGGATCTCGGCATGGTCAGCGCCGACGCCGGCCAGATCGAACAGGTGCTCATGAATCTGGTGGTGAACGCGCGCGATGCCATGCCCAAGGGCGGCACCCTCACCATCGAAACCAACAACGTCTACCTGGACGAGAACTACACTTCGCGGCAGCTTGCCGTAAAGTCCGGCCCCTATGCGCAAATCGCGGTGAGCGACAACGGCGGCGGCATGGACGAAATCACGCAGGCGCGGCTCTTCGAACCGTTCTTCACCACCAAGGCCTCGGGCCGCGGCACGGGACTCGGCCTGTCCACCGTCTTCGGAATCGTGAAACAGAGCGGCGGGAATCTGGATGTGTACAGCGTTCCCGGACGCGGCACGTCGGTGAAAGTCTATCTGCCGCGCATCGCTCAATCGGAAATTGTGGTGGCCCAGGAGCCGGACAAGCGTGTCAAGCGCGGCTCAGAGACCGTCCTGCTGGTGGAAGACGACGAGATGGTACGCCACCTGGTGCGCGAGAGCCTGGTGCGCGCCGGCTATCGGGTGATGGACACCTCGAACGCGCTGGAAGCCAAGAAGATGAGCGAGGCGCACCGCGGCACCATTCACCTGCTGATTACGGACGTGGTGATGCCCAAAGTGAGCGGCCGCGAACTCGCCGAAGACCTGCAGAAGCGCCGCACCAACATGAAGGTGCTCTACATGTCGGGCTACACCGATAGCGCCATCGTGAATACCGGCATCCTGCAAAAGGAAGTGGCCTTCCTGCAGAAACCGTTCACGCCCGCGGCGCTCACCGAAAAAGTGCGCGACATTCTGGACAACGAATCTTACTCGCACGGCGCCGGCGAATAAGTTACGCGCTCAGAAGGTCAACACCTGCGAGCCCATCACGGCGGCCACGATCGCAGCCGCCCCCAGAAAACTGCCGAATGGCAATTCGTACTCGGCCGGGTCTTGCCCTGTCAGTTTGATGTAACCGTATCCGATCAGCGAGCCGCTGATTGAGCCGAGAATCAGCGTCAGCAGAGCGCCGCGCAGCCCCAGGAAACTGCCCACCATCGCCACCAGTTTGACGTCGCCGAAACCCAGACCCTCGCGGTGGCGCACCTTGTAATAGATCCAGCCGCCGAGCCACAGGAACGACGCGGGCAGCATCGCGCCCATCAACGATTCCGACAGGGAAAGCGCCCACTTGGGAAGTTCCATGCCCAGCATCCAGAGAATCGCCTGCGCCGTGATGTCGGGCACCGGGACAAAGGCGGCGAGGACAAACCCCAGCAGGGTTCCGCCCAGCGTGAATTGGTCGGGCAGGATGCGCTTTTCGAGATCGCAGAAGATCAATGCGATGGAGATCGCGCACAGCACACACATCTTGAGTGCGGCCGGAGTGGGACCGAGCCGGCTTACTTCGAAGAAGAATAACAGTCCGGTCAGGAACTCCACCAGCGGGTAGCGCCACGAAATTTTCGCGCCGCAATGCCGGCATTTCCCGCCCAGGATGAGATAGCTGAAGACGGGAACATTGTCGTACCAGGCAATCGTCTTGCGGCAGCGGACACAATGGGAACGGGGCTTCACCACGCTACGATTGCGCGGCCATCGATGAATGCAGACATTCAAAAAACTGCCGATCAAAAGGCCGAAGACAAACGCCAGCAGGGCTTCCATCATCAATTTACCTATCGTGGCATACAGCACTGCCTTCTGCACCGGAACCTGTTTCAGGCAGAGACGCGAACGTTAGCCGTGCTGATTCGAAATGGTTTGAGGAAAGTAGCGTAGCCGCGAATAATTCCGCGCTCACCATACCTTCGTCGGAACTTGTCCAAGATGATGCATAGGATCAGTAAGAGTCTGCGTGCGAATATGAAGACGCGAGGATACGCAGATCACTCACAGCAAATTTGCGTGTGGTCAGCAAGTCTCTTGGGGCGTCAGAAGGGTTACGTTATGCGAAAGGGGTTTACGAGACAACCGCAACGAGACGAGCCCGCGTTGGGAGGGAAGAACTACATTACGCCGAGTGGGCTGCAGCGCCTCAAAGAGGAGCACCGGTTTCTGCTCAGCAGGGAACGCCCGGCCGTGACGAAGGTGGTGGCGTGGGCAGCGAGCAACGGCGATCGCAGTGAAAACGCCGACTATCAGTACGGCAAGCGGCGGCTGCGCCAGATCGATGGGCGGATTCGCTTTCTCACTAAGCGAATCGATGCCGCGGAAGTGGTGGACCCGGAACGGCCGAGAGCGGGGCAGGCGGCGACGCGGGCATTCTTCGGAGCGACCGTGCGCTATGCCAATGCCGCAGGAACGGAGCGAGTGGTGAGCATCGTTGGCACCGACGAGGTCGATCTCAACCGCAACCACATCAGTTGGGTGTCGCCACTGGGGCGCGCGTTGATGAAGTCGGAAGCGGGCGACCGCGTAGCTCTCCAAGCACCGGGCGGTACAGATTACCTGATCGTCCTGGAAGTGTGTTACGAGCGCATTTCTGTTGAACCGTTCCGTGAACCACCTGGAGCCGAGGCCTCGGCCGATGGACTCCCGCACCGACGCCAGTAACTACCGTGCAGTTGTTCTCTTCATTGCATGAACCCCTCGATGTGAATTTTGCCGGTCGCCAGGTTCACGGTGCCAGGGGCCCAGATCTGCCGCGAGTTCACCCAGGCGTAGTCAGCGGCCGCTGTCGTGAGGCGCACGTTCTCGGACAGCTCCGCGACCGGGTCGCCTGGGCGCGCCACGGCTACGCCGTCAGCGGACAGGGAAATGCGTTGGCCGTCGTCGGTCTCGATGGTTGCGCGGATGTCAAGATCGATGCGGCCGTCGGCGCGTAGACGAAGGTAATCGACACCGCGCACTTTTCCTGATAGGCGACCGCTAGCGTGCCCCTCAAAAGCGACGTCTATTCGAGCCCCCTGCGGTGGCACTGCTTGCTCTCCCGAAAGGATCGCCTCCAGGCTAATGCCAAAATCAGTCACTGCCGTGATGTCGAGATCGTACTCGTAGATCTTCTCGCCCTTCATCGCCGTATTCTCCTGGTCGTTAGTTTTAGCATTCTCGTTCATGAATTTGCGGAGCACTCATCATACCCCAGTGGGTGGACCCGTCATCAGCAGCACAACATGGAGGCGATATGGTGCCGATGCGAAGGCGGCTGTACGCAGCCCTGCACTTGGGAACGGCGTTCGACGCGGCATAATCCTGGAGTCGGAATTGTCGGCCAGCCTTATGCCAGAACGGCGCGGTACACCTCGAGCGTGGCAGCCACCATACGCTCGACCGTGAACCGCTCCAGCACCGTGCGCCGCGCGGCGGCGCCCATCGCGCGCGCCCGTTCGGGATCTGCCCGCAGCCACTCGATCGAGTCCCGAATCGCCTGCTCGTCATTCTCCACCAACAGCCCGTTCTCTCCGTGGCGAATCACTTCCGGCAGTCCGCCGACCTTACTGGCGATCACGGGCAGGCCCGCCGACATCGCCAGTAGCGCGCCAGATCCCAGCCCTTCGCTGTTGGTGACGTACACCAGCATCGCGGCGTCCGGCAGTTGCTCCTCCAGATTGACCACCGTTTTCAAGCCCATGCGCGCCAGCAGGGCGGAATCTTTTTCCAGCCCCAGCACCTCGCTGCCGTGCGACACTTCCAACACCGGGACGCCGTCGTAGACCACCGCGATCTTCTCCTCCGGCACCCCACCCTGCATCAATACCCGCTTGACGAATTCCGACACCGCCAGGTACCGCGCGGCGCGTCCGTACTTCCATCGCGAGCCCACCGGGAAGGACACCCGCCGCGAAACCACCAGCGGCCTTCCCCGCAGGAAAGCTCCCAGCGAATGACTGCGCGCGTCATGCACGTGAATCAGAGTGTGCGCGCGCAGATTCGCCAGCGCGCGAGTGATGCCGAGCGGCTGTACCCGCCACCCGTGCTTGCGGGCTTCCACGTACAGGGGCGCATTCTCCCGTGCCAGCAGGGTCGATTCCACGCCCGCCGCCGCCAGCCCCCCGATCAGCCGCAGCACCTGCCACTGACCGCCGCGCATTTCTCTTCCCGCATCGAAATGGAGAACCCTCATCCGCTCATGTTTCTCGCTTTAGAGTATTTGAGGAAGGTGTAGAACGCCGCCATATAAGAGATGATCAGCCCTTCAAGCCCGTCCAGGAAGCCGCGCTTCAAAATGTAGGCCCGCACAAAGGTCCACGGCGGATCGAAAATCACGCTCCAGATCGGCACCGGCACTTTGCTGGCCGCCAGTTCCTGCGCCGCCAGCGTCGTATAGCGGTCCAAGGTGCGCAGATGCTCGGAAAGCGACTCGCACGTGAAATGCAGAATGTCGCTTTCCAGGCTGCCGACGTGTCCATCGCTGCGCACGCTCTCATGCACGAAATCGCCTACCCACTTCGCCTTGCCCCGGTCGTAGAGCCGGATCTTGCGATCGGGATACCAGCCCGAATGATAGATCCAGCGGCCCAGATAACGTGCCAGGCGCGGCATGGTGTAGGCGTCGAACTTCGGCCCGGACTTTTTCAGATTCAGGATCTCAGCTTCCAGCGCCTCGCTCAGCGCCTCGTCTGCGTCCAGCGACAGAATCCACTCGTACGATGCCTGTTCGGCCGCCCAGTTCTTTTGCCCGGCGTACCCGCGCCAGCCGGCCTCGAACACGCGCGCTCCCAGGTTTTGCGCCAGTTCCACCGTGCGATCGATCGACCCGGAATCGAGAATCAGAATCTCGTCGCAGCACCGCAAGCTCTCGATCGCGCGCGCAATATTGCGCTCTTCATTCAGCGTGATGATGGTGGCCGTAATCTTCATAGCCCGCCATCGGCAAACGGCTGGTACGTGAAGCAGAGAAGGAAAATGACGAGCGCGAGCCATGCCAGCTGGGCGCGACCCCGTCCCAGTTCGGACGTGTCGTAGATGGCCGGATGGCGGCGTCCCAGCCACCACAGAATAATCGCCCAGGCGAACCACGCCTTCCAGAAAAACCCCAGCGGCAGCATCAGGATACAGAGCGCCTTGCTAACCGTGCGGTGGCGGGTGGGAAAGAACGAGTAGAGAATGTGGCCACCATCCAACTGCCCGATCGGCAGCAGGTTCATAGCCGTCGCGAACATGCCCACCCAGGCGGCGCGCGCCACCGGGTGCAGGTAAATGTCGTTCGACGGCACGCCGGGGAAAATCAAGCGTTCCAGCAGAACTTGCAGCACGGGCATGCCGAAACTGTGACTGCCCTCCGTCGAGATTCCCGGCAGGACTTTGGAAAATGCCACGCCGATCGCCAGCGCCGGCAGCAGAAACACGAACCCGGCCAGAGGACCCGCCACGCCGATATCGAACAGCGCGCGACGTGAATAGATCGGCGACCGTATGCGGATAAAGGCGCCGAACGTGCCCAGGATGGGCGACGGCAGGAAATAGGGCAGGCTGGCATCCACCTGATGGAAGACGGAGGCCCCGTAATGCCCGAATTCATGGGCCAGCAAAATCAACAGCAGCGTCAGGGAATAAGGCAGGCCCTGCAATAGCGAAGTGGGGTGATGCCAGAAGTAGCCCCATAATTCCAGGCTATGTTCCAGATCGAACGGCACATTGCGTTCGAAATCGAACTGCATGGCGGCGCCGACCATACAAGTGGTAATCAGGGTGAGGGAAAAGAGGAGACCGTAAAGCCAGTAGCGCTCCCGCGTACGAGAGGGCGCAGATAGGTACGCCGTGTCCTCACCGCTTTCGGCAGAGTCGGCATACGGCGCAGGAGAAGGGTCCTGGGGTGACACGATGGACTGCGGCGCGCAGGGGCTACTGCAGCGTCTGTAGCTCCTTGCCGGGCTTGAAACGCACCGCTTTGCCCGGTGGAATCGAGACCTCGGCGCCGGTGCGCGGATTGCGGCCGATCCCGGTCTTGCGCGGCTTCACGTTAAAAACTCCGAACCCACGCAATTCGATCCGGTCCCCCTGTTCGAGCGCTTTCTTCATGGACTCGAAGACCGTTTCGACTGCCATTTCCGCTTTGGTCTTGGTGATGCCGGTGCGATTCACGACTTCGTTGATGATGTCCAGCTTGATCAAAACAGCCTCCTCGTTCAGGCGCGGAACAGTCCTGCTTCCCGCATCAGTCAACCACATGATAAGATTGAATTTATTCCCATGTCAAGCGACAGGCATGCAGTCCCCCACCAGCCGGTCTCCGGCGAGGAATTCCGCAAAGCCTGTGGACGTTTTGCCACGGGAGTCACCATTGCCAGCGTGATGGACGCCAAGGGAACACCCCACGGGCTGACCGTCAGTAGCTTCACCTCTGTCTCGCTCGACCCGCCGCTGATTCTCATCTGCCTCGGCCACGCGGTCTCGGTGATCCACCACTTTCGCACCGCAAGTCACTTTGCAATCAATGTCTTAGGGGAAAATCAGCGCCCGTTGTCCGACCATTTTGCCCGCAAGGGGCACGACCGCTTCGAAGGCGTCCCCTGGACCGCCGGGATGACCGGCGCCCCCCTGCTTTCCGGCGCGCTGGCCAACATGGAGTGCGCCGTCCACCGCATTGTCCCCATGGGCGATCACGATATCCTGGTGGGCGAGATGGTGCACGCCCACGTGTGCGACGGCCAGCCCCTGCTCTACTTCGCCAGCGGCTACCGGCATCTGTAAACTCCGGCCTGCCAGCCGGGTAGGAGCAACATGTCGAATCCACTCTCGTACCTTCACAACCAGTTGGAACAGTGGCGCGCGGAAGGCACTTACCAGCGCCTGCGCATCCTGCAATCGGCCAGCGAAGCCGAATCGCAATTCGACGGCAAGCGGGTAATCAACCTGGCGTCGAACAACTACCTGGGACTCACCACCCACCCCAAACTCCGGGAAGCGGCGCTCGATGCCGTGCGCAAATACGGCGTGGGCAGCGGTGCGGTGCGGACCATTTCCGGCACCATGAGCATTCACATGGAGTTGGAAGAGCGCATCGCCGCCTTCAAGAACGTGGAAGCGTGCGTGGTCTTCCAATCGGGCTTCGCCGCCAATGCGGGCACGGTATCGGCGCTGCTCACTCCGGAAGACCACATCATTTCCGACGAGCTGAATCACGCCAGCATCATCGACGGATGCCGCCTGTCGCGCGCCAAGATCCACGTCTTCCCCCACAAGGACGCCGCCGCGGCAGAGCGCATTTTGGAGGAGTTGGAGGAGACCGGCGGGCGCAGATTGCTGATCACCGACGGCGTGTTCTCCATGGATGGGGACATCGGCGTGCTGCCGCAATTGACGGCGGCGGCCGAACGCCATAACGCCATGATGATGGTGGACGACGCCCATGCCTCCGGCGTGCTGGGACGCAACGGACGCGGCACCATCGATCATTTCGATCTTCACGGCCGCGTGCACATCCAGGTGGGCACGCTCTCTAAAGCCATCGGCGTGCTGGGCGGATACGTCTGCGGCAGCCGGGACCTGATCGAGTTCCTGTATCACCGCGCGCGCCCGTTCCTGTTTTCCACCTCGCATCCTCCTGCCGTGGCCGCGGCCTGCCTGGCGGCGTTCGACGTCCTGGAGCAGGAACCGGAGCGCATCGAAAAACTCTGGGAAAATACGCGCTACTTCAAGAAGGGTCTGCGAGCCGCCGGCTTCGACACCGGCATCGGCGAGACGCCCATCACGCCCGTGATGATTGGCGATGCCGCGCTGGCACACAAATTGTCGCGCGAACTCTTCGATGAGGGTGTGCTGGCTACCGGCATCGGCTTCCCGACGGTACCGAAGGGGAAGGCGCGCGTGCGCACAATCGTCGCTTCCACGCACACTACGGAGGAGTTGGATCGGGCGCTCGACGTGTTCCAAAGGGTCGGCAAGCGCCTCGGCATCGTTTGAATACCGCCAATACCAAAATGCGGCCGGCACGAATGCCGGCCGCATCCAACTGAACGTGCTTTAGAACGACGCCTTGAGAGCCAGGCTCACGATGCGCGGATCGCGCGCCGCCGTGATCTGGCCATACGTCGCTGCGCCCAGCGTGGCGCCAATGCTGGACCAGTTGGTGTGATTGAACGTGTTAGTAGTTTCGAAGCGGAACTGCATGTTGGTCTTCTCGCCGAAACGGAAGTTCTTGAATAGCGAGAGATCCCACTTCTGGTAGCCCGGTCCGATGATTCCGTTGCGCGGCCCGTTACCCGGGCGCAGTTCGCCCTTCGGAACGTCCGCCATGCAGGCAGTGTTGAACCACTGCGTCAGCGTGTGCGGCGCGTTCTTGTTCGGGTCGCAGATGAAATCGGCGCGCGGCGTAGCGCCGCTGCCGGCCCCCAGGATGCCGAGGCCGGCGGGGTCGGTGGCCAGCGAACTGGAACTGGGGTTGAAATTCCAGAGTCCGCTGCTCACGGAAAGAATGCCCGAATTCTGCCAGCCGGCCAGCACGGCTTTGACTACGCCTTTGCTCTCGCGGAAGAACGGCAATTCATAGCTCCAACTGGCGGTCGCCACGTGATTGCGATCATACGGCGCGTGACCGTGATCGAGCGAGCGATCGTAGAAGTTCTGCGGTGTGGCCGTGTTGCTGCCCGCGTCGGTCAGCGATTTAGAGAACGTGTAGCTGAAGGTGACGAAACCGCCCTTCATGTTCTTCTTGAACATGGCCTGCAGCGCCTGATAGCTCGAGTTGAACCACGTCTGGTAAGTGTTGATCGCGCGGTAGCCGCGATACGGCCGGTAGGCATTCACGCGCTGCGCCGTGCTGGTGGTGAGCGGCGTATTCGCGGGCGTAATCCCGAGCGCAACTGCCTGGCCGGGACGCAGCTGATTCATATCCGGCTCGCCCCACAAGTGAGTTCCCTTGCTGCCCACGTAACTGATTTCCACGATGCTGCGCTTGGCCACTTCCTGCTGCACGCCGAAGCTCCATTGCTGATTGTAGGGCGTCTGGTAGTTGGTGCCGATGGCTGTGATCGCGGGCGGTGAAGCAGGCACCACCACCGTACCGCCCACCACGCTGGCGAAGGTGGAGTTAGAGATCGTGATCGACTGCACGCTCGGAGGATTGGCGAAGATCGGATCTTCGTAGCGGCCGATGGCCGGAACATCGTACGCAATGCCGTAGCCGCCGCGTACCGCCGTCGTCCCCTTGCCGAACGGATCCCACGAGAAGCCTAAGCGCGGCGCGAAGTTCTTGTAGCGCTCCGGACCGATCTTGCTGCCGTAGGGCGAATTCTTCCCGGCCGTGATAAAGCCGTTGAGTGGATCGCCCGTGTTGGCCACCAGATTACCCGCTGCGTCCACCTGCGGCGCCTTCGCCGGATCGTAGAAGGCCGGGTCGAAGGTGTTCAGGAAGCCATTCGCGTCGGTCGCCTGACGGAAGAGCTCCCAACGCACGCCAACGTTCACGGTGAGATTGCGGCGCACGCGATAATCGTCCTGGATAAAGAAGCCGCCCTGGTTGGCGTGGATGTCCGGCGTGATGTCGCGCGCCACCTGGGTGAAAGTAGAGAAGTTGCCCAGCAGGAAGTTCGCCCAGCCCTGTGTCGTCACGGTCGCCGCGCTGCCCGTGGGCCGCGGCGTGGTGGACATGGTGAACGAACCCACGTTGTTGCCCGCGGCGTTCTCGGTCTTATTGTATTTGTTGACGCTGAAGCCCATCTTGAACGTGTGCTTGCCGGCGATCTTCGTGAGATTGTCGTACCACGTGTGATTGTAGTTGAAGTCGCGGTATGGCCCGTAGCCCGTTACGCTCGACACTCCGCCGAAATTCATCGTCGGAATGCGGCCCAGGGTCACCGGGAACGGCAGTTTCGGCTGGATGTCCGGCGAATTCACACTGGCGTTCAAACCTACCGGATCGCTGGTGATCGCGCCGTAAGAGAACATATAGCCCCCCTCGTTCACGATGGTGGGGCTGATGGTGCCGGTCAGCGTCACCTTCACGTTGCGCCCGGGGGAATTGGTGACCGTGTCGGACACGCCCGGCAGCGCGGCGCCGGTAAAGAGTCCGCGGGGTTCATAAGTCGGAATCGAATCGTCCATGTAACGCCCCGATAGCTGCCAGCGCGGGCTGAATACATGGTCGATCTTCACGATCTCCTGGGTCACGTTGGCCTTGTTGCGTAGCGCCAGGTTGATCAGGTGGCTGGCCGGCGCATCCGGAACTTTGGAAAAAATGTCTTTAATGTATGCCTGGGCAAACGGGTCGATTTTGGTAATCTCGGTAGTCGAATCCGTACAGGTGGAGCCGGTATTCGCAATGCAAACCGGCGCCGCGAAAATACCCTTCTTTTCGTCCGCGGTCGGAGCCGTGCCCTGCACCGAAGCATAGGTGATCACGCGGCGGAATTCCTGGCTGAAGAAGAAGAACGTCTTGTCCTTCCCCTTATAGATGCCCGGTATCCAGACCGGTCCGCCAATCGTGTAGCCGAAATTGTTGTAACGCAGCGGCGGAACCCTCGCCGTGCCGTCCGCTCCCAGATTCACCTTGTTTGCATTATTGAAAAAGTTGTTGGCGGCGAGTTTGTCGTTACGGAAAAATTCGTAAGCGCTGCCGTGATACGTGTTGGTGCCGCTCTTGGTGACCACGTTGATCTGGCCGCCCATATTGCGGCCGTTCTCGGCGCTGTACTGGCTGCGCTGCACTTTGAATTCTTCAATCGCATCCACGCTCGGGTAGTTCAGCAGCGTCAGGTTGGCGCCCCGGTCCACGTTATCCGCGCCGTCCACCGTCCAGGAATTCTGATCGGTGCGGCCGCCGTTGATCGAGAACGTCACCGCATTCGACTGTCCGGTCAACGGATTCTGGCTGCCCACGTAAATCTGATCGCCCGTGCCCGTGTACGTCACACCGGGCATCAGCGCCACCAGTTGTTCGTAATTGCGCGCGTTCAGCGAAAGTTCGCGAATCTGCGAGCCTTCAATCAGGTTGCCCACCACCGGCGACTGCAATTCCACCTGCACCGTGTTGGCCTCGACCGTCACTTCCTGCTGCACGTCTCCCACTTCGAGTTTGAAGATCGACGTCAGCCTGTCGTTGGCATTCAGCACGATGCCCGAGCTGGTGGACTTCTTGAAGCCCTTCACTTCGACTGTGACCGCGTAAGTGCCCACCGGCAGCAGCGGGGCCGAGTAATTGCCGTCACTGTCCGTATCCGTCGAGCGCAGCACCGCATTGCGGTCCAGATTGGTTACCGTGACCTTGGCATTGGGCACGCCGGCGCCAGTGGCGTCCATGACCGTACCCACAATGGAACCCGTAATATCCTGCGCGCTGAGAGCTGCCGAAAGACACACGGCAAGCACGAGCAGGAATGCAAAACTCTTCAAATTCCCTCCGGAGCGAAGCATGACAGACCCTCCTTGCAATTTTAAGAGATTATGTCATCCTAATCTTAGGATGTCAATGGCAGGGGCGCTCGACAAGGACTTACCGATACCGCTTTACCACCAGCTTCAAAACATCTTGAAAGCCGAGATTGAGTCTCGCAAGTGGCAGGCGGATGAACAGCTCCCCAATGAGACCAAAATTGCGGAGCGTTTCGGCGTCAGCAAGATTACGGTGCGGCAGGCGCTCCAGAATCTCGCCGAACTGGGCTACATCCGTCGCGAGCACGGGCGCGGCACCTTCGTGTCGCGGCGCAAGTTCGACGACGGTCCCCGCGAACTGACCAGCTTTACCGAGGAGATGCGCCGCCATGACCTCACCTCCTCTTCCCGCATTCTCCGGCAGGGTGTGTCGGTAGCCGATGCTCTCGTGGCGGACACGCTGCAGGTTCCGGCGGGCTCCCCGGTTTTTGTATTGAAACGCGTGCGCATCGCAGGCAGCGAATCGATGAGTCTGCAGACGGCGCACATCCCCGCGGCCTTTGTGCCCGCCATCAAGATGACCGACACCGCCTCGCTCTACGAGGTACTGCAGAAGCAGTATCACCTCTACCCCGCTCGCGCGCGAGAAACCTATTTCGCGGCAGCGTCGGATGCCGAGGCAGCGGAGTTGCTCGGCATTCCCGAAGGATCGCCGGTCTTCGCCGTGGAACGCGTCACCCTGCTCCCCAACGAACGCCCGTTCGAGTTCGTGCGCTCCGTGGTCCGCGGCGACCGCTACACCATCGTGCTCGACTTGGTAAAGCCCGCCTCACAATCGAGCCCGCTGCGCCTGAAACGGTAAGGCGAATCGCCCGTTGTGAGATCCGGTGGAACAGGTTCCACTAACCTGCGCGGGCACTTGCGCTCGGGGCTTCACACCGTATTTCGTCCGGCACCGCCCGAGGCCAGACTGCTGACTGATGACTGACAACTGACAACTGAGAACTACAAACTGTCTCCAATCCCCAATTGCGCAAACCTAATGCGCCGCCACCTCGACGAACGGGGAAATCAAATTTCCCGTGGTATCGAAATCCATATCGATGGCCGCTTCGATCTCGAGGATCGGATTGGCTTCCACCTCCGCGCGCACGTTCTCGCTGACCGCAATGCGCGTCAGTTCCATCGTGTTGCGAATCCACCCGTAAGTGACCGTGCTCAAATCGTGCTTGCCGACCGTAGGGGCGAAGCGCGCCAGACACTCCCGATCCGTCGCGAAATGGACCGGCGTACGAATCGACGCCGGCGTATTGGCGGTCAGCGAATTGATCGTCGTCGGCTGCCAGTCGATGCGATTCACCAGGCGATCTGTCACCACGTCCGCCATACCCAGCCCCACCGCGCTGTTGTAGGTGTGCTCGCTCAGATTGCGGACAAAAATGCGATGGAACCTGGGAGTGTCCGGCCACGGGTTGTATTCCCCATTCACGCCGCGATTGGCAACCTTCGAGTCCATACCGGCACCGGAAATGTTCTTGCCGATTTCGTCCAGCACCAGGATGTCCAGATCCATCGGGATCTTCGCCATCCACGTCTTCACCAGCGCCAGATTCTCTTCCTCGCGCTGCTCCATCACTTCCACGGGAACCGCGTCGATCTTGCCGGTGTTGTGATAAGCATCCTCCAGCAGCGCCAGTCCGCCAATGATCTTGCCGGACTTCAACACCTGCCGCCCCACGCTGCGAATCACGTGCTCCAGCCCGAGTTTGTACGCGTAGGTGTGATAGTTTTGCGCACCGGCGAACTTGCCCAAACCGATGGCCATCATCTTGAACAGTCCGCTCTCGATCTTGCCATCGAAATCCGTGTGCCACTTGACCCGGCCGATAAACATCACGCCGTCGGACTCGTAGGCGCGCTTGTCCATGAACGCTTCAATACCGTCCGACGTCTTGCCGAGCGACACCACTTCCAAATGGCTGATCACAGGACAGCCCATCGTCGCTTCGGTAATCCCGTAATTCGCGAGGACCTCCGCCTGGCCGGCGGCAGTGGCCGCGCCGTGGCTGCCCATCGCGGGGAAAATGAAGGGCTGCATGCCCTGATCCAGCCAGTACTTCACGGTGTGATACACGATGGTGGCAAGGCTGGTGATGCCGCGGCTGCCCACTCCAATCGCGATCCGCGCGCCGGGCTTCATGCGCCCGGCAAAATCACTGGCGGTAAGTTGTTCGCGCACGGCGCGGGGAATGTCGGCGATCTTACGATCGGGAAACTTCTGGCGTATCACTAACAGGCGGGGGAATTGCATGACGCGACCATTTTATCGTAAGCGCGGCCCCGGATTTGCCCCTACTTTAGTCCCGCCTTTTTCCAAAGCGCGTCCACTCGGGCTTTCACCTCGACGGGCATGGTGATCACGTCCGGCCACGGGCGCGTGAAGCCTTCCCCCGGCCATTTGCGGGTGGCGTCGATCCCCATCTTCGAACCGTAGTTCGCCAGCCGGCTGGAATGATCCAGCGAATCCACCGGACCGAGCACGAATTGGATGTCGCGCTCCGGATCGATGTTATTCAGCGCCTTCCACGCCACCTCGCTGTAGTTCTGCACATCCACATCTTCGTCCACCACCACAATCACCTTGGAGAACATCGCCTGTCCGGTGCCCCAGATCGCGTGCATCACCTTGCGCGCGTGGCCGGGATAGCTCTTGCGAATCGAAACCAGAATCAGATTGTGGAACACGCCCTCGGGCGGCATGGCGATGTCGCGCACCTCGGGCAATTGCATGCGCATCAGCGGCAGGAAGATGCGTTCGATGGCCTTGCCCATGTAATAGTCCTCCATGGGCGGCGGGCCGACAATGGTCGTGGTGTAGATGGGGTCTTTGCGCTGCGTCACGCAGGTGACGCGGAAGACAGGGTACTCGTCGGCCAGCGAATAGAAGCCCGTGTGGTCGCCAAAGGGACCCTCGGTGCGCAGCTCGCCCAGCTCGACATAGCCTTCGAGCACGATCTCCGCCTGCGCCGGCACCTCCAGCTCGCAGGTCTGACACTTCACCATTTCCACCGGAGTCTGCCGCAGGAAGCCCGAGATCATCATCTCGTCCAGATCAGGCGGCAGCGGAAGAATGGCCGAGTACATCGTGCACGGGTCGGCCCCGATGGCCACTGCGACGTCCATCCGCTTCTTGCCCTGCTGCGCCATCCGGCGGTAATGCTCCGCGCCCTGCTTGTGGGTCTGCCAGTGCATCCCGGCGGTGCGCTCGTCGTACACCTGCATGCGGTACATGCCGCAATTGCGCTTGCCGGTATCGGGATTGCGTGAGAAGACCAGCGGCAGCGTGATGAAGCGTCCGCCATCGTCCGGCCAGCATTGCAGGATCGGGTAATCGAACAGCGAAAAACCGTCGGTCTTGACCACTTCCTGGCACGGCGCCTTGGAAACGATCTTAGGGAAGAAGGCGCCCATCTCGGCCAGTTTGGGCAGCATTTTGAGCTTCCCGATAATGCCCTCTGGCATGCGCATCTCCAGGAACTCCACAATGCGCTGCGCGACTTCTTCCACCGACTTCACTTCCAGCGCGATCTCCATCTTGCGCATGGAGGCAAAAGCATTTACCAGCAGCGGGACCTTGTACCCCGTGGGCCGCTCGAAGAGCAGCGCGGGACCACCCTGCTTGACCGCGCGATCGGCAAATTCGGTGATTTCCAGGCGCGGATCCACTTCAAACGGAATGCGCTTCAATTCGTTGTTTTTTTCCAGCGCACGGATAAATTCGCGCAGATCCTGATAAGCCATAGGGGTTATGAGTATGGTAGCAAGCTGCTAACATTTTCCTGATCCAGAAGGAGGATCACATGGACCGTGAACTTGCAGAATCATTGGCAGTCACCGAGCCTTGGCAATGGCCCTCGGACATCGCGCATAAATTCCGAGCGGTGCTGCGCGATCGACAGGCCGAACCCGCGGTGCGCCTGATCGTGGCCGACATCGCGGGGGAAACTCCGGATATGACCCCGGGCCTGGCTTCCACGTTGTTGGATGTCGCGGCAGATAACAGCGAAACGGAGGAACTGCGCGCCAAGGCGGCGATTGCGCTTGGCCCGACCCTGGAACTGGTCAACTGGGCACTTGGCGACCCGGAAGATATGCCTGTGCCGGACAAAACCTACGTCAAGATCGCGCGGACCCTGGAGCGGATCTACGCCAATCCGAATGATCCGAAACTGGTGCGCCGCCGTGTGCTGGAAGCCGCGGTACGCGGTCCGCTGGAGGACTGGCACGAAGAAGCCGTTCGGACTGCCTATGCGAGCGAAGATATCGAATGGAAAGTGACGGCCGTCTTCTGCATGGATTACGTCAAAGGCTTCGACCAGGCAATTCTGGAGAGTCTTCAAAGCCCGGATGAAGACGTTCTCTTCCACGCGCTGCAAGCAGCAGGCACTTGGGAACTGGACGCAGCATGGCCGACACTCCTTCGCATCGCACAGGATGAGAGCGCCGATAAGAAGCTCCGGATGGAGGCCATGGCGGGATTGTCCTATGTCAGGCCCGCGGAATCTCTCGAGATTCTGGACGGCCTGCAGGCTCATAGCGATTCGGAGCTCGCGGAAGCGGCCGAAGCAGCGTGGAGTGAGGCCAACTACCGCATTGCCAATCCCCCCGATGATGAGGATTTAGACGAAGAAGATGACGACCTGTTCGGCGACGGGGAGGATGACGAAGAGGGCGAGGACGGGGAAGATGACGAAGTGGGCGAGGACGAGCCCGGTCCGCCGGAGAGCGACAAGCCACGGCCCGCCGAATAGCGAGCCGGCCTTTGAAACTTGCTACGCTTGAGTTTCATACCGCAACGTCTGAGGAGAATGAATGTTTAACCGAGTGGCCTTCGTTACGGGCGCCAGCCGTGGGATCGGCCGCGCCATCGCACTGACGCTTTGCCGTGCGAACTTCGATATCGTGGTGGCATCCCCCGAAATCGAGCGCAACGAACAGGTGGCCGAAGAGATCCGGCAGTGCAGCGGCGAGGCCATGACCATCAATCTGGACGTGACTTCCCCCGAGTCCGTCAAGGAAGCGTTCGCCAAGACCCTGAAAGACAAAACCCGCATCGACGTTCTGGTGAACAACGCCGGCATTACCCGCGACGGTCTGGCCATGCGCATGAAAGCGGCCGATTGGGACCTGGTGCTCAATATCAACCTCAACGGCGCCTTCCGCTGCGCCCAGGCCGTCCTGCCTGGCATGATGCGCAACCGCTGGGGAAGGATCATCAATATTGCCTCCGTCGTCGGACAGGCGGGAGCCGCCGGACAGGCCAACTACGCAGCTTCCAAGGGCGGCATGATCGCCATGACGAAGGCCCTGGCGCAGGAAATCGGCAGCCGTGGGATTACTGTGAATGCGGTGGCGCCGGGCTACATTCAGACGGATATGACGGCCGTGCTGTCCGACGAAGTGAAGGCCGGGATTCTGGCCAAGGTCCCGCTGGGCCGCATCGGCCAGCCGGAAGACATCGCCGCGGCCGTGAAGTTCCTGGCCAGCGACGACGCCGCGTACATCACCGGGCACGTGCTCGCCATCAACGGCGGCATGTACATGTAAAGGGTAGGACAGGCGTCCCCGCCTGTCCGCTTCGCAGCGTGTGGACGCAGTCACAACTTTCTTGATTACGGAGACGCGACCGTGAGGGAGCGCTCTTGGCGCCCTAGTGAATCCGCCCCATATTCTTCAGGGGCCAATACACAAATACGGCCTTCCCGTAGATGGCATCGCGCTTCACAAAGCCCCAGGTGCGGCTGTCGCTCGAGGAACTGCGATGGTCTCCGAGCACGAAATACTCACCGTCCGGCACACGGTGCTCTTCCCAGGAAACCCGGTCGTGATAGTCTTCGGGAACGTAGCTTTCCACTAGTGACTGCCCATTCACGAAGACCTGCCCGGCATCGATCGACACCACATCTCCCGGCACACCAATCACCCGCTTGATGTAAGACTTCGAAGGGTCCAAGGGAAACCAGAACACCACCATGTCGCCCCGTTCGATGCTCCCCAGGCCGAAATGGTAGGTGAACTTGTTAATGAAAATGCGCTCCTGGTCCGTCAGGGTCGGCATCATGCTGGTGCCCTCTACCTTGACGGGCTGGTAGATAAACACGATCAGAATGACGGCGATCAGGACCGAGAACGCCAGGTCCCGGACCCACGACAGCGCTCCCCAGATACTGACATGGCCTGCGGACACCCGGTGGGCGGCCGGAACAGTCTCGGAGCGCGCCGCCTCCGGTTCGGGTGCAGGTGTAGGCGTCGGATTATCAAGCATCTTCTGTTACAGCATTATAGACGTTTCAGCCGTCCGTTCGGTTGCCGGGCCGAAGGCCTACTTCAACAGCCCTCCAAGCGAGGGCAGAGGCACCGCGCCCTGCTTCAAGGCCTGATCGTTGAACTCACGGAGGCTGTAGGAGTTGCCCTTCGCCTGCTTGTAGGCTTCCCGCCCATGTAGCCAGGCGCGCCACCCCACGTAGTACATGGGCAACTGGGCCGAGCTCAATTTCGCACGTTGTAGTTTTGCGGTCGCCTCCTCGGTCTCCTGGAAGGTCCTCTTCTGCATCAGGTCCATCGCTTCCTGATCCGTCATGTTGAGCATTTGCAGACGCACATCGAGGATGGTGTTGGCCAGAACGCGCAGTTCCTCTTTGGCGAAGGTGAGCGCCAGTTCCGGCGACTTGTTCAAAAAGCCTTCATCCAGCATCATTTGCGTGGCGTATTGGCCCCAGCCTTCGATGTAAGCCCCGTTGCCGTAGATGGACCGCAGCAGGCGGCGCCCCTTAGGCTGCACGTCGTTGGCGAACTCGAACTGTACATAATGTCCGGGCATCGCCTCGTGGATAGTCAGCAGTTTCAATTTGTAGAAGTTGTACTCGCGCAGCTTCGATTCCACCCGCTCCTTGGGCCAGGTGGCAGGGATCGGCGTGACCCAGTAAAACGCGCCAAGCTGCGGTTCGAGCGCCGGGGCCGGGTTAAAGCCGCCCACCGGGTAGCTGCCGCGCATGAATTCGGGGGTGGGAATCACCTGCAGGTTGGCTCGCGACGGCAGCGTCAGCAGTTTCTTTTCCTGAATGAAGGCGCGCGCCTCGTCGAGCGCTTTGCGCGCGTCATCCAGGAAGGCCTCCGGGGTGGAATGCCGTTCCGCGATTCGGTTCAAGACCTCGCCAATCACGGCATTTTCCCGCTCCTCTTCCCGGTCCACGCCGCTCAGCTCGGCATGGTCCTTGTGCGCGGGAAAAAAGTCGCGATGCAGCGGCAGGGCCAACTGCAGCATGCGCGCGCGCACCGTGTCTACATCGCGCTCGGCCTGCTGCAGCGTGTTGTCGGCTTCCACGCCGGCCTGCAGGGTGTAGCGGAACTTGCGCGCGTAGATAGTGCCCAGGCGCCAGTCGTAGTTAGTGCGGCCGCTCAAACTGTTCTTCAGAAAGTTGCCGAACTTGGTCATCGCGTCGAGCGCGGGGCGCGCCGCGCGCGCATACGCCTCCACCAACTCCGCGGGGACGGCGGCGCGCAGGTCTTTGTCCACCAGGTTGATGTTGCCCTGGTTTTCGTCGATCGCCACCTGGTTCCAGACCGCCGGCGCCGAGAGCAGGTTGCCGGTCGCCTGATCCAGATACAGGGGAACCTTTTGCAGGCGCGCGATCAGGTGCCCGAAGCGCTTCGGCTTGGGCGCGTACTCCAGCACGAAGGGCGTAAATAAGGCGTTGCCCAGGGTTTCCACATAGAGCGTGGGATTGTGCAGGTGGCTGTGCAGCTCCGTCAGGTCGAGCAGGTTCAGTTCATTGCCGTTTTCCAGGATGGAAAGGTCGGCACGATCCGCGGGGCTAAGTTCGGCGGTCTTGAGCTGGCCTAATTTATCGCGGAATTTTTCGTAAAACGTGCGCTGGCGCGCGCGGCTCGCTTCGCTGAAATCGTCGAGCATTTCATCGAGGTTCAACTTTTCATGCTGGTGGTATCCGGCCGACATCGCGGCGGAGGGAGAGAAAGCGAGCGAGTTATAAACGAACTCCTCCGATAAGGCAGTAAGTTTCTCGGAAGGACTCTTGCCGCAGCTAACGGCGAATAGTAGAAGAGGGAGCAGGGCAGCGAATTTCGCCATCGCCTGTATTGTACGCTATGCGAACAGGGGCGGTCCCCGAAATGCGTTACCCAAAAGGGACAATCAGCCTAGGGTAACTGGCCCAGAACGCATCGGCGCGGGGGCCGGCGCAGACACTGGTTCCGTGCGATGGTTGCGCTGCATTTGGTGCAATTCTCGCATAACCAGGACGCGCTGCTCCAGGGTGTGGCGCACCAGCAGCCGTTCGCCAATAAAGATACCCCAAAGGAGAGCAACTGATAGCGCGATCGCCGCCAATCCTTGTCCGGTGATTCTCGCAATTGGCATCTCAGTTTCCCTCCGGTGAACAGTACTGCAATCTAGATGCCGTTTGGGAGGCCGTTGATTCACATACCATTCGACGTTCGAAAGGTGTGAACGTGAGCCACAGGGCGAACATGGAGACACAAGGCCGCCACCAGGGGGGGGTGGCAGGATGGCAAGAGAGTTTTCAGTCGTTAGTTTTGGAGTTTTCAGTCGCAGTTTTCAGTCGTCAGTTCAGCGCGCCACCGGCGAGGCCGCATGGGATACACCGTGACCTTCCACCCAAAGCCACCAAATATCACCGTGAATTGCCAGGGAAAAACCCGTCACTGCTCGCGGTTAGTCATGGAGTACCTGCGTGCGCATACACGCATTTGGGCCTTTGCGCGAGCGCCCAGAGGCGTCGCTCCACTGGCGGTCGCCACTGTAAGTACCAGACTGAGAACTGATTACTGATTACGGACAACTACAAACTGCTCTACCTCGCTGCCATCAGCGCACGCAGGCGGCGAGCCCGTTCCGGCGCGCGCAACTGGCGCAGCGCTTTGGCTTCGATCTGGCGAATGCGTTCGCGCGTGACGTCGAATTCCTGGCCGATTTCTTCCAGGGTATGCTCGCGTTCACAGCCGATCCCGAAGCGCATGCGAATCACTTTCTCCTCTTTCGGGGAGAGCGTTTTCAGGATACCGGCGGTCTCGTCGCGAACGTTGGATTCGATCACGGCGTCCACAGGGGAACCAACCCACCGGTCTTCAATCAGATCGCCAAGGGCAGATTCGCCGTCGCGGCCTACCGGGGTTTCGAGAGACACCGGGTCGCGGGAAATGGTCTTGAGCTTCTGGACCTTCTCCACCGGGATGTCCATCCGGCGACCAATTTCGTCATTTGTAGGAGTACGGCCCAGTTCCTTTTCCAACTCGCGTGTGGCGCGCAGGAATTTGTTCATGCTCTCGTTCATATGAACGGGAATACGAATGGTGCGGGACTGGTCGGCGATGGCGCGCGTGATGGCCTGTCGGATCCACCAGGTGGCGTAGGTCGAAAACTTGTAGCCGCGGCGGTATTCAAACTTGTCAGCGGCGCGCATCAGGCCGATATTGCCTTCCTGAATCAGGTCCAGGAGGTGAAGTCCGCGGTTCACGTACTTCTTGGCCACCGAGACTACGAGGCGGAGGTTGGCCTCCACCAGATCTTTCTTGGCGCGCTCAGCTTCCGCTTCGCCGTGACGGATCACCGTCATGCTGTGTTTCAGCTCGGGCAGGGTGGCGCCGGCGACGGCTTCGCGCTTCTTGATTTCGCGCTTCAATTCCCGCAGACGGATCTGCTGCGTGGGATTATTCCGCACTTCGAGGCGCTTGATTTCGCCGTCCAAGTGACTGATTTCGTCGACCGCGCGCTCGATTTCGCGGGCAAATTCCTTCCACTTTATCAGGCGGAAAGGAGCCCGGCGGATCGCCAGGGAGGTCTCCACCTTGGCGCGATTCAACTTCGCGCACAGGCGTTTGCGCGGCTTCCTGCTGGAAGCGGGAGTCGCCTCTACCTTGTCTTCCAGTTGCTGTAACTTCTTGTGCAACACAATGATATCGGCAAAATGCTTGGCCGCGTCATTGCGCACTTTGACGTCCGCCGGGGAGCCTTCCTCGACGTCGCCCAAATCCACGATACTTTCGATTTCGATCGCTGCCTTCTTCAACTGATCGGCAATCTCAACCACTACCCCTTGTACCAGGGCGGAGCGGCTGATGGCTTTCTGCATCCGCAGTTTGCCACGCTCCATGCGGCGGGCCAGATCGACTTCCCCCTCGCGGGTCAGCAGCGGAACGGCACCCATCTCACGGAGATACACGCGGACCGGATCGTCCGTGTAGATGGACTCTTCCACCGGGGCCGGATGCAGGAAATCCGCTTCGTGGGCAGCTTCCGGATCGAAGAATTTGGGGTCTTCTTCGAAATTCAGTCCCAGATTTTCCGGGGTTTCCGCTAAAAACTGATCTTCAAATTGATCCACTAAGACTCACCTCCCCCCACAGGCACACGACGTACTCGAATCGAATGTCAGGGAATGGGGTTTAACTGAATTGGCTTGCTTCTGCTGGTTTGGCCCGAATTGTCGAACTGTGCCGTTCATTCGGGGTCAGGCTTTCATCTGATGGTAACATCACTTGCCAGCAAAACTAAAGTGCTATTTTTAGAGATGTCTTAGAATCGTTTAGGTTACAGGGAATCTTTCGGTCCCTCTCCGAGGCGCTCAAGCTACGTCATTTTTTGCCTCATCAGATGTTTCAGTTCGTTGAAAAACGCCTCCTCATCCTGGAAATCCCGGTAGACTGATGCAAAACGTACATACGCGATCTTATCGAGCTCCTGCAGGCTCTCCATCAAAAATTCTCCTATTTCTGTAGTAGATATCTCCCGGTCCGGTGAATCGCTCACCTTCGATTCCACCCGGTTGACCAGTTCCGACAACCGCGCCGTACCCACCGGCCGCTTCTCACACGCCTTCAACAGCCCCCCGAGCACCTTGTGCCGGTCGAACTTCTCGCGCCGCCCGTCTTTCTTGATCACCATATACGGCACTTCGTCAATTCGCTCGTAGGTGGTATACCGCCGTGCACATTCCAGGCACTCGCGCCGGCGGCGAATGGCATCGCCTTCCTTACTCTCGCGGGAGTCTACTACCTTGTCATGCAAGTGATTGCAAAACGGACACTTCATTCCGATTCCTCCCGGCCAATCCGCTTGAGACTGTGCCAGTCCAGGCCCTCTTTCAACGCCACAAACATCCCCAAAGGAACAATTACGACAAATGTAATTGCCCACAGGAAAAGTGCGAATGCAGTCGCCGGCTCCAGCCGCACGCCAAACAGTTCCGTCAATACCAAAACCGACACCACCTGCATGCCGCCGCCTACTCCCGGAATCTGCACGATGGACCCGAACGAGACAAAGCCCATTAATATCAATACATCCACCACCCCCAGGTTGACAATCCCCGCGAAAGCCTGGGCCAGGCACCAGTAGCAGCCGCAGATCAACACCCATTCGAGGACGGAATACAGCAGCACCACCACCAGCGCGCCATCGCTACGCATGGATTCCACACCTTGGAAGAGAGCGTTAATTGTCTTCTCGACACCGGCCGCGCGTTTGGCCGAAATCCGGTGCATGCCGCCGATCAGGCGCAGGCGCAGCGGCTCCGCAAAGTGCCGTAAACCCAGCAGGATCAACAAAATTATTACAGCCAGTGCTCCCCCCACCTTGCCCCCGGCCGCCAGCACCCAACTCAGGTTCGAACCCACCCGCAGGCCGGACGCCTGCACCCGGGTCAAGGCAAAGGCAAATAGAATCAACGCCATCAGCAGGTCGAAGATGCGCTCCAGCACCCAGGCGGCAAACTGCGAGGTCACCGGCACCTGTTCCTTGCGCGCGATCAAATAAGGGCGTACGAATTCCCCCGGCCGGCCGAATAACGTGATTGCCGTAAACCCCACCACGGTCGCGCTCAGCAGGTGGCGCATCGACGGGTGCGGCTTCAGCGGCCTCAAAAATACCGCCCACCGCAGCGCCCTGCCCAGGTAGGTCCCGAGCATCGGCAGCAGGGAGATCGCCACCCAGCCCCAATGGATGCCTGCCACCGACTGACGGGCCAGTTCCCAGTCATACACGCCTTCAAAACGGCGGCTCCGCAGCAGCCAGACGACCGCCGCCACCACCACGACGCCGGCGAGCCACCACAGGGATTTCGAAACCTTCCAGGTCTGGCGAGAAATCAGAGTATCTCCAGGCGCTTTGGACTGCTCAAACAGGGAACCGTCCTGTCCAGGTACCCCCTCGGGCTAGCATACCGGAAAAATTGAACTTATCATGAGAGTGCGTCGTTTCTTGTTGTGGAAGACGAAAGCCATGGCAACGGCGGCGCTAGGTTGGGAACAATTCGGGGGCAACGCCTCGAGCGGCGAAGTTGCCAGCCCGGTCCTAAACGTTTCCGGAGGCCGCAACCTGATCGACAGCCTGGAACATAGCCTTGTTTCTCGGTGCCTGAACGGTGATGAGGGCGCCTGGGAAGAGCTTGTCCGCCAGCACACGCGGCAGGTGTATGGTCTCTGTTTCCGCTTTACGAACAGCGCCCAGGAAGCGCAGGATCTCACGCAGGACGTATTTCTGCGCGTCTTCAAGACCATTAAGAGTTTCCGCAGCCAGGAGGGAAGTTTTCACACCTGGCTGGCGCGCGTCACGCGTAACCTTCTGATCGATCATTACCGCCGTTCCAGGCAGGAGCGTGTGACGGATTCGATCGAAGAGCAGCTTCCCATGCTAGAGGAAGCCGGCGGCACCGCCGCAGTCCGCCCGGATCACGCACTTGCCGGGCGCGAGGCCAGTGAAATCCTGCAGCTCACCCTGCAGAAACTCTCTCCCGATTTGCGGGAGGCGGTGATTCTCAGGGACTTGCAGGAAATGGAGTATCGGGAGATCGCGGAGGTCTTAAGCATCCCCGAAGGCACGGTCAAAAGCAGGATCAATCGCGGGCGCGCCGAATTGGCGCGGCTGTTGCGGAAGCAGAAGCTGGTTGTATGATTTGCGCAGAATTTGAAGAACTAATCTGCGATTACGTGGACGGTACGCTCACCGCGGCCCGCAAGGCCGAAGTGGAGCGCCACCTGGAAGAGTGTCCGGCCTGCGCCGAACTGGCGCGCGATTCCGCCGCCGCCGTCTCTTTCATGGAGCGCGCCGCCGACGTGGAGCCCCCGCCCGAACTCATCACCCGGATTCTGTACGACGCCCCGTGGACGAAGAAGACCCCGTCGAAGGCCGGCGGATGGCTCGGCGAGCGGCTGGGCAAACTGGTGGCTCCCGTCATACAGCCCCGCTTCGTGATGGGAATGGCGATGACGATTCTTTCGTTCTCCATTCTTTCGCGCTTCGTGCCGATGCAGCAGATCAGAGCCGCGGATTTGCGGCCCAGTGAAGTTTGGGCCAGCCTGGACGACCGCGCGCACCGCGCCTGGGCTCGCAGTTTGAAATACTACGAGAACCTGAAAGTGGTTTACCAGGTTCAAACCATGCTCAGGGACTGGCAGCAGCAGGCGGAAGAACAGAAGGCGGCCGCGCCTTCCACACCGAAGCCCGATGACCGCAAGTTACCCGTGGGAGCACCAAAATCCACACCCAACCCCGGGGGTGCCGCATCGAATCCGGCCGGGGCACCGCAATAAGCGAACGTTGAGGGACTACCATGAACTGCCAAAATCATCCAGAAGTGCCGGCCACGGCCTACTGCCGGAGTTGCGGAAAACCGGTCTGCGAACAGTGCCGTCGCGACGCCTTCGGCACCGTCTACTGCGAGGAGCACGCACCCGCTCCCGCCCCGCGGGCCACGGAGCCTGCCGGCTTTGCCGCTCCGCCGCCGCCTCCCCCGTCCTTCGGCGCTCCCCCGCCCTTCGCGGCTCCGCCCCCCTCAGCCGTCCCTCCGGCCCCCGGGTATGTCTACGCCGACGTTTCGCCGGGCCTGGCGATGTTCTTGGGTCTGATTCCGGGTGTGGGCGCCATCTATAACGGCCAGTACGCCAAGGGCATGGTGCACGCCATCGTCTGGGGAGTATTGATGAGCATCGCCGATTCGCGAGCCGCCCGCGGGCTGGAGCCGGTCTTCGTGATGTCCGTTATCGCCTGGATGGCCTATATGGCCTTCGAGGCCTATCACACGGCCCGCAAACGCCGCCTGGGCGAGCCGGTGGACGAGTATTCCAGCCTCATCAACCTGAGCGGCCGCAGCGATCAGATTCCCGTGGCCGCGCTGCTGTTGATCATCCTCGGCATTCTGCTGCTCTTACACACCCTGGATCTGCTGGACTTCGACCGGGTGGTGCGCTTCTGGCCGGTCCTATTGATCGCCGCCGGAATCTACCTGCTCTACGACCGGTTCTCCGGGCGCGACCCCGTCAACGGGGAGGTCCGCAATGAGAGACCGTAACCGTCCGCCCTCGATGATGCGCGCCATTCGCGGACCGATTACGCTGATTACGATCGGCATACTGTTTGCCCTGAACAACTTCACGCCCTACAGTTTTGACAGGACGTGGCCAGTGCTGTTGATCGTGTTCGGCCTGCTCAGCCTGATCAAGCGCAGCCTGGAACCCGAACCGCCGCCGCCACCGGTACAGCCATATCCGCCGCCTGCGTATGCCTATAGCGGGCAGCCCTTCCCGCCGCCGCAACCGCAGGGCGGGACCTATACGCAGAGCCCGTACACACAGCCGCCGCCGGAGAGGGGCGGCTTCGGAGCCAGCGCCGCAAAACCGGCCGATGCCGAAAAGATTCCCCCTCCGCCCGGAGAAACCGTATGAGACGCTCATTTTCAGGGCCGCTGCTGCTGCTCGGAATCGGCTCGCTCTTTCTGTGGCGCAACCTGCACCCCGAAGCTCCGGTCTTCGACCTGATCGCGCAATACTGGCCGTTCATTCTGATCGCCTGGGGCGTGCTGCGCCTCATCGAAGGCCTGATCTGGTATCGCGAAGGCGGCGTGCGCGGCAGCTTCTCGGGCGGCGAGATCGTCCTGATCATCCTCATCAGTATCGCCGGCAGCGGCATCTGGCAGGCGCGCGAGCACGGCGTACGCTTCATGCGCGGAGGGCTGGACTTTTGGGGACAGCAATACGATTATCCGGTATCGGCCACCGGCTCCGCGGCCGGCATGAAACGCATCGTGTTCGAGGTGCCGCGCGGCGACCTGAAAATCGTCGGCGCCGATACCAAGGACGTCACCATTACCGGCCGCAAGACGATCAACGCCTATCGCCGCGAAGATGCCGATCGCTCGAACGCCAATACCCAGATCGAGTTCGTCACCCAGGGCGACCGCCTGGTAATCCGCGCCAATCAGGACCGCATTCCCAGCAACCAGCGTGTGTCGCACGACCTGGAAGTGACCGTGCCGAAAGGCATCGCAGTAGAAGCACGTGATGCCGCGGGCGACCACGAGGTGAATGATGTCGAAGGCGACGTGGAAATCGCTGCCAGCCGCGGCGATGTGCGCCTCTCCCGGGTGGGCGGCAATGTGCGTTTGGATGTCAGCCGGTGCGATCTGATTCGGGTCACTGACGTGAAGGGACGCATCGACCTGCAGGGCCGCGGCAACAATCTGGAACTGGAAAACATCGCAGGACAGGTCACCATCAACGGCAGCTTCGGCGGGGCGTTGAGCTTCAAAAATCTGGCCAAGCCGCTGCAATTCGAAGGCGCGCGCGGCACCGAATTGAGCGCGCAAGCCGTGCCCGGGCAAATCAATATGGACCTGGGCGAATTCAGCGGCAACAATATCGTGGGGCCGCTCCGCCTGGTGACCAAGGCGCGCGATATCAAGCTGGAACAGTTCACCCAATCGGTGGAGTTGGACACGGACCGTGGGGATATCGAAATCACTCCCGGGAAACTGCCGCTTCCCGCCATACAGGCGCGCTCCGGCTCCGGCAAGATCGAACTGCTGCTCCCCGACAAGGCCACCTTCCAATTGGAAGCGACCGCCGAACGCGGCGATGCCGTAAACGATTTCGGTGGCTCCATCGACAAGCAGACGCAAGGCCGTAGCGCCACGCTGCGCGGCAACGTAGGCGATGGTCCGAGGATCAAGATTACGGCCAATCGCGGTTGGGTCAGTGTGCGTAAGGAAGGCACGCTGCCCAGCGAAGTGCTGCCCGACACACCGTCCGGCCAGATGCCACGTCCGCCCACCCCGCCGCGCCTGCCCAAAAACTTGAAGGACATGCGGGATAGCGAAATCAAGATGTGATGTGTTAGTGTAAGCGGCCAGTGAGATCCAAACCGGTTGGACCTGCACTGGCCGTGCTGTTTCTGGTCAACGTCCTCAACTTCTACGATCGCCAGACGCTGGCCGCCATCCTCGAACCGCTGCGACACGAATTTTCCCTCAACGATACCCAGCTCGGCGGCCTGTTCACGCTCTTCACCATCGTCTTCGCACTCGCCGGAATCCCCCTCGGCAAGCTCGCCGACACCCACAGCCGCCGCAAATTGCTGGCCGGAGGCATCGCCATCTGGACCGCGCTCACCGGACTCGCCGGATTCGCGGCCAGCTACGCGATGCTGCTGGCCACCCGCCTTGGCGTGGGCATCGGCGAGGCGGTCTGCACGCCCGCGGCCACCAGTTGGATCGGCGACCTCGTGCCGCCTTCGCGGCGTGCCCGCGCCATGGCCGGTTTCATGATGGCCGTGCCCGTGGGCATCATGTTGAGTGCGGCAATCGGCGGCCCCGTGGCGCAGGCCTATGGCTGGCGCATGGCGCTGGTGGTGGCCGCGCTTCCCGGTCTGGTGCTGGCTCCGGCCGTGCTGCTGTTGGGCGAACCGGAACGTCCCCCCGCCGCTATGTCCGCGTCAGAAGGCGCGCTGCCCGCGGTCTTCTGGTGGATCGCGGCATCGGGCGCGGTGGTCAATTTCGCGCTCTACAGTTTCTCCACATTTCTGCCGGCATTTCTCACGCGCTATCACGGCATGAGTGTGGCGCAGGCGGGCATCTGGAGCGGCGTCGGCTCGGGAGTCGCCGGCATCCTGGGCGCCGCGCTCGCGGGCATCTGGGGCGATCGCGTGCGCAATCGCTTGTGGTTGGCGGCGGGCGCATCGCTGATGGCCGCTCTTCCGGTATTCGCAGCACTTAGGGTGCCGGCGGGCAGCCCGGGTCCGGCGGTGTGGCTGGCGATGCTGGGCTATGGACTGCTGCAGATGTACTACGGCCTCGTTTACGCCGCCATCCAGGACATTGTGGGGCCCGCCGCACGCGGCCGCGCCATGGCCTTGTACTTCGTGGTGACGTACCTGGGCGGCGCTTCGTGGGGTCCGCTGCTGACGGGCAGGCTGAGCGACTTCATGGCGCGCCGTTCCGGTCTCGCCGGCGAAGCGGCGCGCGCCTGGGGACTGCATGGCGCCATGTACGTCGTGCCGGCGCTGGCCCTCGTGCTGGCAGGCGTATTGTATGGCGCAGGCAAGCTACAAGCTTCGCGCCGGTGATGGCGGCGCCCCGGCGGCACCCAACCAAGCGTGAGTGCGGCTGCCTCAACCTTAACTCTCTGCCACACGCCCAGCACTGCCGCGCCCCTTTAAGCTGCCGGCCTTGGCCTGCGCGCTTTCGCCGCCAGAAAATCGACCCACCACGCCTCCTGCCCTTCGGCGTCGAATGTGCGCTTCCAATAGCGCGTGAATGCCGCCGCTTGCGAGGCGGCCCGTTTCTCCAGAAACTCGCGGATTTCCGGGTGGCTCTTCAGTTCCTTGCGGCCGACCAGTTTAAGCGACGCAGCGGCATCGTTGACGTTGCCCAACCAGTCCTGCAATTTTTTCAATTCAGAGAGTCGCTCTTCCAAGCCAGTGGGGTAGCACGGAGTGAACAGCTCCAGCGTGTAGCGTAATTTCTTGGATGCCAGACGCAGTTGATGCAACTGGCGTGCGGTGCGCGGCCCGGCCAGCACCTGACGCCCCTCGGCGAAATAGGCCGACACGATCAGTGGCAACTCGCGACGCGCATTCTCCGCCGCCCCCGCTGCTTCGTCCCACTGCGATCTACGCGCCGCCATCACGCCTCCACCCGCGATCTCAGATCGCGCGCCAGGCCGCTCCGCTTCCAACGATCCAATGCTTTGCGCAGATCGCGAGCGGCCGCGCGCCGCTCTTTGGCCAGCCGTTTCAACAAAGGCGAATCGGCGGCGAGTTCCGCTTCCGCCAGCAGCCCGGCGGCGATATCGCGGTCGCGCACCGCGCCGCAAGCGTGCATGACGCGCGACAACTGTTTGCGGATTGCCTTCCGTTCCTTGCCGGGGAAAAACTCCGCGAACACGCCCAGGCACTGCCGCAGACGGCGGATCGCCACCCGCAGGTCGTGGATTGCCTCCGCGTCTTCCCCCTTGGCCGCCTGTTTCCACTGCTTCGCCCACTCAGTCACGTGTTGCAACAGGTCGGCAGCCTGGGCGTGCACATACTCGCGCATATCAATCCTTCGCCCTCACCACCTGGATCGGCCGCTGATAGATCTGCTGGAAGGTCTCGCCCGCCTGCTCGGCGGCCCACTGATCGAGATCGATATCGCTCGTGGCATGCACCAGAAGCGTGACGCCGCCCCCCTCGCGCAACCGGCATTCCACACCGCGGATGCGCTGATCGCCGGTGGTATCGAGATTGTCGGCAAGGCGCAGAATGGGAATCATCAGTTGCAGGCGCCGGCGTTCCTCCTCCGACAACACCAGGTACGGACTATGCAGCGGACTGGGTAGCGATTTGCGATGGTAGCGGCAAAGCGCGGCAATCACGATCTGCTCGCGATCCGTGAAGCCCGCCATATCCGAGTTCGAAACCACGTAGAAGGAATGCTTGTGATGGCTCACCGCGCTGATGAAGTGCCCGACATCCAGCAGGTAGGCCGCGGCTTCCAGCAGTTTGCCGGACGCGGGCGGCAGTCCGTGCAGGGGCTGCAATGCGGTGAACAGCAGATTGGAAAAGTCGGCAACTTTGCGCGCGTGCTGCAGCGACACACCGTAGCGCCTCGCCATCTCCTCCACTTCCCGGCGCTGTTCGCCGCTCAAGCGAGAGAGCTCCGCGCCCACATTGCGCGCTGCCAGATCCGCAATAATGCCGTCGCGCACTCCCGCGCGCGAGTAGTAAAACGACGGCAGATGGAACTCCTGCAGGAACTGAAGCAGTACGCTCATACCGGGCACGATAATCTCTGCACGCCGCGGACCAATGCCGGTAATCTTACGCCGCTCCGCGAGTCCCAGAACGCTGACCGCGGAATAGAGTTTACGAAGCTGGCTGGTGGTAACGCGCAAACGGTCGATATCGTCGCGGCGGGAGCGCGGCGAGCGCGACACGGCGGCCGCCACGGCGCTGGCGGTGGCCGAGGTGGCGATCACACGATCCCATCCGGCGTGTCCCAGGCGGCGTACCGGCGCATCCAGTTTGGCCTGGACGTATTCGTGCATCTGATGCAGTTGGCGCGCGTCTGGTGGATCGTTTTTGAGGAATGCTTCCCGCAGACGAACCGCGCCCAGGGGTTTGGAGTAGGCCTCAACCAGCGTGCCGCGATCGGCGGCGATGATTTCCGCGCTGCCGCCGCCGATATCGATGATGAGCACGCGCTTATCGGGCTGCGGCCACACGCTCTGCACCCCGAGGTAAATCAGGCGCGCTTCTTCACGTCCCGAAATAATTTCCACCGGCACGCCCGCCGCTTCGCTGGCGCGCAGCAGGAACTCGCGCTGATTGCGCGTATCGCGGATAGCGCTGGTCGCCACCACGCGCACCCCCACGACATCCAGGCGGCGGTACAGTCCGGCCATACGTTCGAGTACGGCGCACGTGCTCTTGAGGGCGTCTTCGCTGACCGTGCCGCTGCGAAAAACGCTTTCCCCAAGGCGGGTCACCTCGCGGTCGCTGGCCAGAACTCGCGCCGGCAGTCCCGGCACCACCTCCGCCGCTTCCATGCGGATGGAGTTGCTGCCAATGTCAATTGCGGCGTAACGGGGCACGTTCCATTCTATCGGGCGACGGGTAGCAGGGGTTAGGTGCTGCGCCCTGAGGGCAGTCTTCGACTCAGGAAAACCGGGATATTCCGCGCCCCCTGCGTCACCGCCACAATCTCGACGGTGCCGTGCGTGGCGCGATAGATGATGAGATATCGACCCACGGGCCAGAACAGCACGGGGAGGGGCGTCAGGTCCGGGCGGCGATGCCCCATGCCCGGGGCACGGGCAAGCGCCTCGAATGTCTCGAACAGCCGCTCGATCCAGCGATCGGCGGCGCGCACACTGTCCTCGGCGATGTAGTCCCATATCTCTTCGAGATCCGAATCCGCTTCGGCGCCGAGGACATAGGGACTCACGAAGCGGACCGCCGGGCCTTGGACTTCGCCTTCAGGCGGGCTCGGGTAGTCGCGGGGTCTACCATCAGTCCACGGTCCAGAGCGCCCAACCTGCTGCCGAGTTCTCGATTGAAATGGACAATCTGTGCAGCTCGCGCAGCTTCGTACTCCTCCAGTAGACGTAACGCCTCGCGGACTACTTCGCTGGCCGAGTTGTAGCGCCCCGATTCGACTTTCGTGCTGACGAATTTCTCAAGTTCCGGCGTGAGAGATACATTCATATCCGTCCGACCCCCTGCTTCCAACCTATGCGAGGATAACGAAGCTTGTCAATCTCTGTTATTTTGGCGGTTCGGATATCGACCCAACGACGATGAACAAGCGGCGCCCGAAACTCGCGCTGATGGCGCGCCGCGACCCATTCTATCGGGCGACGGGTAGCAGGGGGTTGACGATCTTGAGGCCTGCCATGCGGGAGAAGTCGCGATCCGCCGACCACAGCGTGCGGACTCCGTGCTGCCGGCAGATCGCGGCCACACGCGCATCGTGGACCATCGGACCCGCCACCTTACCGGCCAGCAACACGGCTTTTAAGGCCTCCCAGTGTTCCGCCGTTTCCCCGGACATAGTCAGCGTGGGGCACTCCAGCCAGCACTCCACTTGCCGGAGGGCCGTGGCCAGCGGCGTCGGCGGCCGGTAGACTTTAGGGTGCGTGACGATGGCCAGGAACTCGTGAATGCACGGCCAGGGAATCGTCCAGGGCCGCCCGCTCTCGGCCAGCTCCACCACGCACCGGTCGGCCGCGGCATGCCATTGCGAATCCGCCCGGTGCGCGTAGACCAGAATGTTGGTGTCGATCGCGATCATGCGCCGCGGCCTTCGTAAATTCGGGCACGCAGTTCGTTCCAACTCTCTTCCTGCACCAACCCCTTGCCATGAAAGGTGCAGCGCTTGAGGCTGAAGGGCCTGACCCTGGCGGCCTCGGCTTCGAGCACGTTCCGGAGTCCCGCTTCCAGCACCTCGCGCAGGGTCATATTGTGCGCTGCCGCATGGCGCTTGACCGAGCGCAACAGCGCGTCAGGCAGTTCGACCGTGGTCTTCACATCTTCAGTGTACCACCACCCATATTTATGGCGCCTATGATATGGGCGTACGGCACATGAACCCGACCCAGGCTTTATTACAATAATGTAGCCATGCAGATTTACCTGCTTCGCCACGGCATCGCGGAAGACCCAAAACCGGGGCGGCCCGATTCCGAGCGTCCGCTCACTGCCGAAGGCCGCGACAAATTGCGCCGCGTTTTGAAGCGCGCGCGCAGCGCGGATTGCACGCCCAGCCTGGTACTCGCCAGTCCGTACCGCCGTGCGCTGGAAACCGCGACCGTGGCCGTCGAGGTACTGGCGTACCAGGGCGACGTGGTGAAGACCGCCGCGCTCACGCCCGAGGCTTCGCCGGCCGATACCTGGGAAGAAATCCGGCGCCGTCCCAACGAGCACGCGATTTTGCTTTGCAGCCACGAGCCGCTGATGAGTTCGCTGGCCGCGTTTCTTTTGGATAGCCCGTCGCTGCTCGTGGACATGAAGAAATCCGCCCTTGTGCGCATCGACTGCGAACGCTTCGGCCCGCACCCCAAAGGCGTTCTGAAGTGGATGTTGACCCCCGGCGTCTGTCTCGAATAGTCCGCCCGCCATGAGTCCGAAACATTACCACCCGAACGTGTGAATTGACTTCTGTGCCAGACGGGTTATCATTTGGATTACTCCCCCGATGGATTCGCGAAGGCACCGTGAACTTCACTAAAAATCCCGTCATTCTCCAAACTGAGCTCCCCGGAATCGAGCGCCATGGGCGCGGCAAAGTGCGCGACGTATACAGCGTCGATTCAGACCGCCTGTTGATCGTCGCCACCGATCGTATTTCGGCATTCGACTACATCCTGGCCAGCGGCATTCCGGACAAGGGACGAGTGCTCACGCAGCTCTCGATCTTCTGGTTCGATTTTCTGCGCGACGTCACGCCTACCCACTTCCTGACTGCCAACGTGGACGAGTATCCCACGGAACTGCAGGCCTTCCGCGATCAGTTGGAAGGCCGCTCCATGCTGGTGAAGCGCGCCCAAATGATCGAGATCGAATGCGTGGCGCGCGGTTACCTTTCCGGCTCCGGCTGGAAGGAGTATCGCCAAAGCGGCACGGTCTGCGGCATTCCGCTGCCCGCTGGGTTGAAGGAAAGCGATAAGCTCCCCGAGCCCATCTTTACGCCTGCCACCAAAGCTGCCACCGGGCACGACGAGAACGTCAGTTTCGAACACGTCGTGTCGCTGATCGGCGAGGAACTGGCTTCGCGTTTGCGCGCGCTCACGCTGGAGATTTACTCCCGCGGCGCCGCTTATGCGGAGACCAAAGGGGTCATCATCGCCGACACCAAATTCGAATTCGGTTTCGTCGACGGCCAACTGGTGCTGGGCGACGAAGTTCTCACGCCCGATTCCTCGCGCTTTTGGCCCAAGGACACCTACCAGCCCGGCGGCGCGCAGTTCAGTTTCGACAAGCAGTTCGTGCGCGACTATCTCGAATCCATCCAGTGGAACAAGCAGCCGCCCGCGCCCGCGCTGCCTGACGATGTCGCCGAGAAGACGGCGGAAAAGTATCGGCAGGCGTATCAGGTTCTGACCGGCTCCGAACTATGAACTGGTTGGATTTCGTCCTGGCGTTGATTCTCATCGCCAGCGGCGTGGCAGGTCTGCGCCGCGGGTTTTCCCGGCAACTGATCGGCTTGATTTCCGGCATCCTCGCCCTGCTGTTGGGCATCTGGTTTTACGGTACCGCCGGGGCGTACTTGCTGCCCTACGCCAGTTCCCGATCGCTGGCGAATGCCGGCGGCTTCGCTCTGGTATTCTGCGGTGTCCTGCTGTTGGGTGCGATGGTAAGTTTTGCGGCGGGCCGGGTCCTGAAAGTCACCGGCCTCTCGCCGTTCGATCATGTGATGGGCGCGGGCTTCGGCCTGCTGCGTGGATTGTTGTTTGCAGTGGCAATTGTGATGGGGGTGATGGCGTTTTCGCGCGGTGAGAAGCCGCCTGAGGCGATTGTTCACTCACGGATAGCCCCATATATAGTGGATGCCGCTCGCCTGTTCGCGAGCGTAGCTCCATACGATTTGAAAGAGGGATTCCGTAAAACCTATGCCCAGCTGAAGTCCGCCTGGGGCGATGCTCTGGAAAAGGGGATTCGAAAATTGCCGACGGGGGAGATGAAGAAACATGAAAGAGAGATTTGACGGGCTGGTGGAACACCTGCTCGACGGGGAACTCTTCCTGCAACAGGCCATCGAGATACTGGAAAAATCGATGATCCAGAGCGCGTTGCTACGCAACCACGGCAACCAATGCGCAGCCGCCAAGCAGCTCGGCATTCATCGCAATACTTTGCAGCGGAAGATGGTAGCTTACCAACTGGGTGGAAAAAGCCCGCGCCGCAAACCGATAGTGCGCGCCGGCCACGGACGCAAAAAGAAGGCGGCCACCGCGTAGTCATGGATCTGCTGATTTTCGACCTGGATGGAACGCTGATCGATTCCAAACTCGATCTGGCGCACGCCGTGAATGCCACCCGCGCCCACATGGGCCTGCCCGCCCTCGATCACGAGCGCGTCTATTCGTACGTTGGCAACGGCGCGCCGGTGCTGATTCGCCGCGCCATGGGCGCTCAGGCCAGCGAGCCCGAAGTGCAGGAGGCCCTGGAGTTCTTCCTGGAGTACTATCGCGATCACTACCTGGACTACACCACGTTGTACCCGGGAGTGCGCGAGTCGCTCGCCCGTTTGCACAAGGCCGGTAAGCGCATGGCGGTACTTACCAACAAGCCCGTCAAAATCAGCCGGGCGATTTTGGATGGGCTCGGCGTGGGCGGCAATTTCTTTCAGGTCTACGGCGGCAACAGCTTCGACATGAAGAAGCCCGACCCCATCGGCGTACACACCCTGATGAGGGAGACCGGCATCACCGCGGAGCGCGCTGTCATGATCGGCGATAGCAGCGTGGACATTCAGACCGCGCGCAACGCGGGCATTCAGGCGTACGGCGTGACCTACGGGTTCGCGCCGGAGACCCTCACAGAACCGGCGCCAGACCGCTTGGCGGACCGCATGGAAGAAGTGGCCGACTGGGTGCTTGGCCCAAGGGAAGAATAATGAACTACCGACCTGGCGTATCCGTGCCTGTTAGCGGCATCTATTGGTGCAGCGTCTGCAAGACGCCGCAGCGTTTCGAAAAAGAACAGGAATTTCCGGCCTGCCCCAACCTCTGCGGCAAAGGCCATTGGGAATTGGTGGAAGAACAGGCGAAGCCCCAGCCGTAAGCCTGGTTGTACTCCTACTTGTACTCCTGCTTCATCTGATTGCGTGCATTCAGAATCGTGAAGCTGCCGTCCGCGCGGGCGGAAAGCTCGATCCCGTGGCCCTTGTCCTTGCCTCCGCGGTTGGCGATGAACGCGGCCGGCGCATTGTGCTGCTTGTCGTTGTTTTCGGCCAGGTGCAACTGCCAGATATCCGGCGGACCGGGCGCGGTGTGCATGGTTTGCCAGTGGTTTTCCGCCGCGCCTGTGCTGTCGCCGTTGTTCACGATCGCCGCCTTGAAATGCAGCGCCTGCACCAGCGCCGGCGCCCCCGAAGTCTTCTTGCCGTGGTGCGTCGACATGTAAACGTCCACCTTCCCCAGCAGATTATTAGGGCACGCCAGGTCGAACTCCTCATTCCAGTACAGGTCGCCTAAATCCACCAGACGGAACTTGCCCAGGGTAATCACCAGGCCGATGGAGCGCGAATTCTCGCCCTTGTCGAGGTCAATCGGCTGGTACGAGGCGCAAAGGGGATTCGGCTGGCCCGCCCCCGGCAGCGGCTTTTTGATCGCCGCGCCGGACGCCGTCACCACCTGTACGTCCAGCCCTTCGATGGGAATGCGGTCGCCCGCTTTCACCTCGATGTGCTTGCCCTTGGCGCGCGCCGCCAGGTACGGTTCGTACCCGTCGTCAGCCTTAGGATCCTCGAAGGTCTTCCCGTGATCGACGAAATTGCGCACCGGCATTTTGGCGACAAGTTGCGGCACGCCTCCCACGTGGTCCTTGTGATAGTGCGTGATCACCAGGTAATCGATCTGCTTCACCCCTGCCGCTTTAGCCGTGGCGGCAATGCGCCCGGCATCGCGTTTCTTGTTCCCGGCGTAGCCGGCGTCCACCAGCATGGATTGTCCGGATGGCGCGACATACAGCGTCGCCTTGCCGCCCTCCACGTCGATGGCGTAGACCTTCAACTCCTGCGCGGCGCAGCCCAGCGCGCACAGACACAGCAGCAGCATCCTCTTCATTAGTTTCATTCTAGTCAGTGCCCGTTACGACTGCGGTGACCACCACGGTGCGATTTTCAGGTACATGCGGGAACAAGCCTACCGCTTGCAGGACGGATCCTTGGCGTTCTTGGGATCTTTGCAATCCACCTTGCCGGGCGCGGCCGATTCTTCCTTGGTCTTATCCGCCGGCAATTCGTCGGGCGTGATGTCGTACTTGATCTCCGCTTCCGCCGAATACTTGCGATACAGGCGGAACTCCGTGTCGTTGCGCGAAAGAATGCCGTCCGCACTCATCTGCGTTTCGGATTTCAAGGGCAGCAGGAATTTATTGCCGCTGATGTCGGTGTAATCGTAATCCAGAATCGTGGTCGCCATCTTCACCGGGAAGCCTGCCGGCAGGTCATCGGCATTCAGCGTGATGCGCAGCACCACGTGCGTGTCCTTGTCGATCAGCACACGCCCGCTGTACGCGGGCACGATGTGATCCTTGCGCTCGTATTCGATGCCCCACTGTGAATAACGCTGCTCCACGTTGTAGTGGAAGGCCATCACCAACTGGTCGCGCAGGCGCGCCCACCCGTCCCACTCAAAGTGCGCGTGAGTTTTCGGCTCGAACACATCGCGCAACAGGCTGCCGAATTCCCCCGTCGAGGTGGCGCCTCCCACGCTCCGGTAATCCTGCGTGGTGGGCGTATTGTTGTGCAGGATCAGCTTGTATTCTTCCTTCTGATCGAAATAGCTCAAGCGCAGGGTGAGCAGGTCCACCTGCTGCCAGGAGGGCTCCGTGTAGCGCGCGGCGTAGCGGCTTCCCGGCGAGCCCGCCTGATAGCGGCGCACCACCTGGGTCGAAAGGAAGTTCGGCAGGCTCTTGCTGTAATTCAGGGCGTACTCGCGCACTTCGTCCATGATCGCCGCCTGCTCGATGGCGTTAGGAGCGGGCGGCAGTTGGACCTTGGGCGGCGGCGCCACAGGCTTGGCGGTGGACAGAGTCTGCGATTGATCGCGCAGCGTACGCAGCGCGTTCAACGTCTTCGGCCCAACCCCTTCCTGAATTAGTTTTTCGATGGTGGCGTCGTCCAGTTTCTCGTTCAACTTCGTGCGGCCGAGGAACTTAGCCACTTCGCCGTCGGCCATCTTGAGTTCCACGCTGGACGTGAGGAATTTCAGCAGCTGATCCAGACTGAGCGTCTGGGTCTGTGCGGCTGCGATGAGGCAAAAAGCCAGTGCGGCTCCCAATTGGCGGAAACGCATATCTATTATGTTCTCATGACGCGGTCGAAGGCGTTTCGGGTACCGGCAGATAATGCTCGATGACGCGGCGCGCGGACGCCCGGCCCACCACCATGGCGAGTTCGCTTTCGGTGGCGGCGCGCACGCGCTCCAGGCTGCCGAACTCCTTGAGCAGCTTAAGAATCGTCTTTTTCCCGACTCCCGGAATCGTGTCCAGTTCGCTGGTGAGTTGCCTCGTGTTGCGCAGCGAACGATGGAACGTCACGGCGAAGCGGTGCGCCTCGTCGCGAATCGACTGGATCAGGTGCAGGATCGGTGAAAAGCGGTCCAGCACCACGGGCTCGTCTTCCTGCCCGTAAACGTAGATGATTTCCTCGCGCTTGGCGATCGAGGCCAGCGGCTGATCCACGATGCCGATGGCCTCCAGCGCCTCGGCCGCGGCGTGCAACTGGCCGAGCCCGCCATCGATCAACACCAGCCCCGGCATGGGCTGCTTCTCATCGCGCAGCCGCGTGTAGCGGCGCGTCACTACCTCGCGCATACTGGCAAAATCGTCGTTGCCCACCACCGTCCGGATAATAAATTTGCGGTAGTCGGCCTTCTTCATCTTGCCGTCTTCCCAGACCACCATGCTGGCTACTTTATCGGTGCCTTGGATGTGCGAGATGTCGAAACACTCGATTCGCGCCGGCGCGTCGGGCAGGTTCAACGCATCCTGCAAGGCGTCCTGGATGGCGCGCGAACTGGGCTTCAGAATGCGGAAGCGGGCGTCGAAGCTATGCTTGGCGTTGTTCCCCACCAGATCGAGCAGCGCTCGTTTCTGGCCGCGCTGCGGCGTGCGGATCTCCACCTTGTGCTGGCGCATTTCGCTGAGCAATTCCTCCAGCGCCTCGCGGTCTTCGAATTCCACCGGGACGTGGATTTCGGCCGGAATGAACTGCTGATCGAGGTAGATCTGCTTCAGCAGGGAGCTGAAGAACGCGGGCTCCTCGAAATCCATCTGGTCTTCCCAGAAGAGCTCGCGGCGGTCCACAATCTGGCCGTTGCGGAGATGGAAGAGATTCAGCGCCACAAGCGGCGGCTCTGCGTATACCGCGAAAATATCGACGTCGTCCCCCTTGGCGGCAGCCATCTTCTGGCGCTCTTCGATCTCCTCCACGGTGGTGATGAGGTCGCGCAGGGCAGCGGCCTGCTCGAAGCGCATCTCCTGGCTGGCGGCCTCCATGCGAACGCGCATGCCGCGCGCCAGGTCGTTGTGGCGCCCTTCCAGGAACAGGCGCACGTCGCGTACCGCCGCGGCGTAAGTTTCGTCCGTGGTAAGACCCTGCACGCACGGTCCCAGGCAGCGATGAATGTGAAATTGCAGACAAGGCTTCGGATGGAAGCGGGTCAGGTCCACCTTACAGGAGGGCACCTGAAAATGACGGTGGATGAAGTGCACCAGGCGATGCGCCAGGTTGGCCGGAAAATACGGGCCGAAGTAGGTGGCGCCGTCCTTGCGGAGACGGCGGGTCACGAATACGCGCGGGTACTTTTCGTTGGTCAGCTTGATGTAGGGATAGGTCTTGTCGTCCCGCAGCAGGATGTTGAAGCGCGGCTTGTACTGCTTGATCAGGTTGTTTTCCAGCGCCAGCGCTTCTTTTTCGTTGTCGACCAGGATGTAGTCGATGTCGCAGGCTTCGCCGATTAGCGTGCCTGTCTTGATGTCGGCCAGCTTATCCTCGGAGAAGTAGCTGCGGACCCGGTTGCGCAGGCTCTTGGCCTTGCCCACGTAGATCACCTTGCCGCCCGCATCCTTGTAGAGATACACGCCGGGCGAGAAGGGGAGCTGGCCTACTTTGTCACGGAGTTCCATCGAGGGACGTTATAATTTAATTATGTCACGCTGGATTGCGGCACTCACCCTGCTGGCCGCGACGCTGTTTGCACAGGAGTCCGCACAGCCCCAACTCAAGCGGCGCGGCGAAACCACCACCAAACCGCAGGAAGTCGACAAGGATGGCCTGCCTCCGGAAGAAGATAAGTCCATAGCCACGCCGGTATACGGGTTCAATCCGCTGCAGGCACAGAAGGAAATCAGCGTCGGCAATCAGTACTTCAAGAAGGGCAGCTACCGCGCGGCCGCCGGGCGCTACGAGGAAGCCACCAAGTGGAATAGCGGTGAGCCCGAAGCGTGGCTGAGACTCGGCGAAGCGCAGGAAAAACTGCGCGACGCGAAGGCGGCCAAAGCGGCGTACACGAAGTACCTCGAACTGGCGGGCACCACTTCGAAGAGCGCCGACGAAATTCGCAAAAAGATCGAAAAGATAAAGTAGGCGCCCAGGACCAGTTGGCCGGCCGATGAACGCCGATCAACGCCTTAATGTCTTATCTGCGTGAATCTGCGTTTATCGGCGTTTATCGGCGGCCCAATCGCTTTTGCATCCCGCCGCAGCTACGCCGGCGGCCTGGCGATCTTCACTTCGACCGTGTGCTCGCGCTGGTCGTCCACTAACGGCACAGTGGCCGATGTCTCTGCCCCCTCTACCTGCGTGATCGTAATGTGGAACAGCGTCTCCCGATAGCGATAGTGCACCTTGATCGATTGCCATTCCGGCGGCAGTACAGGCGCGATCTTCAAACAATCCACTTCGAGAGTCAGGCCCAATAGCGATTCCACCGTGAGCCGGTACATCCAGCCGGCCGAGCCCGTGTACCACGTCCAGCCGCCGCGCCCCGTGTGCGGCGGCTCCCCGTAGACGTCGGCAGCCATCACGTACGGCTCCACGCGGTACGTCAGCACGGACGCCGGAGTGGCCGCGTGATTCGCCGGGTTGATCATGCGGAAGAGTTCCCAGGCGCGCTTGCGGTCGCCCAACTGCGCGAAGGCCATGGTCGCCCAGATCGCCGAGTGCGTGTACTGGCCGCCGTTTTCGCGCACCCCGGGCAGGTAACCCTTGATATAGCCGGGATTGAGATCGCCTTTATCGAACGGCGGGTCCAGCAGTTGCACAATCCCCCGATCGCGCCGCACCAGCCGCGCATCGAGCGACTGCATGGCCGTGCGCACCCGCTCGCGATCGCCGGCGCCCGAGAGCACGCTCCAACTCTGCGCGATGGAATCGATCTGGCACTCCGTGTTGCCCGACGAGCCGAGCGGTGTGCCATCGTCGAAGTAAGCGCGCCGGTACCAAGCGCCGTCCCACGCCGTGCCCTCGATCGTGACGCGCAGCGTCTCTGCCTGCTGCCGGCACTGCCCGGCAAACTTCTCATCCTGCCGCGTGTCGGCCAGGCGGGCGAACTGCTGCAAAATCTCGTACAGGAAGAAGGCGAGCCAGACGCTTTCGCCCTTACCGCGAATGCCCACCAGATTCATGCCGTCGTTCCAATCGCCCGAGCCCATCAGCGGCAGGCCATGCTCGCCCATGCGCAGCCCGTGTTGGATGGCGCGAACGCAGTGATCGTACAGGCTGGCCACTTCTTCGGAACGGCCCGGCATGTCGTAGTAGGAATCCTCCTCGGCGTTCACCGGGCGGCCTTCCAGAAAACGTGCGGTCTCATCGAGCACGCCGGTGTCCCCGGTCGCGAACACGTAACGGCAGGTGGCCAACGGCAGCCACAGGTAATCGTCGGAACAGTGCGTGCGCACTCCGCGGCCCATCGGCGGGTGCCACCAGTGCTGCACGTCGCCCTCACGGAACTGGCGCGAGGCGCAGAGCAGCAGGTGCTCGCGGAGCAGGCGCGGTTCCGCGTGGACTAACGCCATCGCGTCCTGCAACTGATCGCGGAAACCGAACGCGCCGCCGCTCTGGTAATACCCGCTGCGCGCCCAGAAGCGGCAGGAGAGCGTCTGGTAGAGCAGCCAGCCATTGGCCATCACGTTGAGGGAAGCATCGGGGGTCTCGACGTAGACGGCGCCGAGCGTGCGCTTCCAGTATTGCCAGATTCCCTCCAGCGCGGCGTGCGCGGCCTCGGCGCCGTGCGTGCGCTCCGCAAGGTGGCGCGCTTCCTCGGCATTGGTGGACGCGCCCAGCGTGAAGATAATTTCCACCTCCTGCCCGGGCGGGAGATCGAAGGGCGCCATGATTGCGGTGCAGGCATCGTAGCCGCCGCCCAGAGCGCCGGAAAGGCGCGCGCGGCTCATAGCGGCGGGCGCGGCGAGGGTGCCGTTGCGGCCCAGGAATTCGCGGCGATCTCCCGTCACGGTGCGCACCGCCTCGCTGACGTCGAAGAAGGCGACGCGTCCCCCGAATTCGGAATTGTAGGCATTGCGGGCGAAGATCGCGCCACCCGCGGGATCGGTCTCCGTGACCACGTGCAAAGCGCATTTGGGACGCAGATCGCCAAGCACCCATTCCACATATCCCGTGGTCGAAAGCAAACGCGCGCGCGGCGAATCGTTGCGCACCTTGAGCACCGTGAACTTCACCGGCAGATCGTGCGACACATACACCCAGGCTTCGGAGTGGATGCCGCCCTCGCTATGCTCGAAGACGCTGTAGCCAAATCCGTGGCGGCTGGCATACGGCTCCGTACTGCGCGCGGGCATCGGCATGGGCGACCAGAAGTGGCCGGTCTCCTCGTCGCGCAGGTAGTAGGCTTCGCCGCCCGAATCGCTCACCGGATCGTTCTCCCACGGGGTGAGCCGGTATTCGTGCGCATTCTCGGCCCACGTGTACGCCATCCCGCTCTCGCTGATCACGGTCCCGAAATTGGCGTTGGCCAGCACGTTCACCCAAGGCGAAGGAGTGAGTTGCTCGGGCGTGGTGCTGATGATGTACTCGCTGCCATCGGGCGTGAAGCCGCCGAGCCCGTTATAGAAGATCAGATCGCGGCGGGCAGCCGCCGGCAGGGCGCGCTGCACCCGGTAGTCGCGCGTAGTGTCCAGCGCCGGCATTCCGGACACGTAGCGGTCGCCCGCCGGAATCTGATCGGCCAGCGTGCCGCGCGTATCGCTGAAAATCGCCCGCGCCACGGACTGGAAGAGAATGCGGTCTTCGCCCGAGATCTGGTCGGAGGGACGGACGAAGATCCCGCCCGGCCGGTCCTTCACGATGTTGTCGGCCCCGGCGGAGATCAGTCCCAGAATCTGCTCGTGCATTTCTTGCCGGTATCCGGTGCGGTCCTCGTTCCAGATCATGACATCGACCGAGAGTCCTTTGAGCCTCCAGTAGGCTTGCGCCTGCACGATCTGGCGCACCAGCTCGATGTGGGCGGCATCCCCGATCGTCAGCAGCACGATGGGCAGATCGCCCGAGATGGAGTAGCTCCAGAGACCGCTCTGGCCGCGCCGGTTCTGCGCCAGCACGGCGCCGTCTGCTCGCGTTTCCGGTCCGGCGTAGAGCACCGCGCCGGCGACCCGGCTGTAAAGTTGCGCATCGGCCTCGCTGGCGTTGATCTGGCGCAGCAGCACCTGGCTGTGCGTCCAAGCGAGTTCAAACACGCGGTCGGCCAACCGGCGGTCGCGATACTTCTCCACCAGCGCCAGGCACGCGTCGCGCTCCCCGGAGATCCCGGTGACCATATCGACCGTCACCGACGCGCCGCCTTCGAGCGTGATGGGAACGCGGATCGCAGTCACCGGGTCGAGCACCGCGCCCTCGGAGTTGGAGAGCGGCCCCGGCGTGGTCATGGCACGCGGCGCGGAGACCGTATTCCCGCGGCCGATGAACTTCATGCGGTCCGTTTCGTAGCTGCTTTCGCCGGCCGGCGCTCCATGGACCGCCATCAGATGGCAGAGAAAAGGCGGCTTCTCCTCGGGCGAGCGGGCGCGCCGCGTGGCCACCACGGCGCGAGCGTCGCGCAGAATTTCGGTCTCCACGAACAGGTTGCTGAACGCCGGATGCAACGTATCGGCGGCCGCCGGCGCCAGCACCACTTCGGCGTAGCTCGTGACCTCGATGGTGCGCCGCGTGCGCGATGTGTTGGTAATGGTGATGCGGCGTAGTTCGATATCGTCTTCCGGCGAGACCGCCACTTCGGTATGGGTATCGAAGCCGCGGTCTCGGCGGCGAAACTCGGCGCGCGCTTCAGAGAAAATGGCTTCGTAGGCGTCGGGCGGCTGCAGCGTGGGCTGGAATGCCGACGACCAGAACTCACCGCCGGGCAGCACGCGCAGATAGCAGAAGGACCCCCAGCTGTCGCACGTACTGTCTTCGCGCCAGCGCGTCACCGCCAGTTCGTTCCAGCGGCTATAACCGCCGCCGGCGTTGGTGATCATGACATGATAGCGGCCGTTGGACAGTAGCTGCACTTCCGGGCGCACCGTATCGGGGAACTTGAGCACCCGGATCGGCGATTCGCCGGCCTCCACCGTGGCGCGCACATCGGACACTTCGGCGGGACGCGAATAGAAGGCCAAAGCGCGCGGCACGCGTTCCTGCAGAAGCAGTGTAGTGGCCTGGAACTGCGGGTCTGAGCTGAAGCGGCGCTGCATCGGGCGATCCAGCAGCGCGTGCGCGAACGCCAGCAGGCTCATGCCCTGGTGATGCGCCATGAACGAGCGCACGATGGCGCGATTCTGGCCCCGCGGCAGACGCGATGGCGTGTAGTCGATGGCTTCGTAGAAGCCGTACGCGCCTTCAAAGCCTTCCTGCGCGAGTTTCTGGAGATTGGCGCAGGCTTCCTCCGGCGCGACCATGAGCGCCAGGGCGGAAGCGTACGGCGCAATCACCAGATCGTCCGCCAGGCCACGCTTGAGCCCCGCGCCGGGCACGCCGAAGGCGCGGTACTGGTAGTTGAGCGAGGTATCGACGCCGTTGTACCCGGATTCCGAGACGCCCCACGGCACACCGCGCTGCACCCCGTATTCAATCTGCCGCGCGACTACCGATTGGTAGGTCTGGTCGAGCAGCGTGCCGGGATAGCTTGGCATCACCACCAGCGGCATCAGGTATTCGAAGATGGAGCCGCTCCACGAAATCAGCATGGGCTCGCTGCCGGAAGCCACCAGCATGCGGCCCATGGCGAACCAGTTGTCCTGCGGTATCCGGCCCTGCGCGATGGCGACGAAGCTGCACAGGCGCGCTTCGCTGGCCAGCAGGTCGTAGTAGCCCTGGTCGGCGCGGTGCTCGCTGACGTTGTAGCCGATGGTGAAGAGCTGGCGCGCCCGGTCGAACAGGAAATCGTATTCCATTTCGGCAAACTCACCGGCCTGTGCGGCCAGGCTCTCGATGGCGGCGAGACGTTCCCGGGCGAGCAATGCCTGCGGCGAATCGCCGGGCTGATCGGCAAGTTCGCGCAGTGTGGGCATGCGCTCCGCATCGCCCGCGACCAAAGCATCCAACTCCTCCATGGCGGCGCGGCATTGGCCGGCAAGCGCCCGGGCCCGGCGGCGCGTGTCGAAACGATGGGGCGCCTGAACGGCGGCGCTGGCCGCGGTGTCGATGCGATTTAACAGTTCCCGAATTTCGGCCAGCGTTGTGGGCGGACCTTCGCTCTCGAACTGCTTGCCCAAAGGAGCCAGTTCGGCGGGCTGTGTGCCGCCATTGGCATCGGCCACCACCCCGTAGGCGTCGGCCAGCCCCTCAAACCAGCGCGTGCCCAGAATCGGTTGGTCGGGCAGCGCATTCAGCCCCGGACGCAGCGTCAGAACGTGGCCGGCCAGATTGCCGCTGTCCACGGCGGAGATGTAAATGGGCAGCAGCGGCTTCAACGTCTGCGTGTCGTACCAGTTGTAGAAATGGCCGCGGTATCGTTCCAGCGAATTCATGCCGCGGAACGTATGCGTAGTGCGTTCGATGAGCTGCCCGGCGGTGATATAGCCGAAGTCGTAGGCGGCGAGATTGGCGAGCAGCGAAAGCCCGATATTAGTGGGCGACGTGCGATGCGCGATGCGCGAAACCGGATGCTCCTGGTAATTGTCCGGGGGTAGCCAGTTGTCTTCCGGTCCGACGAAGCTCTCGAAAAAGTCCCAGGTCTTGCGGGCCGCCTTGCGCAGGAAAATCGTCTGCTCGGTGGAGAGCGGGGCGGTGCGCTGTTCGGGAACGCGGCTGATCCACCAGGCGGCGCTGGGAGAAAGCGCCCAGGCAATGCAAATCGGAAAAGCCGCCGGCACCACGATGGGGCGCCAGGCGGCCAGAAATACCAGCGTCGCCAGGGCCAGCGCCGGGCCGATCCACATTTCCGCCCAGGTCCCCGCCAGGCTGAGGCCGCCCGAGCGGTCTACCTCGTGGTGGGCGCGCCATTCCATCAGGCGGCGCCGGGAAATCAGCATGCGCCACAGCGTGCGGGCGATGGCGTCGAAACTGAAATAGGCCTCATACGGCAGGCAGGCGACGTAGAAAGCATTCTGCGAAAAGTGGACCATCGCACAGCGCCGCGCGGAATCGAAGTGCTGGCGCCACAGCACATCCTTCGGCTTGCGCAACAGCGTCGTCACGCAACTGATGAAGGCCGGCAGGACGATGCTGGCCAGCAGGAACAACGTCCACAGGCCCGGACTCGGCAGGAAGATCCAGCTCACCAAAAACAGCAGCGTGAGAGCCACCGGCACTGTGCTGCGGCGGAGGTTATCGAAAATCTTCCAGCGGGAGAGCGCGCTGATGTGGTTGCGCCGCCGCCCCGTGGCGCCCGGGGCAAAGGGTAGCAGCCAGCGCAGCAGTTGCCAGTCGCCGCGAATCCAGCGGTGGCGGCGCGCCACATCGGCGCTGTAACGCGCCGGGTATTCTTCGAACACCTGCACGTCCGAGAGCAGGCCGGAGCGCGCGAAACAACTCTCCACCAGATCGTGGCTGAGGATGCGATTCTCCGGGAAGCGCCCGTGTAGCGCGCGTTCGAACGCGTCCACGTCGTAGATGCCTTTGCCGATGAAGGTACCTTCGTGAAAGAGGTCCTGGTAGACATCGCTGACGGCGCGCGTGTAGGGATCGATTCCAGGCTCGCTGCCGAAGAGCTGCGCGTAGCGCGATTGCGGTCCCGCGGGCAGGCTCGATCCCACGCGCGGCTGCAAAATGCCGTAGCCTTCGCAGATGCGTTCGGCGGGCTCGCAATAGCGCGCCCGATTCAAGGGATGCGCAATCGCACCGGTCATCTCGCGAGCGGTGTCGCGCGGCAGCTGCGTGTCGGTGTCCAGCGTAATGACGTACTTGACCTGCGGCAGCCTCGATGTGTCGCCCACCACCAGGCAGAACGCATCGGGCGGTGCGCCGCGCAGCACCGCATTGAGGTCTCCGAGCTTGCCGCGCTTGCGTTCGTAGCCCATCCAAACGCGCTCCTGCGCGTTCCAGCGCCGCGGACGGTGCAGCAACAAGAATTCGCCGCGCCCCTCATAGCGCGCATTGAGTTCCTCAATTCCCTGGCGGGCCACCCCGAGCAGCGCGGCGTCCTCCGGACGGACCTCCTCGGCGGCGTCGCCAAAATCCGTCAGCAAGGCGAATTGCAGGTTGGCGTCGCGATTGGCCAGAAAGCGAACTTCCAACCCTTCGATCAGCGACTGCGCGGCTTCCTCGCTGGTCAACATCGCAGGCACCACCACCAGCGTGCGGCAGACCTCGGGAATGCCCTCGCTGAAATCCAGGTGGGGCAGCATCTGCGGCTTCGCCGTCATGGTCACCAGCCAGTTCATCAGGCTGACCGCCAACTGGCTTCCCGCGGCCAGCGACAGCACGGCCACCAGCGCGAGTTGCCACCAGGGCTGACCGCTGCCGTGGTAGGCTTCCGCCGTGAGCAGCGCGGCAATCGCCAGACTCACCAGCGCGATACCACCCACATACAGCAGCACGGGATAACGCCGCGCGAAACGGGTACAGCGCAGTCCAATGGGAATTCGCGCGCCCACCGCGCTCTCCAGTTGCGCCAGGCCTTCCGCAATCAGATAGAAGCCGACGTGCGTGGTGCGATGATCCGTCACGGCGGCCTTGCTGGCCGTGGCGGCGGCAGTTGCCGCAGCCGCCCGCGCCAGTTCGATTGCCTGGCGCGCCACATCGCGTTCCAGGCGCTTACTCTCGTGGGCGACTCGTTCGATCACGTGGCGGTAACAATCGCGCGTGGCGAAATCCATGCGGCTGTAGATCCCTGCCGGATCCTCGCGCAGCGTCTGATCCACCACGCTCATGGTCTCGACAAATTTGCGCCAGTCGAGCGCGCTCAGGAAGCGCAGGCTGCCGATGCTATTGCTCATCGACACCTGGTTCGCGGCCTGCTTGTGATTCTCCAGCTGGACGGCTTGCGGAATGGTGTTGCCGGTCTCCGAAAGACGCTGCTCAATCCAACTCAGCGGCAGCGCGAGAGCGGGCCCCTGTCCGTGCAGGCGGCGGGTGAATTCGGCGACGAATGCCGTGTCGATCGGTGGATTCGACCGCGCGAGATCGGCGATCACGATGATGAGGTTCTTCGGATCTTTCTCCGCGGTCTCGATGATTTCGTCGGCCCAGGCATCGGCATGGTTGCGCGCTTCCCGGTCGGCCGCCACCACGGCGGCGACGCGGCGGAGATTCTCGATCAGCGCCAGCCGTAGCATGATGGGCAGCGCCCAAAGTTCGCCCAGCGCCAGCGGCATGACGCTTTGATAGGCCGTGACAAAGCTGGCGAGATTTTCGGGGTCCACCCGCCCATCCCCGTGCGCGATGATTTCGAGAGCGATATCGTATACGCGCGGCAATCCGGCAGAGGCGCCGTTGAGCAGCCGGGGAAGTTCCTGACTGTACGCTTTGGGCAGATGCCGGCGCGCAATGCGAATCTGTTCCTGAATGAGATAGAAATTGTCGAGCAGCCACTCGGCGGCCGGCGTGATTTGCCGGCTCTCGGCCATCGCCTCCGTCATCAGGTCGTGCACGCCTTCCAGCACGTCTTCGTTTTCGGAGAGCCGGCCAAGCAGTTGGTTCGCCGCCTGCCCCGAGCGCAGCTTATGCTGGCTCGCCAGCGTGCGCCCATGCTGCTTCATCTGGGCGGCGCTGAACAGCGCGGAGCGCAGCGGCGGAGCGTCGGCATATTTGCCCGAGGCCTCGCTCCGCGAGGGTGTGCGCCGGAGCATTTCCGCCACTGCTTTGCTACTTTCCTTGAGGATTCGGTTCGGGGTGATGTTCAGCAGCACGGATGGCTCCGGCAGTCCGGGGTCCACTGTATCAAAGAATCCTGAAATCGCTCCTATTCTGGGCTCGCTGAAGTGCCCGATTTCCTGCGCTCTCCGCTGCGAATCAAAGGAGTTACCGTGCCTCGACGACACCCGGCGGAAAGCACGCACTTTTGGGCAAGCGGTAGACACCGGCGACGAAATCACGAGGCTGTGGTGGACACTAAAATTGCGCATCGCTGCACTGACCACACTCCTCGGAACTCGAACGCGTTGCACGCCTCTGGGATCAGGAACTGACGGGAGTCACTTTTGCCAGGTCGCCCCGGCAAAGAAATCGCACCTATCGCAAGCCTCCGTGTAAGCGGCATTGACATGTGCTCCACATGTTTTTATGCTTTGAGCATGTCGAAGATGATCCAGGTGCGAGATGTGCCCGATCGCGTGCACGGCACTTTGAAAGCACGCGCGGCCCGCGAGGGCATGAGCCTTTCCGACTTCATCAAAAGGGAACTGCAGCGGACCGCCGACCGCCCCTCGATGGAGGAGTGGCTGGAAATGAGCGCTCAACTGAAACCGATTCGAGCTAAAAAGAGCGCGGTTGACGTCATTCGTGAACTGCGGGACCTGAGATGATCGTTCTCGATGCCTCGGTCGTGGTGGAACTGCTCACGAACGGGCCAATGGCGGAGAGGCTCCGCCACAAACTCCATGCGCGGAACGAAACTTTTGCGGTTCCGCACCTGTTGGACATCGAGGTAGTCAGCGCGCTCCGTGGTCTGGCTGCCGGGCGGCACATCGATTCTCATCGCATCGCCCGCGCCCTGGAAGGGCTCGCGCTACTGCCCGCCGAGCGTTATCCGCACCTGCCACTGCTGGGACGTATTTGGGAATTACGCCACAATTTCACCGCCTACGACGCTTCCTATATTGCGTTGGCCGAAGCCACCGCGTCGGAGCTCTACACGTGCGACGTGAAGCTGGCCGCAGGGCATCGGGCACGTGTAGTTCTATTCACGCCGGATGCCGAATTGGACGCCTGACTGGATCCAGCCACGCGGGCCTGCACCGCGTCGCTCGCGAATTCGAACCTGACACGAAGAACGCCGCCTGTTACGCGCTGGCGGCGCGCCGGGGTTCGAACGTGTAACCGAAGCCGCGCACCGAGTGAATCAGCACCGGCACAGCGGGGTCTTTCTCCACTTTTTGACGCAGGCGCAGCACGTAGACATCGACCGCGCGATCGGTGATGGCGCGATCCTGTCCCCATACCGCATTCAGCAATTGATCGCGGCTGAATACCACGCCCGGGCGGTTCATCAGATATTCCAGCAGGCGGAATTCGGTGGCCGTCAATTGCAGCGGAAGGCCGTTGAGACGCACCTGGCAGCTGGTGCGGTCGAGTTCGACGCCGCCGGCTTCCAGCGTACGCGTGGGCGTGCTCAGATTGCGGAATTGCAGTTTGATGCGGGCGATCAGTTCGCGCACGAAGAAGGGCTTGACCACGTAATCGTTGGCGCCGAGTTCGAGGCCCACGATGCGGTCCGTCTCACTGGCGCGTGCCGTCAGAAAAATGATGGGAACGGCGGCGAGATCGGGATCTTTGCGGATGGCTTTGCAGATGTCCAACCCGTCGGAATCGGGGAGCATGATGTCGAGCAGGATTAGATCGGGCCTCACCTGGCGGCAGAGTTCCAGAGCGCCTTTGCCCGTGTGCTGCCCGGCGAGCGAAAACCCTTCTTTTTCCAGGTTGTACTTGAGCAGCGAAAAGAGGTCGGTATCGTCTTCGATGAGCAGAATCTTTTTCATGATCTCATCGTCACGATAGCAGCGAGGCTGTTACGCCGCGGTTACGACCCAGTGAATTCGAGATTAAGTCTCTCTTGCGCTAGTGTGGCTTCGTCCGCTGGCAGGCTGAAAGAGAACGTAGAGCCTTCGTGCAGCCGGCTTTCCACCCGCATCGTGCCGTTGTGGGCGGCCACCAGGTGCTTGACGATGGAAAGCCCGAGGCCAGTGCCGCCGAGTTCCCGGGAGCGCGCTTTATCAACACGATAGAAGCGCTCGAAGAGGCGGGGCAGGTCTTCCTCGGGAATCCCGAACCCGGTGTCGCGGACGAAAAATTCCACCATCGCGCCCTGCGCCACCGCTCCCACCGTGATGCGCCCGCCGGCGGGAGTGTACTTGATGGCATTCTCCATCAGGTTGCTGAGAATCTGCGACACGGCCTCGCTGTCGGCGTAGACCACCGTGTCCTCCGGCGCACGTTCCTCGCAGAGTTCGATGCTCCCCTTTTCCGCCAGCGGCGCCATCATTTCGAAGGCATCGTGAATCAGCGCGTTGGCCGGGTGGACCTCGAATTCGAACTTCTGGCGCTTCTGCTCGATGCGGGATAGCGTGAGCAGATCTTCGGTCAGCCGCGCCAGTCGCTCGGCATTGTGACGAATGATACCCAGGAAGCGCAGGTTGTATTTGGGGTCATTCAGCGCGCCATCCAGCAGGGTCTCGGTATAGCCCTGAATCGACGCCAGCGGCGTGCGCAATTCGTGTGAGACGTTGATAACGAAATCTTTGCGCACCCGCTCCAGCTTTTCCAGTTCGGCGTGTTCGTGCTGCAACTGGGCAACGGTCTGCTGCAGATTCTCGGCGGTTTCGTTCAGCGTCTGGGCAAGCTGGCCGAACTCGCTGGAATCGGTTTCCTCCAGGCGGGCGCGGAAATTGCCGTGCGCCAGTTCTCCGGCGTGGGCCATGATGGTGGCGAAACGCCGCGAAATCAGCCGCGCCAGCAGGGCGGCCACCAGAATGGCGGGAAAGAAGGCCAGGGCGGTGCTCACCAGAATCTTGCCACGCACCTGGCTGACCTGCTTGTTGATCTCGGAAAGCGGCACGGCAATGCGGATGGCCCCGTCGCTATCCGGCACAGCCACGTACAGAAACGACACACCAATGGTCGCGCTCTGGCGGATATCGGAGCCCCGTTTCCCATGGAAAGCCTCCAGTAATTCGGGCCTGGAAGGCGTACGGTGATTTTCCATACCCGCCGCGTCGGCCTCGGAATCCACCACCACCTTGCCGTCGGCGTGTACCACCGTGATGCGTCCGCCGGCGGCCTGCGCCATGCGCCGCACAGCTGCCGGCGCGAGATTGGCGTTGTCGTTGAATGTGAGCGCCAGCATGCGGCCTTTGGCCGCCAGTTGCGCGGTCAGGTTTTCGATGTAATTGTCTTTGGCGACGTTGGTCGCAAAGTAGTCCACCGTGACCAATGCCAGCAGGAGCAGGAAGAACACTCCGGCGATGAGTTTCAGGAAGATCTTTCCGGTCATGCGAACGGCTTCAACGCGGGCGTCTAGCCCGCTTCTTCAACGCGGACGTCTAGCCCGCTTCTTCAACGCGGGCGGCTAGCCCGCTTCTTCAAAACGATACCCGAAACCGCGCACGGTGGTAAGGTAGCGCGGCGCATCGGGCTGCTCTTCGATCTGTTCGCGCAGCCGGCGCACATGCACATCCACCGTGCGCGGCGTGACAAAGCGCGATTCGCCCCAGACGGCTTCCAGCAACTGGTCGCGGCTGTACGCGCGCCCCGGATGCGTGATGAAGTATTCCAACAGATTGAACTCGGTGGAGGTCAGGGAAATTTCCTTGTCGGCCAGGAAAACGCGCCGGGCGGGGCGGTCGAGCCGGAAGGGTCCGAGGCTCGCGGCGGCGGGTTCGGTATCCATCTCTTCGCGGCGCAGGTGCGCTTTCACCCGGGCGATCAGCTCCCGGGGGCTGAACGGCTTGGTCATGTAATCGTCGCCGCCGATTTCCAGCCCGAGCACGCGATCCACTTCATCGGAACGAGCCGTCAGGAACAGGACCGGGATGCGCGCCAGCACGGTCGATTGACGGATCTGCCGGCACAGCTCGAAGCCATCGACGTCCGGCAGCATGACGTCCAGCAGGATCAGATCGGGACGTGCCTGCTCCAGAGCGCGCAGGGTACCCTTGGCGCCGCCGAGGATCTGCGCCTCGTACCCGTGGCGGCCAAGGTTGTACTCGATCAGCGCTGCCAGTTCGGCTTCATCTTCGACGATGGCGATTCTTTTCGGCATGTAACGTGCTTAGCGTAACAAGGTTGGTACCTCCCATTGTAGCCTTGCCCGGGGGGCGGTTTGCTAGACTCAGGATGAGTAGGAGTGCGCTATTTCCCTTAAATTACTGCAGTTAGGTTGTCTTTTCATCATCTTGCACGCTCCTGCCTGGACCGCCTGCCGGGATTGCGCGCAGGTTGGTTTCGGGGGGCCCGGCGAAAATCGGTTCACACCGTACGAGGCGCTTTGCCTCGGTACTGCGTGCCGCGAGCCCGGGTATCCGCGGATTTACGTCAACACGGCCAACCTCACCCTCTTCGCCCGCGTGACCGATCTCGCGTTCGGCGGACCCGCACCCAGCCTCTCCCTCGAGCACTCCTTCAACATGGACGAAACCGGCAGCGGGCTCCTGGGCAAGGGCTGGTCGTTCAGCCTCGGCGATACCATCACTACCGCTCCGGACGGCACCTTAATTCTGCGCCGCGGAACCGGCCGCACAGACCGCTATGCCACCGCCACCGGCACCAGCGCCTTGTTCCCCGTCTCCGGCACCAGCGATACGCTGGAACGCGCGCCGGACGGCGGCTACACCCTGAAGAGCGGCGTCTCCACGCGAGTCTTCAACGCGGCGGGAGAATTGACCGCCCTGCGCACCGGCGGCACCCTGACCGTCTCATTGGAATACGACGGCAACCGGCGGCTGAAAACGGCGCGCTATCGCGGACGCAGCGTGGCCTTCACCACGGACGACGCGGGCCACATCACCTCGATGAGGGACGATACGGGACGCACCGTCGCCTTCGCCTACAACGCCGAGGGCCGCCTGGCGCAGCAGACCAACGCCGATGGAAAAACGGCCGCCTACGAGTACGACGCGCAGGGCAATCTGACAGCGGTGGCATGGGCCGGCGGCAAGACGGCGTTCCACTACACGGGAGATGCAGCGTTTGCCAGCCTGGCGAGCGTGACCATGCCCGATAGCGCCGTGCGCCTCTACGACACGCCGCGGCGCCCCAGCGAAATCCGTTCGCTCGATGGCAATGGCAATGTCACCTGGTACACTTCCGCCGCCACGGGATTATTGCTCAGCGTGGTGGATGCGGCCGGGAATACGGTGTCCTACAGCTACGATGCGGCGGGAAATCGCGTGCGCGCAGTCAACGCCGCGGGCGAAGCCGTGACCTTCAGCTACGATTCCAAAGGCAACCTCACCGGCCTTGTGGACGGGGCAGGCAACCGCTGGACCGCCACCTACACCAGCGCCGGCCTCACACGCATTACAGATCCCAACAAAAACATCTGGACGCTGTCCTACGACGATAGCGGCAATTTGGCTGGCATCACAGACCCGCGGACCTTCACCACCACCGCGACCCGCGATGCCGCGGGCCAGATCGTCGCGCTGGCCGACCAAAAGGGCAACACCCGCAAATATCAGTACAACAGCGACGGCCTGGTGACCGGCTTCACCGATGCTCTGGGCAACCAGTGGAACTACGAGTATGACGGCGCCGCGCGCACCTTGACGCGCCAGGATCCGGCGGGCGCCACCATGCGCGCCGATTACACCGTGGCGAACCGGCTGCTGCATGTCTCCTCGGGCGATTCGCTGGCCGTGTTCGACGAGTCCGGCCTGCATCGCGACAGCGCCAACCGGCTGACGGAACAGCTCGATTCCTTTGGGCTGCAAACCAGCTACGGCTACGATGCGGCGGGGCAGTTGACGGACATCACCATGCCTGGCGGCAAGACCGTCTCATATCAATACGACAAGCAGCGCCGCCTGGTGCGGGTTTCGGACTGGCAGGGCAATTTCGCGGTTTACAGCTACGATGCGGCGGGCTACCCCGTCAGCGTCAGCGTCTCGGGCGGGCCGGTCACGATTTATCAGTACGATAGCGGACGCAATCTGAAGGCGATCGTCAGCACGGGGCCGGACGGCACTCCGGTGGCCGCCTACCGGTATGCGCTTGATAGCAACGGCAACCGCACCAGCGTGAGCGCGCTCGAGCCCAACACCACGGCCGCCACCGTCGCCTCGCTGGAGTATGCCTTCGATGCCGCGAACCGTCCGGTGTCGCGCAGCGACGGCGCAACCTACCGCTACGATGCGCGCGGTGCGCTGGTGGCGATCGAAGGCGCGGCCAATTCCACTTTCGCTTACGACCCGTTCGGACGCTTGCAGGCGCGCACCGGCGATGCCACCAGTTCCTCCGCTTACGATTCGTTGGGACTGCGTAACGGGCGCAACGACCGCCGCCTGGTGTATGACCTCTCCGGCGAACAGCCGCGCGTCATCATGGAAGTGAATGGCGACAACACGCCGGTGGCCTGGTATATACACGGCCTCGGACTCTTGTGGAAGGTGGCGGCCGACGGCACCGGGTACTTCTACCACTTCGATGGTGATGGCAATACGGTGGCGCTCTCCACCCCCGCCAAGGGCGTGGTTAATACTTATCGCTACGACACGCGAGGAAATCTGCTGGCCGCCAGCGAAGGCGTGGACAACCCGTTCCGCGCGCGCGGCGAATCGGGCTGGCTGGACGATGGCGCCGGCCTGCTCTTCACCGGCAGCCGTTACGTACTGCCTGAGTTACGCCTCAGCCTGAACGGCATCATCGATCTTGCCGCGCCGCTGCCGGAGTTGCAGCCGCAGCTTTCCGGGCTGGGCGCCTGTTTCCTGGAGGGTGTTGCCACCTGCCAGGCGCTGAGCGGAAGGAGGGCACGCTGATGCGCCGCCTGTTTTCGCTGAGCGCGCTGCTGGCGCTGGGAGTCTGGACCGCCTTCGCGCAGCCGCCGCAGTTGGACTGCAATCAACCTGTCGACATCCCGGTTTCCACCGATGCGCCGGCCAATATTCGCTTCACGGGAACGTCGGGCGAACTGGTGTATTTCCGCCTGACCGCCTCGCGCGCGGATGCCGGCTTCGCCCTCGCGACCCCCGTGATTGCGGACCCGTTCGGGAATGTCTACAGCGCGCGGCCCATCGGCGGCACGCTGCCGGGCACCACGCCCAACGACATGGCCGGCTTGTATTCGGGACAGGTGTTCCGTGGCTACGAATTCGACCTGCCGACCGACGGCATTTTCACCCTCCGCGTTTCTTCTGCGCGCGCCTCGGCGACGCTCCACGTCGTGCTGGCGCGCATCAATCGCCCCTGCGGCAATAGCGGCACGCTCACCTGCGGCAAATCGCTCGGCGGCACGCTGTCCACTACCGTGCAGGCGCAGGTCGATTCCTACCAGTTCAATGTGACGGCGGGCGACGTGGTTTCTTTCCGCGTGCAGCGGGTGTCCACCTCCGGCGCGCCGGACACCAGCACCGGCTTCTTCTTCGCGATCTACGCCAATGACCCGGCGCAGCAGAACCGGCCTTACGCGGTCAACGTGGACCCAGCTACCCAGCGCCTGACCTTTGTCTCCGTGTTCGGGCGTTTTGACTGGACGGCGACCGTGAGCGGCACCGTGAACGTCATCGTGTTCGAATACACCGGCGCGGCGGGCGGCAGCTACTACACTTCCGCCACCAAACTGAGTGGGGGCTGCGGCGGCGGAACCCTGACCTGCAATTCCAATGTCAGCGGTTCGCTGAGCATTCCGTTGACGTTCGGCTCCTACACCATTTCAGCCACCGGCGGGGATGTCTACCAATTCCGCGCGGCGCGTCCCGAAACCTCGGGGAACTTCGCGCCACAGGCGGAGATTTACGATTCGCGGGGCACCCGCGTTGGCCTGGTGCAGCCGGGCAGCGCGTCCGGCCACGCCGCTTCCACCTCCATCGTTACCTTCCCCACGTCCGGCACGTATTCGGTGATCGTCTCCGGCCCCGTGACTGGCGGGCTGGGAAACTATTCGCTTTCCACGCTGCGCATCAGCCGCCCTTGCGATGGTGTGCCGGCGGTCGGTTGCTCCTCGATCGTGGACGGCGCGATTACCCAACTACTAGGCAAGCAGGCGTATTCCCTCAACGCGAATGCCAAGGATTCGTTCCTGGTCCGCCTTCTGCGTCCCGATGCCACCAGCCAGTTCCGGCCGCGCCTGGATATTTACGATCAGTTCGGCGCGTCGGTGCAGTTCATCAATACCACGGACCTGGCGCGCGGCATCTTCACCGTGCCAGCCGACGGGTTGTACAGTGTGGTGGTCACGGACAGTTACGATTCGGCGCAGACGGGGCCGTTCACCTTTTCCACCTTGCGCCTGAACCGTCCCTGCGGCACCACGCCGCTGAGTTGCGGCGCGCCGGCGCCCGGCAGCCTGCCACGCGCCCTGGCCAGTGCGGTCTACAGTTACTCGGCAGCAGCAGGAGAAGCGTTCAGCGTGCGCCTGCTGCCGGGCAGCGGCACGCCCACTTCTTCGCTTGAAGTGTTCGATGCGCTGGGGCAGGCGGTGGGCACCCCGCTTTCCGGCGGTTTCGCGGGCGTCGATGTGGCACAGGCGCCAGCCGGCGACTATACGGTAGTGGCAACGGATTCCAGCCGTTCCCCCTCGCCCTCGGACTTCACGCTGGATCTGCTGCGCACCACCAATGCCTGTTCGGTGCCCGCCGGACAGGGCGCCACCGTGAGTGGCGTGGTTTCGGCCGCGACTCCCTTCGTGAGCTATCAGCTGCCGGTCACTGCCGGCGATGTATTGTCCCTGCGAAGCAACTCCTCCACGCCGGGATTCTCGTCGCAGATGGAGTTGTACGACCCCACTGGCGCACGCGTGGATTCGGGCGTGTTCAGCCTGACCCGCAAGGCCACCATGACGGGCAACTATACGGTGATTCTCGGCGCCGCTGCGCCCCGCACAGGCGGCGGCTACAGCTTCGCCTGGCAGTTATTGAATGCGCCGATGGGCACTTCGCCCCTGGCCTGCGGCGGGCAGACCCCGGGAACGCTATCGCCTGCCAGCCAGTACCGCTACTACAGCGTGGCGGCGTCACCGGGCGACGTCGTGCGCCTGCTGTTTACCAGCGTGTCGGACACTTTCACGCCGCAGATGGAAGTCTTCGACGCCGCGGGAAGTCGCCTGGCCACCAGCTTCGACGTGACCACGAAATCCGCCGCCGGCGGCAACTACCTGGTGGTGGTGAGTCCGTCATCCAGCACGACGGCCACCGGCGGCTATAGCCTGGCGTTTCAGCGGCCCAACAATCCCTGCTCGCCGGTGAATTTGACCTGTGGGCAGAGCACGCTCCGGCAGGTCACTGTGCCGGCCCAATTGGATACCTTCGCCTTCCGCGCAACGGGTGGCAATCAGACGGTGGTGCGCCTGACACCGCGCTCCGGCAACTACTCCCCGTTCGTCGAGTTATACGGCAAGGACGGATCGCTCCTGGGTACCAGTTCCAATGGCACGGTGCGGCGTGTGCTGCCTGCCGACGGCATGTACTCCCTGCTGGTGCGCGACCGCAATGCGCTCAACCTGGGCAGCTACCGTGTGAGCCTCGACGATGAGACGGCTACATGTCCGGTGTCCGACACCGAGGCTCCGGCAATCACTTTGCTGCGGCCCACGGGCGGCGAAGTGCTGGCCGGCGGCACCACCTTTCGCGTACAATGGCAGTCCGACGACAACGTGGGAGTCACGGCTCACGATCTCGCGCTTTCGACGGACGGCGGCAAGACGTTCGCGGACCCGTTCGCGGGCTTCGGCGGCAACGCACAGACCTACGACTGGATTCTCCCCGGCGATCTGGCGCCCAATCGCATGGCGGTGCTGCGCGTCACGGCGACTGACAGCGCGGGGAATACCAAATCGGCGTCCAGCGACCTGCTCACCCTGATCGGGTCCGGCTTCACCGCCAATCGCACGGCGACGTATACCTACGACGGCTTGAATCGCGTGATCGAGGTGAATACCGGCGATGGCGGTACGGTCAAATTCACCTGGGACGCGGCCGGGAATCTGGCGCTGATCACCGTAGTGGGGCAGTAACATCAAGCTCAGAGCTTCATCCGCTCCAGACGTTCGCGGAAATATTCTTTCCAGCTCTCCGGCAGGGCCGCAACCAGCAAGGCCCTTTGCACCGAGGTCACGTCGGAATCGCCATATCTTCTCTCGGCGTACAGGCGCGTAATTTCCGAGACGGGGACGGCGTTGGGCTCCCTTCCGATCACGTGGATCGCATCGCCCGCGCCGACCTCGCCCTCGCGAACCACGGCTACGTAGAAACCCGTCCGGCGGCTTGCGAAGAACCGCTTCACCATATCGTCGGATCGAAACCTGATTCCAAGCTTGTAACAAGGGAGGCGCGGCTGCGTCACGACTACTTCAGCCGAGCCAATCGCGAAGCGATCGCCGATATGGACCGAGTCTTCAAGCAATTCCTCCGTGGTGAAGTTCTCTCCAAACGCACCCATCGGGAATTCCTGTTCCGGCAACTCCCGCTTCCAGAATGCGTAGTGCGTGACCGGGTAGCAGTAAACGGCCTTCTGCTCGCCGCCATGTACGCTGAGATCCGCCTGTCCATCGCCATCCAGGTTTAGGGTGCGCAAAGCGATGCGGCCTTCGACCGGTTCCTTATAAATGCCAGTAGTCGTTTTTCTTCCGCGCCACGTCACCTCGCGTGGCAGCCCAATGTTCACTGAAACGAGGTTCATCTTGCCGCTGGTCCTTTCCGTCTGTGTGCGGTTACCGGCAGTATAGCGGGTTCCCGAACTTAGTGAGCTCGCCGTCGCGACAGCGATCCAGAGGGATGCGATGATGCGTTGCCCGCAGCCTAGAAGACCCGGATCGAGATGAATTTCCGCGGATTGGCGCGCAGCCCTTTCGCCAGTTCCTGAAACTCGCGAGTCGTCCCCGCGAGCGCTTCGTTGAGTTGCGAATTGACCAGGAGCTGGCCGAGCGTCCCTTGTCCTGAGTTGATGCGGTCCATCATGCCATCCACCTTCACGCTCAGGGCATCGAAGCTCCCCTGCAGTTGGCTCAGCGTGGCGAACGAGCCGGTGCCGTTCTTCATTTCGTTCTGCAGCGTGCGGAATTCCCCGGTGGCGAGATCCACGTCGTGCTGGAAATCGCGCATCTTGGCCGTGGTCTCGTCCACCCCTTTGGTGACTGCGTTCAGCCGGTCCATGGGCGATTTCAACTGCGCCGCGAGCGGATCGTCGTAAAGCAGTTTGGTGATGGTGCCGTGCCCGTGCTGGATTTCGTGGGTTAGGCGGTCCAACTCCGCGCTCAAGCCGGAGGTGGCGGGCGGGTTTTTGATGAACTTGCCGATATTCCCGCCGCCTTGATTGATCTCGGTACTCAGCTTGTCGGTGCGGTCCGCGATTCCCCGCAGCCGATCCAACTGGCGGCTTATCTGCCCCATCAGACGCGTAATGTCCTGCGAGTTGACCGCGGCCAACTCCCCACCGGGCTCGATGTGCCGGGTACTCTTGCCGGAGCGGATGCCGATGTACTGATCGCCAAGCAGATTGTCGGAAGCCAGACCGACGGTGGAATCCTCGGGAATGTCGCGAATGTACCTGGACCTGACCCGCAGCACAAATTCAACCTTACGGGAAGTGTCGCGCGAATTGGTGAGATTCTGCGCATCCAGGTAGCCGACCGGAATCCCGTTGAGCCGCACCTGGGTGCCGTCCATCAAGCCCGATGCGTCATCCAGAAACGTGCGCAGCGGTGTGTAGCCCGGGGCCATATTGCGTGCTCGCAAAAGCAGATACACGCAGGCAGCCAGCAGCGCCGCGGCGCCGACCAGGACCACTGCCTTGTTGCGTATCGAGTGCACCTTCTACGCCTCCGCCCGACCCCGATCGTACCACTTGATGGCCACCACCAGCACCAGCATGACAGCCACCACGATGCCGGCGATATTCCACGCGTTGGCGGTCAGGTAACCGCCCGCATTCTCACCGAGGCGTATGCCGAGATAAGCCTCGCCGTAATAGCGGAGCACTCGTCCGGTAAGCACCACCAGGACGAACCGGCTGAGCGGCGTACGTATGGCGCCGGCGGAGAACACGAAGACCTTGAGCGGCAGCGGCAGGAACGGAGTCACGCACGGAACAAACACCGTGAGAAGACCGTAGCGCTGGAACCAGAGACGGAATTTGTGGAGCTTACCGGCAGGCACCTCTTCCCCTGCAAAACGCCTCACCCCATAGCGGCCGGCGAAAAACAGCAGGAGATTGCCGGCCAGGGAACCAAGGGTGGCGGCGGTAGCGCCCAGATAGGCCAACTGCGGAGTTTTCCACGCCAGAACCAGCAGGAGCGCGTCCACGCCACCCACCAGAGGCACACCGAGTGAGTCCACCAAGGCGATCACGAAGAGGCCCAGCGGCCCAAATGCTAGCAGTGTATTGCCGATACTCTTGAGCAATTCTTTATCTTAAAGGATTCCATGGGTGCCGGCAGTACACTACGGCACGGAGCGCGTCAGCAAGCGTCGCGGCCCGTGCCGAATTCACGTTCGCCCGCTACATCAGGTCCGGGAAGGATTTGCGCAGCTTATAGAACCAGGCGTGGCCCAGCAGGAAGACGGCGGCGGCCACCAGCCACAGCTTCCACATCGTATGGAACTCGGGCGCCTGATTGTACAGCAGGATCGAGCGGTAGCCATGCACCAGCGTATAGATGGGGTTCTTGGTGAGGATGCCCATGGCGGCCGGCGGCAGCTTATTCTCGGGGTAACAGATAGGGGTAAGGAAGAACCACAGCGTCAGGATGAAGCCCATAATCTGCCCCAGATCGCGCGCGAACACACCCAGCGCGGCGAGAAACCAACTGATGCCCGCCGTGAACAGAATCTGCGGAATCAGCAGTACCGGCAGCCAGACCAGCGCCAACGGCAGCGAGTGATTGATAGCCAGCAGAAAACCGCAGTACAGCAGGAGGGCGAAGAATTCGGTGACCAGCCCGGCCACCACCAGATTGACCGGCAGCGTCTCCACCGCGAAGACCAGTTTCTTGACGAAATTGCGATGTTCCAGCATCACCCCGGCAGCCCGGCCGGCGGCCTCGCTGAAGGCCAGCCACGGGAGCATGCCGGCCAGGAAGTAGAGCGCGAAACCGCTCCAACTGGCGTTGGCATCGTACCGGTCGCGCAGCACCACTCCGAAGACGAAAAAGTAAGTCAGCATCAACAGCAGCGGGTTGATGATGGTCCAGAAAGCGCCGCCGAAGCTGCCGCGATAACGCCCGAGAATGTCGCGCTTCACCATGGCGCGAATCAATCCCCAATTGCGCCACACAGTCAACACCGGGTAGCTGAAGGCGCGCCCCAGGCCGCGCAGTGCGCTTTCGCGCGAGAGTACCGCCTGCGTGGCGACACGCACCCGCTCCACCCGCGCCGCGCCCGCCTGCATCACGGTCTCCGCCAGCAGGAACGGCCAGCCCTTCTGGTAATACCAGGCGACGTTTTCCCGCACCGGCGAGAAGAACACCTGATACGCCCCGTCTTCCGCCGGCAGCGCCACCTCGAAGCGGACCTGCATAGCCTCGCCGGGCTGTATATCCCGCTCCGGCGCGACCCGCGCTCCATCGACAATCAACGTCCCGGTAGCAGCGTCGAAGAGGTGGTAGCCCACGCCGAAGCCTTCGCCCGCGCGCCAGGGTTCCAGCGTGTCGTTGCGGACGGAAAAGGCGGCCTGCAGCACGCGCGTGCCGGGTTCTATGCGAGCTTCGGGCTGCAGGTAATCGACGTTCATGCGTACAGCCAGCCGGGGTAGCGTTCCCGGACGCCGCCGGTCTTACGGCCCACGGCGTAGATTCCGTCTCCGCGCAATTCGGTGCTCAGCCGGTAGCGTTCCAGCAGGTGCAGGATCCAGCCGAATTCGGGATGCGGCTCGTCGCGGAACTCGCCCGTCTCCAGCAGCGTGACGGCGAAGCCGGAGTTCTCCAGCAGTTGATAAATTTCCCGCGGCGCGTACTCGCGATTGTGGCGCGCGTCCACCTCCCCGGTGCCTTCCGCCGGGCGTATGTAGGCGTGGAAGAAGCCGGGATGGTACCCCTGCAAAATGCCCGAAATGCCGCGCAGGGCCGCGATGTTCGGCGTGGTGAGCACCAGGTGTCCGCCGGGCTTGAGAATGCGGTTGACCTCGCTCATCAGGTGCATTGGGTCTTCGAACAGATGCTCGATCAGTTCCCCGCAGATGACCGTGGCGAAGTGTTCGTCCGCATATGGAAAGACGTCCTTCTCTGCGTCGAAGTGATCGATGGCGCACTCGAAAACTTCGCCTTCGAGCGAGGTGACCGTGCGGCGATCGCTGCGTCCGAGTTTGCCGTAGTAGCAGCCGCGGACCTCGCCATACCCCTTCCGGCTGCGCAGGGCGGGAGTGATCTGCAGGTACGCCCCCATCTCCAGCACGCGATCTTCAGGTCCGCCGGCGGGCGTGATTTCGAGAGTCTTCAGCAGGCGCGTGGAGTGGGTCTGCAGATAGCCGGCCGAGGCATCGCCCGTGGCCCAGCTTTCGAGATACTCCAGCGTGGGCTCGGCCCCTGGCGCCCCGTTCACCGCCGCTTCCAGTGGCGCAGCGACTACGGCGGGCTCGGCCCAATCCTTGCCTTGCGCCACCGCTTCCAGGAAGCCCGCGTATTGCGCGGCCACCGTGGCCCAATTGCACTCGCGAGCCACATAATCCTTGGCGCGCTCGCCCAGCGCGCGCGCAATTTCCGGCCGCGACACCAGCAGATTCAAGTACTCGAAGATGAGGTCTTCTTCCCCCGCGCCCACCGGGACCTTCAGGCACACATCGTCCGGGAATTCCTGAAAACTGCCCACTTCCGAGACCATCACCGCCTTGCCCAGTCCGAGCGAGCGCAGCAGCGTCCCCGAACTCTCCCCCACCGTGGGGAAGCGCAGATTGAGCACGATGTCGCAGGCCCCGAGATAGCCCACGAAATCCTCGATCGGCGCGAAGCCCAGCACGCGCACGCTCGACGCCAGCCCCATGGAGCGAATCATCGCCTCCACCGGGAATTCGGGATGCGGCTCGCCCACCAGGATCATCTTCACGTTCGGCGTCAGCCGCTGCAAGCGCCGGAAGGCGCGCAGCGATTCGGCAATGCGCTTGTACGGTTTGAGAAATCCGAAAACCCCAATCAGCGGCGTGGTTTCGTCCAGACCCAGCTTGTGGCGGAAACCGTTGCGGTCGGCCTGCGGAATCCACGCGCCATGCGGGATGACGGCGATGGGCCCGCTGTACCCCTGCGTGCGCATCTCGTCGCGCATGAAGCGGCTATGTACAATCACACCGCGCGCCGCATGCAGCAGGCGGCGCGTCATGGGCACGCCTTCGTAATCGGGGCCTACTTCGAGGCGGCGCACACGCTCGGCGAAGGCCCGAGCGGCGGGTCCGCCATCATATTCGCATTCCCGCGCGTAGCCATCCCAATCGCCGCGCCGGATCGTCAGGTCCGTCATCAGGTGGTGCAGATTGCTCTCGTGCATCACCACGATTCCGGGATGGCGCAGGGCGGTTTCGTAAACGAAATCGTGAAAGCCGTTGTTGCCCACGTGATAGAGCGCGATGTCGCAGCGTGCGGGGTCGAAAGCCTGGCTGGCGGACGAGAAAACTTCCAGGTCGACCAGCGGTTTCAGGCTGGCAATGAGAGCTTCGGAATAGTCGGCGATACCGCTGCGCGCTGGAGGCAGCGGTGAGAAAAACGCCACGCGCATTTCAGCGCACCAATTCCAGGGAGACCGTACCGACAGGGACCGGGATCTTGATCAGCAGCGGCGTGCGTGCGGCATCGCGAGCGTAGAAAATTTCAAATGTAAAATCGCTGGCCGGCCCTTTGACGCTGACTTCGACATGGTCGGTGGTGGTCGGTTTGCCGGCCACCTGTATGTCCATGGCGCCGGTGTAAACCGGTTTCACCTCGTAGGCCGACCCGAAGAAGACCTTGCCGGCCGGCGGCACTCTGCCCTGCCCCATTTCGCGGCGGGCGAAATACTGGTACGTCAGGGCGTCGCGCGCGCAGGTGGGCAGTTGGAGTTCGGTGCGCCCGCCGCCGGCGGGCACCAGAGTCTGGCGCAGCGCCGTATTCTTCTTCTGATCGAACTGCGTTTTCTCGGAGACCTTCTTGTTGCCGTGGCTGATCTCGCGCGACAGCGTGTTGGAACACAGGTCGAAGGTCGCCGCCGAGGCGCTGTACTTATCGGCGAGGGGCACCACCGGGATGTTCACGTTGGCGGTCATTTCGAAATCCCACCCGCCTTCGCCTGCCTGATGCGCGGTCATGGTGACATCGCCCAGCGCGCGCGCCCCGGGCCAGAGCACCCGGTAGCGCAGCGTCTCGTTTTGAAAAGGGAAGCCCGTCAACTGGTCCGCGGCGGGAAGCAGCGGAGCAGCAACCAGGGCACAAAGAAGAATGCGGCCTAGAAAAGTCATCGATGCGCAATAGGGTGAGAATAAACCGCGCTGGTGGCGCGCGATTTCTCAAGTACGTCGTGGAAAACCGAAAGGGTGCGCTCCGCCGTCTTCTGCCAGGAGAAGTGCGCGGCACGCTGTAAACCGAGCCTCTCCATGCGGAGACGCAGTTCGGAATCGAGCAGAAGGTCTGCCATGGCGCGTACGATTTCGTCCAGGTCGTAGGGGTCGAAGAGAATGGCGGCGCCGTCCACCACTTCGGGAAGAGAGGAGGTGTGCGAGCAGATCACCGCGCGGCCGCAAGCCATGGCTTCCAGCGCGGGCAGACCGAAGCCTTCGTAGAACGAAGGGAAAATGAAAAGGTCGCAGGCGTTATAGAGCTGCAACAGGTCGTTATCGGAAACGAAGCCGCAAAATTGAATGCGGTCGGCAATGCCGCTTTCGCGGGCGGCGCGGTGGACTTCCCCGGCGAACCAGGTCTCCTTGCCGGCCAGTACCAGGTTCTGCTTGAGCGGCGGGTATGCCTTGACCAGGCGTGCGAAGGCCCGGATCAGCCCCACCTGATTCTTGCGCGGCTGCAGGTCGCCCACGGAGAGCACGAAGGGCGTGGTGATGTGAAAGCGCTGGCGCAATCCGGCTGCCGCGGTTTCGCGCGCGATGGGACGGAACTCGCTGGCCGCCGCATTCGGCACCACCACCACTTTGTCCTCGTCCAGATCGCCATATACCTTCAGAATCGAAGAGCGCGAGAACTCGCTGCCAGTCAGGATCTTGGCGGCGCGATGGACGGTACGGCGCACGGACCATTGCAACTGCCAGGCGCGGTCGCGGGTGAAATATTCGGGATGCTCCAGGAAGCTCACGTCATGCACGCTCACCACCACCGGAACCGGGCAGGCCAGCGGAGCGGTGTACTGCACGTGCAGCAGGTCCGGCCGATCCTCGCGAACCTTCATCGCCAGGTCTAAACCCAGGCGGAGGAACGGGTTGGTGGCGATTCGCCGGGTGACGATACGCTTCGGCAACGAACGCGCGGCACTGTCCCCAGACACGTAGGCGATGAACTCGTCGTCCCGGTCCTGGGCGGCGAGCGCGTTCAGGAGACTCCGAACGTATACCTCATTCCCCGTGAGATGGCGGCCGATGGCGTGAGCATCAACGGCAAAACGCATTTAGTGACTACCAGTATAGCGGACCAAAATGACACCAGGCTGCGTCAAAAGTCTAACTTTTTCCAGGCAGTTTCCCATGTAAACTCCTTTTCCAGCAACAATCTGCCCGCATCACCGATCTTCCGTCTCAAGTCGGTGCACGTTAACAGCCGTGTTACTTCGGCGGCAAATGTTTCGGGGGCGTCGGCCAACAACAACGTGTCGCCGCTGCGTACCGGCAGGCCTTCCGCTCCCAGGGTCGTCGAGACCACGGGCACTCCGGCCGCCCACGCCTCGAGAATCTTCAGGCGCGTTCCGCTACCAGTCAGTAAGGGTACCACCGCCACCCGCGAACGTGCGAGTTCACACACCGCATCGGGTACTGGCCCGATCACCTCGATGCGCGAGTCGCCGGAGACCAACCGCTCGATGGCGCCGGGGTTCTTGCCCACCAGGCGCCACACCAGGTTCGGACAGCGCTCGCGCAGCAGCGGCCAGATTTCCCGGCGGAAGAAGCGCACGGCCGTGGTGTTGGGGTGGTATTCCATATTGCCCGAGAAGACGATGGCCTCGTCATTCTCGCGCGGGGGCAGCGGAGTGGGCGGTAACGAGTTCGGATACACGGTGACTCGGGCGCCGGGCGCGATTCCGCGCACCAGCGCGGCGTCTTCCTCCGAGGTGGCGAGGATCAGGGAAAACCGCGGCAGCCAGCGTCGCTCTAACGCCAGCGAGGCGTCCCGAAAAACCCGGTGAGCCGCGCCCGTAACCCGCCCCTCGACCGATGCGCAGCGCCCGTGCAGCGTGCTTTCCACATTCTGCAGGTCCAGCACGGTGCGCTTACAGATGGGCGCCAGTTGTTCCAGATAAGGGGCGCACCAGGTGTGTTCGATGATGCCGAGATCGTAGCGGCGGCCGGTGATGGCGCGGACGATGTCGGCGGTGAAACCGGCGAAACGGTCCACCAGCGGCGGGGTGCGGCGCGCAACGCGGCCCGCGTTGCGCAGGGCGCGCGCGGCGAAAGTGCGGCCGTTAGGCGGCAAATCGATCACACTGACACGGCGGACCATGCCGGCCGGCATCTGCGTGCAGGGGTCGGGCGCGCCCGGTTGGCGGAAGAAAATGGCATCGACGTCATACCCGCGGCCCAGGTATTCGAAAAGGGAGGCGCAGCGCAGGGCTCCGCCTCCCACCGGCGGAAACGGGATCTCCGGAGTAAGGAAAAGCGCGCTGGGCCTAGGCACTGGCCTCCCGGCGAAGTGGCATGTTGTGTTCCTGCCTGCGCGTCTTGTGGGGCAGGCATTCCTGCCTGCGCGCTGCCTTCAGGCGGCGCATCCCGCGCCTGATGCCTCGCAACTGCGGCACAAGGCACTGCCTTCCGCAGGCGCCTTCGACCTTTCCCGACGGGCGCGCCGGCTGAAAGCCGGCGGCAAGCAAGAATGCCTGCCCCACAAGTGCCAGCCGGTGGGACAGGTCATCGTTGTTCGTGACCTGTCCTTTTCGCACGAACACGTAGATCCCCCGCGTCAGCCACGCGCCGCCGCCTGTCCCAACGCCACACGCACTGCCAGAAAAAGTTCCCCCACAAACCGCACCCGCCATCCGCCCCGTCTTACTTTTCAAAGCGCGCACGCGCCTCCTCGTACACCTGATGCGTGAGGCGAGCCGTCCGCTCCCAAGAATATTCGCGGGCATGCGCCAGGGAGCGTTCGCTGGTAGCCGCAGCGAGTTCCGGATTGTCCGCCAGTGCCGACATGACCGTCGCCAGTTCCACCGCGCCGTCCGCGTACAGCGCGGCAGAGCCGGCCGCCTCCTGCACCGCGCGCGACGCCACCACCGGCGCGCCGCACTGCATCGCTTCCAGCACCGGCAGGCCGAAGCCTTCATACAAAGAAGGGTACACGAAGGCCAGCGCGCCCGAGTACAACCCCGGCAGTTCCGCATCCTCCACCTCGCCCGCGATCCGCAGACCCGGCTCGGCCGCAATCTGCGGACCATCGGCGCGCCGCCGTCCGGCCAGCACCAGATCGATGGGATGCCGCCTGCGCACTTCCCGCCAGGCTTCCAGCAGAGTCTCCAGATTCTTGCGGGGCTCCAGCGTACCCACGAAAAGAAAATAGGGCGGCGCGAGCGCCACGGGAACAGGCCGGAACCAGTGGGCCGCCGCTTCGGGAATCGCCACAATCCGGTCGGGCCGCAACCCGAACCGCTCGATCGCATCCCGCCGCACCTTCTCGCCAGGAGTGATCACCATGGTCGCCAGACCGAACTCCAGCAGCACCGGCGTCCGCCGGCGGACCCTTTGCGCGGCATGGTGCCAGCGCGTATCCAGCCACGGGGAAAGATCGTGCAGCGTCAGCACGCTCGGGCGGCGGACCAGATACGGCACCGCGAAATCGGGACCGTGCACCAGGTCCGCCCCCAGCCGTCCCAATTCGCGAGCCAGCCCCCAGAGCCACCACCGCCGCTCCATCGAATTACGCGGTCCGCCGCCCAGCTTCAAATTAGCGGGCGTCGGAGTGGGCATGCGGAACGGCTGGTCGGACACCAGGAAATATTCGTCTTCCGGGAAGCAGCGCGCCAGCGCCAGACTGAGTTCAGAGGTGTAGCGCGCCAGCCCCCCGCTGGTGAGAGTGAGCGATGCGGCCTCGATCGCCACGCGCATAGGTTTGACGATCAGATTCCGGGTTCGCGATGGCCGTAGTTCTTTTCGTAGTAGCTCCGGTATTCGCCGCTGCGTACCCGCCCGACCCACTCTGAGTTGCTCCGATACCATTCGATGGTCCGTGCCAGACCTGCCTCAAAATTCATGACGGGTTCCCAGGCGGTTTCGCGCATCAGTTTCTCGCTCGACAACGCGTAGCGGCGGTCGTGACCCGGACGATCGGTTACATACTGGATGAGACTTTCGGGCTTTCCGGTAAGTTTCAAAACCTGGTGCACAACGTCCAGGTTGGGCAGCGAACGATTGCCGCCGATGTTGTAAATCTCGCCCTCCCGCCCCTGGCGCAAGACCGCGAGAATACCGCGGCAATGATCGTCCACATACAGCCAGTCGCGCACTTGCTGGCCATCGCCATAGACGGGCAGCGAGCGATCTTCCAGCGCGTTGGTGATCATCAACGGAATCAACTTTTCGGGAAACTGGTAAGGCCCGTAATTATTACTCGCACGAGTGATGACTACGGGCAATTTGAACGTGACGAAGTAGGACCGCACCAGCAGATCGCTGGCCGCTTTCGACGCCGAATAGGGACTGCTGGGATTGAGCGGGTATTGCTCGTCCGCCTCGGCCGGAGCCTCCAGGCTGCCGTACACTTCGTCCGTGGACACGTGAACAAAGCGCGCGATCCGGTGCGTTCGCGCGGCGTCAAGCAGCGTGAACGTGCCGTTGTAATTGGTGCGTACCACAGGCTCTGGCGAAAGGATGCTGCGGTCTACATGCGACTCCGCCGCAAAATGCACCACCGCATCGGGGCGCTCTTCTTCCACCAGCGCGTTCACCAGCGCGGCGTCGCAAATATCGCCCTGCACGAAGCGGTAGCGCGGGCTGCCGGCAATCGAAACCAGGTTTTCAAGATTGCCCGCGTAGGTCAACTGATCGAGGTTGACGACGCTCAGATCGGTCTCGCCGATCGCCATCCGCACGAAAGCGGAGCCAATGAAACCCGCTCCGCCGGTCACTAGAATCTTCATGGAAAAAATGGCTGCCTGCCGCAGTGGCGGCGATTACTTGTACTGCGTCTCCCAATCGTAGTTGATACCGGGATCGTTGTGGGGGATGCGGCCTTCGTCTTTAGGATTGTAAATACGGTCCGTCAGGTAGACCAGCAGGGCTTCGTCGCGGCCAATCACTTTGTAGCCGTGGGCGACGCCCGGCGGAATCAGAATCTGCCAGGGACGTAACTCGCCCACGTACAGGGTATTGCGCATTCCGAAGCTGGACGACGTGACGCGCAAATCCATCAGCACCACCTGCAGCATGCCCTTGGCGGTAGTCCAGAAATCGTGCTGGAACAGGTGATAGTGAAACGCCTTGACGGTCCCGGGATAGCTGACCGCCGCGGAAATCTGCGTCGTCTCCGGCGGGAACCCGGCAGCCGCGCCGGTGCCGATGCGCTGCACCTCGAGAAAGTAGCCGCGATCGTCGGGAAAGACCGAAACAGGCTGTATGCGCACGCCCGTAATCAGGTCCGCCGCGGTGGCGGAACCGATGACGCTGCCGATGCCTTTGGCGCATTCCGGAACAGCCAGTTCCAGGTCGCCTGAGGTCGCGATGTGCCGGGGTGAGCCCCCGGAGGACGAATTTGCCATTATTCGTGGCCCGCCAACTCCGGCACGGGCTCGGCCTTCCGCGCTTCGGAAGTGGCCACAAGGTTGGCGGCGCGCAGCAGGGAATCGAACGTTCCGGCGTCAGTCCACCACCCGTCCAGGTAGGAAAACGTCATCGTGCCATCCGCGATGTAAGCGTTATTGACGTCGGTAATTTCCAGCTCTCCGCGGCCGGAGGGCACCAGCGTCTTGATCTTATCGAAGACGGTGGCATCGTACATATAAAAGCCGGTGACCGCGAGATTCGATTTGGGTCTGCGCGGCTTCTCTTCGATGCCCACAATGTGGTCGCCCGCGATTTCGGCCACGCCGAAACGTTCGGCATCCGGCACTTCCTTGAGCAGAATGTGCGCGCCCGCTGCCTGTTGGCGGAAACGGTCTGCCGCTTCCAGCAGGCTGCCTTCGATAATGTTGTCGCCCAGCACGACGCAGATCTTCTGCCCGTCTGCGAAGTGCTCGGCCAGCGCCAGGGCGTCGGCAATGCCCCCTTCGCCTTCCTGATAGGTGTAGTTGATGTGCTTGAGTCCGAATTGCTTGCCGTTGGCCAGCAGACGCAGGAAATCACCGGAATTGCGGCCTCCGGTCACAATCAGAATTTCCTGGATTCCGGCATCCACCAGCGCCTGTATGGGGTAATAGATCATCGGCCGGTCATAGATCGGCAGCAGATGCTTATTCGTAATCTTAGTAAGCGGGAACAGACGGCTCCCCGTACCTCCAGCCAGCACAACACCTTTCATAGGACTTCATCATACCGTAACCGAATTCGGCGCGGCTCCCCCGCCGCTGGTAAAATACGCTGCATGGAACTCCACAACTGGGACCAGATCCCGGAAGAGCAGTTGAACCCGAAGATGGTGCGCAAGGTCGTGCACTCCGCCCAGATGACCATCGCCCGCCTGCATATTCAGAAGGACGCGGTGGTGCCAGAGCACAGCCATATCAACGAACAGATTGCCAATGTCGAAAAGGGCGCGCTGCTGTTCCACATCGGCGGGGTCGATCAACTGGTGAAAGCCGGCGAAAGCCTGGTGATTCCACCCAATGTTCCGCACGGCGTCGTGGCCATGGAAGACACCGTCGTGACCGACCTGTTCACCCCGCGGCGCGACGATTGGATTGCCGGCGACGACGCCTATTTGCGGCGCTGAACGTCAAAAAATTCGCGCAGCAGTTCCACGCATTCCACGCCGAGCACGCCTTCTTCAATCTCCACGCGGTGATTGAGTAGCGGGGAATCGGCAATCTGAAATTTACTGCGCACGCCGCCGAAGCGCAGGTCGCGCGCACCGAAAACCAGGCGTTGAATGCGCGCGGAGACGATCGCTCCGGCGCACATCACGCACGGCTCCAGAGTGCAATAAAGGGTAGCGCCGGTGAGCCGGTAATTGTCCGCCGCCGCGGCGGCCTCCCGCAGTGCCAGAATCTCGGCGTGCGCCGTGGGGTCCGCTTGCGCGATGGGTGAGTTCGCCCCGCGTCCCACGATTTTCCCACCCACGGCGATCACCGCGCCGACGGGCACCTCGCCCGAACCGCCGCCGGCCCGCGCCAGGGCGAGCGCTTCGCGCATGAATGCTTCGTCGCTTGTCATGCCGGGCCGCAATTCTAATGTCGGAAATGGCGCACGCCGGCGAACACCATCGCCACGCCCAGCCGGTCAGCGGCGGCAATCACTTCCTCGTCGCGCATCGATCCTCCAGGCTGGATAATCGCCGTCGCACCGTTCTTCACGGCCTCTTCCACGCCATCGGAAAACGGGAAAAACGCGTCGGAAGCCACCACCGTACCGGCCAGCGGCAGCACCGCTTTCACGGCGCCGAGCTTCACCGAATCGACCCGGCTCATCTGCCCCGCTCCCACACCCACACTCTGCCCTGCGCGCGCATACACGATGGCGTTCGACTTCACGTGCTTGGCCACCTTCCAGCCGAATTCCAGCGCCACCCATTCGTCTTCGGTGGGAGCGCGCTGCGTCTTCACCACAATCGCCGCACGCTCGAGCTTCGCCGTATCGGCGGACTGCGCAAGATACCCACCGGAAATCGACTTCACCACCAGCGGATCCAGTCCGGGCGCCACGCGCATCAGCCGCAGATTCTTTTTCGCGGACAGAATAGCCAGCGCTTCCGCCGAATAGTCGGGCGCGGCGATAGCCTCGATAAACGTCTTCGCGATTTCGGACGCGGTCTCCGCATCCACCGCGCGATTGATCCCGATGACCCCGCCAAAGGCGGAAACCGGATCGGCTTCGAACGCTTTGCGATACGCCTCGGCCAGCTTCGCTTGCTCCGCGCAGCCGCACGGATTGGTGTGTTTGATGATGGCGACAGCCGGGCGTTCGAACTCGTTCACCAGTTGCCACGCGGCATCGAGATCCACCAGATTGTTGTAACTGAGTTCCTTGCCCTGCAACTGTTCCGCCCCCGCAATGCCCTTCCCCGACCGTCCGTAGAGCGCGGCGGACTGATGCGGATTCTCGCCGTACCGCAGATCCATCAGTTTCGGCGCGCGTACCGCGAGGTCGTGCGGCAGGGGTCCGGCGGCCTCCACCTGCTCGAGGCGCGCGCTGATCGCCGCATCGTAATCGGCAGTGGTGCGGAAAACTTTACGCGCCAGCCGCCATTTGGTATCGAGCGATAATTCGCCGCCGTTGGCGCGCAACTCTTCCAGGATTGCCGAGTAATCGCCCGGCGACGTCACTACGGCGACATCCTGATAATTCTTGGCCGCGGCGCGCAGCATCGTGGGTCCGCCAATATCGATATTCTCGATCAGCTCTTCCAGGTGCGCGCCGGCCTTGGCCGCCACCTCTTCGAAGCGGTACAGATTCACCACCACCATATCGATGGGAACAATGCCATGCTCCAGAATCGCCGCCATGTGCTGGGGGTTGGAGCGAATCGCCAGCAGTCCGCCGGCGATTTTCGGGTGCATCGTCTTCACGCGCCCATCCAGCATTTCCGGAAATCCGGTCACCTCGCTGACGTCGGCGACGGACACCCCCGCATCGCGGAGCAGGCGCGCGGTTCCACCGGTGGAGATCAGTTCAGCGCCCATTTCCGCCAGGGCCGAGGCGAATTCGAGAATGCCGGTTTTGTCGGTTACGGAGAGCAATACACGGGAGATTTTGGACATCTCTAGGCACGATAGCACGTACCCGGAGAAGAGAAGAACGGGCGCGGAACAGCCCCGTGGGAAGCTGTCCCGCGCATCAACAAGAAACGGGATTCGCCTGCCTTACTGCTTCTTGACGCGATCCGCACCGCGGGTTTCGACGGGCTTATCGCGATCTTCGCTAGGGGAGTAGCGATTGAGCGCGCTCACCAGTCCCGCAGCGCCCGCCGGCGCAGTTTGATTGCCGGCCAAAATGTCCTTGTTGGACATCTTCGCGCCGTAGAGCTCCTGATTCACGTCGTTGTCGGGACGCAGCGTGGCGCCATGCAGCGCGATGCCCGCAAACAGCCCCTTCGAGCGCGACCATGAGAGAATTTCCGCTGAGAGCTGGGCGTCGGTGTGAGCAGCCGCTGAACGCCCAACCGGGCCCGCCGCTACCGTGGCTTCCCCGCCGAGGGTGAACTTGTCTTCCAGCAGGCGCCGCATGCCCTTGTCGTTCATTACCAGCATGACTACGTCGGTGTTCGATGCACCGATCTGGAATCCGAAGCTGCCGCCTTCCACTCGAATCGCGGCCGGACCGCCCCAGCGGCCATGGCCCTCACGGCAGACCGCGTACCCGCGCCCGAACTTTCCGCCGATGCCCAACGCAGCCTGTTTCATTCCTGGTACAAGCACGATGCAATGTGCCTTCTCCAGCAGATCCTGGGGTATCCCTTTATCCGGGGTAGCCATGATTTCGTTAAATACATTAGTGGCATCCGTCAACCGCTCTTGCGCGGTGTCCGCCGCGAACAGTACCACCGAGGAACAGAGCGACAATGCCAGTGCAAATTTACGCATTTGAGTGACCTCCTAAGCCCTAGGTACAGCAATCGGCGTGCCACTGGAAGTCAACGTGAGCTTGCGCACAAACGGCTCCGCGCGCGACGGCCCCTCGCGGCCCAGAGTCAGAACCCCTCGCCCCGCGACGCCCTGCAATTCATCAACGGAGGCGCGCAGAAAGTCATCAACGGAGCCCCACACGTCAGTCAGCGGTCGTGTTAGAACTCCTACCACGTCCTCGCTACGCGACAACGACGCTTTTTACGTTGACGAATTCGCGTATGCCCCAAGCGCTCAATTCGCGCCCGAAGCCCGACGCCTTGATGCCACCAAAGGGCAGGCGCGCATCCGATGCCACCATCCCATTTACGAAAACCATACCTGCATCGATCTCCGCGATACAGCGCTCCTGCTCCGCCGGATCCTTCGTCCACGCACTCGCACCCAGCCCGAACGGCGTATCGTTGGCGATCCGGATTGCCGCGTCGAGATCGGCGGCGCGAATCAGTACGGCCACCGGACCGAACAATTCTTCCCGGTAGGCCGGCGAATCCTCGGGCGCATCGGCCAGCACCGTGGGCGCGTAGTAATTGCCCGGACGCTCCACCCGCACCCCGCCGGTGAGCACGCGCGCCCCAGCGGCCACCGAACGGCGCACCTGGTCGTCGAGATCGTTGAGGATGACCGGCGTGGCCAGCGGCCCCACCTGAGTGGCCTCCTGCATCGGGTCGCCCACCACCAGCGCCGCCATCGCCTTCACGAATCCGCTCTCGAATTCGGCGGCAATAGAGTCGTGCACGATGAACCGCTTGGCCGCGATACAGCTCTGCCCGTTATTGAGCACCCGCGCCTGCACCGCGGTGCGCACCGCTGCGTCCAGGTCTGCGCTCGGCATCACGAGGAAGGGATCGCTGCCGCCCAACTCGAGCACGCATTTCTTGATCCGGCGTCCCGCCTGTGCGCCCACCTGACGCCCGGCCGGTTCGCTACCCGTGAGAGTTACGGCCACTACCTGCGGACTATCGAGGACGCGCTGCACCAGGCCGGAGCCGATCAGCAGGGTTTGAAACACGCCCTCGGGGAAGCCGGCGCGGCGCACGATGTCTTCAATCGCCAGCGCGCACTGCGGCACGTTCGACGCGTGCTTCAGCAGACCCACATTGCCGGCCATCAGCGCGGGCGCGAGAAAGCGGAAAACCTGCCAAAACGGAAAATTCCAGGGCATCACGGCCAGCACCGGCCCCAGCGGCTGGTAGCGGATGAAACTCCTCGCGCCGCCGGTATCCACCGGTTCATCCGCCAGCAAACGCTCCGCGTGCTCGACATAGTAGCGGCAGGCGGTGGCGCATTTCACGGCCTCCGCGCGCGCCGCTCCCAGCGGTTTGCCCATTTCGAGCGTCATCAGGCGCGCGAAGGAATCCTTGTCCGCCTCCAGGATCTCCGCGGCGCGTAGCATCCATCCCGCGCGCTCGGCAAAAGCGGTATGACGATAGCTGCGGAAGACTTCGGCGGCACGCGCCACCTTCTCGTCCACCTCCGCTTCTGTGAGCGTGTCGAACCTCGCCACAATTTCGCCCGTGGCCGGATTTACGGTAGCGATCATCATCATCTATTCTCTGTGAGCCGGCGCGCCATACGAAATGCCCGGCCCGACGAATGCCCGCTCCCCGGAAGTTTTCGGCGGGACACGCCCCCAGGCCGGTGAAATTCGATACATCGGCCCCCGGGAGACACCCCGCGACACGTCGCCGCGAACCAACGTGCCGGTCGCGTCGATACCGGGTGCGTCCAACCAGGCGCCAGGCCCCCCGTGAAGTCATGTCCTTCCCCGCGATGCCGATACGGCGCGCGCCCTGCGCGGCGATTTGCGCGTGCGGCGGCGCGCCAACGACGCGTCGGCCTCAGCCCGCGCTGCGAGCACCCTATGCGCCTCGCAGCACCGTGCACACACTGGCGCAAATCGGTCCGCCGATATTGAAGGTCGCCGCCGCGCGCGGATACGCCACCTGCACGCCTTCCGGCGCTTTACCCTGCAACTGCAGCGCGCTCCAGCCGATCATGGCGATGCCCGTGGCCCCGATCGGGTGCCCCTTCGCGATCAGCCCGCCGGACGTATTGATGCCGCACTCGCCCTGCGGCGCGGCTTTGCCTTCCACCCAATAACGCGCGCCCTTCCCGGGCTCCGCTTTGCCGATCACTTCCGTTCCCAGCGCGCCCATCACCGTGAAGCAATCGTGCACTTCGGCGACGTTCACGTCTTCCGGCTTCAGGCCGGCCATTTCGTAAGCCGATCGCATGGCGCGGTACGCCCCCGCAGGCACCAGGACCTCGCGCCCCGCGCGCCGTAGCGGATCGGTGGCCTGACCCCACCCCGCGATCTGCACGCAATCCGCCTTGGCCACGCCGAGCTTCGCCAAGCCCTCTTCGGTGGCCAGAATCAGCGACGCGAAGCCGTCGGTAATCTGCGAGCAATCGTAGGTCTTGAGCGGCAGTCCCTCCACCACGTAGCGATTGAAACCTTCGATCGCCATCGCCTGGTCCAGCGTGATCTGCACCTTGTTCATCTGCGCGCAGGGGTTGAATTTCGCGTTAGCGTATTCCTGCACGGCAATAGTGGCCAGATCGCGCCCCGTCACACCGTAGGCGTCCATATATTCGCGCATGACTTCGGCGAAAATGTGCGGGAACACGAACACCTTTCCCTCCCGCTCGCCGGGGTGCGAAAAGTAGCCCAGCACCTTCCCGATCAGCTTGCCGTCCATCTTGCCTTCGGCATCGCGCATCTTCTCGTAGCCCACCGCGATGCCCGTATCGCCCATGCCGAGTTGCAGCTTTTGAATCACCGAAAGCACGGCCTGTCCGCCGGACGCGCACGCGTTCTCCACCGCTTCGATCGGCTTGCCCTCCATACCCGGAACGTCGGCCATCAGGCCGGCCAGCAGTCCCTGCTCGTTGAGCGAGAAATTGCACGCGGCGCCGATGCTGCCTACATCGAGCAGCGACGGTTCGACCGATATCTGGCGGCACGCGCCCTGAATCGCGGAGTCCACAATCTGCGGCACGGTCATGCCCAGCAGCTTGCCGAATTTGGATTGATGGAAGCTGGCGATATAAACGGGTTTCACGGTAGTGCCCCTCTCTTTTCTATTGTAGGAAATCTGCCGTCGGCCGCCCCGCTCAGGTGCCCGTCACCACGCCGCCATCCACGCTCAGCACCGTGCCGCTGACGAAGTTCGCCTGGTCCGAGGCCAGCCACGCGTAGGCGTTGGCGACGTCCTCGGGCTGCCCCATGCGGCCCAGCGGCGTGCGCCCGATCAGCGTCTGCTGGATCTTCTCCGGCATCTGGCGAATCATTTCGGTGGCAATATAGCCGGGCGCCACCGCGTTCACGCGGATCTGGTACTTGCCCAGTTCCCGCGCCCACACCTTGGTCATGCCGATCACGCCGGCCTTGGTCGCCACATAATTGGTCTGTCCGAAATTTCCGTAGAGCCCGACCACGCTGGAAGCATTCAGAATCACTCCGCCGGCAGCCGCCGCCACCATGCGCGGCACCACGGCGCGCGTGCACGTGAACACGCCCTTGAGATTGACCGAGATCACAGCGTCGAACTGCTCGTCGCTCATCACACCGGCCAGTGCGCCATCTTTGTATTTCACCAGTTGACCGTCACGCAGAATTCCGGCGTTGTTCACTAGCACGTAGGGCGCGCCCAGCCGGGCCGCCACCTCGTCCAGCGCAGCCTCCACCGACGCCGCATTGGTGACATCCACCGTCTGGAAGATGCCGCCCTCCTGTGCCTCGCCGGACTTCACATCCCACGCCGCCACCCGGCAGCCTTCCTGCGCAAAGCGGCGCGCCGTGGCCAGTCCGATTCCCGCCGCACCGCCGGTCACCACCACCACTCTGCCCTTCAGTCCGCTGTCCATCATTGGCGTTTACCTTCTCTATGCTACTCTGCACCAATGCGAAGGCTCTGGGTACTGTTTCAAGGAGCCGCGCCCCGCCCGCACCCCCGTGGGCATCACCAAATTGGCGCGGGCGGCAGCCCCCATCGAAGTCACCGTAACAGCGCGGAAGTAGCCGCCGCGAGTTCCTGCCAGCGTTCCGCGTCGAACGTGCCGTTGCCGCGCCAACGAACCGTGCCCGCCGCGTCGATCAGCACCAGGTAAGCGTCGTCCGGACGCTGAAACTCCAGATACTTCTTCCACGTGCCGGTCCCGCCATAAACCGTGATGACGTTTTCGTGCGCTTCCTTCGGCGTGCCCTTGCGCATGCCGCTATCGATAAACCACTTCCCTAATTGCGCCGCGCCCCCGATCATCGGAATCTCATAAAACGTGACCCCCGGCGACCCGCCGAATTCCTTGCGGAAGCGATTGCTCCACTCTTCCACGGCATGCCGCGAATCGTACGTGAACCCAATCGCCAGCAGCGCCACCTTGCCCTTGGCATCGGCGGGCAGCGAGGCATCGCGCCCCGTCAGATACTTCCCTTTCAAAATTGGCAGCGGCTGTAGCATCACACTCGCCAGCGCAAATGCGCAGAAAGCCTGCATTCCTTTCCTCCCTCTGAACTCGACTTCAACGCACCGTCTCCAGCAGACGCGTGATCTGCGGTTGCATGGCTTCGAAATCGGCCAGGAACGTGATCCGCCCCGGCGGCGGATCCGGAATCGCGGGCGGTGCGTTGTGCCCGCCAATCCAGACTTCCGTGGAAGCCGTAACCTGTGCCGCGATGTACTGGATCGCCCCACTCAAATCGGCGATATACGAGGGCGCCACCACACCCAGCACCAGCGCGTTCGGCTTCAGCCGGTTCGTGATCGAGACGATCTCCGGCGTCGGCAGGTTCGGCCCCAGGTAGATCGCTTCCACCCCCGCCGCCACCGCCAGCATCGCGCCGCATAGAATGCCGAACTCGTGCATTTCGCTGGACGGCGTAGCGAAGATCAGGCGCACCCGCGGTTCGCGCGGATGGTAAAGGCGCACCAACCCGCCCAACAAATTGCGCAACAGGGCGCTGACCATGTGTTCCTGCGCCACCGTAATCGTGCCGTTATACCAGCGCTTGCCCACCAGCTCCAGTAGAGGTTGCACGGCCTTGGTCACCAGGTCGGGCACCGGCAACAGGGAAGCCAGTGTGCCCAGTTCGCTGTTGGCTGCGGCGTAATCGTAGTTCTCAATCGCGCTCAGCACCGGCTTCAAAATTGTGACGTCGCTGCTCGCGTCCAGCGGCGTCACCCCGCCGGGACCAGCCAGCAAAACTTCGATTTGGGCGTCCTCGAGGTTGGCGATGCCGCCAATCGAGTGCCCGGCTTTGGTGGCTTCAAACAGCAGCACGAGACGGCGCACCTGCGCTGCATCGTACAATCGGCCGCGCTTGGTGCGGTAAGGCACCACCGCCTGGTAACGGCGTTCCCAAGCCCGAAGGGCATCGATGCTGATGCCGGTCAGTTTCGCGACGGCGCGTATCGGATATCCAGCGGGATCACTCACTCCTTCCAGATTACTGCCGACTTCACCATATGTCAATGATTTGTCCATAATATGTCTAGGACATATAGTTGACAAATGTGGTCTTATTGACGTATTCTGGCTTTAGGAGGCGTGCTTGCATGGCGTGCACCATCGCCATGGACTACTCAGGTGCGCAACCTGACCCCTTACCGGGAGACTTCCTCTCATGAGCATTTATACGTTGCGTCGCGAACAGTGGATTGCCCGCCCGCTGGAAGAAGTTTTCGATTTCTTTTCAGACGCGGCCAACTTGCAGTTGATCACGCCCGCTTGGCTGAGCTTTCAGATCCTCACCCGCCCTCCCATCGAAATGAAGACGGGCACGCTGCTCGATTACCGTCTGAAGTGGCACGGCTTTCCCATCGCGTGGCGCACCAAAATCGTCACCTGGAATCCGCCGCGCGGCTTTACCGACATTCAATTGCGCGGACCCTACAGACTCTGGCACCACACCCACAGCTTTGCCGCGCAGGAAGGCGGCACGCGGATGGTGGACCTCGTGAACTATGAATTGCCCCTCGGCTTCCTCGGCCTCGTGGCGCACGATCTCGGGGTCCGCCGCGATCTGGAGGGAGTCTTCGACTACCGGGCCAGATTGATCGAAGAACGTTTTCCTGCCCCAGCGGACCAGGCCGCCAGCGTCGCCGCCGCCGATTGATTGCCTCAGTCCGACCCCTTCAGCAGCACCCGCAACGACAGCGCGGCGAGCAACGCCACCGCCGCGCCGCCAAGTACCCCGGCGATTGATTGCCTCAGTCCGACCCCTTCAACAGCACCCGGAACAACAGCGCCGCGAGCAACGCCACCACCGCCGCGCCACCCAGTACCACGCCGAATCCACTGCCTTCGAGCAGCATGCCCGCTCCGTACGCTGCCGCGCTCTGCGCCCCAAACGCGATCAGATAGTAGTAAGACGCCGCCCCGGCGCGTTCGCCCTCGCTCGTCCGGTTCATCAGCAGCGCGTGGAGCGCGGGCTCGCACATCCATTGAAACGCCACATAGAACGCGTACCCCAGCACCACCGCGTCAGCCGGAAACGGTCCCGCCAGTCCACCCAGCGAGAGAGCGGTGGCCGCCATCATCCACCCAATCCCACTCACCAGGCCGTAGCGGCGAATCACCATCGGAGTGCAGAGCGCCCCGATCACCTGCACCAGTTGTCCCGCCGACAGGACGGCCCCGGCCTCGGCGATGCCGAACTTCCGCTCCGCAAAATAGATACCGGCGAAGGGATTGAACGCGCCAGTGGCGAGTTGCCAGAGCGCCAAAGGCGCGAGGAAGCGAAGCGGGAACGCTCCTCGCGGAAAAATGCGGCCGCCGGACGGCGACGCCGGACCCTTCAGGCGCAGCGCCGGCCACAACGCGAGCCCTGCCAGCGCAGCCGGAACCAGCAGCGCCGCCCGTGTGCCACCGAGCAATGCCGCCAATGGGCCGGCCGCCCAATTACCCGCGATTCCAGCGGCGAACAGCATCGCAAAAACGAAACTGAACGCCTGCACCCGCTTCGCTTCGCCTACCGCGCCAGCAATCGCGGGCGCCATCGCCACACCCCAGATGGCGAAAGCTGCGCCGCCGGCAAACGCCAAACCACTCGCCGCGCCCGACTGCGTCACCAACGCGCGCGCCAGTGTAATCGCGACCGTCGCGGCGATGGCGCCCACCACCGCGCCGCGCAGCGTGAAGCGATGCACCACCCAGGCAGCCGGCAGCGTCCCGGCCAGCGTGCCAATGCGCGACGCCGCGCTGATTTCGCCGGCCGCCCCCGCCGTCAGCCCCAACTCCTCGAGGTACCGGTCGTACAGCGGAAAGAACAGGAACAGCGCGGCGTTAAAACATACCGCCACCGCTGCGAAAATCCAAAACTGCGCGCCGTACGGGTTGGTGAGCCACCACCATCGCGCGCCGCTCGTCAGCGTGGTGCCCAGCGAAATTGTGTGGTGGCGCAGACGCCGCAAAAACCACTCCGCGTACACCCTCGATTGACTCTGCGTACTGCTCGCCCTCGCCGTAGGCGGAAGGTTCGACGGAATCAATCGCCGGCGCGCCACGCTCCACCCATCGGACGCGGACGCCAGCAGGCTAAGGTGCAGCCAGAGTTCGTCCTTGTTGGGAGCGAAGCGCTGTGTCGCCGGGGACACCGCGAATTGCTCGAACCAGAGCCGCGTGGCCGCGGGCAGGCGCTCCGCCTCCTCGCGAACTGCCGCCGGCATGCCGCACCCGAACCACGCTTCAGCCAGCAGGAAACTCACCGTCTGCAAACGCCTTGCAGATTCGGAGTGCCACCCGCGCCACTGCTTCCAGAATGCGCCGTCCGCCGCATGCCCGTGCAGAAAACTGGCGATCTCGTAAACGTGGAACGCCTTCGTATCGCCGTGTAACACGTGTTTCAACAAATGCAGCGCGGCATACGCCACCGCATCCGGCGGACTGAGCACCGCCAGCTCCGTGCCCCCCACCGTACGCCGCACCCGCCGCGTCCAAAACTCATCGAGCCCCTCCGCCGGCAGGCGCTCCAGCGCGGAATTCCAGAACTGAAAATGCAGTTCGATCGCCAGCGGCATTTCCGGATCGAAGAAGTCGCCTCGCCACAGCCACCCCGTAGGACGCCACATCGCCGGCAGATGATCGGTGGGGAACGCTTCCAGCCCCGGGATGGGCTGGTAGCCCAAATCGTAGAGCACCTCCGCGGCCGTCATCACGGTGTCGCGCGGGCAGTAGAGATCAATGTCGCTCTGCGCGCGATCCTCCGGGCGAATCCCGAAAAGCTCGCACTGGGTGATGCCCTTCAGCGCGAGAAATTCCACGGGCAGCGCCGCGAGCTGACGGTAGGTATCGTCCAACGTGCGCAAGCGCAGCAAATTGTGGGCGGCATCGCGCGCCGTGGCCTCCGGCGAGACCTCGCGCGCCAGTAGCGCCAGCCCCGCGTGGTGGCAGAAATCGAGCCCCGCGGCGCGCTCGCCATCGGTCAGCCGGGCCAGCGCTGCGGGCTGCGGATCGGCGAAATGCAGCGCTGCCAGCGCGGCGGCGGCGCCCGCGGGCAATCCCGGACAGTGCAACCAAGGGTTCGACAATCCAGAATCGTACCGCATGCCACCGGCGCGCGGTATTTGTGCCCTCGGGCGTGCTTAGCCGAACTGGGGATGCCGAACGCTCCCGCGCGGTCGCGTCTAGCGAAATCCCCAAGATCGCTAAGCACCCCCCGGCACCTCTTGACACACTTTTTACATTCTGCGCACATACCAACCCCCACGGGTGCACGATCCTGGTTATATGGATGGGGCCAAGCAGGGCAAAACGCTGCGCAAAATGCCGCGCAATAAGGTCGTATTTTTCTTCCCGGCGTTTTCCAGCCAGGAAGCCACCGCGCCACTAGGAATTCTGGCCGTGGCCACACCTCTCTTGCAAGCCGGGTACGAAGTCAAGATCATCGATTCCACCATCACTCCGAATTTCCAGCGGCGCGTGATCGAAGAATTGAAAGACGCCATCTGCCTGGCCGTGTCACTGGTCACCGGACCCATGATCCGCGAGACCGTGCAGATCGCGCGCGAGGTCAAGCGCCTCTATCCGAACATGCCCGTCGTGCTCGGCGGCTGGCACCCCTCGCTGCTGCCCGACCAGACTCTGGCGGCGGACTACGTCGACGTTGTCGTGGTCGGCCAGGGCGAGGAAGCGCTGCTCGATGTCGTGCGGCGCCTCGAAGCCGGCGAAAGCTGCCAGGGGATTCCCGGCGTCGGCTATAAAGAGGACGGCCGCATTCGCTTCAACCCGGCGCGCGCCCTGCGCCCCCTGCGCGAGATGCCCCCCAAGGCCTACCATCTCGCCGATTTCGACGCCTACCAGCGGGTCTGCGGACGCCGCTGGGCCATGTACACCTCCAGCCTCGCTTGTCCCTATAACTGCGGCTACTGCACCAACGACGGCGTCTACGGCCGTAAGTGGAATGCGCTGGACGCAGATCAGGTGGTGGAAGAGACCACCAGCCTCGTCAGCCGCTACAACCTCGAACTGCTCTGGGTAGTGGACGATAACTTCCTGGTGGACCGCCCGCGCGCCATCGCCATCGCCGAAGGCCTCGTCCGCCGCGGCGTCAAATTCGAGTGGAGCATTCAGGCGTCCACCAATCTCGTGATTCGCTTCACCGTCGACGAACTGAAACTGCTGCGCCGCGCCGGCCTCACCCAAATGTCGCAGGGCGCCGACACCGGCTCGCCCAAAATGATGCACCTCATGGGCAAGGATTTTCAGGATCTCGACGCCATCTACGGCGCCGCCGACAAACTCACCCAAGCCGGCATTCGCCCCAGCTTCAACCTGATCTTTGGATATCCCGGCGAAGGCGAGCCCGAGCGGCGCGAATCCGTCGCCATGATGATGCGGATCTGCCGCCTCTACCCCGGCGCCGAATTTTGGACCAATATCTTCACCCCTTACCCTGGCTCGCCCATCATGAAAAAGGCGTTTGAAATCGGCATCGAAGTGCCCAAAACCCTGGAAGGCTGGGCGGATTTCTTCCCGCGCTACACCGTCCTGCCCTGGCTCAAAGGGCGAGACCACGAGCACGTGCAGAACATGCGCGAGTACATGCGCGTCGCCTTCCACCGCGTGCCCATCGGCAAATACCGCACGCCCGCAATCAACCGCCTCCTGTTCGAATTAATCAGCCTCCCGGCCCGCTGGCGCCTCGACCATCACGTGTACTCGTTCCCGGTCGACTTGTGGGTTCGCAAGACCGCGCAGAAACTGCTCACCCCGCCCAAACCCAAGGTGGACGCGCACCAGCTCTCCGCGGAACCGGTAACCTGTTAGCAAGAGGGCGGACCATGGCGGATATCCTTCTGACCCACTCCAATCACCTGGCGTACGACCGGAAACAGTCCCGCAAAATGCAGCCGTATCCACCGCTGCAAACTCTGCTGGCGGCGGCGTGCCTGCGTGATGCCGGGTTTACGGTCGCCCTGTTCGATCCCGCGCTGACACCCCCCGAGGAAGGCTTCGCGCGCGCCCTGGCCCAACATCGCCCGCGCCTGGTCGCGGTGTGCGAAGACAATTTTAATTTCCTCACCAAAATGTGCCTGCTGCGCAATCGCGAACTGGCCGGCTGGATGGCCCGCACCGCCCTGTCCGCCGGTGTGCCTGCGATTGTCAACGGCTCCGACGCCTCAGACCGCGCCGCCGACTACCTGGCCGCCGGCTTCACTTTCGTGGTCGAAGGCGAAGTGGAACAAGGCATCGTGGAGGTGGCGCGCCGCATCCTCTGCGCCGACGGCGTGCCCTGCCCCGGCCTGCACGGTGTGTCCTTTATCGATCCGCAAACCGGCGCCCTCCGCCACACCCCGCGGCGTCCGCCCATCGCCAACCTCGACGCGCTTCCGCTGCCCGCCTGGGACCTGCTGGACGCCGCTCCCTATCGCCAGGCCTGGGTCGAGGCGCATGGCTATTTCTCACTCAATATGGTTTCCAGCCGCGGCTGTCCCTACCGCTGCAACTGGTGCGCCAAGCCCATCTGGGGCGACAGTTATCATTGCCGCTCCGCGCGCCTCGTGGCCGGGGAGATGCGCGATCTCAAAGCGAAATTCCAGCCCGATCACCTCTGGTTTGCCGACGACATCTTCGCCCTCTCCCAGCAATGGACTCTGGAATTCGCCGACGCCGTGGAAGAACTGGACGCGCGCATTCCCTTCAAAATGCAGTCGCGCTGCGACCTCATGACGAGGCCCACCGTGGACGCGCTGCTCCGCGCCGGCTGCAACGAAGTTTGGATGGGCGTCGAATCGGGCTCCCAGGACGTGCTCGATGCCATGGACAAAGGCACCCGCATGTGGCAGGTGTACGCGGCGCGCGAAAATCTGCGCCGCCACGGTATACGCGCCTGCTACTTTCTGCAATTCGGATATCCCGGCGAAACCTGGGCGGAGATCGAAAAGACCATCGCCCTGGTGCGTGAAACCCGGCCCGACGATATCGGAGTCTCGGTCTCTTACCCGCTGCCCGGCACCCCGTTTCATCAGACGGTTGCGAGCCAGCTCGGGCCTAAGGAAAACTGGTCGGACAGCGACGATCTCGACGTCCTGTTCCAAGGCGCGTTCACCACGGAATTCTATCGTGCGCTGGCCGCTGCGCTGCACACCGAAGTCCGCGAGGGTAGCCTCGCTGCCGAAGGGGACTGGGCGCGAGTGCTCGTGCTCCGTGAAAGCTGCGCGCGCCCCGGCGCCCACAAATTGCCGATATGGACCTCCTGCTGACCCACGGCTATTTCCTGCACGAGGATCCCAAGGAGCTTCAGATCATGAAGCCCTACGCACCCCTCGGCCTGCTCTATCTTTCGTCGTACCTGCGGGCCAAAGGCTTCGGCGTGGAGATCTACGATTCCACTTTTGGCTCGCGCGACGCCCTCTTCCGCATCCTTGAAACCACGCCGCCCGCCACGTTGGGCATCTACGTCAACCTGCTGACCCGCGCCAACGCGCTGGCCATCCTGCGCCGCGCCGTGGCCTGCGGTTGGCGTGTGATTCTCGGCGGACCCGAGCCCGTGAATTATGCGGAGCAGTACCTCGCCGCCGGCGCGCATGCCATAGTGGCCGGCGAGGGCGAACTGGCCCTCGAAGCGATTCTCGGCGGCGCACCGCTCGCGCAAGTGCCGGGCCTCCTCATTCCCGGCGACGCGGCGCACTCCGTCAACACAGGCGCCGCCCGCTTGCTGCCCGACCTCGACGCGACACCGTGGCCCGATCGCGAACAAGTCGAAATCGACCGCTACCTGCGCGCCTGGCGCGAACACCACGGCGCGGGCTCGGTCTCGGTGATTACCGCGCGCGGGTGTCCGTATCACTGCCGCTGGTGCAGCCACTCCACCTTCGGCAAGACGCATCGCAGGCGGAGCGCGCGCGGCGTGGTGGATGAAGTGGCGTGGATTCTGGAGCGCTACCAGCCGGAACAGATCTGGTTCGCCGACGACGTGTTCACCATCCACCACGGCTGGCTTGACGAGTACGCCGCCGAGATGCGCCGCCGCGGCCTGCGCGTGCCCTTCGAGTGCATCACGCGCGCCGACCGCGTCACCCCGCGCGTGGCCGCGCTGCTCGCGGAACTGGGCTGCGACCGCGTCTGGATCGGCTCCGAAAGCGGCTCGCAGCGCATCCTCGACGCCATGCAGCGCGGCGTCACCATCGCGCAGGTGCGCAATGCGGTCGCGCAGCTAAAACAGAACGGTATTCGCACCGGCATGTTCTTCATGTGGGGCTACGAAGGCGAAGACCTCCCCGACATCGAGGCCACCTACGAGCACGTAAAAGCCTGCCGCCCAGACGACTTCTTCACCACCGTCTCCTACCCCATCAAGGGCACGCCGTACTTCGAGGAAGTGGCGCCGAAACTGGTGCAGCTCGGCGCGTGGGAAAACGGCACAGACCGCGACGTGCACATTCGCGGACGCCATTCGCGCCGCTTCTATCAGTTTGCCGACCAGCTCTTGCGCAGCCAGTCCGAAGCCGAGGCCGCGCTCGCCCGCGAGCGCCTGCGCGAAACGTACAGCGAGGTGGAAGCGTGAGCGCCGCCACGTTGTTCGACCGCATGGCCGCTAATTACGACGCGCAGTGGACGGACACGCCCGTGGGCCGCGCGCAGCGCGACGCCGTATGGCGCACCATCGACCGTGTCTTCCAGCCCGGCCACCGCGTGCTCGATATCGGCTGCGGCACCGGCGAAGATGCCGTGCACCTGCTCGCGCGCGGCATTTCGATGGCAGCGATCGATGCGTCGCCCGCCATGGTCGCGATCGCGAGAACGCGCGGAGTGCCGGCAAGCGTGTGCGCCGCGGAAGATCTCTCGCACATGGACGCAGAAACTCCCTTCCACAGGGCGCGCGGAGTGCCGGCAAGCGTGTGCGCCGCGGAATATCTCTCGCACATGGACGCAGAAACTCCCTCCCGCCTCGACACCCCCTTCGATGGCGCGCTCTCGAATTTCGGGGCGCTCAACTGCGTCAGCGATCTCCCGGCCCTCGCAGCCTCGCTCGCGCCCCTCGTGCGCCCGGGCGGCCACCTCGCCATCTGTCTGCTCTCGCGCGTCTGTCTCTGGGAGACACTCTATTACGCACTCCGCCTGCAATTCGGCAAAGCCCTACGCCGCTTCTCCGGCCGGGCGCTCGCCGCCAACACGCTCCCCATCTACTACCCGAGCGTGGCACACACGCGCGCCGCCTTCGCTCCGCACTTTACCCTGCTCCGCTGGTCGGGCATCGGACTCCTCGTGCCGCCTTCCTACGTCAAACTGCCCGCGCCCCTCGTCGCCGCACTGGCGAAATTCGATGCGCAACTAGCGCACCTCCCCCTCCTGCGCGGACTGGCCGACCACCGCCTCTTCCTGCTGGTGAGAACGTGATGCAAGCCGCCACCCGCCAGCGTTTTCTCGACGACTACGTGCGCATCCGCCACGCCGAAGGCCGCGGCTCGCACGACCCAGACTACTACCTCGCGCTGCCCTTCCGCGACACTTCCGGCCTTCTCCAGGATCAGTGGACCATTCGCGCCAAGAGCTTCGCTTACCTGGAACGCCGCGTCCTGCCCGCCATCGAAAAACGTGCCGCTCACCCCCTGCGCATCGCCGATCTCGGCGCCGGCAATTGCTGGCTCTCCCACCGCCTCGCCCTCCGCGGACACCGCCCCCTCGCCATCGATATCCTGGGCGACCCGCTCGACGGACTCGCCGCCGGCCGCCACTACCAGGCCCGCACGCCCTTCCCCCGCCTCAACGCCGAATTCGACGACCTGCCGCTCGCGCCCGCCAGCCTCGATCTCGCCATCTACAACGCCTCCATCCACTACTCCACCGACTACCGCCGCACGCTATCCGAGGCGCGCCGCGTACTGCGTCCGGAGGGCACGTTCCTCATCGTCGATTCGCCCGTTTACCAAAAACGCGAACATGGCGAGATGATGGTGCGCGAACGACACCGCCAGTTCGAAAAGACCTACGGCTTCGCGTCCGACACGCTGCGCAGTATCGAATATTTCGACCTCGACATGCTGCGCGAATTGGCCGCCGATCTCGGCATTACCTGGAACGTCCATCGCCCGTGGTACGGCTGGCAATGGGCCATGCGCCCCTGGAAAGCGCGCTGGCGCGGCAAACGCCCGCCTTCCAATTTCTGGATTCTCGAAGGCAGGTTCCGCCCATGATCCTGCTCTTCCATCCGCGCAGCACCAAGCCGAAGAACCGCCGCCTGCCGCTCTCCATCCTGCACCTGGCCGCCGTTCTCGAAGGGCGCGAGACCTACGAAATCATCGATGGCAATGCCGATCCCGACCCCTGGGCCACCATCGACGCGCACCTGCGCGAGCATCCCGCGGAGCTCTTCGGCGTGTCCGTCATGCCGGGGCCGCAATTGCACCAGGCGGTCGAAATCTCGCGCAAAGTTCGCGAAAAATACCCGCGCGTGCCCATCGTCTGGGGCGGCTACTTCGCGTCGCTCTACACGGTCGCCGCCCTCAATGCGCGCTACGTGGATTTCGTTGTCAAAGGGCAGGGAGAAGACACCCTGCTCGAACTGCTGGAGCAGTTGCGCAGCACCCGCGACTTCTCCCAGGTGCGCGGCCTCTCCTTCAAAGACGCCTTCGGGCTGCCCGTGCACACGGCGGAGCGTAAGCTCAAAGCGCCGGACGATTTTCCCTGGCTGCCCTACCATCGCCTGGACCAGGCGAAATACCTGGCGCGCACGTTTCTCGGCTCGCGTACCGCCGTCCATCAGGCCAGCATCGGCTGCCCGTTCCGCTGTAATTTCTGCGGCGTGGTGCCAGTCTACGACCGCGAAAAAATGGAAGCGCCCGCGCGCACCGCGGCCATTCTCTCGCACCTGCAAACCCAATACGGCGTCAACGCAGTGCAGTTCTACGACAATAATTTCTTCCTGCGCGAAGATCACGCGCTCGAACTCGCCGGCCGCATCGCCCCGCTCAATCTCCGCTGGTGGTGCGAGGCCCGCGTCGATATCGTGCTCGGCTATTCCGATGACACCCTGCGCAAACTGCGCGCCGCCGGCTGCGTGATGATTTTCTTCGGTGTGGAATCGGGCAGCGACAAAGCGCTGCGCGAGATGAAGAAGCAACTCACCGCACAGCAGACCGTCGAGTTGGCGCACCGCATACGCCAGTTCGGCATTGTGCCCGAATACTCCATGATCTTCGGCAATCCCGAAGACGCGGAACGCGATCTCTCCGACAACATCGCCTTCGTGCGCCGCATTAAAAAGGTGAATCCCGATGTCGAGATCGTGGTGCAGACCTATGTGCCGACACCGCAACAAAACGGCGCGTGGGGCGGCGTCGAGTTGGCGTTCCCCACCAGCCCGGACGAGTGGCTGACAGACCACTGGTATCGCTTCCTGATCCGCACCGACCCGCAACTCCCCTGGCTGCCGCCCCACGTCGCGCGCCGCATCCACGATTTCGAAACCGTCATGAATTCGCGCTGGCCCACCACCCAGGACATGCGCCTGCCCGGCTGGGGCCGCACCCTGCTGAAGTCGCTCAGCAGTTGGCGGTACGCCACCGGCGCGTTCCAGTTTCCCGGCGAACTGCGTCTGGCGCAGAAGTTGGTGCGCCTGCGGCAGCCGAGGCTGGAGAGTCTGTGATGCCGCCCGTCGCCATTGCGGCGCGCGAAGGCTATGAACTGTGGGCGGCCTCGTGGGACACCACGCCTTCGCCCATCGTCGCAGTCGAGCAACGTGCGCTGCTGCCGTGGATCGCGCGCGTGCCTTTCCGCCGCGCCCTCGACGTGGGCTGCGGCACCGGACGCTGGACCGCTCGATTGAACGCGATCGGGCTGGACGCCTCGCCGGCCATGCTTGCCCGCGCCGCCGCCAAGCCCGCGCTGCACGGCCGCCTCGCCGTCGCCGACGCCGCCATGCTGCCCATCGCCACCGGCGCGGCGGACCTCGTACTCTGCGCGCTCACCCTGGGCCACCTCGCCGACCCCGCGCCGGCGCTGCGCGAATTCGCGCGCGTGCTCGCTCCTGGTGGCACGCTCCTGCTTACCGATTTCCACCCTGCGGCCGCGGCCCTGGGCTGGCGCCGCACCTTCCGCCACGAAGGCCGCGTCTACCAACTCGAGAACTACGCGCATACGCTCGATCAACTCCGCCGCGCCGCACCGGAACTCGTCCTGCTCGATCAGATGGAGGCCCGCATCGGAGAGCCCGAGCGCCCCCTCTTCGAGGCTGCCGCCAGGCCCGAGCTCTTCACCGCCGCCTGCGCGACCCCGGCCGTGCTGCTCTCGCGCTGGGTGCGCCCGTGATCCCACCAGAACTCGCGCACGCACCACTCCACCGCGCCGCGCTCGCCCAAATGGAAGCCCCGCTCGATCTCTCCGGCCACCTCGTCATTCCAGGCCTGATCAACGCGCACGATCATCTGGAGTTCAACCTCTTCCCTGCCCTCGGCCGCCGCCTCTATCCCAACGCCGGAGCCTGGGCGCGCGACATCTACCGCCCCGCCGCCTCTCCCCTCCGCGAACATCTCCGCGTCCCCAAAGACGTGCGCCTCTGGTGGGGCGCGCTGAAAAACCTGCTGTCCGGCGTCACCACCGTCTGCCACCACAACCCCTACCAGGCCGCGGTTTTCAACGGGGCCTTCCCCGTCCGCGTGGTGCGCCGCTTCTCCTGGGCGCATTCGCTGGAATTCGAGCCCCGCCTCGCCCAGCGTTTCCGCCGCGCTCCCGCCGCGCATCCCTTCATCGTCCATTGCGCCGAAGGCGTCGACCCAGCCGCGCGCGCCGAACTCCACCAGCTCGATGCACTCGGTGCGCTCGATGCACGCACCGTCATCGTTCACGGCGTCGGCATCGCCAATTCAGGCGTGGAGTTGATGGCCCGCCGCGGCGCCTCCCTCGTCTGGTGCCCAACCTCCAACCTGACGATGCTCGGCCGCACCCTCTCGCGCGCCATCCTGCGCTCCGCCATCCCCATCGCCCTGGCCACCGATTCCGCCCTCAGCGCACCTGTCGACCTGCTCGACGAGTTCGCCGTCGCCCGCCGCTATCTGCCCGCCGCCCGTCTTTACGCCATGGTGAGCAGCGATGCCGCGCGCATCCTGCACCTCACCGACGCGCAGCAGAAAGGGGACTTCGTCGCCTTCCGTACCGAGGCGCGCAGCGCCCCAGACGCGTTGTCCGAAGGAGAGGTAGCGCTAGTAGCGGTACGGGGCAAAATCCGTCTCATCTCCCCCCACCTCGCACGTCAACTGCCCGCCACAGAGCGCCGCCGCTTCCAACCCCTCCACCTCGAAGGCCGCCCACCCGTACTAGTCGACGCCGACGTGCGCGCCTTACGCCGCGCCGCAACCAAACACCTGGGCCGCGACCTCTACCTCGCAGGCAAACGGATCCTCCCATGAACCCGCGCCTCACCCGTCAACACACCGGGCGCCGCCGCTTCCAACCCCTCCACCTCGAAGGCCGCCCACCCGTACTAGTCGAC